>NZ_JBEVDX010000143.1:0-13587 GCF_040513095.1 Pedobacter sp. | reverse complement strand
GAGATATTACGGGTGGTTTACCACGTGTAACTGAATTGTTCGAAGCACGTAACCCATCTAACCCGGCTGTAGTAACCGAGATTGATGGTGTGGTAACCTTAGGTGGTGTGAAACGTGGTAACCGTGAGATGACTATCGAATCAAAAGATGGTGAGATCAAAAAATACCTGGTTCCATTGTCTAAACACATCCTGGTTCAGGATAACGACTTTGTGAAAGCTGGTATGCCATTATCAGACGGATCAATTTCTCCTGCGGATATCTTAGCGATCAAAGGACCTGCTGCTGTTCAGGAATACTTGGTAAATGGTATCCAGGAAGTTTACCGTCTACAGGGTGTGAAGATCAATGATAAACACTTTGAGGTAATCGTTCACCAGATGATGCAGAAGGTTCACATTGAAGATCCGGGAGATACAACGTTCTTAGAGAATAACTCTGTTGACCGTTGGGACTTCATGATCGAAAATGATGAGATCTATGACAAAAAAGTGGTAATCGATGCAGGTGATTCAAACACGGTGAAACCAGGTCAGATTCTGTCCTTACGTAAATTAAGAGATGAAAATTCTCAGTTAAAACGTAAAGATCTGAAGCAGATTGAGGTTCGTGATGCAAGATCGGCAACTGCCAGTTCTGTATTACAGGGTATCACCCGTGCTTCATTAGGTACGAAATCATTCATCTCAGCAGCTTCCTTCCAGGAAACTACAAAAGTATTGAACGAAGCTGCGATCGCAGGTAAACGTGACAATATGCTTGGACTGAAAGAGAACGTAATTGTTGGTCACTTAATTCCTTCGGGAACTGGTGTACGTGGTTACGAACGTATCATTGTTGGTTCACAGGAAGAATATGACAAACTGTTAGCTTCGAAACAGGAAGAAGAAGTAGACGCATAGTCTTTCCATCAAATATTAAAATCCTCCCTGTTCACAGGGGGGATTTTTTTTTATTTTTATTTTGATAACAGCGTAAGCATTTAAAGAAGTAGTTTTGCTGTATGGAGAATCAAAACAACGACAATCAGATCAATATCGAACTTTCCGAAGAGGTAGCTGAGGGGATATTTTCGAACCTGGCGATCATTACACATTCCAATACTGAATTTGTAGTAGACTTTATCAGGGTAATGCCGGGTTTGCCAAAGGCAAAGGTGAAATCAAGGATTATACTTACGCCGGAGCATGCGAAGAGGTTAATGCTGGCAATGCAGGAGAATATAGAGAAATTCGAGGCTATCAACGGAAGAATTAAAACGCAGGAAGAAACTACCGGCTTTCCAATGAATCTCGGCGGGCCGACGGCAATGGCCTAATTGACTTTCAATGCTTCTTCCAGGTAATTAAATACCGCTGTGGCCGGAGTATGTGGTTCGAACCATTGGATGTCTTTATCGCGCCTGAACCAGGTGAGCTGACGTTTAGCAAAACGCCTTGTATTTTGCTTTATTTTATCTACGGCTTCTTCATAGCTGAGGGAACCATCCAGGTAATCGAACAGTTCAGCATAACCGACGGTTTTCAATGCATTCAGCTCTTTGTACTGCTCTACACCCTTAACTTCATCGAGTAAACCAGCAGCAAGCATAAGATCAACCCGGTGGTTGATTCTTTCATAGAGCGCATCACGTTCGAGGTTAAGTCCGATTTTGATGATATTGAAAGGTCTTTCTTTTTTACTGTTGGTGAGAAATGAAGACACCTTTTTGCCCGTGGACAGGAAAAATTCGAGCCCGCGGATCATCCGCTGGGGGTTAAACTGATCTACTTTGGCATAATATTCCGGATCGGCTGCAGCAAGCCTCTCCTTGATGGGATCAAGACCTTCTGTCTGGAATAAGGTATTAAGTTCTTCCCTGATCTGCATATCTGTATCAGGCAGCTCGTCCAGTCCTTTCGTTACTGCATCCAGGTATAATCCCGAGCCGCCCACCATAATGGCAATGTTGTTCTTTGTAAAGATGCCTTCAAGTACTTCCAGCGCTTGTTTTTCAAAGTCTCCCGTACTAAAAAATGTTGTGATGGAATGGGAATCAATAAAATGGTGCTTTGCGGCAGCCAGTTCTTCCGGGCCAGGTTTGGCTGTGCCAATTGAGATCTCCTGAAAAAACTGCCTGGAATCGGCGGAGATGATCTCTGTGGAGAAATGCCGGGCCAACTCAATAGCTAAAGCTGTTTTACCTATTGCTGTTGGACCAGCTACTACGATTAATGTTTTATTTTTGCCAGTATCCGGCATTAGTAATCTTCCTTGCTGTCGAACTCTTCGTCTCCGAAGTCATCGCCTTCAGCGAAATCATCATTGTCATCGTCTTCTTCTTCATCTGCATCATCGCTTTTATCGGATGTGGTGATTCCCCTGCCATCCATAGCTTCGATTTCTTCGGAATCTTCCGGAACGAAGTCCATTTCGTTCAGAAAGTCAAAATCATTCGATGCAGGGCTTGCTGCTGTGACTGCAGTTGCTGCCGCTGCCGCACCGGCTGCCGAATCAAAGATCTTTGGTGCTTCGCCGATACTTTTGAACAGTACAGGGTATTCTATATTTGGGTCTGTAGTCAGGATAATCTTAATCAGCTCTACATGAAAATCGAAGGGACGGTCAAAGTTATAGATGTAATAGAACTTCTGGTGCGGGTCTTCGATAAATTTGCTCAGTTTTGCATTTTCCATCAGGGCAACACCACGATCAATTTTTCTTTGGTTTGGAAGGTATGCGATCTCGTCGCCTTTAATCCAGTGATCAGAACTTACATAAAAAGAAGAAGACTTCTCCGAACTGTACCCCGTAGAACGGTGTACGGCCTTATGTAAATCTTCAAAGGTTTGGGTAGATTTGATGTCGATCTCACGAACCACCTCATCGAAGTCTTCAAAACTAATTCTAAATCTATAAACTGCCATTTGAGCTTTATTTCTATTTATAAAATTATAAAATATTTTTATTATTTAGGCTGATCCGCTACGGGTATCAGTCCGAATTCTTTTCCTTTGATAAGCATAAATGCTAACGCTTCATCGTAGGAGTTTGTTATTTCGCCTTCCAGAATTGCTTCGCGGATGGCATTTTTAATCATTCCTACCTCTTTACCGGCAGCAAGTCCGAAAACTTCCATGATATCGGTGCCGGTAACCGGGGGCTGCCAGTTTCTTATTTTGTCCCTTTCTTCAACATCTCTCAGCTTTTGTTTTACCAGTTCAAAGTTGTTGCGGTATTTCCTGACTTTATATTCGTTTTTGGTGGTGACATCGGCATTGCAGAGCATCATGAGGCTTTCAATATCTTCTCCGGCATCAAACAGTAAACGTCGCACTGCAGAATCGGTAACGACTTCCTGTGCAAGAACAATTGGGCGAAGGTGTAACTGTACAAGTTTCTGCACCAGTTTCATCTTCTCATTCAGCGGAAGTTTAAGCTGTGTGAAGATCTGCGGAACCATTCTTGCGCCTTTGTCTTCATGACCGTGGAAAGTCCAGCCATGGCCCTCTTCAAAGCGCTTGGTTGCAGGTTTGGCTATATCATGAAGAATTGCCGCCCATCGCAGCCAGAGATCATCAGTTACCTCACAGATATTATCAAGTACCTGCAGGGTGTGATAAAAGTTATCCTTATGTCCTTTTCCATTGATGACTTCCACACCATAGAGTCCGGCCATTTGCGGGAAAATCAGATGGAGCAGCCCTGTATCAAACAAATATTTAAAGCCTACAGATGGAACCGGGGAGAGGATAATCTTATTCAGTTCGTCAGTGATTCTTTCTTTGGAAAGGATACTGACCCTGTCTTTTTGTTTTTTTATCGCTTCCAGTGCGCTTTCATCAATATTAAAATTGAGCTGACTGGCAAAACGGATGGCGCGCATCATGCGCAGCGGGTCGTCAGAAAAGGTGATCTCGGGATCCAGGGGGGTACGGATAAGTTTCTGTTCTATATCCTTTACGCCGTTAAAGGGATCAACCAGCTGGCCGAAGTTCTCCTGGTTCAGCGAAATGGCCAGTGCGTTGATCGTGAAATCCCTTCTGAGCTGGTCGTCCTCAATCGTACCGTTTTCAACAATCGGCTTGCGGGAGTCGGCGCGGTAGGATTCTTTGCGGGCACCTACGAATTCCAGTTCGAGCTCGCGGTATTTCAGCATTGCTGTTCCAAAATTCTTGAATACGGCAACCTTACTTTTAAGTGCGGCGCCTGCACGTTCTGCGAAATCGATGCCGTTGCCTAACACTACTATATCTATATCCTTAGATGGCCTGTTCAGGAAAATATCCCTTACATATCCGCCAATCACGTATGCTTCGATATGACTCTCTGCGGCAATGTCGGCAAGTACCTTAAAAACAGGATGTCCTAGATTTTTTTTCAAAATGAATTTATTCTTTGTGGATAAAGCTATCCAGGCTTGTACTGGTTATTGAGTTTGCAAAAGTACTAAAACTTACTTTCTAATAAAGGAAAATTGCCCGGATGGACTTAATTTCATTATTGTTGAAGGTTTTTTGTTAATCCTTAGTTCCTGTTCCCAGTCAACAATATAATCAACTGATTCTTTAATTCTAGGGTCGATTTCATCAAAAAACTGAGGAGTTGGTTCTCCGGATATATTCGCTGAGGTAGAGGTAATGGGTTTTCTGAAGCGTTGCAGGAGCTGCTGAACGAAATCATGTTTTATGACCCTGATGCCGAGGCTGCCATCTGCACTGATTACATTTTTGGCTACGTTTTTTGCACCTGAGAAAATGATGGTTAGCGGATGTTCTGCGTATTCAATAAGGTCATATGCTACTTCAGGCACTTCATTCACATAACTTTGCAGTTTTGAATCATTGTCCAGCAGGATAATAAAGCTCTTGTCGGATGCACGTCCCTTGATCTGGTTGATCTTCTCCACCGCTTCGGCATTGGTGGCATCGCAGCCTAAGCCCCATACTGTATCGGTAGGGTAAAGAATTACGCCTCCGTTTTTGAGTACAGCCAATGCTTTTTCAATTTCTGTTTTTAGCATGCCGTAAATTTATTAAATAATCTTTGTTATTTAACTTTTTGCCAGGCGTTCGTAACAATTCATCAGCTGACCTGCCAGCGGGAGAGTGTTAAACTTTGCTGCATATGTTAACCCTTTTTCTCTCATCTGAGCAGCCAGAACAGGATCTGATATGACGGAATTGATTGCATTGGCAAGTTCTCCGGCATTTGAGGGATCGATATACAAACTGTCTGGTCCCCCGGCTTCTTCAAGGCATGAACCAGTAGCTGCGATGACGGGAATGCCTCCATAAAGCGCTTCAATAACCGGGATACCGAATCCTTCATAGAAAGAGGGGTAGACGAATATGGATGCCAGCTGATAGATTGCAGGCAGATCTGCAAAGGGAATGTCTTTTAAGAAAATCACCCTGTCTGTGAGTTTAAGGCGCTCAATTTCTGCTATAACCTGTTGTGCATAGGCCTGTTTTTTTCCTACGACCACCAGCTTATATTCCTGTGGCACATGGGTCATTGCCTGTACAATCAGCAGCAGGTTTTTCCTGGCTTCGATTGTGCCTACATTAAGTATATATTTTTCGGGGAGCTGATACTTCTGACGGATGGTTTCCTTGAAATCTGCAGGTAGTAACTCTTTGAAAGAATCGTCGCAGGTCTGGTAGATCACTTCAATCTTTGCCGGGTCAATGTGATAAAGCTCAATGATATCCTTTTTTGTCTGTTCGCTGATAGCAATAATCTGATCGGCAAACCTGCAGGCGTACCTGCTTTTGAAGTTGTAGATCTTACGGTCTATGTACTTGTAATTTTTGGGCAGACGAAGGAAAATCAGATCGTGTATGGTGACAACTGTTTTGGGATTGCCATTATGTATTCCAAAGGGGATCTCATTGCTGAGGCCATGGTATATAGCTATATTGTCCTGCAGGAGTTGTGTTCTGATACCTACGCTTCTCCACCAGAAACCGGGCTGGGTGCCGGCTGGTAAGCGGAGATGGATATTTTCCTTGGCGAAGAAGGAACTGATTTGTTTAGCCTCTTTAACCTTGGGAGAATAAACAAAGTAATGGTTCTGATGGAAAAATTCTGACAACTGTAAGATCAGCGATCTGCTGTAATTACCTAATCCTGTGAGGTTATTTGCAGCCCTTTTTCCATCAAAACCAATATTCATTAAACGGCTACGTTATTTTCTCTTAATGCATCATTAAGGGAAGTTTTTTTATCTGTAGATTCTTTACGTTTTCCGATGATCAGTGCACATGGAACCTGGTATTCGCCGGCAGGGAATTTTTTGGTATAGCTGCCCGGGATCACTACTGATCTTGCAGGAACGATACTTTTGTATTCCACAGGTGAACTTCCTGTTACATCAATGATCTTGGTGGAAGCAGTTAAAACTACATTGGCACCCAGAACAGCTTCGCGTTCTACGCGTACACCTTCAACAACAATCGCTCTTGAACCTAAGAAACAGTTGTCTTCAATGATTACCGGTGCAGCCTGGATAGGTTCAAGTACACCACCAATACCAACACCTCCGCTTAAGTGAACATGTTTTCCGATCTGTGCGCATGATCCGACAGTTGCCCAGGTATCTACCATTGTACCTTCATCTACATAAGCACCAATATTTACATAAGAAGGCATCATGATTACGCCTTTAGCCAGATATGCACCGTAACGGGCACTTGCACCAGGAACAACACGTACGCCTAATTCTTTGTAATCGGTTTTCAGTTTCATTTTATCATGAAATACGAAAGGGCCGACTGTAGTTTCTTTCATTTCTCTGATCGGAAAATAGAGGATAACAGCTTTTTTTATCCATTCATTGATCCCCCATGAATTAAGAATAGGTTCAGCAACACGGATTTCACCTTTATCCAACTGCAATACTACAGATTCGATCGCCTCACAATATTCCGCATATTCCAATAAGGATCTGTCTTCCCAGACAGCCTCTATTAACTTTTTCAGTTCTTTGTTCATTGTAAATTCTAATTTTTTCACAAAATAAATCAATTTTATCTATTGACCGATCTTTTACTTATGTATTTTTGATTTTTTATGGCAGAGCAGGAAAAATTACGGATCGATAAATACTTGTGGGCAATAAGATTGTTCAAAACAAGAACATTAGCAACAGAAGCATGTAAAGCCGGACGTGTGAAAATGAATGGTCAGAATATCAAGGCATCTGTTGTGGTGAAACCGGGTGATGTATACCAGGTTTCGAAGGGGATAGAAAAAAAGGTGATTGAGGTGGTGGAGCTTTTATATACCCGGGTGGAGTCTAAGATTGCGGTGACCAAATACAAGGATATTACTCCTGTGGAGGAAACCCATGCCTATAAATCGATGTTCCATTCGCCGGTGCTGACCAGGGACAGGGGCGCAGGACGGCCGACAAAACGTGACCGCAGGGAGATTGATGACCTGACAGATAACCTGTTTGACGAAGAGAAGAAGGAAGAATAAAGCAAAAAAAATGCCCCTGCTGAGAGGGGCATTCCTTTATCAGATTTTAATGAATTACTTTTTATCCGCTTTGTAACCGTCATTCAAACCAACGATTACTTCACTTGTAACATCCAGGGATGCATCAGCAAATAGGATAGCGCTGTTACCTTTCTGGTAAGTTAACACCATTTTGTATCCTTTGTCTTTTGCATAGATCTTCAGATAGTCTGCAATTTTATTGTATAATTTTTCCTGTTCTGTTGCCTGCTCGTTTTGTAAAGCTGCACCGGCATTTTGCTGATATGCCTGTAATTCCTGTTGTTTACGTGCAAGTCTTTGCTCAGTTGTTGCTCTCTGATCAGCAGGTAAAGTATTTTGTGTTTGCTGATATTGCGCAACTTCGCGTTGAAAGGCCTGTTGTTTAGCCGCCAGATCTGTTTGTGCTGCTTTAGATTTCTCATCCAGTTTCACTTTCAGGTCTTTGAAGTATTCGTATTTAGTCAGTAAGGAATCAGAATTTACATAAACAATTGGTTCGCCGCTTTTTACAGCCGGAGAATCAGTTTTGGCAACAGTTGTTGTTGCTTTTTCGTCTTTATTCTGGCATGAAGCCATTACGGAAACTAATGCTACAGCCGTAGCCAGTGTGCTTAGTTTGAAGGATGTTCTGTTCATCTATGGTTATTTTTTGCGTTTTTGCCTCTTTATCAGCTCAGACTATTGATGCCTGGCTCCTTAATGAAGGAATAAATTTTAGCAAATATAAAATTTCAAAATTAGTATCCTAAATAAGTCGGTTTTTTTGGGCGGATATTGTGCGCTTTCCGGTAATTAGTTATCCACAATTTGCCGTTAATTGCCCACAAATGGTTATTTTTGAATCTTATTTTTTATTAACATATATGAGCGAAGAAAAAGATCCAAAGTCAAATTATTCGGCAGATAATATACAGGTATTAGAAGGTTTAGAAGCGGTGCGCAAGCGCCCTTCGATGTATATAGGAGATACTGGTGTTAAAGGATTGCACCATTTGGTTTATGAAGTAGTAGATAACTCTATCGATGAGGCTTTGGCCGGACACGCAGATACGATCACTGTAAATATTCTTAAAGACAATTCAATACGGGTGGAGGATAATGGCCGTGGTATTCCAACGGGCATTATGCAGAAGGAAAAGAAATCGGCATTAGAGATCGTAATGACGGTTTTACACGCAGGTGGTAAATTTGATAAAGATACGTACAAGGTTTCCGGTGGTTTGCACGGTGTTGGGGTAAGTTGTGTAAATGCACTTTCTACACACCTGAAAGCAGAAGTTCACCGCGAAGGAAAGATCTGGGAGCAGGAATATGCCATGGGTAAACCTCAGTACGACGTTAAAGTTGTTGGGGAAACAGAAAAAAGAGGTACGGTAATTACTTTTACACCGGACCCTACAATTTTTACCCAGACTACCGAGTACCGTTACGATACGCTGGCCTCACGTTTAAGAGAGCTGTCCTTTCTGAATAAAGGCATCAGCCTTACATTAACTGACGAGCGTGAAGAGAATGAAGACGGAACATACCTTTCTGAGCTTTTCCTTTCTGAAGGCGGATTAAAAGAGTTTGTTCAGTTCCTGGACGGAGGACGCCCTTCGCTGATTGCTGAGCCGATCTATGTAGAAGGCATTAAAAATGGTATTCCTGTGGAGCTTGCGCTGCAGTATAATGACAGTTATGCTGAAAACGTACACTCTTATGTAAACAATATTAACACCCATGAAGGCGGTACGCACATTGCCGGTTTCAGAAGGGGCCTGACCCGTACTTTGAAAGCCTATGCTGATAAGTCCGGTTTACTTAAAAATGTAAAGTTTGAGATTACCGGTGACGATTTTCGGGAAGGGCTGACAGCTGTAATTTCTGTGAAAGTACAGGAACCACAATTTGAAGGACAAACGAAAACCAAACTGGGTAACTCTGAGGTAATGGGTGCCGTAGATATCGCGGTTGGTGAGGCATTGGGTATCTACCTGGAGGAATATCCAAGGGAAGCCAAAATGATTGTCAATAAGGTGATCCTTGCAGCAACAGCACGTGCTGCGGCACGTAAAGCCCGTGAGATGGTTCAGCGTAAGAGTGTAATGGGCGGATCCGGTTTACCGGGCAAGCTTGCCGATTGCTCTGACAGCGATCCGGAAAAATGCGAGTTGTACCTTGTCGAGGGAGATTCCGCGGGTGGAACAGCAAAACAGGGACGTGACCGTAACTTCCAGGCTATCCTTCCATTGAAGGGTAAGATCCTGAACGTAGAGAAAGCAATGGAACATAAGATCTACGAGAATGACGAGATCAAAAATATGTTTACTGCACTTGGCGTAAGTATAGGAACACCTGAAGATGATAAAGCTTTAAACATTACCAAACTGCGTTACCATAAGATTGTAATCATGACGGATGCGGATATTGACGGATCACACATTACTACGCTGATCCTGACATTCTTCTTCAGGTACATGAAAGCATTGATCGAAGCAGGTTATGTATATATCGCAGCACCTCCGTTATACCTGGTGAAAAAAGGTAAGGAGCAGGAATATTGCTGGAATGATCAGCAACGCGATGCCGCTGTGCAAAGACTAAAAGGCCAGGGTAAAGAAGAAAGCGTACATATCCAGCGTTATAAAGGTTTGGGTGAGATGAACGCTGAACAACTTTGGGATACTACATTGAATCCGGCTAACCGTACTTTGATGCAGGCAACTATTGAAAATGCAGCTGAGTGTGACCATACTTTCTCCATGTTAATGGGTGATGAAGTAGCTCCAAGGAGAGAATTCATCGAAAGGAATGCAAAATACGCGAAGATCGACGCATAATATTGACTCTGGCTGTTCCTTTAGGCAGCGCCGGAAAAAAAATAGAAAACAGGTATCCAAAAGGGTACCTGTTTTTTTTTTACCGTTGTTTATGGGAGAAGTAAATCTTCAGCTTTTTGTAATTGATCTTTGCGTTATAGCTGTAGAAGATGTCACTACCGATAATTGCCATTACCCGGGGGTGTCCGAGCATCGCATACGCTTCATTCACCGTTTCGAGGTCTAAAGCTACTGCAGGGTAATTCTTAATTGTTAATTTCCCGAGTTTAAGTTTGGGTATGACAGTTTGTATGGCAGCAGAGGTTGTAAACAGGGTAGTGGCATTTGTATCTTCTGCTGTGATGATATTCTTACTGTTCTCCTCGATGAAACGTTTATCAAACACTGATCTTGATGCACCTGTGTCCACTACGGCAAGGTACTTATGACCAAAAACTCCAATTTCTATCAGCAGGTGGAAACCATCATCATTCAGGTTGATAAGGTTAATAGGGACGGCAATTGTACGCATTAAATCAGTTTCATTTCTTTAAGAACATTATTCATGCTTCTGACAGCATCTGCGCTTTTGTTAAAAGCAGCCTGTTCTTCTTCAGTTAAATTATAGTCGATCACTTTTTCCCATCCCGTACGGCCCACAATTACGGGTACACCCAGGCAAATATCCGTTTGGTGGTATTCGCCTTCGAGTGAGACGCTGCAGGTAAAGAGTTTTTTCTCGTCACGCACAATGCTCTCTACCAGTGCGCATACTGCGGCCCCCGGTGCGTACCATGCAGATGTTCCAAGCAATCCGGTTAAGGTTGCACCGCCGACCATTGTATCTGCGGCCACTTTGGCCAATACATCTTCTGCGAGCAAATCAGTTACATTTAAACTCTGGTAAGTTGCATAGCGGGTTAAAGGGATCATTGTAGTATCTCCATGCCCGCCGATAACGAAGCCCTGCAGATCGTTTGAATTACAGTTCATAGCTACACTCAGGTAGTATTTGAACCTGGCACTGTCTAATGTGCCGCCCATGCCAATGATCCTGTTTTTAGGAAGGCCCAGTGATTTCAATGACAGGTAAGTCATGGTATCCATGGGATTGCTGACGATGATCAGGATGGCATCAGGGGAGAATTGAAGAATGTTTTCCGCTACGCTTTTTACAATTCCGGCGTTGATGCCGATCAGTTCTTCGCGGGTCATTCCGGGCTTGCGTGGCAGACCTGACGTAATAACGGCAACTGCAGAGCCTGCTGTTTTACTGTAATCATTGGTAACACCTTTTATTTTGGTGTTAAATCCCAGCAAAGCGGATGTTTGCATCATGTCAATTGCCTTGCCTTCGGCAAAACCTTCCTTGATATCTAACAGGACCAGCTCTTCAGCAAGCTCCTTTCTGGCGATATTATCTGCGCAGGTAGCACCAACCGCTCCAGCGCCTACAACTGTTATTTTCATAAGCGTCTATTTGTCTTTATCGGTCATGAAGCTTGCATGCAGGCATGCAGGTTTCATAAGCGTCTATTTGCCATAAAATTCTTATGAAGTTATGAATTTTAAGGCAGCTTTAATAGATGCTTTTTAAAACTTTATCTTCTATTACTGGTTTTATCTGAAAGAATTTACATTTGCTTAACGTCAAATCAATCAGAACACAGCTATAATGGATAATACACCTGTAGAAAAAGTTGATATAATGTCTTATGCAGGGAAATGGTACTCACTATATTCCATACCCACTTTTATGGACAAAAAATGGCGTGAAACTACCGAGACCTATGTGATCCATCCTGACGGATATTACGCAGTGTTCAGTACTTACAAACTGGCTGGAGAAGATGAACCCAAGTATATCAGATCAAAACTGTTCGTTGTAAGAGGTACCAATAATGCAGAAATGAAAGCACAGTTTGTGTGGCCGGTTAAAGTAGATTACTGGGTCATTGAACTTGCCGAAGATTACTCTTACGTTGTAGTGGGGCATCCAAAAAATAAATTTCTTTTTATCATGGCCCGCAAGCCTGAACTGCCTGAAGAGCTGTTACAGGAGATCATTGAACGCTGTCATGCCAAAGGATATGATACAGCTAAACTTACCTCGCAGGAGCACAAACCAGTGGTGCAAAAGGGACACGCTCATACTTAGGGCTTTGTATTTTGCAGCTACTTATATCAATGTCATTTTCACATTCTTGATATAAAGGCATTCAAAAAAACGTAATTTTGTATATCGAATTTCTGAACAGCGGGGATACCAATGTTTATGAATTGCGATTCTAATTACCCGTCTATGTATTTAATTTTTGATACCGAAACTACAGGTTTACCTGCCAATTATAATGCACCGGTAAGTGACACGAACAATTGGCCGCGGTGTATTCAAATTGCATGGCAGCTGCACGATGAAATGGGAAACCTGCTGGAGCATCAGGATTATCTGGTTAAACCTGAGGGTTTTAATATACCATATGATGCAGAAAGGATACATGGGATATCCACTGAGCTGGCCATGGAACAGGGAATTGAACTGGCCGAGGTATTAGAAAAATTTAATAGTGCACTTTCCAGGTCCAAATTTGTTGTAGGACAAAATATTGGATTTGATATCAATATCATGGGATCGGAATTCTATCGTTTAGGCGTAGAAAGCCCGATGGCCGGGATGCCTGTGCTGGATACCTGTACAGAGGTAACGGCCGATTTGTTAAAGATCCCGGGAGGACGCGGAGGAAGATTCAAACTGCCGACACTGACCGAACTGCACAGTTACCTGTTTGGGGTTCCATTTGCTGAAGCCCACAATGCAACAGCCGACGTAGAGGCTACGACCAGGTGTTTCCTGCAACTGGTGAAAATGGAGGTTTTCAGCCCTCAGCAGCTGCAGCAGGAGCAGGATTACTTCCGTGAGTTTAAGACGCAGAATCCTGCGGTTATCCAGGGAGCAGGACTGAAACATTATAACCTGAAGGCAGCCTCAGACGAGATCAGGAAGAGACAGGAACAAGCTGAAGGTTCCGGCATTTCCAGAAAAGACCTTAGAAATAACCAGGAAGAACTTAAGCAGGCCACATTTGTGCACCTGCATAACCATACGCAGTTTTCTGTACTGCAGTCTACTATAAATATTCCTGGTCTGATTGCGGCAGCAGCAGCTGATCAGATGCCTGCAGTCGCGATGACCGACCATGCCAATATGATGGGCGCTTTTCACTTTGTAAACCAGGTGCTCCATCATAATAAAGGTGTAGAAGCGCGGACTAAGGCGGCTGAGGAAAAAGGTGAGGCAGGG
>NZ_JBEVDX010000142.1:0-40489 GCF_040513095.1 Pedobacter sp. | reverse complement strand
ACTGAAATCCAGGAGCTTGTAAAATCTAAACAATTGTCTTTCGGCATGAACTTAGGTAAATACAAACTGGAAGAAGAGTAAGCATAACAAATAACAAATTGTTAATAGTGCATAATTCCCTCTTTAATTCAGAAGAGACGGTATGCACTGAATAAAAAAAAAATGAGACACGGTAAAAAAAACAACCACTTAGGAAGAACTGACTCCCATCGTAAAGCGATGTTGGCTAACATGGCTTCATCACTGATCAAACACAAAAGGATCTCTACAACACTAGCTAAAGCAAAATCTTTACGTATGTATGTTGAGCCCCTGATCACTAAATCTAAATCAGATACTACACACTCACGTCGTATCGTATTTAGTTACTTACAGGATAAAGATTCAGTTACTGAATTGTTCCGTGACGTAGCTGCTAAAGTTGCTAACCGTCCGGGTGGTTATACAAGGATCATCAAATTAAACAACCGTTTAGGTGATAACGCTGAGATGGCTTTAATTGAACTTGTAGATTACAACGAAGTTTATGGTGTAGATACTGAAGCTGCTGAGAAGAAAACTACCCGTC
This sequence comes from Pedobacter sp., assembly GCF_040513095.1. GTDB lineage: Bacteria > Bacteroidota > Bacteroidia > Sphingobacteriales > Sphingobacteriaceae > Pedobacter. Next base: position 39,921 of record NZ_JBEVDX010000142.1, on the reverse strand, counting down.
GTGGCAGAACTAAAGCTAAAAAATCTGATGCTCCTGCTGCAACTACTGAGGCTGCTGCTGAAGAAGCACCAGTTGCTGAAGAAACTCCAGCGACAGAAGAAGCAACTCCAGAAGCTCCGGCTGCTGAAGAAGCGAAAGAAGATAAAGGAGAATAATTTTAAATCCTCCAATATAAAGATGCCTTTCTGTAATACGGAAAGGCATTTTTTTATGCATAAATTGTAAGCTTAATCATGATATCATGTCAGATCCCGGAAAATTAGAAGAGTTCAAAAGCCTGGTAACGGAAAGCATTTCCGCAGATACCTTCATTAAGGTCACGCTGGGAAATTACAGCGGTACTGAACATGAACTGAAGAACATCTATGTGCGTAAAGTTCTAATCAAAAGAGCACAGCGCATGGCTTTTACGTACAGGTATAAAACAAAGGATATTGCCAAGAACTATTCCTATGAGGATGCAATCTCCCTGATGTTCGCCTATCTGGAGAATGGTTTCAGAAATTGTACCTGCTTTACCTCTGCCAATGATATTGTTTTTTTAAATCACCAACAGAAAGGTTATACATTAAATATCAACAAGCCGAGTCTTGCAGGCCAGTTATCGGTTAGCCATGATAAAGAGAAGGCGCGGTTAATCGCGTCTGTTGAGAAGCCTTACCTTAGCGCCCTGCGTATTACAGATAAAGATGGGGTCGTTTTTAAAAATGCACAGGACAAGTATAAACAGATTAACCAGTACGTTGCGTTACTGGGCCCGCTGATCAGGGACCTTCCTGAGGGCAGGTTAAAAAAGGTAGTAGACATGGGTTCGGGAAAGGGTTATCTCACCTTTGCACTTTATGATTACCTGGTCAATGTGCTTAAGCAGGAAGTAGCTGTAACTGGCGTGGAGTACCGTCAGGATTTGGTAGACCTTTGTAACAACATAGCTGTAGAGTCTGGCTTCACAGGATTGAGTTTTGTTCAGGGTACAATTGAGGATTATCAGGATCAGGATATCGATCTGCTGATTGCGCTGCATGCTTGCGACACGGCGACTGATGATGCGATCGCTAAAGGTATTAATGCAGGTGCAGAACTGATTGTTGTTGCTCCATGCTGCCACAAACAGGTCCGCAGGGAAATTGAAAAAGGGAAGGCCGGCAATGAACTCGATTTTATCACCAGGTACGGGATTTTCCTGGAACGGCAGGCGGTAATGGTAACAGATGGCATCCGCGCACTTATACTGGAATACTTTGGGTACAAGACAAAAGTCTTTGAATTTATATCAGAGGCCAATACTCCGAAAAATGTTTTAATCACAGGATCAAAAGTAAAAGGGGCGGTTGCTGATCAACACGAAATTTCGGAAAAAATACGACAAACGAAGAGTTATTTTGGCATTGGTTATCACCACCTGGAAAGACTGCTTAGTCTTTAACAGGTTTATTGCCAAAGCGAAAGCGTAATTCTGACAACCTGTCAGAATTGTAAATGGTTTTTATTACATTTTAACATAATTTTTAAAATACTGCGCTGTTTACCTGCCAAATGTCAATTGGCACATTGCTTGTTAAACAGAATTAGAAAAATAGAATTCATCACATAAACAAAGATAAATAGCATGTCAAAAATTATTGGTATAGACTTAGGAACAACAAACTCTTGCGTAGCCGTAATGGAAGGTAACGAACCTGTAGTTATAGCCAACAGTGAGGGTAAACGTACAACGCCATCCATTGTTGCATTTGCAGAGAATGGTGAGCGTAAAGTAGGTGATTCTGCAAAACGCCAGGCGATCACTAACCCAACAAAAACAATTTATTCGATTAAGCGCTTTATGGGCAGCAGCTTTGCTGAGGTTGCTAAAGAAGCTGGCCGCGTTCCTTACAACGTGGTTAAAGGAGATAACAACACGCCAAGGGTTGAAATCGACGACCGTAAATACACTCCACAGGAAATTTCTGCAATGATCTTGCAAAAAATGAAAAAAACTGCGGAAGACTTTTTGGGTCATGAGGTTACTGAAGCAGTTATTACTGTTCCTGCCTATTTCAATGACGCACAACGTCAGGCTACTAAAGAAGCCGGTGAAATCGCTGGTTTAAATGTTAAACGTATAATCAACGAGCCTACTGCAGCTGCATTGGCTTACGGTCTTGATAAGGCACACAAAGACATGAAAATTGTTGTGTTTGACTGCGGTGGTGGTACACATGACGTTTCAGTACTTGAGTTAGGTGACGGTGTATTTGAAGTAAAATCTACTGACGGTGATACTCACTTGGGTGGTGATGACTTTGACCACATTATCATTGACTGGTTAGCTGCTGAATTTAAAAACGAAAATGGTATGGACCTTGCACAAGATCCTATGGCATTACAACGTTTGAAAGAAGCTGCTGAGAAAGCTAAAATTGAATTGTCTAGCACAACTTCTACAGAAATCAACTTACCATATATTACAGCTGATGCTAGCGGCCCGAAACACTTGGTTAGAACTTTAAGCCGTGCTAAATTTGAGCAACTGGCTGCTGATCTGATCAAACGTACTATTGAGCCTTGTAAATCTGCATTGAAAAATGCTGGTTTAAAAACATCAGATATTGATGAGATCATCCTAGTAGGTGGTTCTACACGTATCCCTGCTATCCAGGACGCTGTTAAAGCATTCTTCGGTAAAGAACCTTCAAAGGGTGTAAATCCTGATGAGGTTGTAGCTATTGGTGCTGCAATTCAGGGTGGTGTATTGACTGGTGAGGTAAAAGACGTATTGTTATTAGATGTTACTCCTCTTTCATTAGGTATTGAGACTATGGGTGGTGTAATGACTAAACTTATCGAATCCAACACTACAATTCCATCTAAAAAAGCTGAAACTTTCTCTACAGCAGCTGATAACCAGCCTTCAGTTGAGATCCACATTTTACAAGGTGAGCGTCCAATGGCTGCTCAGAACCGTACAATTGGCCGTTTCATCCTGGATGGTATTCCACCAGCGCCACGTGGTGTTCCACAAGTAGAAGTTGCATTCGATATTGATGCAAACGGTATCCTGCATGTAAGTGCTAAAGATAAAGCTACTGGTAAAGAGCAAAAAATCCGTATTGAGGCTTCATCTGGTTTAACTGACGAAGAGATCAAAAGGATGAAAGAAGAAGCTGAAGCAAATGCTGATGCAGATAAAATTGCTAAAGAAGAAGCAGATAAAATTAACAGTGCTGATGCTTTGATCTTCTCTACTGAGAAACAATTGAAAGAGTTTGGTGAGAAAATCTCTGCTGATAAAAAAGCACCGATTGAAGCTGGTCTTGCAAAATTACAAGCTGCACACGCAGCAAGAAACTTTGCTGATATTGATGCTGCTCAGGAAGAACTTCAGGCTGCATGGAATGCTGCATCTGAAGAGATGTACAAAGCAGGTCAAGACGGCGCTCCTGAAGGAGCTGCAGGTCAGCCAGCTGGAGAATCTGCAGCGCAAGGTGGCGATAACGTTACTGATGTAGATTTTGAAGAAGTAAAAGACGAAACTAAATAAGTTTCATCGCTGATACTGAAACAAAAAGAGGGTGGTCTTATGATCACCCTCTTTTTTTATGCTTAATAATCTGGCGGGTCTCATTGAATCTCCACTATCTATTGACCTTTCTCCTTTATATCAGGTGGATTTTTGACTGTACGGTCGTGTGTCTGATATGGAAGGATCATGTGAATCGCATAACGCCTTCCTTAATTGTTCGCTGTTATTATAAGAGTTGTAAGATTTAGTATAATAGTAGTAAATTACGCTATATTATAAAATTATAATATTTTAAATAGCATTTTACTGTCAATTTGGTATTGCTAAATCCTTATTCATTGTCAAAATTAATATGTTTTTAATACTAGTGTAATAGTAAATTTACTTTACTACCGGAATAATTGGTATTTTTCGGCACTAATAACTATTATTTATGACTAAAACTCTACACAAATTCCTCTGGATTTTGCTGTTTGTGGCATCCCATGCCTATGCGCAAAATCAAACTATTACCGGGAAAATTTCCGGTAAAGACGACGGCCTTCCAATTGCCGGCGCGACGGTCTCTGTCAAAGGCACAAGGACCAGAACTCAAACAGGTGCGGATGGCAGATTTTCCATCAGCGTTCCTTCGGGCAGCGTACTTGTAGTTTCCTATATAGGATATAAAAGTGCGGAAGTTCCTGCAAGATCAGTTATCAATATTGGCTTGGATCCTGATAACAACGACCTTAATGAGGTAACTATTGTTGTTCCCTATGGTACCGCTAAAAAGGAAACATTTACAGGTTCTGCAGCTTCCCTAAGTGCAAATGATCTGGCTAAAAGGTCGGTGTCAAATCCACTTAGCGCATTGGCAGGAATCGCTCCTGGTATCCAGGTAAACCCTGCTACTGGTCAGCCAGGGGGTGCCCCTCAGATACGTGTCCGCGGTATTGGGTCAATCAGTGCTTCAAACGATCCGCTGATTATTTTAGACGGGGTGCAATATCAGGGAACATTCAATAATATCAACTCTGAAGATATTGAGAATATCACTGTATTAAAAGATGCAGCATCTACAGCCCTGTATGGTGCTAAGGCTGCAAACGGTGTGATAATGGTAACTACCAAGAAAGGCAGAAATGGTACAGGTCAGCTTAGTATCAAAGCTACTGAGGGTATTATCTCCCGTGGTATACCTGAATATTCACGCGTAGGTGCTGAACAATATTATCCATTGGAGTGGCAGGGATACCGTAACAGTCTGGTGTATGCAGCGAGCAACCCATTATCAATTGCTGATGCGAGTATTATTGCATCGGGTTTAGGTACAAGGAATGCCGCCAATCAGCAGGTACTTGGCGGCAGGACTTATCTTGATATTTCTCAAACATTAGGCTCTCTGATTCAGAACGGTATATATACACAAAGTAACAATCCTTTTAATGTACCAAGCAATCAGATTGTTGACGTTAATGGTAATATTAATCCAAATGCTTCATTAAGATATGATGATACAGATTGGCTAAAGGAAACATTGAGAACAAGTGATCGTAAGGAATATAACATAAATTACAGTGGGGGAACAGCTAAAACAGATTACTTCGCTTCTGTGGGCTATGTGAATGAGAAAGGATTTGCAAAAAAATCTGATTTCGACCGTATTACCGGGCGTGTAAGTGTGAACCATCAGGCTACTGATTGGTTCAAAACAGGTGTGAATATGTCAGGAAGTGTCGCAGAGACAAACTCTACAGCAACAGGAAGCACATCTTATGTAAACCCTTTCTTTTTCAGCCGTAATATCGGACCTGTTTACAATGTATATGCGCATAACCCTGTAACAGGAGAAAATCTGTATGATAATTTAGGTAATAAAGTATACGATAACGGTGGTTTAACAACGCTTGGAGTACCATCAAGAGCTAGTGGAGCAAGTCCGGGGCGTCATGTTTTACAGGAAATATTATTAAATGATAACTCATTTAAGCGCAATGTTTTCAGTACCCGTGCCTATGGAGAAATTACTTTCCTGAAGGATTTCAAATTTACTGTGAACGGAAGTGCAGATTATAACAACTATTATTCTTCCTCTTACCAGAATCAAATTATTGGCGATGGTGCTCCGGGTGGACGCTCGACCAGAAGTATGATCCTCACTACTTATTATAACTTAAACGAGCTGTTGAATTATTCTAAGTCTTTTGGTAAAAATAATGTAAGTGTCTTAGCAGGTCACGAAAACTATTCAAGATTAAATGATGGCCTGAACGGGTCAAGAAACACTCAGCTCCTTACCGGTAATACTGAGCTCACCAACTTTACCACAATCGCTAGTTTAGCATCTTACAAAGAAAGAGATCGTTCCGAAGGATATTTTTCTCAGTTGAATTATGACTTTGATCAGAAATATTTATTTTCTGCCTCTTTCCGTCGTGATGCATCATCGAGATTTTCTCCGGACAACCGTGTAGGTTATTTCGGTTCAGTAGGTGCAGGATGGAGAATTGACAAAGAAGATTTTATGAAGGATATTACCTGGGTGAATCAGTTGAAACTGAGAAGCAGTTATGGTAGTGTTGGTAATTATCAGGTTCTTCTTTTACCAGACCTGGTGGATCCCGCTTATTATCCAACATTGCCTTTGTATGATGTAAATAACAACGCATTGGAGCCGGGATTTTCATTGAGCACTACTACTGCAAATACTAACCTGAAATGGGAAGTGAACAAAACGGTAGATCTTGCCCTTGAATTTGGTTTATTCCAAAACAGATTGAGCGGTAGTGTAGAATTGTATAACAGGAAGTCTTCAAACTTATTGTTTGGAGTGCCGCAACCAGTATCCAGCGGATTTATCACACAGTATCAGAATGTTGGTTCAATGTACAACAAGGGACTGGAAGTTAACCTCTCAGGATCACCTGTAAGAGGCCGGGACTTTAGCTGGACAATTGATTTTAATATTACTGCAAATAAGAATAAAATAACTAAAATGTCCGCTGATCAGCCTGAAGTTATTTCAGGTACGAAAAAACTGGCTGTAGGACATTCATTGTATGACTTCTACATGCGTATTTACAAAGGTGTGGATCCAGCTGATGGTTCAGCATTGTATGTACCTGTTGATGGTGCTACCGGGACAAGTCTTCGTACAATTGATGGTGTAGTTTATACTACGACTGTTGCTAATGCTAAGTTAGATTATACAGGTGATACCGCCCTTCCAGATGTTTATGGAGCATTTAGTAACTCATTTAATTACAAGAATTTTAGTTTCTCCTTCATGCTGAACTACCAGTTAGGGGGAAAATTATATGACTCTAATTACGCAAGTTTAATGTCTATCGGATCATACGGTGGTGCGCTTCATGAAGATATGCTGAAAAGCTGGATGAAAGCAGGTGATGTTACTGATGTCCCGAGGATTGATCAAGGCAATGCAACGAACCTGTATGCTGCCTCAAGCAGATGGTTAACCAGTGCTTCTTACTTGTATTTCAGAAATGCTACAGTAAGCTATAACCTGCCAAGAGAATTCCTTTCAAAAATAACAGTTAAAAGTGCAAGTGTTTATGTAAGTGGTGAGAACCTCTTTTTAATCAGTGGCAGAAAAGGAATGGATCCTACACAGAACTTTAATGGTACTGTAACTAACGCCTATGTGCCACAAAGGATTGTAAGTTTAGGTCTGAAATTCACTTTATAAAATAGAGATCAATATGAAAAGAAAATATATATATAGTTTTTGTGCACTAATGGCTGCATCTGTAATTCTGCCATCATGCAAAAAAGATTTTTTAGATACTGCGCCAACTGATCAGGTGTCATCAGCAAGTGTATTTACAACCACTGCTAATGCTGCTGCAGCTATGAATGGTGCTTACAGGTTGATGTATACGGCTTATGCAGATCAGGGCCAGGGAGGAGAAAGCTCCGTAATGATTGATATGGATATGATGGGTGAAGATCTTGTTAATCCTACAACTGGTAACGGTTGGTTCATCAATGTATATAAATATACGGAGTCAAGAAGTGTTACGGGTGCTCAGACTTTATTTGTTTACCGTTATTATTACGGTTTAATTGCCAATGCCAATGCCATCATTGAAGGTATTGACGGCGCAACAGGCACAGACGCTGAGAAAAATGTAATCAGGGGCGAGGCACTTGCCATGCGGGCTTATGCTCACTTCAAATTGGTTCAGGTTTATGCTGAACGCTATGTTGCCGGCGGAACAAACGCCCAACTTGGTGTGCCAATTAATATCACTACCAAAGTAGAAAAACTACCGCGTGCCACTGTAAGTGCTGTGTATACCCAGATTAATAAAGATCTGGATGCAGCGATCACTAACTTAACCAATGCACCTGCGAGATTAAATAAGTCACATATCAACCTGTCCGTTGCACAAGGTATGAAAGCCAGGGTGGCCTTGGCAATGCAGGATTATCCAAGCGCCGCTACACTTGCAGCTCAAGCCAGAACTACCGCACTTTCTTCAAGTATTGCTCTGATGACAAATGCAAATTATACTGCTGGTTTTAACTTACTAACCAATCCGGAGTGGATGTGGGGCATCAGCCAGATTGCCGATCAGGGAACATTCTTTTATTCATTCTTTGCTTACATGTCGGTTAATTTTAACTCTACTAACATCCGTAGTAACCCAAAATGTATTAACTCTGCCTTGTATAACCAAATTGCAGCAACAGATATCAGAAAGAGATTATGGGATCCAACCGGAAGTGATCCTTTATTTACCATTCCACCAAGTGGTGTGAGATTTCCATATATGAACAGGAAATTTCTTGCCAATAGTTCAAGTAACAGTTATGGTGACTTAGCGTTCATGCGTTTAGGCGAAATGTATCTGATTGAAGCTGAGGCGTTGGCGCGTCAGGGAAATGATGCCGCTGCGCAAACTGCACTGTTTACCCTGGCGGTCAACCGTAATCCAAGCTATGTGAAATCTGTTAATACAGGTGCCGCTCTGATCAATGAAATCATGATACAACGACGCGCAGAACTATGGGGCGAAGGGTTCAGGTTTACAGATCTCAAACGTCTGAACCTGCCGTTGAACCGTAATGGTGCAAATCACCAGGCATCAGTAGCCACGGTATTTGACATTCCGGCTGGAGATAACCGTTTCCAATGGGTCATCCCGCAGACAGAAATAACTTCTAATAATCTGATCGTACAAAACCCTATTTAAGTGCAATCAGCATAAAAAAGGAGCCTGAATAATTCGGGCTCCTTTTTTATGTTTCTGGACAGGATATTTTCATACCACCAATGTGTTCTCCAATAAATAAAACCTTAGTTTATCCCCAAAGATTCGCAGGATAAACACCCTCGCTGATAAGCGCATCTATACTGGCCTTAACAACAGGTTTATCTTCTTTATAAGTTACACCAAACCATTTACTATCTGTAGGCACTACTTTGAAATCAGCTTTCTCTGAGTTTAACAGGGTCTCCACGATGATCGGGATGAAAAATTCTGATTTAGGGTCTTCCTGATGCGTAATGGCAAAATCTTTAAATAACTCTTCGGCAAGTTTAAATACTTCGGGCGTAAAACCCCAGAAATTCATAGATACGCGTGTATCTAAAGCCAAAGGATATTGCTTGTCGTCCTCTTCATAAACAACAGCTTCTCCGTCACGAAGTACCTTTGTTCTTTCAATGATTTCTTCCAGGTAACCATCATGACTTACTTTACATACTCCACGGGATACCGAACCGAAATCGGACAGGGTTTTGGCTATCTCATAACCGATCATTGAATAGTTACTACCTGTAACTTCTTCAGTAAGGAAACTCACCATTTTCTGAAAGGAATCCAGTCCGTAAAAATCGTCAGCATTGATCACACAGAAAGGTTCTTTTATGGCATGTCTGGCTGCCAGGATCGCATGACCTGTTCCCCAGGGTTTTGCCCTCTCTATCTCCAGATCAAGACCATATTGCTGAAGATCAAAATTCTGAAATACATAGTCTGTTTCAATTTTGCCCTTCAGTTTTGAATCGAATATAGCTTTAAAATTTTCTACAAACTCTTCTTTAATGATGAATACAACTTTCCCGAAACCAGCTTTGATGGCATCGTAAATGGAGTAGTCGATAATCGTTTCTTCGTTAGGTCCGAAGCCATCTATTTGTTTCATGCTGCCATAGCGACTTGCCATACCAGCTGCGAGAATTAATAAAGTAGGTTTCATTTTTTATTTGGTTAATCTAAGGCTCAGGCCATGTTCATGTAAACACCATAAAAAAGCGTGCCTGAATTGACAAGCACGCTTTTTTATCCTACGAAGATAGGATGTTATTTGTTGTATTTAAAATCATGGTCCTTTTTAATGTTCAGCAGGGAATGGTAGATCAGACTGATGACGTTATCTACATCTTCCTTATGGATCATTTCTACTGTAGTATGCATGTAACGCAGGGGCAGAGAGATCAATGCCGAAGGAACACCGCCATTTGAATAAGCAAAAGCATCAGTATCTGTTCCTGTAGAACGTGATGAAGCCTGGCGCTGGAACGGAATGTTATTTTTTTGCGCAGTCTCGATGAGCAGCTTATTCAGGTTTGTCTGAACAGCGGGAGCATAAGATACTACCGGGCCACGGCCGCAGGCCATATCGCCCTGGGTAATCTTATTGATCATTGGGGTAGAGGTGTCATGTGTTACGTCGGTAATGATGGCTACATCAGGTTTAATCCTATATGCAATCATTTCTGCACCCCTTAAACCGATCTCTTCCTGTACGGAATTGACAATGTATAATCCGAATGGTAATTCCTGTTTGTTCTCTTTTAACAACCGTGCCACTTCGGCAATCATGAAGCCCCCGGCACGGTTATCCAGTGCACGGCCAACGTAATAGCGGTCATTAAGCACCATAAATTCGTCCTCATAAGTTATTACACAGCCAACATGTACGCCCAATGCTTCCACTTCATCTTTGGTTGTACAGCCGCAGTCCAGGAAGATGTTCTTTAATGCGGGCGCTTCTTCTTTTTCACCTGCGCCACGGGTATGAATAGCCGGCCATCCGAAAACCGCCTTTACCATTCCTTTATCTGTATGGATATTTACTCTTTTGGAGGGAGCAATCTGGTGATCCGAACCACCGTTTCTGATTACGTAAATCAGACCATCGCTGGTGATATAGTTTACAAACCAGGAGATCTCGTCGGCATGTGCCTCGATAACTACTTTATATGCCGCTTCAGGATTGATTACGCCAACTGCTGTGCCATAGTTATCAATAAAGCTTTCATCAATATAAGGTTTGAGGTAATCCAGCCAAAGTTTCTGGCCGGGGTATTCAAATCCTGTTGGTGATGGGTTGTTGATATATTCTTCAAAAAATTGTAGTGATTTCTTATTTACGACAGATACGTGTTTCTGCTGGTCGTCTTTCTTTTTAGCCATCTTTATATATTTATGATAAACAAATATATAAAGATGGCTCTAAGCATCACAACATGTTTGCTTTATTTACAATGGAATGTTGCCGTGCTTTTTGCGTGGGTTATTGACCACCTTATTCTCGAGCATTTTAAATGCTTTTATCAGTTTGCTTCGGGTTGCTGATGGTTCGATTACTTCATCTACAAAGCCGCGTTCTGCTGCCCGGTAGGGGTTAGCAAAGATACCGGCATACATTTGTTCTTTCTCCTGCAGTTTTGCTTCGGGATCAGCTGCACTGCTAATTTCTTTTTTAAAAATGATCTCTGCTGCACCTTTGGCACCCATTACTGCAATTTCTGCCGTAGGCCAGGCATAATTCATATCTGCACCAATATGTTTTGAGTTCATTACGTCATAGGCGCCACCATAAGCTTTTCTGATGATTACGGTTATTCTGGGAACCGTGGCTTCGCTAAATGCATATAATAACTTTGCACCGTTGGTAATGATGGCATGCCATTCCTGATCTGTTCCAGGCAGAAATCCCGGAACATCTTCGAGCACGAGCAGTGGGATGTTGAAGCAGTCACAAAACCGCACAAAGCGTGCTGCTTTTACAGAAGCATTATTATCCAGTACTCCTGCCAGATAAGCTGGCTGGTTTGCAACTATGCCAATACTGCGTCCTGCAAGCCGGCCGAAACCCACCACAATATTTTCTGCATAATCCTTATGTACTTCCAGGAAGCTGTCCTCATCTGCCAGTTGTTCGATGATGCCCCGCACGTCATAAGGCTGGTTTGCATTTTCGGGAATGATCTGACTGAGCAGCGCCCTGCTTTCATCCTGGTTCAGATCATAAGTCAACTGTGCAGGTCTTTCCTCGCAATTCTGTGGCATATAACTCAGCAACCGTTTCAAATGGTTAATAGCTTCCAGTTCGTTTGGACAGGCAAAATGCGTGACACCTGATTTTGTGGCGTGTGTAAATGCACCGCCCAGTTCCTCGGAGCTTACTTCTTCGTGGGTTACGGTTTTAACTACACTTGGCCCGGTGACGAACATATAGGAGGTATGCTCTACCATCAGAATGAAATCTGTAATTGCCGGGGAGTATACGGCACCACCGGCACACGGCCCCATGATAGCCGACAGCTGGGGGATAACACCGGATGCCTGAACGTTGCGGTAAAAAATATCTGCGTAGCCGCCTAATGAAACAACGCCTTCCTGAATACGCGCACCACCGCTGTCGTTTAATCCTATTAGGGGTGCTCCGTTCTGAAGGGCCAGCTCCATGATCTTACAGATCTTTTCGGCATGGGTTTCGGAAAGTGATCCGCCGAAAACAGTAAAATCCTGCGAGAAAACGTACACCAGTCTGCCATTGATGTTTCCATAGCCTGTTACTACCCCATCACCGGGGTACTTCTCGGTTTCCATACCAAAATCGGTACTTCTGTGGGTAACAAACATCCCGATCTCTTCGAAAGTGCCTTCATCCAGCAGGAAATGTATTCTTTCGCGGGCGGTTAATTTATCCTTCCGGTGCTGGCTTTCTATCCTTACGGCACCGCCGCCCATCTGGGCCTGTTTTATTTTGTCCTGTAATAATGCGATTTTATTATCCATGGAAATACATTTGTATAAATGTATCAATTACCAGCGATATTGTAAACGCAGGGTAAATACATCATCCCTGATATCCGTACGGTATTTATCCAGTTGTGCAGCAGCATTGATTACTCTCTCATTGTAGGCCGTTAACTTCACCCTTGCATTAACCAGATAGGTAAAACCATAGCCAAAGGTGCTGAATTTGATATCTCCTGCGGTGGTATTATTTCCTGTGCCAATCTCACTTTCTCGGACCTTATTGTTGGGATCGTAAACATCATACGCGGCAAGGACATTAAATTTGGTTTTGGCGATCTGCTGTGTGAACCAGATATAATAACCTGTGAAATTTCTGAGGTAAAGGTCTGTGGCGGGCTGAGTGGTAAAACTCTGGCTGGCAACCGGGCCAGTGACAGATGTAGTAGCTGCTACTCCTGGCTGCGTACCTGTTACATATTCGGCCTTTAAGGTTGAAGTTCCGAAAGAATGGTTGTATTGAAACTGTATATTACCGCCAAAATAGTTCCTTTTTAAGTTTGCCCCTTCATTAAGAGGACTGGTATTCTTTGTAAAACCATTCCCATTATTGGTGTAATAGCTTTCTGTATCATTGCGCACAGACCCTTTATAAAAGGATGCTCCGAAGCCGATCTGCAATTTTCGGTTGGCCAGGCTGTCAAATTTAAAAGTAATGTTGCCGATGATGTCTTTTTTTGAATCATAATCCCGGGCGTATAATCCGCTTCCGTTGACGACGGCCAGATCTGCGCTGAGGAACTTAAAGGGCTGGTAGGATCCCATAGCGCCAATGTCACGCTCACGGGGCATGATGGTTTGAAATACCCTGGCCCGCTCAGGAAAATCCCTGTATCCTGAGGAATAGACAATGGAATAGCCGAATGGCCTGTTAAAAAGACCTGCCGTCAACCGCAGCTCATTATGATCCGGTTGCTGCAACTGAATAAATGCATCCATCAGGTTAATCCCGTTTTGGGTAGCATCCAGCTGGAATACGATACTGGAATATTTATCCACGCGGTCGATTTTCAGCCTGCCCCTGCGGATGATAAATCTGTTGTCAGAGTTTTCTGCAAAATCACCTCCGGAAAAAGATGATATACCATCAGACTGTGCTTTCTGAAATTGTGTCTGCAGATAACCGGTTATTTTGATGTCATGCGGGTCATAGGAGGAAGGAGCATTATTACTTTGACTAAAAGAAATTGCAGGAATGAATAATAATAGAAGAAAATATGCTTTTTTCATTGCTTTGTTTAGATTGCGAAAGTACACTTCCTGTCAGATTATTGTTACGTAAACTTGCAAATTTGTTTTTCCTGAGCCTGTTATTAAGTCATAAAAGAGAGGGTTGTAATTTTTTTTAATTATTTTTCACTATTAAAGAATTATTGATGTTACATTTATAGTAGAAATAGCCGAAAAACCGGAAAAATGCAGTTGTATTCTTATCGTCTGAGCATCTTCATCTTTTTTATGACCATTTTCGCGCTTAAAATGGTTGTTTCTGCTGTGCCTGTATTTCTTTGCCACGATAACTACAGTTATAAATCCATAGTCCTGGACCTTGAGGAGGAACATGACTCTCAGGGGGATGTAAAAGATATGCTAAAGTGTACTGACTGCAGGACCACAGATTTCCATTATGGTGATGTGTACATCCCTTCAATACAGGAAATAGGAATTAAAAACTGCTTCATCGACCATTCCAAACGGTACGTTAATCATTATTATTCTTCTGTACCCACTCCACCTCCCAATTACGCTGTCATTCAGACACTATGATCTGATCCATCGGGATCTAGGTATTATTATTGGTTTAGGAATAATTCAACAAGTTATGGAGAATAGCATTTCAGTCTATGGACTGGATATCAAAAAGTATATCCTTAAAAAGAATTTAAAACGCGATTTCCCTTCAAGTCTGGTCGTTTTTTTTGTCGCCCTTCCATTGTGCCTGGGCATTGCTTTGGCCTCCGGGGCCCCGCTTTTTTCCGGGGTACTTACTGGTGTGATCGGAGGGATCATTGTTGCGACCTTAAGTGGATCACAGTTGAGTGTAAGCGGCCCGGCAGCGGGTCTGACGGTGATCGTGCTGGGAGGTATTACACAACTCGGAGATTTCCCTGTCTTCCTGCTTGCCGTGGTCCTGGCAGGAGGTCTGCAGATTATCCTGGGCCTGATTAAGGCGGGGACGATCGGAAACTATTTTCCCTCAAGTGTCATTGAAGGTATGCTGGCCGCGATCGGGCTGATCCTGATCCTCAAACAGCTTCCTCATGCGCTGGGTATAGACAAAGATTTTCTTGATGAAAGCGTTTTCAGGAATGAAAGTGAAGGGGCATATGTGGCAATAGCAAACGCAATTACACAGTTTAACCCTGCAGCGCTTATTATCAGTGCAATTTCGATCGCTATCCTGATCTATGGTGCCAGGGGCAAAATGCCAAAGGGTATACCTGCACCGCTGATCGTAGTGGTGGCAGGAGTAGCGCTGGGACTGGCCTTTAAACAGACAGCTTTTGCCTTAAACGCAGACCAGATGGTTAAGATTCCGGTTGTGAATGGCTGGGAGGGATTTACAGCCTTGTTTATCCATCCTGATTTTACTGCTATTAACAGGAAGGATGTATGGACCGTGGCGCTGACCATTGCCATTGTAGCCAGTCTGGAGACGCTGCTCAGCCTTGAAGCGATTGATAAGATCGATCCGATAAAAAGGGTTTCTCCTACGAACCGGGAACTGCTGGCACAGGGCATTGGAAACATCTGCAGCGGCATGCTGGGAGGTTTACCCATGACTTCTGTTATTGTGCGGAGTTCTGCGAATGTAAATTCCGGTGCCCGCACAAAGATGTCGGCTATTTTCCATGGCTGCTGGTTGCTGATAGCCCTTATAGCTATCCCGGGGTTAATCAATATGATTCCCCTGTCCTGCCTCGCTGCCGTACTGCTGGTTACAGGTTATAAGCTGACCAGGATTAGCCTGTTCAAAGAAATGTATACCAAAGGCTGGGACCAGTTTGTACCATTTGTAGTTACACTGGCAGCCATATTATTTACGGATCTTTTGAAGGGTGTGGCAGTAGGAATGGCATTATCCATCTTTTACCTGCTGAGGATAAATATGCGTAACCCTTTCTTTTACAGGATACAGGAGGAGGGAGACAAAAAGAATCTCAGGATCAAACTGGCTGAAGAAGTTTCTTTTCTGAATAAAGCGGCAATACAGGTGGTCCTCAATAATATCCCAAAGGAGACCAATGTGATTATTGACGGCAATAACTCCAGGTATATCGATCCGGACGTACTCGAGACTATCTTTAACTTCCAGCACCATGCCTATACAAAAGGTATCCTGGTTAGCCTGGAAAACATTAAAAAACATTATAACGTCCCTAAGTTAACAGACAAGATTATTCAGGATATCAATAGAAAATAAAAATATGTGGGGAACAATTATTATTCGGTATAATCCAGGTCTTTGGAAAAGGTTTCCTCCATCCGGCTCAGTGCCCAGAAAGCGATTGCCATCACCAGCACGCCCACAATAACAGCTGCAGTGATGATAGAACCATCGAATACACCTCTGAGATATTGCAGTAGCAATGATATCGGAACCAATGCGCCGCGTACAAAATTAGTGGCGGTAGTTGTTACTGTTGCGCGGATATTGGTACCAAACTGTTCCGCTGCAATGGTGATGAACATGGTCCAGTAGCCGGCAGTAAAACCGAGAAAAAGACAAACGCCGTAAAATGCAGGCAGGGTCAGATTGTGCAAAATAAAAAATGTACTTATTGCGGCAATACCTATGAAGAGGTAGATGTACACCACTTTGATCCTGCTTTTTAAATACTGACTGAATAAGGCGCTGAATACATCACTGATTACTGAAGATCCATAACAACAGGCGACAGCCACCCCGGCATTGACTGTCCCCTTTACGCCAAGCGCTTTTCCAAATTCAGGCGAAAGGGTAATTAATATTCCGGCAATATACCAGATGGGCAGTCCGATTACAATACACCTCAGGTACTTAAACAGTATTTTTTTATGCTTAAACAGCATCAAAAAGTTACCCCTCGCCACGTTTTCTTTTTTTGCGAGGTTAAAAATGATTGACTCAGAGACTCCAATTCTCAATATCAATAAGGTAAGGCCCAAACCACCGCCAACAAAGAAAGAGGTTCTCCAATCGAAAATATTAGCAGTATAAAAGGCCGCGACTGCGCCAATGGTACCTATTCCCGCCACCAGACTGGTTGCGTATCCGCGTTTTTCTTTGGGCATCAGTTCTGCCACCAGGGTAATCCCCGCACCGAGTTCGCCAGCGAGGCCAAAGCCTGCAATAAAACGCCAAAAGGCATAACTTTCCACAGTATGTACAAACCCGTTTGCAATGTTGGCTATTGAATACAGGCAGATAGATCCGAAGAGTACCGTCAAGCGCCCTTTTTTGTCGCCCACAATACCCCAGAAAAGACCACCGGCCATCAGGCCTGTCATTTGTATGTTCAGTAAAAAGATGCCAGATGAGGTTACCTGCTGAGGATTTAGCCCTAATGATTTTAGACTGGGTACACGCACAATGCTAAAGAGCAGCAAATCGTAAATGTCTACAAAGTAACCCAGCGAAGCTACGATAATAGCAGCGACAGGAATATGAGCTTTGATGCCAGCCAGACGGCCCCGCTGGCTAAGATTTGATTTGAGTTCCATCGCGGTTTCAGGATATAGGAAGACTGTTCAATCCATAAATGACTGAGCAGCCTTTGTGGTTAAATTATCCTGCAAAGTTGCGGTAAAATGCCTTGATCTGAAATCCCCAGAAATGGGGATGAACCAGGAGGTGACAACCGTTTCATCAAAAAAGGGATGCCTTTTGGGCATCCCTGATTGTAATCAGATATGTTTATCCTAAAAACGGATAACGGTAGTCTTTTGGCGGATCAAATGATTCTTTAATGGTGCGCGGAGATACCCAGCGCAGTAAATTGATCATTGAACCAGCTTTATCATTGGTACCTGAACCGCGGGCACCACCAAATGGCTGCTGACCTACTACGGCACCTGTACATTTATCATTGATATAGAAGTTTCCAGCGGCGTTGCGCAGGGCGATGGTAGCCTGTTCTATCGCATAGCGGTCCTGTGCAATTACTGCGCCGGTCAATGCGTAGATAGAGGTAGTATCAATTACTTCTAAAATCTCTTCGAATTTATTGTCGTCATAAACAAATACGGTCAGGACCGGTCCGAAGAGCTCCTCACACATGGTAGTATACTTTGCATCTTCCACTACCAGAACTGTAGGTTCTATGAAATAACCTTTTGATTTATCATAGTTTCCGCCGGCAATGATCTCTACACCTGCATCGGCTTTTGCCTGATCGATGTATTTTGAAAGTTTATCAAATGAACGCTCATCGATCACTGCATTGATGAAATTACCGAAATCTTCTGTGCCACCCATTTTGAAGGTTGCAAGATCACGAAGCATCAGTTTTTTGATCTCCGGCCACAGGCTTTTGGCAATGTAAACCCTCGATGCAGCAGAGCATTTTTGTCCCTGGTACTCAAAAGCACCACGAATAATTGCTGTGCTTGATACTTCTGCGTCTGCCGAACCATGAACAAGGATAAAATCCTTACCACCGGTTTCGCCAACGATACGCGGGTAGGTTTTGTATTTGTGGATATTGGTACCGATTGTTCTCCAAATGTTCTGGAATACAGCAGTAGAACCTGTAAAGTGGATGCCGGCAAAATCAGGGCTGTTGAAGATTACATCTCCGGCCTCAGGTCCGTCTGCGTAGATCAGGTTGATCACTCCTTCAGGTAGTCCGGCTTCAATGAAGATCTCCATTAGCAGGTTAGCAGCATAGATTTGCGTATCCGCAGGTTTCCATACAACAACATTGCCCATCAGGGCCGCCGAAGCTGGCAGGTTTGCCGCTATAGCAGTGAAATTGAACGGGGTTAAAGCAAATACAAAGCCTTCCAGCGGGCGCTGTTCTACCCTGTTCCATACACCTTTTGGTGAAACGGGAGGTTGCTGCTGATAGATCTGGGCCATATAATCTACGTTGAAACGTAAAAAATCTGCCAGTTCACAAACGGCATCAATCTCTGCCTGGTAAGCATTTTTTGATTGTCCGAGCATAGTTGCTGCATTCAGCTTGTAACGGTATGGGCCTGAAATAAGGTCTGCGATTTTAAGGAAGATCGAGGCTCGTTGTTCCCAGGCCAGGTTTTCCCATTTTGCTTTTGCTGCAAGCGCGGCATCAATTGCCTGCTGTACGTGTGTTTTGTTACCTATACTGTAATGTGCTAGAATATGCTGGTGATCGTGCGGTGGGGTAACTTTTCCTTTTGTATCCGTGTGAACAGGCTTTCCCCCGATATACATTGGGATATTGCCTTCTTTTGAACGTGCTTCTGTTAAAGCAGCTGCGAGCAGCTCACGTTCTTTACTTCCGGGAGCATAACCAAAGATGGGTTCATTTACCGGTATTGGTACATTAAAAAATCCTTTGAGCATGGTATAATTTTTTTTTGCAAAGGTAGTTTTTTATTTTATTACCAGTGATAAGGGCTGTGGATATGACAATATTTGCTTATTAATGGATAAATTTAGCAGGATAGGCCTGTTGCATAATTATTTCTTATTTTTGAAGCTAAAGCATGATAAAATACCTTCGATTACTATTGCTGCCCTTTTCTCTGTTATACGGTATAGTCATTATACTGAGAAACATGCTCTATGACAGGGGGTTTTTGAAATCCAGAAGGTTTGATATACCTGTCATCTGCGTGGGTAATCTTGTGCTGGGGGGATCAGGGAAAAGCCCTGTAACAGAGTACCTGGTAAATTTACTGGGAACTTATAAAATAGCGATTCTAAGCCGTGGTTATGGCCGTGAAACTAAGGGTTTTTTATATGCAGATGATCAGGCAACAGCGAAAACTGTAGGGGATGAGCCGCTTCAGTTTTATCATAAATTTCCTGAAGTAACCGTGGCAGTCTGTGAGGATCGTGTATATGGTATAGAAAAGCTGAAGGGCCAGCATGACCTGATTATTCTGGATGATGCTTTTCAGCACAGGCGGGTAAACCCGGGCTTTAGTATTTTGCTGTTCGAATTCCGGAAGCTGCTGCAGCCACAGTTTGTTTTGCCTGCTGGCAATATGCGTGAGCCCTTCTGGGGATACCGCCGGGCAGATCTTCTGCTGGTGACGAAGGCTCCTGAACACTTAGGCGCTCAACAAAAAGCAGGATGTGAAGAGAAGTTTAGTGCTGAAGCAGCAGGGAAACTTTTCTTCTCTGCGCTGAGTTACGGGGAGCTGACCGGGCTGATCAGAAAAGAAACGGTCAGCCTGGATAATCTTAAAGATAAAACGGTGTTTTTACTAACGGGGATTGCCAATCCAAAACCTTTACTGGATAAACTATACTGCTATACAGCTGACATTGTGCACCATGATTATCCGGACCACCATTCCTATAGCTATCAGAATTTGAGTAAATTGGTTGAGGCATTTTCACAGCATCCTGCAAAAGAAAAGATCATCGTCACAACAGAAAAGGATGCCCAACGTTTATTTGATGTTACATTCAAAGAATTACTGTTAGATTTGCCCGTATTTTACCTGCCTGTGAAAGTATGTATTGACAAAAATCATGCTCGGGCTTTTAACCAAAAGATATTAAACTATGTTTCAGATACTGCGCGAAACCGTCGATTATATAAAGAAAAAGAACAATAGTTTCCAGCCGGAAATAGGGATTGTACTGGGAACTGGGCTGGGCGGTTTAGTGACTGAAATTGAGGTTGAATTTAGCCTCATGTATTCCAATATTCCTAATTTCCCGATCTCAACACTTGAGTTTCATTCCGGAAAGCTGATTTTTGGTACACTCAAAGGCAGGAAGGTAGTAGCAATGCAGGGCCGTCTTCATTACTATGAAGGTTATTCCATGCAGCAGATCACTTTCCCTATCAGGGTGATGAAAGCTCTGGGCATACAATATTTGTTTGTCTCCAATGCGTCGGGCTCTTTGAATTCCGACTATAAAAAGGGTGATCTGATGGTAATCAATGATCATATCAACCTGCAGCCAGAAAGTCCGCTCCGCGGCAGCAATGATCCTGATATGGGACCGAGGTTTCCGGATATGAGTCAGCCTTACCACAAGGGGCTCATTCAAAAAGCCCTTAACATCGCTGCCAAAGAAGGAATAACTTGCCACCAGGGAGTGTATGTGGCTGTGACTGGTCCTAATCTGGAAACAAAGGCGGAGTATAAATATTTACGGATCATCGGTGGGGACGCTGTTGGCATGAGTACCGTACCGGAAGTAATTGTAGCAAACCATATGGCGATTCCTGTTTTTGCCATATCGGTACTGACTGATGAAGGATTCCCGGAAGTGCTGCAGCCCGTGAGTTTAGAAGAAATACTGGCTACAGCCAGACTTGCCGAACCTAAAATGACAAAAATTTTAAGCCAGTTAATTGCTCAGCTATAATGTATAAAACAATTGTTTTATTTTTCTTCATCTGCCTCTCATTCGGGATACAGCAGGTTATTGCCCAGGATCTGAAGACAACAGTGAATGAAAATAAGGAATTGGACTCTTTGAGAAATAAACTGGAGAACAGTAAGGACTCCGTAGTTTTTACTTCCAGGTTTGTCCGCTATACAACCCTTAAACTGACCAAAGACAGTATCCAGACACTCGCGCTCGATACCAGTTTGCGCGGGATGCAGAATTTTAGTCCCATCGTACAGCCCAGAAGACCAACGGTGAACACGGGAAACATTGGTCTGGCGGCACAGGCATTATTTTATGAACCTTCCAAAAGAATTGGTTTTGACCCGGGCTTCCACTCGCTCGACTGGTACGCTAAAGGGCATGATGATATTGTATACTATCAGGCACGTACACCTTTTACCAATTTATATTATGCAGGGCAGTACAGTGGAGATGCAGAACAGATTTTCAGGGTACTGCACTCCCAGAATATCAAAAAGAACTGGAACATTGGTGCAAGTTATAACAGGATCGGCGCAAACGGAGCCTACACGCGCCAGCGCGGGGATGTGCTGAATGGTACGTTGTTTACCTGGTATACATCACCAAGTAAACGGTACACTTTATTTGCCAATGCTATTTTCAATACGCTGAAGGCGTATGAAAACGGAGGGATCACCAACGATACAATTTTCAAAAGCAGCGCAACGATTGACAGGGCTGCACAGGATATCAGATTAACAGGTGCCAGACAGATCTACCGTAAGAATACATTTTTAATCAAACAATCCTATTTTGTAGGCCGTATAGATACCCTGGATCAGGAGATCACGAAAAAGGTATTGCCAACGAACAAGGTAACTTACAGCCTGAGGTACGACAAAGACACTTATGCTTTTCAGAAAACTTCCTACAATTCACTGGAAAATACAATCCTTCCGCCGGGCCAGCAGGACCTGACGTTTACCAATGACAGTACTTCTCTGCAGCACATCCAAAACGAGTTTGTCTATAGTTTCTTCCTCAGGGGAAAATCAGCGTCGCTTATCAAAAATGAGCTGAAGGTTGATGCAGGTATCAGGCACGATTACTATAACTACGAACAGGTGGTAGGGCGTTCGGATAAAACTAATTTCTACGAGCATACGAAGGCATTTCAGAATGTAACCCTTCTGGGTTCTGCAGGATACAGGTTCAGTAACCGCGTAGATCTAAACTTTGATGTTCAGCAGATATTTCAGGGCAAACAGGCTGGTGATTTCCTGTATGAGGCAAAAAGTAATGTGCTGGTAAGTAATAACGTGGGAAGGATTGTTCTGGGTGCTTACCTGCAGAACCAGTCGCCCGCCGAGATTTACGACAGATATTACGGAAACCATTACAACTGGCTGAACAACTTTGACCGCACTAAAACAGCAAATTTCTCTTTTAAATATATCAATGACAAGCTAAGACTGGATGCCGGAGCAGAGTATACACGTATCACTGGTTACTTATACTTTAAACAGCTTGAACCAGAGGTGGATTCTACCGCAATTACGCCTATGCAGGAAAACGGGTCTGTTAACCTGCTCAAGATTACAATAGGTAAAAAACTGACTTTTGGTAAGTTTAACCTGGACAGCTATATCGTCTATCAGAAAACCAGCAACCAATCGGTGATGCCTACCCCGGAATTCTACACCTTCAACAGTTTTTATCTAGACCAGACAGTCTTCAAGGTGCTAAAAACAAATATTGGGGTGGATGTACGCTATAACACCAAATATGCAAATTACTCTTATAATCCTGCAGTAAGTCAGTTTTATATCGGAAAGGAAGTAAAGTTACCCACTGTGCCAGTTGTTGATTTCTGGATAAGGGCCAGCTTAAGAAAAGCGAATATCTTCTTAAAATATGAATATGCCAACCAGGGGATAGGATCACAGGGATACTACACGGTATACAGATACCCTATGCCTGATAAAATGTTTAAAATTGGTGTGAACTGGAATTTTTACGATTAAGAAGATCAGGTTTTTTGTGGTTTTTTCTTTGCCGCGGGAAACAGGACATTATTTAAGATTAGGCGGTATCCGGCAGAGTTGGGGTGCAGGTTTAAGTCGGTAGGCGGATCGCCCACCGCATGCTGATAATCTTCGGGATCATGGCCACCATAAAAGGTAAACTGCCCTTTGCCAATCTCTCCATGCAGGTAACGCACTTCAAGTGCTCCTTTGTTTTCTCCGAGAACGGTGATGCTGGGTTTTAGCAGGCGCTTTCTGAAAGCCGTGGTTTGACCCATAAAGCCTTTGATTACCCGTGTATGGTTTTGAGTAAGCATGGTAGGCACAAGATCGGACTTGGCAGAAAACTCAAATAAAGTAAAGTAGTCGTTTTGTTGCGTTAAGATCCTGGTCTGGGTGGCATCGATATCCGAGAACTCGTAGCTGCCGGGGTTCTGGTCCAGTCTGAAATCCTTGAATGCAAAGGTCTTGTCAAAGTTTAATTTTGACTGTGCATTGGGATCCTCAGCATCTCCATCATACATGCTTGCACAGATATCTACCCCCTCTGCACTCAGGGCTATATCAAAACTGTCAGTAGCAGAACACATCGCAAAAAGGAAACCGCCGCCAACACAGAACTCTTTCATTCTCTTTGCCACAGCCAGCTTCATCTCAGAGACTTTGGCAAAACCATTTCTTTTTGCCGTAGCTTCCTGTGTTTTTACATCCTCCCTGTACCAGGTTGCTGTTCTGAAGTTGCTCCAGAAACGGCCATACTGACCAGTAAAGTCTTCGTGGTGCAGATGGAGCCAGTCGTATCCGCTTAGTTTATCTTTTAATACCTCGTCGTCATAGACAATATCGTAAGGGATCTCTGCATAGGTGAGCACAAGTGTTACGGCATCGTCCCAGGGCAGTTTGCTTTTTGGAGAGTAAACAGCAATTTTCGGGGCTTTTTCCAGCTTAACGATTTCCATGTTCACTTCTGGATCACTGATCTCATTCAGGATCGCGGTTACCTTTCCGTCTGCCAGAACAGTATAGGAGACTCCGCGGACTTTACATTCATCCTCAACGGCCTTGCTGTACTTAATAAGGAAACTGCCGCCTTTGTAATTGAGCAGCCAGCTTACTTCTGCATTTTGCTTGATACTCCAGTAGGCTATTCCGTAGGCTTTGAGATGGTTTTTTTGATCTTCATCCATATTGATCAGGAGAGAAGAAGCTTTGACTGCCAGGGTAAATACTAACAATATGAGGGTGAGGAGGCTTCGTTTCATTTGGGCTGGGAAATGACAATAGGCATTCAATTACGAATTTAGTTCATCTAGTCGTTACAATTTACTAAATTTGTCAGTTAGAAAAAAAAGAACATGAGTAAAGCAATAATAAAAACTGAAAAAGGCGACATGACTGTCGAGTTTTATGATAATGATGCACCTAATACTGTTGCAAATTTCAAGAAATTGGCTGGTGAAGGATTCTACGACGGTATCTCTTTCCACCGTGTGATCCCTAATTTCATGATCCAGGGCGGATGTCCAAACTCTAAAGATCCTGCTAAAGCACATCTTGCCGGTACAGGCGGGCCGGGTTATAAAATTGATTGCGAGCTGACTGGCGAGAACCAGTACCATGACCGTGGTGTATTATCTATGGCTCACGCCGGAAGAAATACCGGTGGATCACAATTCTTTATTTGCCACAGCAGAACCAATACTGCACATTTGGACAGAAACCATACTGTATTCGGTAAAGTGGTTGAAAACGTTGACATTGTTGATGATATCAAACAAGGAGACAGAATTTTGAGTATTGAAGTGTTAGCAGATTAATCATATGAATTTAAGAGGAATTGTAGCCGTATCCGGCAGACCAGGTTTATTTAAACTTGTAGGACAAAATAAAGCAGGGTACGTACTGGAGAGCTTAGATGCTCAGAAAGTAAAAATCGTAACCAGCATCTCTAACACTAAACTGGCTTCATTGGAAGATATTACCATTTATGGTGAAGATGAGGACCTGAAACTTGTAGATGTTTTAGCAAATCTTGCTGCTGTGGAAGGTGACGTTCCTGATGCAAAAGCTGACCCTGCAGTATTGAAAAAATTGTTTCTTGACGTTGCCCCTGCGCATGACCAGGAAAAAGTTTATACTTCAGACATGAAGAAGATTGTTACCTGGTTCCATTTGTTAAAGGAACTTCCTTTGTTCACTGAAGAAACACCTGGAGCAGAAGTTGCTGCCGATGGTACTAAAGTGGAGGAAAAAGCAGAGAAGAAAGTTAAGGCTACGCCTAAACCTTCGAATGCCAAAGCACCGAGCAAAACTGCTCAGCCAGCTAAAAAGGCAAGCATGACCAGCAAAAAGGGCGTTTAGTTTTTCAATATTTCAGAAAGCCGGATGAACATTCATCCGGCTTTTTTGTGTCTGATGGTTTTAGAGATAAAACCAAATAAGTAAGAAAGCGATGATGGAGATTACGATCGCAATGGTAAAGCTCCACTTTTCTCCCGGCCGCTTACTCCTGAACTTATATGCCCGTTTCTTTAAACCTGGTGATTCCATAGGTGTTCCTTTCTGATAATATGATGCATAAATTAATATATTCCATAAATATGGAATGTTACTGGTGATGATAAGGCTCCCCTTTTAAGATACTGAAGGCACGGTACAGCTGCTCTACAAAAAATAACCGCACCATCTGGTGTGAGAAAGTCATATCTGATAGGGATATGCTCCCGTTTGCCCTTTTGTAAACACTCTCATCGAAACCATAGGGCCCGCCAATCACAAACGTCAGTTGCTGAACACTTCCGATCATCTGTTTGTTTAGATAGTCTGAAAATTGCACTGATGTATATTTCTTTCCTTTCTCATCCATCAGGATGACTGTATCCAGGTTATTAATCTGTTTCAGGATCAGTTCGGCCTCCTTTGACTTCTGCTGTGCTTCTGTCAGGTTCTTTGTGTTTTTTACATCAGGGATAACCAGAATGTTGAAACCTATATAATGTTTTAGCCGGTTGAGGTACTTCTCAATACCTTCGATCAGGTATTTGTCTTCAGTTTTCCCGACTACGAGTAACGTAATTTTCATTGTTAGTTTTTGTTATTGTCAGTATGCTCTGCTACTTTACGATCTGTTTTACCTGCGTTAGTGTCATTTGTATATATTTGCTTAACAGGCTCCGGTGCATTACAGGCATGTGCCTGCAAAAATTTTAAGAGAACATTTCCAAAGATATGGTAAAATCAAAAGATAGTATTTTAAAGGACTATCAAAATAACGTAGAAATTCAGGCTTCGGCGATCAGCATGTTAAAAAAGAAGCTGAATAAAATATCTTATGCGCGACTGGCCATGTTCCTGGCAGAAGTTCTCCTGGTCATTATCATCATCAACTTTGGGTACCACTGGATTGCTGGCGTTGTAGCTGTACTTCCCATATTAGGTTTTATGGTTTTGTTAAAGCGGCAGGTAAAAGTGCAGGAAAAGCTGCATTATACAGAAAAACTGCTTTTTGTTTTTCAGAATGAAGTGGACCTGATCAGCAGGGGAAAGCATAAATATAGCGATGGCAGCGCCTTCGCAGATGAATCCCATCCCTACAGCTCAGATCTGGATATTTATGGCCCTTCTTCACTGTATGCACTGGTCAACCGATCCAATACCATCCAGGGTATGCAGTTACTTGCAGCCAGCCTGGGCAGTCCGGTACATACTGATGATCTGATAGAACGGCAGCAGGCTATTGCAGAGCTCAAGGAAAATATCATGAAGACATTTCATTTCAGGGCGGGCCTGCAAAGCCATAAACCCGAGCAGCTGGAAGTGATCAAGTATAAAATGAGCAATGAGATGGCCGAAGACATAACGTTCACGCAAAGCCCTTCATTAAGGGCTTATGCAACTGCCG
This sequence comes from Pedobacter sp., assembly GCF_040513095.1. GTDB lineage: Bacteria > Bacteroidota > Bacteroidia > Sphingobacteriales > Sphingobacteriaceae > Pedobacter. The sequence goes on along the minus strand of NZ_JBEVDX010000142.1, from coordinate 12,926 downwards.
TTCCATTTATTTCCATCGCATTTTTGGTTGTCGGATATTTCTATGGAGGAGTATGCTGGTCTTTTCTGGCTTTATATACATTATTCAACTGGTGCCTGCTGGCTTACTACGGAAAAAAAATCGCTGCGCTTAGCGGGGCCTTCAGTGGTGCTGCACTTTTGCTCAGTGCAATATCAGGCACAGTAAAATGGACAGAGGAAGTACAATGGAAAAGCAACTATATCCAAAGATTCTTTACTGGCGATCATAGGAAATTACAATTGAGCCAACAAATAAAAGCACTGGGCCGGATTGTAAATGCTTTTGATGCCGGGCTGAATATGTTTCTTGGACCTGTACTCAATGGTTTATTGCTCTGGAATCTCAGGCAGTCTGTCAGAATGGGGAAATGGTACATGGCCTGGGCAGACCAGCTGCTGGCAGCCCTGCAGGCGATCAGCCAGCTTGAAGAACTGATCTCCTTTGCAACACTCTCGCATAATGAGCCAGGATGGGTAAATCCGACTTTTTCAGAAAGTTTTTATTTCGAAGCTTCGGCTCTAGGCCATCCGCTGATCAGGGATGAAAAGCGGGTAGTGAACAACTACGAGTTTGGAAAAGTAGCTACTGCAGATATTGTTACAGGTTCAAATATGGCCGGTAAAAGCACTTTTCTGCGTACAGTGGGCATCAATATGGTACTGGCATTTGCAGGCGCACCTGTCTGTGCCGGATCAATGAAAACCTCTGTGTTCGAAATTCTTACTTACATGCGTATTAAGGACTCGCTGAATGACCAGACGTCTACCTTCAAAGCGGAGCTGAACCGCCTAAAGATGATTCTTGAGGGGGTAAAGATGCTTGGTCATCCTCTTGTGCTGATCGATGAAATGCTTAGGGGAACAAACAGTAAGGATAAATACCTCGGATCGAAAGTTTTCATACAGCAGATGATCAAAGAAAAGACACCAACATTATTTGCTACACATGACCTTCAATTGTCAGAAATGACAGATAAATATCCTGATGTACTGAGAAATTATCATTTTGACATACAGCTTTCAGCGGGTGAAATGAACTTTGATTATCGGCTAAAACATGGCGCCTGCAAAACATTTAACGCTGCGTTGTTATTAAAGGAAATAGGGCTGAGTTTTAATCCTGAAGAACTGATCTGAGTTATCGTTAACCCTTAACAGCGAGTTAATACTAAATTCTCATATTAGCTTCTATAGCATAAATATATGATCAAAGCATCCGATTTTGGTAATGATTTTTCCTGGGGAGTAGCTACTGCTGCCGCACAGATTGAGGGCGCCTCAGATATGTATGGGAAAGGGCCGTCTATATGGGATACCTTTTCCAAACGCTCAGGCAAAATCAAAAAAGGGCATCAGCTGGCGATGGCCTGTGATTTCTATCACCGCTATAATGAAGATATCGCATTGGTGAAACTGCTGGGCTTCTCGGTATTCAGGTTTTCCATCTCCTGGCCGCGGGTTCTGCCTGATGGTGAAGGGCTGGTGAATGAAGAAGGCATCCGGTTTTATCACAATGTGATCGATGAATGCCTGGAACAGGGGCTTGTTCCCTATGTAACACTCTACCACTGGGATTTACCTGAAGCGCTGGAACAGGAGGGGGGCTGGACCGCCTTTGGTATCAATACAGCATTTAATGCTTTTGTATCCCTGTGTGCCAAAACCTATGGCGATAAGGTGAAAAACTGGATGGTGCTCAATGAGCCTTTTGGATTTACCTCGCTGGGATATATGCTGGGTATACATGCACCCGGTAAAACCGGGCTCACCAACTTTTTTTCTGCGGTACACCATACGGCTATCGCTCAGGCGGACGGCGGAAGAATTTTACGGGCTGAAGTATCGGGCGCCAATATCGGCACTACATACTCCTGCGCAGAGATCATTCCACACACGCAGAGCGAAAGTGATATACTGGCCGCTTCGCGGGTAGACTGCCTGATGAACAGGTTATTTATAGAGCCTGCCCTCGGGATGGGCTATCCGGGTGAGGATTGGGAAGTGATGGAAAAGTTTTCAATTTCACATTCTACCTGGAGACATACCGAACGTTTAACCTTCGATTTTGATTTTATTGGCATACAGAACTACTTTCCGCTAACCATCAGGTACAATGCTTTCATCCCAACGCTTCAGGCCTGGGAGGTAAAAGCAAAAAGCCGACAGAAACCACATACCGCAATGGGCTGGGAGGTGAATGCTGACAGTTTTTATAATATCATTAAACAGTTCGCTTCCTATCCTAAAATTAAAAGCCTGATGATCACTGAAGGTGGGGCAGCGTATCATGATAAACTGGTTGACGGAAAGGTAGATGATGCGGAGCGTATAGAATACTTTAAACTTTATCTGGCAGCATTGCTGAGAGCAAAGCAGGATGGGATGAATATCACCGGATATATGGCCTGGACACTGATGGACAACTTTGAATGGGCCGAAGGATACAATGCAAGATTTGGGCTGGTGCACAATGATTTCAAGACGCAGAAGCGGACGATTAAAGCATCCGGCTACTGGTGGCAGGAGTTTTTAAAGGCATAAAAAAAGCTCCCGTTTGATGCGGGAGCTTTTGAGTATACTGTTAGCAGCAATTATGCTACTACTTGTCTGCGGATGATGTTTAAAGCACCACCTGCTTTAAACCATTCGATTTGTTGTGCATTGTAACTATGGTTAACCGGGAATTCTTCCTTAGTACCATCAGTATGGTTTAACACAAGTGTTAATGGTACATTTGGTGCGAAAGTAGTTAAGCCAACGATATCAATTGCATCGTCTTCACGAATTTTCTCATAGTCTTCTTTGTTTGCAAATGTCAATCCAAGCATACCTTGTTTTTTAAGGTTTGTTTCGTGGATACGTGCAAATGATTTTACCAGTACAGCACGAACGCCAAGGTGACGAGGCTCCATTGCTGCGTGCTCACGTGATGAGCCTTCACCATAGTTTTCGTCGCCGACAACTATAGTTCCGATACCAGCAGCTTTGTAAGCGCGCTGAGTAGCAGGAACAGGTCCGTACTCTTCAGTCAGCAGGTTTTTAACATCATCAGTTTTGTCATTGAAGAAATTGACAGCACCGATCAGCATGTTATTGGAGATGTTATCCAGGTGACCACGGAATTTTAACCATGGACCAGCCATAGAGATATGGTCAGTTGTACATTTGCCTTTAGCTTTGATCAGCAACCTCAGTCCTTTAAGATCTGTGCCTTCCCATGGGGTAAAAGGATCAAGCAACTGCAGCCTGCTGGAAACTGGTGATACCAGTACCTGTACGCCACTACCATCAGCAGCTGGCTCCTGATAACCATCATCATCTACATCAAATCCTCTTGTTGGCAGTTCATCTCCCGTAGGCTCGTCAAGCATTACCTGCTCGCCGCTTGCATTCGTTAAAGTATCTGTTAATGGATTGAAGCTTAAATCACCCGCAATAGCCAGAGCAGTTACAAGTTCAGGCGAACCTACAAAAGCAAAGGTATTAGGATTACCATCGGCACGTTTGGCGAAGTTACGGTTGAAAGAGTGAACAATTGTGTTTTTCTCTTGTTTCTCCGCACCAACCCTGTCCCACATTCCGATACAAGGTCCGCATGCATTGGTAAATACTTTTGCACCGATCTGGTTAAATACATCTAAGAAGCCGTCACGTGCAATGGTGTAACGTACACGTTCCGATCCCGGATTGATACAGTATTCAGCTTTAGCTGTAAGTCCTTTTGAAGCAACTTGTTTTGCAACACTTACTGCTCTTGAAATATCCTCGTAAGAAGAGTTTGTACAAGAACCGATCAGTCCCACATCAATTTTCATTGGCCATCCGTTTGCTGCTGCAACTTCTTTCATTTTGGAGATTGGAGTAGCCAGATCCGGGGTAAATGGACCATTCAGGTAAGGCTCAAGGGTTGACAGGTCAATTTCGATTAACTGGTCGAAGAATTTATCAGGCTCAGCATATACTTCAGCATCTCCTGTAAGGTGTTCTCTTACAGCATTGGCAGCGTCAGCTACATCAGCTCTGTCTGTTGCACGTAAATAACGTTCCATGCTTTCGTCATATCCAAATGTAGAAGTAGTTGCACCAATTTCAGCACCCATGTTACAGATGGTTCCTTTACCGGTACAGCTCATGCTTGTAGCACCTTCGCCAAAATATTCAACAATAGCTCCGGTACCGCCTTTTACAGTCAGGATACCTGCTACTTTTAAGATCACATCTTTTGGAGAAGCCCAGCCGTTTAATTTTCCGGTTAGCTTTACTCCGATTAATTTAGGGAATTTAAGCTCCCATGGTAATCCTGCCATTACATCGCAGGCATCAGCACCACCAACACCAATTGCAACCATACCTAAACCACCTGCGTTTACAGTGTGAGAGTCGGTACCGATCATCATTCCGCCCGGAAAAGCATAGTTTTCCAAAACTACCTGGTGGATAATACCAGCTCCTGGTTTCCAGAAACCAATACCGTATTTGTTTGATACCGAAGCAAGGAAATCAAATACTTCTTTACTTTCTGTATTTGCCGCCGGTAAGTCTATTTCTGCACCAAATTTTGCAGTGATCAGGTGATCACAATGTACTGTTGAAGGTACGGCAACTTTAGGCCTTCCAGCCTGCATGAACTGCAACAAAGCCATTTGAGCTGTTGCATCCTGCATTGCTACACGGTCAGGTGCAAAATCTACATAGTCCGTTCCCCTAACATACGAGGTATTCGTGTTTTCGTCCCAAAGGTGGGTATATAAGATTTTTTCTGAGAGTGTTAAAGGTCTGCCTACTAGTTTACGTGCCGCCTCAACGCGGGGGCCAAAGTTTGCATACACCTTTTTGATCATTTCAATATCAAAAGCCATTGATAATATGTGTTAAAAGGTAATATATTAGATTAAATTTCTAGCGAATTTACAAAAAAAAACAGGCTAAGGGCATCATATTGATATCATTATATTATTTATATATGTTCTAAATAAAAGCCGCTTGGGAGCTCTAACACGTCTGCGCAGATTTGGCTGTCCGTTACCGGACGAATCCGTTCATAAACGGACAGCTGTAGTGATGATTTTCGATTTAAAGTGTTGCAGAACAGTGTTTTTGAAGATCTGGGATTTCTGGCCTGAACTTCGTGCCAGCTGCGGAAATTATAAAGTATGGAACTGATAGCCCTGTTTAACAAAATATGCCAGCGCAGCGGGTAAAGCAACGCGGAGCCTGTCGAATGCTTTGAGACTGTCATGAAAAACAATGATGGAGCCGTTGCCCGCATTACCGATGACGTTCTCGTAACATTTTTCAGGGGAGAGCTGCTGGTCAAAATCTCCGCTTAAAACATCCCACATGATGATCCTTAGCTCAGGATTTATCGTTTTAAGATAGGAGATCTGTGACTTTTTGATTCTTCCGTAAGGAGGTCTGAAAAGGTCTGAACCGGTGAGTTGCTGACATTGCTGAAAATTTTCAATGTACTGTTTGTCCGCTGTCTTCCAGCCTTTTAAATGATTAAAAGTATGGTTCCCAATGGCGTGTCCGTCCTGTTTCAGGCGTTCAAATATTTCGGGATGTTTAGTGATATTGTCACCGATGCAAAAGAAAGTTGCCTTGCAATTGAAACTTTTTAAAGTATTTAAAACAAAGTCTGTAACAACAGGTATGGGTCCATCGTCAAAGGTTAAATAAATGACTTTTTCGTTGCGGCTTTTGTTCCAGACTAAGGATGGGTAAAACCATTTTAATAAAAGAGGGGATTTAACCAGATACATCACCAAATGTAAGAAATAATAGGTGCTTGTACTGGGAAAATTACAAAACTGAATGAGTTGTTTATCTTAATATTGTGAAATTAGAATTATGAAAATGTTTACTAACAATAGTCTGTTGTCGAAATTAACATGCCTGGCTGCCATTGGGCTCCTTAGTCTGGGGTTCTCATTGTCTGCGCAGGCACAAGAAACATTAACCATACAGCAGGCCATTGAAAGAATGCTGCAAAATAACCTGAATATTAAACGTGCGGTGCTGAATGTTTCCTCCGCAGCGGTTGACCTGCAGCAGTCGAAAGCAGCATTGTATCCTTCACTAAATGCCAATGCTGATAATAACCTGAGCTTTGGACGTGGTTTGAACAGTACAACTTTCCAGGTAGTAAACCAGAAGTTTTACCAGGGAAGCGGTACTTTGAGTGCTTCGGTAGATGTTTTTGGTGGTTTATCCAAGATCAACCAGATCCGTCAGAACAAGATCCTGCTGGATGCGGGCAACAGTAACCTCGATAAAGTCAAGAATGATCTGATCCTCCAGGTTGTAACCTCCTATTTTCAGGTGGTATTTAATGTGGAGCTGCTAAAAGCCTCGAAGGAACAGTTATTGGTAGCGCAGCAGACACAGGAAAGAGAAGAAGCATTGATGGATGCCGGAAATAAAACGGTAGCGGATGTATCCCAGGCAAAAGCCCAGGCCGCTACTGCCGAACTGAACGTGACCAACGCACAGAATCAGCTGACGATCTCTTACCTGACCTTGTCGCAATTGATGGAAATGAGAACAGAGACCAACGAATACAGCGTAGTTGCCCCAACCGTACAGGATATTGCAATGGCCCAAAAGGTTTTTAATGTAAACGATGTTTTTAATTCATCAATGTCAGTTTTTCCTGATGTAAAGCTGGCCGCTCTAAACAGGCAGGCGGCCGAAAAAGGGATTGCTGTTGCCAGGGGGGCGCTTACACCAAGGCTTTCATTTGGTGGAAACCTGGGATCTTCGTATTCTTACCTGCTGGCAGCAGAAAGCCAAAACCAGCATTTCTTTGACCAGATCGGTGCAAGGTTTAACCAGGGAATAGGCCTGAGCTTACAGATCCCGATTTTCAATGGTCTTCAGGCGCGGTCAAATGTCAAAAGGGCAAAGATCAACTATGAAGATTTTAAACTGCAGGAAAACCTGACAAAAAACAATTTGTACAAAGTTATTGCACAGGCAATAGCGGATCTTCGCGCAGCGGACAGCCGTTATAGTTCTACATTAAATACCTTTAATGCACAAAAAGATGCTTTCAACGTAATCGAACAGCGTTACAATGTAGGCTTAGTCAATTCGCTGGATTATAATACATCAAGGACCAACAGAAATAAGGCTGAGACGGACTTCATACAAGCCAAATATGACCTGCTTTTCAGATCCAAAGTGATTGATTATTATTTAGGCCGGCAGATCAATTTTTAGATTAAAAACCCAGACAAATAAATATAATGAACCCGAATTTTTAAATGAATTATTAAGCGCTCAGTGCAATAATTTTTTTCGAAAAACCAAGGCTCCATAAAAGAACTAAAAACAAAATAAAATCAGATGAAATTAAAACACATACTCATCACTGTAGGCGTGCTCATCGTCCTGCTGGTTGTAGCAAAGATGACAGGCTTGATTGGCGGTGAAAAGATGGAGAAGGTTACTGTAGAGAAAGCAGCAAGCCGGAGAATTATAGAAACTGTTACTGCCAGCGGAAAAGTGCAGCCGGAAACGGAAGTTAAACTCAGTTCCGAAGTTTCTGGAGAGGTGGTTGAGTTGTTGGTTAAAGAAGGCGATATCGTAAAGAAGGGACAGTTGTTGTTCAAAGTACGACCAGATGTACTGCGGTCTGGATTCGACAGGGCAAGTGCTTCTTACAGTTCACAAAAAGCAAGTGTAGCTTCTGCCGCCCAGGTTCTGGAACAGTCGAAGGCCAGCTTTGCCAATGAAGAGGGGATCTACAAACGTAACGTGGAGCTTTTCAAAAAGAAGGTGATTTCTGTTGCAGAATTTGATGCTGCGAAATCGGCATATGTAACGGCAAAAACCACACTTGAAGGTGCCAAGCAATCTCTGATTGCTGCGAAATTTAATCTGGAGACCTCTGGTGCAAATGTTCAGGAGGCGAGTGCCAACCTGGCCAAAGCTACCATTTTTGCCCCTGTTGACGGGGTGATTTCAAAATTGTCAGTCGAACTGGGTGACAGGATCCTGGGTACGGCACAATTTGCCGGTACAGAGATCATGCGGATTTCCAATCTTACATCAATGGAGGTTAACGTGGATGTGAACGAGAACGACATCAACCGCGTGAATGTAGGCGACAGTGCGGTGATCGAGGTGGATGCTTTCGAAGATAAAAAGTTTAAAGGGGTTGTCACGGAGATTGCAAGCTCATCGAAAGATGTTGGTACCACTACAGCAACTGCCAGTACTGATCAGGTAACTAATTTTGTGGTTAAAGTCCGCATTGCAGCAGATTCATATTCTGGTGTAAAAGGTGGTGCTAAAGGTCTTCCTTCACCTTTCAGACCAGGACTGTCTGCAACAGTTGACATTGAGAGTTCATCTGTCACCAGTCTCTCAGTTCCTATCCAGTCAGTCTTTACCAAAGGCGGCAAAGATGAGGCTGCTGATAAAAATCCTGGTGCTACAGCGGATAAGCAAAAAGCAAAGCTGAATGATAAAACGATTAAACAATATGTTTATACTTATACCAACGGTACTGTAAAACAGGTTGAGGTAACTACAGGTATTCAGAATGACCAGTACATCCAGATCAAAAAAGGATTGAAGGAGGGTACTGAAGTGGTAAGCGGTCCGTATTCGGCCATTCAGAACAAATTGAAAGACGGTATGAAAGTAGAGAAAACTACTAAAGATCAGCTCTTTGCTTCCCCTGATAAAAAGTAAAAGACGCTTTAAAAATAAAATAAGTAATTTGTCCCGGCTTAAATATTGAGCCGGGATTTTTTATTTATACACAATGAGACCAAAAGTTGCAATGATTGGTGGCGGTAGCTGGGCAACTGCTGTCATAAAAATGCTCGCCGATAACCTTACTGAAAAAGAAATTTACTGGTGGCTGCGGGATGCCGAATCCATCGCCTACCTGAAAAAATATAAGCATAATCCTAAATACCTGAGTGCAGTACAGCTTGATATTCCTGCAGACAATATTTCCGCTGATATCACTGAGGTAATCAGTGCCGCGGATTATATTATTTTAAATGTTCCTGCCGCCTTTCTGAAGGAAACACTGAAAGATGTAAAACCGGAGCTGTTGCAGGGAAAAAAAATCGTTTCTGCAATCAAGGGCGTAGTGCCCGACGAAAACCAGATCATCGGCGAATTTATGCATGAACACTTCAGCGTATCCCTTGAAGATATACTTGTCATCAGTGGTCCCTGCCATGCGGAGGAAGTGGCGCTGGAAAAATTATCTTACCTTACCATAGCTTCGATAGATGTGGCAGCAGCCAGAAATTTCTCACAACTGTTGAATACCAGGTATCTTAAAACGGTAATTTCTGATGATATTTTTGGGACAGAGTACGGTGCAGTACTGAAGAATATATACGCTGTAGCAAGTGGCATCTGCCACGGTCTCGGTTATGGTGATAACTTCCAGGCAGTGCTGATCTCTAATGCCGTACGGGAGATGGAAAGGTTTGTGGACGCTGTCCATCCGATTTCAAGAGATATCAAAGAGTCTGCTTATTTGGGAGATTTACTGGTTACTGCTTATTCTCAGTTTAGCCGCAACCGTACCTTTGGCAATATGGTGGGCAAAGGATATACTGTCAAGTCTGCCCAGCTGGAGATGAATATGATTGCAGAAGGATACTATGCTGCCAAATGTATGCATTATGTAAATAAAAAATATAAGGTAGAAATGCCCATCTGCCTGGCTGTGTACCATATTCTCTATGAAAGTTATGCTCCCGCTGCTGAAATGCAGCTGCTCACGGAGCAGTTAAATTAAAACAATAAATATATTGTTCTGTTATATAGCTAAAATCTATAACGATGAACAAGAAATTTTTATCGGGTTTACTAACCCTTGCAATTGCCGGTACCATTTCCTTATCTGCTCAAGCACAGGAAAAAAAGAAAACTGTTGGTCAGACGATCGATAAAACTGCAACTACTGTTGGACATAAAACTGCTGAAGTAGCTGTTAAAGGGACTTCAAAAGTCGGTGACAAAACATATAAAGGTAAAATGGCACCTGATGGAACAGATGTATATATTGATGGCAAAAACCGTAAATATTACGTTAACAAAAAAGGCGGAAAAGTTTATCTGAAAGCTTCTCAGATTTCAGACAAACCAGCGCATTAATTAAAGTTTAACTATTACCTATTATTACCAGATCCGGATCATTTGATTCGGATTTTTTTTTGCCCTGATTGCTGAAACTGTTTTTAAAGCGTTATTTTTAAAGACCTAAACAATCCTGACAATGACCAGAACTATCTCCTTAGCCTCTCTTGTGTTTATCATCTGCGTTGAACTGAGTACATTTCAGGGTGCTGCTGGCCAGGAAGTGCAGAAGTATAAACACGCTGCTGTAGTCTGTGCACATCCTGCAGCGTCCAAAGTGGGTGTGGCTGTAATGAAAGATGGCGGTAACGCCGTAGATGCTGCCATTGCAGTACAGTTTGCCCTGGCTGTGGTTTATCCCAATGCCGGGAATATCGGCGGCGGAGGTTTTATGGTCTACAGAAGTAAATCCGGAGAATCAGATGCCCTGGATTACCGCGAGACAGCTCCGGGAAAGGCATCACGTGATATGTACCTTGATGAGAAAGGCAGTCCGGTTACAAGTAAAAGTTTACTTGGTGCACTGGCCGCCGGCGTGCCCGGCTCTGTTGACGGAATGGTAAAGGCGCACAATAAATACGGAAAGCTGAAATGGAAAAAAGATATCCAGCCAGCTATTGATCTCGCCGAAAAAGGATTTGCTGTTACTGCACAGCAGGCGGCTGAGCTGAACAGGCATAAGGCCGACTTTGTAAAATATAACAACCATCCCGTTGCCTTTGTAAAGGAAGCAATATGGAAGGAAGGAGATTTGTTAAAACAGCCACAACTGGCAGCTACGTTAAAATTAATCAGGGATAAGGGCCGTGCAGGATTCTATGAAGGACCCGTGGCAGCGGCAATAGTTGCTTCGATGTCACATACACAGGGAATCATCACTGCCGAAGACCTGAAGGCATATAAGTCTGTCTGGAGAAAGCCGGTGTCAGGTACTTACAAGGACTATACTATAATTTCTATGCCACCACCCTCAAGCGGTGGTATTGCTTTGTTAACTATGCTCAAACAGGTTGGCAATTATCCTTTGCCCAAATGGGGTTTCCAGCAGGATTCTACCGTGCAGCTGATGGTTGAGGTAGAACGCCGGGCTTATGCCGACAGGGCAAGTTATCTCGGTGACCCTGATTTCTTTAAAGTACCGCAAACAGCGCTGCTTGATGCAAACTATATACAGTCACGCATTAAAGGACTAAGTTTTTCCAGGGCAACGCCAAGTACTGAGATCAAACCGGGCGTACTGTCAGGATATGAAAGTGAGCAAACTACACATTACTCCATTATTGATGCTGAAGGTAATGCTGTGTCTGCTACAACTACTTTAAATGGATCTTATGGTTCACTGGTTGTAGTGGAAGGAGGAGGGTTTATCCTTAACAATGAGATGGACGACTTTTCTGTGAAACCCGGATCCCCGAATATGTACGGTCTGATCGGGGGGGAAGCAAATTCTATCCACGCAGGCAAGCGCATGTTGAGTTCAATGACCCCAACGATCATAGAAAAAGACGGGAAGTTACTGATGGTTATTGGAACGCCCGGGGGCTCCACGATCATCACCTCGGTATTTCAGACCGTATTGAATGTGCTTGCTTTCGGACAGGGGATGCAGGCTGCTGTAACTGCCCCAAGGTTTCACCACCAGTGGTTGCCGGATGAAATCGCTGTGGAAAAAGGGGCGATTGCCCCTACTACCAGAAGCTACCTGGAAGCTAAAGGATATTCGTTTAAGGACCGGGGTTCTATCGGCAGGGTAGATGCCATTCTGGTCAGACCAGACGGGGAACTGGAAACCGGCGCGGATCCACGGGGGAATGATACCGGATTGGGATATTAAATAAAACAAAAAAGTCCCGGATGATTATCCGGGACTTTTTTTATGAATTCTGAGTATTAAGATCTGCGTCTTCTGTCTCCGCTTCCGCTGCTTTCGCGTCTTCCGCTTCCACCGGCATTTCCGCCTTCACGTGGTTTACCAGAGAAGTCCCTGAAACCGCCACCAGCGCTAGCACCTTCACGTCTTCCACCACCGCCAGAACTTCTTCTGTCGCCGCTTCCGCCGCCATAGCTTTTTCTTTCGCCACCACCGTAACTTTTACGTTCACCACCACCGCTGTATGGTCTTCTTTCGCCACCTCTGCTACCGCCACCTTCAGGTGCATCACCAGATTTTTCGATTCTTACACCACGGTTGTTAAACTGGATATCGTTAAAGTTGGCAAACAAAGTATCTACACTTGCATTTTCAACTTCAAAGAATGAATAAACACCTTTAAGGTCGATTTTACCAATGTTTTTACCACTGATCTTACCGTTGTTACACACAAAAGATAACAAGTCACCTCTTGTAAATTCATCTACAGAACCTAAGTTGATAAATAAACGGGTGTAATCACTGTTTCTTGCACCTCTTGCACCACGTTCTCCGCGCTCGCCGCGTTCATCCAATGCAGCTGCATTTAAGTCAGGCGCATTTTTGTAGTATTCTAAAAAGCGATTAAACTCTAAAGATGCGAAACGTTTGATCACGTCTTCTTTGCTCAATTCAGCAAATTCGTCCATGATCCTTGGAATGTACTGATCGATCTGGCTTTCGTTAACTTCAACATTGTGAACTTTGTGAACCAAAGAGAACAATTGTTTTTCGCAAACATCAAATCCTGTTGGCAATTCAGCCTTAGTAAATGATTTACCGATGATTCTTTCAATCTGACGGATTTTGCCCAGTTCTTTAGAATTGATGATACAGATTGAGATACCAGTTTTACCGGCTCTTCCTGTACGTCCGCTACGGTG
>NZ_JBEVDX010000141.1:0-9561 GCF_040513095.1 Pedobacter sp. | reverse complement strand
GGTTTTCTCAATGATAAAGCAGAAAAAATCAGCCCGGTCCTCAGCTCTGAAGATGTTGTACTCAGCAATGTTGGCAGGGAGCTCTATGAAAAATTTTTCCGCGGATATACTAAAAAACAATGGGACCTGGATCCCTCAGAGCTCAACGCCTCAGTAACTGCACGCATCCCTACAAGGAATAATAAGGACAACAGATACTTCACTGATACTTATCAGGTTATGCCTCTGCATGGATATACCAAAATGTTCGAAAAGATGCTGGATCACCCAAACATTCATATCATGCTGAATACCAATTACCGTGATGTGCTGTCTGAAATCAGCTATAGAAAAATGATCTTTACCGGGCCGGTTGATGAGTATTTTGATTACCGCTATGGTAAGCTGCCCTACCGCTCCATCGACTTTAAATTTGAGACTTATGATAAAGAAGTATTTCAGGAAACCGGTACCATCAATTATCCCAACGACTACGATTTTACCAGGATCACAGAATTTAAATACCTAAGCGGGCAAAAGCATGAAAGGACATCAGTTGTATATGAATTTCCTAAAGCAGACGGCGATCCCTATTACCCTATTCCTAAACCCGAAAACGCTGCAAAATACGAGCAATACAAACAACTGGCCGCTTTAGAAGCGGACACCTATTTTGTAGGGCGCCTGGCCACCTACAAGTATTATAATATGGATCAGGTAGTGGCACAGGCACTGGCTACAAGTAAGAAAATATTGAATGAGTTAAAGGTAGTTACCCCAGTATAAACACGTACATATACGTTGCGGGGGTAAATTTTTGTGTGTATTATTACCAAACATCAACAAGGTTTAATTATATACAAAATGGATTTAATAAAAGTTGTTATCGTAGAAGACCATAAATTGGTACGTTCCGGAATAAAGCTCTTACTTGGATCTGACCCGAAAATCTCTGTTATTGCAGAAGCAGTATGTGGCGCGCAGGTGCTGGAGTACTTGATGAAAAATGAGCTGCCCGACATGGTCATTACCGACTTTCATATGCCTGATACCTCCGGAATGGAGCTGCTGAAAGAAATAAGAAATCATTACCCTGCTGTCCGCGTAGTTTTTCTGACCATGGTAGAGGATAATAAAATTATTACTGAAGCATTTGACAACGGTGTAGAAGGGTATCTCACCAAGGATATTAGTGCAGATGAATTACTTTTCGCGGTTAATCATATTGCCGGAGGCGGTAAATATATCAGCGCTAATTTGTCTCATCAATTGTTTCTAAAACCTCTGCAAGGGCTGCAGAAGCAGGATACTGCAACTACCAGTTTGGAATTTAATTCGAGGGAAATTGAGGTGCTTGACTTAATCTCACAAGGCATGACCAACAGTGAGATGGGAGAAAAGTTGTTTCTAAGCAAAAGGACAGTTGAGGGACACCGCCGTTCATTAATTGAAAAAGTACAATGCCGTAACTCAGCCGAACTGGTAAAGTTTGCGGTAAAGAATGGCCTGATTTAAGTAATTTCATTGCTTGTAACAGCGGAATCGCAGCCATGACTCCTGTTATTGATAAATGTCTGTGCCCTCAGCAATGCCCGGGCATAAGGCAGGTAAAGTTCCCTGCTTTGGGGTCTGGAGGCATCTCCGTCCCAAAGACCTGACCGGTGCCAGTTACTCAGATCATCCCAGTCGGGCCGGTCTATGATCGGATACAAACAAATCCCTAACAAATTCACTCCGGCATCGATTGCCGCCTGGCAGCTCTTGGCGATGGTAGTTACCCAAATAGGCCTGTCTTCTTCCGGGTGGCTGGTTTCTGCTATGATCATTGGCAGATAATATCTTTGTTGTGCCTCTATCAGGAGCGACGTTAAACTCCTCCATCGCTCATCAGGTTCATCATTTGCCCAGGGCAGGAATTGCTCGGTTCCAACAATCCACTGATTATTGTAATAGAAATTAAATCCTACAATATCAATTAGTCCCTCCTGTCCACCGAGCTCGGGACATATCCTCCCTATTAGCATATCCATCACCTGATACTGTATTTCATGTTGTAAAATTGCAGCATCAACCTGTTCCATAGTCGCATCAAGGGGAGGAACGATGCTTACCAGGGGTTCCGTAACCAGGATTAAAGCTGCAGCATCTGCATCTTTGATCGCCTTTATGCCCTGGATATAAGCTTTTGTCAAAGCGTATTTAACCTCCCATCCCATCTTAATTGCATAGGGCGAAGTTCCCGCTACTTCGCCGCCCAGCCAGGAGATAAAACCTACTTCATTTATAGGCGTAATGATGACTGTCCCCTCTGGTACCTCTTGCCTGTAGAACCGGATAAAAGCCTTGCACAAGGATACAAACCGCGGAGTAAACTGCGGATGAAGCGGAGTCAGGTCATCTGGAAATCCAAAGTGGCAGATATCCCAGATCTGCTGGATACCAGTTTCTTTCGCCGCATGTATCATCCTGCATACAGTACTAAAGTCATACTGATAGGGTCGCGGCTCTACCGCGCTCCAGCGTATCCCTTCACGAACAGTATGAATATTAAAGTTCCGCAGCTGGAGATAATCCTCCGTAATCCTGTCCAGATGCCGCGTCTCATGGAGCAGATCAACCCGGTGTCCATAACAATTCAGCTGATCAGAACATTCATAACCGCCCATCCAGAAAGATTTGAAAATTTGCTGCTGATGAACAGGAAGATGGGTAGTAGCGTAAACGATTTGATCAAAGGCGGAGAGTGCAGCTGTGTATACCTGTTTCATATTAAGTTATTGCAGCTATAACTCATGGTACTGCAGAAAGTTTCAACGATAAATACCTAATATTTTATGTCTGCGTATTAACACGTTAATGAGATAAAACTAATACCTGACCTCATATATTCTAAATCAAATTGAGGGGATACATGTTACAAATGCAACCCTATAAGCTTATGTATACACTTGGTATTAATGCAGTCTTTCATGATTCCTCGGCCTGTTTGGTTAAGGATGGTATTTTAATAGCAGCAGCCGAAGAAGAGCGCTTTACGCACTATAAACATGGTAAAAGACCTATACCTTTTTCCACATACGAACTCCCTTTCCACGCAATCGATTATTGCCTTGCTACCGCAGGAATTCATCTGAGAGATGTAGATCACATCGCCTATTCATTTGATCCGGGGCTGCTCATTGAAGAAAGTCAAATCGGTGATCCTTATACAACTATCCCATTCTTTCCCGGACAAGTGAATCAGGCAAGCAAACGCAACCCCTGGGAACAACTCTTCTTATCCTCGGTAGTGAATGCACCAGGACATTTGGTTGACGGATATCCCCACCATCTGCAGCAAAGGTTTGCAGGAAGTACTACCAAAGACTGGGAATGGCACTTTACAGACCACCATCTTTCACATGCCGCAAGTGCCTATCTTCCATCGCCCTTTACAGAGGCAGCAGTAATGACGATCGATGGCCGCGGTGAAGTGGCAACTACTACCTATAACATTGGAAAAGGAAATACGCTCGAACGCCTGGGTCAGGTAGACATGCCGCACTCACTGGGCCTGCTGTATGAGAAACTGACTACTTATCTGGGTTTTTTGCATTCCTCAGATGAATACAGGGTGATGGCGTTGGCATCCTATGGAAAGCCCGTATATGCAGGGGAGTTCCGTGACATGATCACTATTGGAAGCAGCGGCAACTATAGTATAAATGATGAAGACTTCGTGAAGCTTTTTGGCCCGGCGCGCCGCCCTAATGAGCCATTTCTTGAACAGCATTTCGACCTGGCACATTCTCTGCAGCTGGTGCTTGAAGAGAGCGTACTGAAGCTTTGCGAATGGCTGTACGCAGAAACCCAATATGATAACCTTTGCCTTGCAGGGGGCGTAGCACTGAACTGTGTGCTGAACGCACGCATACGCGACAAAAGCCCTTTCAAAAATATCTGGGTACAGCCAGCTGCAGGAGATTCAGGAACAGCGCTGGGCGCTGCCTTGTGGGTAGACAGCCGGGAGCGTTCTGTTAGCAGCAAAGAATTCCAGATGAACGACTGCTATTGGGGTCCGGAATACAGTGACGATATGATCGAGGACTTTTTGCGTAAAGTAAAGGCCCCTTATAGAAAAACGGACAACATCGCTTCGGAAACTGCGGCGCTGCTGGCAGCGGATAAGATTATCGGTTGGTTCCAGGGGAGAATGGAGTTTGGCCCCAGGGCACTTGGAAGCCGCTCTATTCTGGCCTCGCCAATTTCAGATGACATGCAACGCCGCCTCAATGAAGTAAAAGACCGTGAGGACTTCAGGCCTGTAGCCCCTGCTGTGCTGGAAGAAGATGCTCCGGAATGGTTTAAGGGAGCTACGGTCTCGCCTTTTATGCTCTTCATCTATGACGTGATGAAAGATAAAGCGGAGCGCATACCGGCAGTGGAGCATATTGACGGGACAGCCAGGATACAAACTGTAAGTGCCACACAGCACCCCCTATACCATCAGCTGCTCCTTGAATTCAAAAAACTCACAGGTGTACCCATACTTGTAAATACTTCATTTAATACCCTGGGAAAACCTATCGTGTGCAGCCCCAGGGATGCAGTGGAATGTTTTTGGTCGTCGCCATTTGACGCGCTTGTGATTGGCTCTTTTATTTTAGAAAAAATTCCATCAGATGAAAATTTCAGTAGTCATACCAACCTACGAAAGACCAGCATTATTAATTAACTGCCTGACTGCGTTAAGCAATCAGCAATTGCCCCACAGTGAATTTGAAGTGATTATCGTGGCTGACGGTCCGGATGCTGCCACCCTCGCTTCTGTTACTGAATGGCAACATGCAATAAGCCTGAATCTCACGTTTATACAAGCACCGCGTAAAGGAGGTCCGGCAGCTGCGAGAAATATAGGATGGCGGGCCGCCCATGCAGAACTCATTGCCTTTACTGATGATGACTGCCTGCCACAGCCAGGCTGGCTGCTCGCCCTGGCCGGCAAATATCAACAGGAGGAATATATAGCTTACACGGGTAAAACAATTGTTCCTCCGGCCCTGGAATGGACGGACTTTGCAAATAATACGTCGCATTTGGAGGAAGCAGAATTTATTACCGCTAATTGTGCATGCACAAAAAAAGCGCTCCTTCGGCGCGGCGGTTTTGATGAACATTATAAGATGGCCTGGCGGGAGGATAGCGACTTACACTTTGGCCTGATCAGCGATGGCGTACGAATCATTAAAAACGAAGATGCTGTCGTTATTCATCCGGTTAGAAAGGCCCCATGGGGGATCAGCCTCAGGGAGCAGAGAAAAGGTATATATGATGCACTGCTCTTCAAAAAGTATCCTTCAGCTTACCGTAAAAGCATACAACAACATCCCAACTGGAACTATTACCTTAGCGTTATTTGCTGGCTCATCTTTCTCCTGGCTGCGCAGGTCAATTCAGTTTCAGGCATGTCAGTCAGCGCTGCAGTAATCATAGTATGCTTTGTAATATTCTTTAAGAAAAGAATTAAATATACTTCCCGTTCGAAAGCACACCTGTCCGAAATGTTAATCACCTCGTTAATCATTCCCTTTTTGTCACTCTTTTGGAGAGCCTGTGGATGTATTAAATTTCATGTATTTTTCTTATGATGATGAACGTCAATATTCAAAAGGTAGCGATATTCAGGGCATTGCAGCTCGGCGACCTGTTATGCTGTATCCCAGCCGTCAGAGCATTAAAACTGGGAAAACCATCTTTGCATATTACACTGATCGGGCTTCCCTGGGCACAACAATTTGTTGCGCGGTTCAGCCATTATTTTGATGATTTCATCACCTTTCCCGGTTATCCCGGCCTGCCGGAACAGCCCTTTAATATGCAGGCACTGGAAGATTTCCTGCTGGACGTGAGGGCGAGAGAATTTGATCTGCTTTTGCAGATGCAGGGTAATGGTTCAATCGTAAACCCCTTGCTGTTAACTTTTGGGGCCCGGCACCTGGCCGGCTTTGATCCCATTAAAAATAGAAATTCCGGAAGGGCAACATTCCTGAAATATCCCGCTTACGGGCATGAGACCGAACGTCATATTGCGCTTATGGAACACCTGGGAGTGTATGCTGTGGGGAACCAGCTCGAGTTTCCTGTCTTCCAGCAGGATATAACAGAGTTCGAGGAACTCAATATGGGCCTGCAAAAGGGCAGGTACATCTGTGTACATGCCGGTTCACGGGGAGCCTGGCGCCAATGGCCACCCCTGTTTTTTGCAGGGCTAGCCGACTTATGCAGCGAACGCGGTTATACTGTTGTACTTACAGGAACAACTGATGAAATGCCAATTGTAGAGGACGTGGCCAGCTTTATGAAAACCCGATCTGTAATTGCCGCAGGCAAAACTACGCTTGGAAGTTTGGCAGTCCTCATCGGCAGGGCCGCCGGTATAATATGTAATTGCACCGGCGTAGCACATATCGCCTCGGCCCTGGAAATTCCTTCTGTAGTGATCAGCATGGACGGGGAACCCTGGAGATGGGCACCACAGGACGAGCAGCTGCACCAGTGCATTGACTGGACACGCCATCCGGACTACACACTGGTAAAAGAGGCAGTCCTGAACTTAACTGCCCCCGAAAGCAGCGTTAAGGGATTTGTTTCCAGTAATTAATAATAGATCCTTCAGGGCATCTACTACTTGTCTTGGTGTGGGAAAGGGGACTTCCTCCTGGTAATACTGGCCGTTAACATAACTTATCACCTGATTTTTGCTTGCGGCACCGCTGGGTATGCTATAGTCTAAAATTCGGTGTGGTACCATCCAGGGTATATGCTGAGGATTTGTTCGTGCATAGAGAACCACCAGAGGTTTTTTAAGGGCAGCAGCAAGGTGTACCGTACCTGTGTTTACAGAAATTACAGATAAACTTGCTTTTATCAGTCCGGCTAATTCCTCAAGGCTGAAATCGCCACAGGTATTATAAGCGCCTGGCCCTATTTCAGATCTGATCATCTCAATTTCCTGCCTCTCGCTCAGTGAACCTGTCAGTATGAGCTTTAAGCCCATCTCGTCGCGTATAAGTTTGCCAATTTCTGTCCATAAACTCCCTGGATACTTTCTTTTGTCTTCGCTAACGCCTGCATGTAAAATGACAAACCCCTCAGCAATTTGCACATTTAGATTTACCAGCTTGTTCTGCATAGCATTTGAAGCGCTTATGCTGAGAGCAATGCGCAATGACAGATCTTCCGTCCCTGCACCGATACTTTTAACCAGCGCCAGATCTCTCTCAACCTGATGTACAATGAAGGAATATGGCTCTTCATCCGGCAGCCAATTGCTAAGGAGCTGATAAGGATTCTCGCGGCAGTAGGCTAAACACCTGGGTATACCAGACATAAAGGCCATCAACGCCGCCGGAAGGCTACTCTGGCTGTAAACTGTAAATATTACGCATCCGTCAAACTGTCCTTCGCGGAGCTTAGCCGTCAATTGCAGCAAAAGTTCAGGATCACTATCACCCTGTAGTTTTACCCATGGAAGGTCTGCAGTGATAACCTCATCGATCTCTGGTATCATCGGGCCTACAACCGCCCCCATAGAGGAAGTGAGCAGCGTAATCCTGCAGCCAAATGTTTCCTTTAAGGCGGCTATAGCCGGACTGGACATCAGTACATCACCCATATTATCTGCGCGGATACACAGGACATTTTTGCAGCCCTCCCATTTATCCATCGGTACCAATGATAAACTGAGCCGCCGCATCTATGGTAGGAACAATCATATCCGGTACCCGCTTCCAGTCCATCTTCCAGACTGTCTCGTTCCCGTTGTCTACCAATATAGTTTTACAACCGGCAGCATTGCCTGCCTGCACATCGTTCAGGATATCCCCGATCATCCATGACGAATGCAGGTCAATATCATGATCACTGGCCGCCTGAAGCAGCATACCGGCTTTAGGTTTTCTGCATTTGCAGCTGAAGGCAGATAAAAACATATCATCGGTTGCGGCATGCGGACAATAGTAGAAATCCAATAGGTTAATACCCTGTTCTTCAAGAAGAACTTTTAGCCTTACCCCAACTTTACAGACACTTTCATGGCTAAATCTTTTTTCAGCAATCCCACTTTGGTTAGTCACCACAATGAATGTAAACCCGCGGCTCTGCAGCTTTTTTAAGCCCTGTATCGAACATGGAGAAAGGGTGATCAACCGGGTGTCGACATTATATGGGATATCAGGGATCAGCGTACCGTCCTTATCCAGAAAGATCGTCCGTCTAGCTGCCATATCTTGTTTCATTATAAATATCTGGTAATCCGGTAGCTTTGCCCGGCACTATGATATCATCGTAAACTTCAATTAGCTGTGCAGCTACATTATGCCAGGTGAAGTGGTTAGTTACATGCTGAATGGCATTTCTACCCATATCAATCCTCAATTGATGGTTATTTAGCAGCAGTGCTATGCGATCGCTGAGCATATGCGGCTGATTGGGCATCACCAGCAGACCGGTTTTACCATCCAGCACAGTATGTTTGATACCTCCCACATCTGCGCCGATGACCGGTAATCCGCATGCCATAGCTTCCAGCGGTGTTATCCCAAAGGGTTCATACCAGGGCGTAGTAACAAAAATATCGGCAGCGCTGTAGTATTGTTTCAATAATCCCCTCTCCTGCCGGCCGGCAAAACAGACGATTTTATCCACACCCAATTCCTGAGCGATGTTCCTGAGCCTAAGCAGCTCTGGAGCATCTGCATTACCCTCGCCACCAACAATGATTAGCTTCACATTAGCGTTTTGTTTAGGGAGAATTGCCATCGCCCTGATCACATTATCAATACCTTTTCGCGGGACCATCCTTCCGAGCTGCAGTACAATTTTATCTTCCGGAGCCAGATTTAAAAATGCTCTTGCGGCAGCTTGTTCAAGGGGATGAAATTCCGCGGGATTAAAGCCACAGGGTATCACCGCAACTTTTTCAGGGTCAGCATGATAATAGTTGAGCAGATCCTGCTTATCCTGAGGGCATTCGGCAATAATACAGTTAGCGTGTTGGGTTATTTCTTCCTCGATATACACCCTTTGTGCTGGGAATTTGTCTGCTTCCTTCTGATGCAACTTCCGCACATGGCCGAGAGCATGGAAGGTAATCACAAATGGAATGCCCATTAAACGCTTAATGCCCAAGGCTACTAAACCAGACATCCAAAAGTTGGCATGTATAAGTTGATAATTTTCATTCTCACGTAACATAAAACTCAGCATTTCATCCTTGAACTGCTCCATAAATGGCAGCAGGCTTTCCTTAGGAACGGGAACAGCGGGGCCTGCGTCAATGTGGATTACCCTTACACCGGGAGATACCTGCACTACCGCTGCTATATCAACATCCTCCCTGCGTGTAAAGACGTCCACAAGGTATCCCACATCCGCCAGCTGCAAAGCAAGTTCTGCTACATACACATTTTGTCCACCGCTGTCAGTTCCGCCAGGGGTAGCTAATGGTGAGGCATGTTCACTAATAAATGCGATCTTATACATAAGTATGGTGTTTTAATATAGTCTGCTGAAAGCAGGTAAGCCAGTCATGGACAAAACGAG
>NZ_JBEVDX010000140.1:0-14868 GCF_040513095.1 Pedobacter sp. | reverse complement strand
CGCCGTACCGCACAATATCATCGGTACTGGCTTCCTGGGTAACTATAACGTGATTCTTAATAACTCAAAAAAGAGAAAGGTCCAAAGTGCCATTATCCTTGAAAAACGTTTAATGGAATAACAGTTCTGCTCTTTGCACCATGCTTTCTGCACCTTGCATTGCTGTACCTTGCTTATGCTCCTTGTTTTTGTGCACCTTGCTTTCTGCACTTTGCATTCTGCACCATGCTTTCTGCACCATGCTTTCTGCACCATGCATTCTGCACCATGCTTTCTGCACTTTGCATTCTGCACTTTGCATTCTGCACTTTGCATTCTGCACCATGCTTTCTGCACCTTGCTTCTGCACCATGCATTCTGTACCATGCTTCCTGCACCATACTTTCTGCACCATGCTTTCTGCACCATGCTTCTGCACCATGCATGGTGGGTGAACCCTAAGGTATTCAAAATAAATGCTGAAATTTTTTCGATGCCTTCTGGTGCCCTTCCGCAGCAGGCAGCATCGAAAGAATTTCAGCATTTATTTTATTTCCTAAAAAAGGAACTTATTGGATAAAAAGTTACTAGTCTTATCTTCCAAAATAGCATCAAGCAAATCCTTATTGGTCTTAGTAAGTTTCGTCGCAACCAAAGAACGGATCGAGAAAGACCTGATCGCATCCACAACAGAAAGTGTACCCTCCGCAGAATCCTTCCTTCCGGTAAAAGGAAAAACATCTGGTCCGCGCTGACACTGGCAATTGATATTCACCCTGCTCAGCAGGTTTACCAGCGGATCAATTAATGCAGCAAGCTCATCATCATTATTACTAAAAACACTCACCTGCTGCCCGTGTGTAGAATCGATCAGGTACTGAATAGTTTCTTCCAGATCATCAAAAGCCGCTACAGGAATAACCGGACCAAACTGTTCCTCTTCCCATAACTTCATCCCCTTAGCCACTGGATAAACAATCGCCGGGTAAACAAAAGACTCATTGGTTAGCCCGCCATTTTCATTCACAACACTTGCACCCTGAGCAATAGCATCATCTATACATCCCTTGAGGTACGCAGGTTTATGTGGTTCAGGCAAAGGTGTTAAAGACACACCATCCTCCCATGGCATACCGTATTTCAGCTTCGCAACTGCCTCAGCAAACAGGGTCAGGAATTCATCCACCAGGCTCCGGTGAACAAAAACAATCTTCAATGCCGTACAGCGCTGGCCATTAAACGACAGCGAGCCCAGCAAAGTTTCCTGTACAGCCAGCTTAAGATCTGCATGAGCGGTGATAATAGCGGCGTTCTTTGCATCCAGACCCAATACTGCGCGTAAACGGTTCACTTTAGGATGAAGTTTCTTCAGTTCATCCGCCACCTTACTGGAACCAATCAGCGTAAGTACATTGATTTTACCGGATTTCATCAGGCCTGGGATAATCTTATTGCCGCGTCCATATATCGTATTGACTACACCTTTTGGAAAACAGCTTCTGAATGCATCCAACAATGGATAATGCAGTAAAGTTCCATGTTTAGGTGGTTTAAACAGCAGTGTATTCCCCATGATCAGCGCGGGAATCAGCGTTGTAAAAGTTTCATTCAGTGGGTAATTGAAAGGGCCCATACACAGAACCACGCCCAGAGGCGAACGCCTGATCTGAGCTACAATACCCTGTTCTATGCTAAACTGTGCAGATCGTCTGTCCAGATCCTTCAGGGCATCGATAGTAGCATGAATGTACTCAACTGTACGGTCAAACTCCTTTACTGAATCTGCGTAGGACTTTCCAATCTCCCACATCAGCAATTTCACTACTTCATCTTTTTTGGTGATCATCTTCTCGGTAAAGAGCGCTACGCAATCAATACGGTCTGAGACACTCATGGTAGGCCATTCGCCTCGCCCATTGTCGTAAGCTGCTACTGCAGCATCCAGTGCTTCAAAACTTTCCTTCTCCGTACAAAGCGGATAAGTACCAATCACTTTACGTTTCAGTCCTTCCGCAGTTTGGGTACAGACAGGAGAAAGCACAGTATGTACCTCACCGTCCCATGGAATCAATTCGCCGTTGCTTAAATATTCACGCTGGTTTACTTCCTCCACTAATCTGTACTGCTCAGGAATTTGCTTTTCTTCAACAAAAATTGAGGTTAAATCTATTACAGACATAAGAAAACTGAATTAAATTAAGAATAGATGAAGATAATAATTATAGCCTGGGTTTTCAGAAAATTATAAGACTTATTATAATCTTAATAAATTAGAAACAATAAAGGCCGGTCATTTGATGGTATCCTCCAAAGCTGTTTTAAGGCTGCAGGATTTTATCAAATGACCGGCCTCATTATTATTTTAAGACAAGCGCTTCGTTTTGAACTGAATGCTCTTACAGATCAGTTATCGGACGGTATTTAGGAACCAGCGATTTCATTACCAGCCAGGCAATAAGGTATGCAACAGCACAGATAGCAAACATAATTGTATAACCAGTCTGAGTATGTCCAAGTGATTTGTAATGATCGAAAAGAGCCCCGCCCAGCTTGGAAATCGTTACACCGCCTATACCACCAGCCATACCACCAATACCGATCACCGTACCAATAGTCTTTTTAGGAAACATGTCAGAGACAGTAGTGAAGATGTTTGCAGACCAGGCCTGGTGTGCCGAAGCGCCTATACCAATCAAAAGAACCGGGATCCAGAAAGTGATATGCCCTAGAGGCTGTGCCAGTAATACCAATAATGGAAATAACGCAATGATAAACATTGCTTTCATCCTTGCATCATATGGAGCCAGTCCTTTTTTCATGTAGTAAACCGGGAACCAACCTCCGCCTACACTACCGATCATAGTCATGCTGTATAGAATAGTTAGTGGTAGCATGATTGCCGTACCTTCCATCGCATACTGTACTTTCAGGTATGAAGGGAGCCAGAACAGGAAAAACCACCATACACCATCGGTCATGAATTTACCAAAAACAAAGGCCCAGGTTTGTTTATAACCCAGCAGTTTCACCCAGGAAACTTTTTCAGCATCTTCTACTTCTACAATGCCATCGTCATGCAGCTTGTCGCTATTGATGTAGTCCAGTTCAGACTGTGTAATATTTTTTTGATTCTCAGGTTTATCATAGAAAAAGAACCAGAATCCCAGCCAGATCAGGCCAACAGCACCAACGATGATGAAAGCACTTTCCCAACCCCATTTTGCAGCAATCCAAGGGACCGTCAGCGGCGCGAGTACTGCCCCTATGTTGGCACCCGAGTTAAAAATTCCTGTAGCGAAAGAACGCTCTTTTTTGGGAAAATACTCAGCAGTAGCTTTGATCGCTGCCGGAAAATTACCAGATTCGCCTATTCCCAGAACGGCCCGTGCCACACTGAAACCCAGCACAGAAACAGGAATTAATCCCAGTCCTGCCCAGCTGAGCATAGATGATAACCCCTCACCGATAGGGATAGCCAGGGCATGCATTACTGCACCTATCGACCATACGATCAGTGAAATAGCATAACCCCATTTTGTGCCCAGTTTATCTACGACCCGGCCTGCAAAGAGCATGGATATCGCATATACAAACTGAAACACGGATGTAATGTTCGCGTAATCACTGTTTGTCCAGTTAAATTCTTTCTCGAGCGTTGGGTGCAGGAGACTCAATACTTGTCGGTCTAAGTAGTTGACAGTAGTGGCAAAAAACAATAACGCACAGATCGTCCAGCGGTAATTGCTCATTTTAGCTTCTTTCATCGTCTATATTTGGTTTGAGGTTCTCAAGATTGGGGCTGGGTTAAATCCTTAACTCAGCCTTGTCTCACTAATGATTTTGAATGTTTTTTCAGTTAGTGTATATAAGGTATCGTAATCTTTATCTGCCAATACTTCTTTGCTAATCAGCTTACTGCCCATTCCAACTCCACAAACGCCTGATTTAAACCATGCACTGATATTTGCAGCTTCAATTTCTACGCCACCCGTCGGGATAAACAATTGTCCGGGAAACAGGTCTTTGATGGAAGACATAAATGCAGGTCCCAGCAGGTTTGCAGGAAACAGCTTAATCAGTCCAGCTCCGTTTTGCGAAGCCAGGTTAATTTCTGTGGGTGAGAAACATCCCGGGATCCATAGCAGCCCGGCATCATGTACCAGCTTACCTATTTCGAGGTCAACTACAGGACAAACAATGAAGTGTGCACCTGCTTCAATAAATTCAGCTGCTTGTTTTGTATTCTTAATAGTCCCTATACCTACATGTAAATCCGGCATTTCGGTCTTTGCAGCTTCGATGAGGACCTTAAAATTCTCCAGGGCAGCGGGCCCTCTGTTAGTATATTCAATTACGCGGACACCTGCACGGTATATTGTACGTACAATTTCCAAACTTACTTCTGCATCATCATAATAGAACAAAGGCAGCAATGCCTGTTCCGTAATCACCTTTAACGTCTCTTCCTTAGTTTTCATACTGCTCTACTACGCTTTTTATATCTTGTATCTTTGTTGTATTAAAATCACTCTCTGTAAATAATTTGGCAAAAGCTGCCGAGGTAGCAAAATCCACAATCTCCTGTGGTTTCTGTCCCTTATAGAACCCGTAAATCAGGCCCGCCATAAAGCAGTCACCACTGCCTACTTTTCCTGCAATCTGCTCAGCTACATATTCAGTAGAGATATACAGTTCATCCTGCGTGTACAAGGTAGTATAATATTGAATACCTGAACCATGATCAAAACGAAAAGTATTGGCTACATGTTTACATTTTGGAAACTGATCTAGTATTGCCTTTGAACTGACCTGCGATTGCTGCAGGTAAGCACTTTTATCATGCTCTTCAACAAGCGTTTCAGAAACAGGGATACCGAGCATTTTTTCGGCTGCCCACACATTTCCCATTACCAGGTCGCAGTATTGAACAAGTGCAGGAAGCACTTCTACAGGCTCTTTTCCATATTTCCAGAGCTTAGCCCGGTAATTCAGGTCGATTGAAATTGTAATTCCTTTTGCAGAAGCTGCTTTGAGTGCTTCTTCACAGACATTGGCAACAGACTGATTGATGGCAGGACAGATTGCGCTGAAGTGAAACCAGCTTACTCCTTCAAAAACTTTATCCCAGTCTATAGTATTTACTTCCAGTTCAGAAAAGGAAGAGTATTTACGGTCGTAGATAACGCCAGCATTCTTCAGGTCTTTTCCCTTATCCAGGAAATAAAGACCGATGCGCTCGCCAGAATACTGGATTGGGCTGGTATCAATATTCAATTCATCCAGGTAACCTACCAGCTGCCTGGCAATAAAATTATCCGGAATGGCCGACATATATGCTGAAGGAACTTCCCACAGTGCCAGTGCTGCAGCAACATTTGCTTCAGCCCCGCCCACATAAACTGGAAAACTATTCTCCTCCAGCCAGCTTCCTGCCGAATCAGGACAAATCCTTAACAGCAGTTCGCCGAAACTTAAAACTTTACTCATCATTTAGAAATTGAAATAGGATTTTGCATTATTATAACATATGTCCTGTACAATCTTACCTACCCAGGCTATGTCGTTGGGAAGTTCACCATTTTCAATATCTTCTCCTAATAAATTACACAATATTCTTCTAAAATATTCGTGTCTCGGGAAAGAAAGGAAACTTCTTGAATCCGTCAGCATGCCTACAAAGCGGCTGAGCAATCCCATATTTGATAAAGCATTGATTTGTTTGATCATGCCTTCTTTCTGGTCAAGGAACCACCAGGCCGAGCCATACTGTATTTTGCCTGCAATGGTACCGTCATTGAAATTACCTATCATTGTAGCAATCAGCTCATTATCCGCAGGGTTCAGGTTGTAAATAATCGTCTTGGCCAGTTGATTACCGGTATCAAGCCTGTTCATGAATTTCGACAGTGCAGCCCCTTGTGAAAAATCACCAATAGAATCCAGTCCTGTATCCGGCCCCAGATTTTTGAGCATCCTGGTGTTGTTATCTCTCAGTGCGCCGATATGGTATTGCTGTACCCAGTTCTTTTCATGGTCCCAAACAGCGAATACATGCAGCATAGCCGATTTAAACTGAAGAATTTCAGTTTTGGTCAGCGTATCTCCAGCCCCAATTTTTAAAAAGATGGCTTCTACCTCATCTTCAGTATAATTTTCGGCGTACAATTGTTCCAATCCATGATCAGAAAGTACACAACCATTTTCAGCAAAATAATCATGTCTGCGTTTCAGTGCAGCCAGATATTCCCTGTAAGTTTTGATTTCAGCGCCATTGACTTTTTCAAGTTTGGCGATATAAGCGTTCAGTGCAATCAGATCGTCCGCGTTCATCGCTTTATCCGGACG
The DNA here is from genome assembly GCF_040513095.1 of Pedobacter sp. Taxonomy (GTDB): domain Bacteria; phylum Bacteroidota; class Bacteroidia; order Sphingobacteriales; family Sphingobacteriaceae; genus Pedobacter. The sequence goes on along the minus strand of NZ_JBEVDX010000140.1, from coordinate 8,544 downwards.
GAATGCGGGACGGATTTTTACATCGAAACCATCAGCTTTGATTTTTTGATGATGTGCAAGGTCATCACATGGATCATCTGTCGTAGCTACAGTTACTACGTTCATCTTTTTCAGCAGGCTGCGTACAGAGTATTCCGGTGTCTGCAGTTTGGCAGTACACTCGTCATAGATTTTTCTTGCAGTAGCAGGTGAAAGGATATCATAGATATCAAAGTATCTTTGTAATTCCAGGTGTGTCCAATGGTATAATGGGTTGCGGAGCGTATAGGGCACCGTTTCAGCCCATTTCTCAAATTTCTCCCAGTCGCTTTTATTTCCGGTGATATACGCTTCATCAACACCATTAGCGCGCATTGCCCGCCATTTGTAATGATCGCCATACAACCAAACCTGGGTAAGGTTCTCAAAGTTTTTATCCTCAGCAATCTGATCCGGCGGAAGATGGCAATGGTAGTCAATGATGGGCATATCTTTTGCAAACTGGTGATACAGCTCCTGCGCAGTTTGACTTTCTAAAAGGAAGTTTTCGTCTAAAAATGGTTTCATGTTATAGTATTTTACAGTGAGATGCCGCGTTTCCATGGGATAAAGTCATCCTGGATATGTCGTACTGCACTTACCGTTGTATTTCCGCTTGCTACATCAATTACATAATTCAGGATCCTTGCCCCGGCCTCTTCGATGGTTTCTTCACCAGCGATGATCGAGCCAGTATCCAGATCGATGATATCATTCATTTTATTATACAATACGGTATTAGTTGATATTTTGACTACAGGTGCGATCGGGTTTCCGGTTGGCGTTCCCAGGCCTGTAGTGAAAAGCACAATATTTGCGCCTGAGCCAACCTCAGCTGTTGTAGATTCTACATCATTGCCTGGCGTACACAGCAGATTCAATCCGGGCTTAGTCACCTTTTCAGGATAGTCAAGCACATTTACCACAGGTGATGTACCGCCTTTTTTTGCAGCACCGGCAGATTTGATGGCGTCAGTAATCAGGCCGTCCTTGATATTTCCCGGAGAGGGGTTCATATCAAAGCCGGAACCAGCTTCTGTAGCCCTGTCGCTATAAGTTTTGATCAGTTCAGCAAAACGCGTTGCATCCGCAGGGTCTACACAACGGTCGATAATATTTTGTTCAACTCCGCAAAGTTCAGGAAATTCAGCCAGGATCACAGATCCGCCCAAAGCTACCAGCAGATCAGAAGTATAACCGATGGCAGGATTCGCTGACAGGCCAGAAAAACCATCTGATCCGCCACATTCCAAACCAATACACAATTTACTTAGGGGTGCAGGCTGGCGCACATTTGCATTTGCCTGGATCAGACCTGCAAAAGTTTGTTTGATTGCATCAGAAAGCAGATCTGCTTCTGTTCCGGTTTTCTGCTGGTCAAGGATATACAAAGGTTTATCAAATGCCGGGCTTCTCTTCTCAATCTCTTCCATCAGGATACTTACCTGTGCATTCTGGCAGCCTAAGCTGAGTACAGTAGCACCGGCCACATTCGGATGGGTAATATATCCTGCCAGCAGTCCGCATAAAGTTTGCGAATCCTGGCGTATACCGCCACAACCCCCGTTATGGGTGAGGAATTTTATACCGTCAACATTCGGGAACATCCTGTTTTTCGGTTCTGCTTTTTCAGTATAGCTGGTCTGTGCGTTGAGGATCTCTTCTACACTGGCTCCTTTTTCGTAAAGCGCCATGAGTTCCTTCGCCTGGGCCTGGTAATTTTCATTCCTGCCGTAACCCAGGTTATTGAGCAATGCTTCCTGGATCACATCCAGGTTCCGGTTTTCGCAGAAGACCATTGGGATCACCAGCCAGTGATTTGCCGTTCCAACCTGTCCGTCCGTACGGTGAAAACCATTAAAAGTTTTATCTTTCCAGGCAGACACATCCGGTACATGCCAGTCCATATGGTGTTCCCCAGTATGAAAACCTGTAGCTGCATGCTTCAGATTAGCTGTTGTGAGCACCGCTCCTTTTGGCACTGGCAATTTGGCCTTACCTACAAGTACGCCGTACATGATCACCTGGTCATCCGTTCTTAAATCCTGCGTAACAAATTTATGTTTCGCTTTGACATGATCTTTTAAGATGTATACCTGATCGCCATACAGGATAGCTTCACCTTCAGCCAAATCTACAAGGGCCACCAGAACATTATCTTTCGGGTGGACCTTTAATACTTTCTTTTCCATGTGTTGTGCTATTTAACAGCTTTTAGTTTCAGGTTTAAACCCTCTAAAGCAGCCGTAATTCCTTTTTCAAGGATAGTGTCGTAATCATTTTCAACCACTTCAATAAAACCGGGAATCTCAGTCAGATCGGCTCCCCAGAATTCGGTATCATTCAATACTCCTTCTACAAAATCCGCTTCGTTCAGTTCAGACGTTTTCTGATAAAAATAAGCTGCACTGTCATCGTTGATCACATATTCGGTTCCATTGAATGCGCCATAATACTTTCCGCCTTCCTGTTTGGAAGACCGCATAAAATGCAGAAAAGCGGCAAAGCCGAAGGTGATGAAAGGCGGTATTGTATTGAAAAGCGTATGGTAGTTAAACAATACCGGCAATACCCGGATTTTCATCTTCATGGCATACTGCATGGTAATGCTGAGCCAAAGGTGTTTGATATGCGGATTTGCGAAACGGTCGATCACCGTATCAGAAAACACGAGCGCTTCATCGAGCGAAACCTGATAAGGAATAGCCGGGGCGATTTCCTTACGCATTACCTGTCTCACAAAGTTGAGGACCTCAGTATTGTCCATTCCATTTTTCACTGTATCAATGCCTGCCAGGCAGGCAATACCTGAAGTTAAAGTATGTGTACCATTGAGCAAACGTACTTTCAGTTCGCGGTAGATCTCGATATCGGGTTTAACGATCAGCCCTTTGTCGGCTGCCATGAAACTCAGCGTATCAGCCACTTTCTCGTTTCCTTCCACAGCCCATAGGCGGTAAGGTTCTGCGAGGATCAGCAACTGATCTTCGTAACCGAGTTCATTTTCCAGTTCTGCAAGTTTAGCAGCATCAGGTTTTCCCGGAACAATCCGGTCTACCAGTGAATTACAGAAAATATTGTTGGTTTTAGACCAGCTGATAAACTCATCTTCAAGTTTATTGTATGCAGCAAGTTCGTAAACTATAGCTTCCAGTTTCTTTCCGTTTTCGGGGATCAGTTCCGTTGCGATGATTACCAGGCCTGCATCCGGGGTATTGCCCAGCGCCTTGTATCTTTCGTAGAGTGCCGACAATAATTTGCCGGGAAAAGAAGCCGGCGGGTTACCCGTTACTGGTTCGTTCAGCAATTGAATGCCCACTTCCGTTGTATTGGAAACTACGATTTTCAAATCAGGGCTTTTAGCCAGCTCAAGAATAGCTGCCCAATCCTTCTCAGCTGAGATCACTCTGGAAATTGCCGAGGAAACAATATTTTCATTTACATTTTTTCCGTCTTCAATCCCGCGTACGCCAATTGTGTAGAGGCTGTCCTGGTTATCAAAATCGGCAGTATCACCATTTCCGGTAGATTTTACGATGACAATGCGGCCATTAAAAATGCCCTGCCTGTTGGCTTTGTCTACAAAATAATCAGGAAGTCCGCGGAGCAAGACGCCGGTTCCAAACTGCAGTACTTTTTCGGGAAGGCTGAATAATGCTTCAGCAGGAACAACAACCCTGGAGGTATCTATATTTTTTAAATTTTCTTTAGATAGTATCATGTAACAGATCAATATTTGCTTAACAGCAATTCTAACGATTAAATAGAAATAATGGCTTTAAAAAACCATCATTTATCTACGCAATCGTTATCGTAACTATGAAAATACACATTTTCTATTTTTTGTTAACTGCAGGTAGCTGATCTGCGATCCAGTTGGTCAGGTCGCTGGCAGCACTAAAGTTCTGGTATTCGGCAGGGATTTTTCTTCCATCGGTATATTCATCGTACAACCATGGATCTCCAATTGCGTAAACTGTCCCTTTGCCCAATCTTGCAACGGCCATTACTGCATTTCCTTCCTTGTCCTGCAGAGCTGATTTTGCGGGAGCCTTTAAAGCTATCGTGCTATACTCTTTCACATAAATCTGTTTTGTATTTTTAAAGATCGCATTTGAAGCAGGGATCATGATGCTGCCCATTTCAAATTTACTGCCGGTGACCCTGTTTTTGCTGTCTTTATTAAAGGTGATGCCAAATTTTGAGGTCAGTTCATTCAAATGGTCCAGTTCCACATTTCCGGTATCGTTGGCCATGATCACCAGTACCCCTCCTGCTTTTACCCAGTTCGTGATCGCTGTAATATGTTCCGCTCCTATGAAATTAGGCTTAGGGTTTTCCTTTACAATATCAGGATCTGCAATAATATACACTGAGGCGTTCTTCAGATTTGCCGCCGTAGGTGCTTCAGGTAAGCTTTTCAGCCTGAAACCTCTTTGTTTGAAGATTTCGCCCCAAATGGAATATCCCCCGTTGCTCATCTCTTCCCATTTGTAATGCCACTGGATGTCGTGGCCGCTCTGATCTTTTTTGGTTTCGCTGTTGAAAAAATAATCAAGCATTACCGTTTTGCCCATTCCTTTTTTAGGGATCGCGGCAAGTTCCATTTCATTGGCTGCCAGCAGGAACGCTCCCACACCTTTACCATCATTGGTGATCACCTTCTCCCGCATATAATATTCGAAAGAACCATCCCTGTACGGTGTACCACCCAAACCAGAAACGCTAACCGTTCCTTTCAGGTTGATCTTTCCGGCACTACGCTGTTCCACAAACTCTTTTTGAATTCCCGCATATCCCTTTTTTGCCACTGAGGAGTATGTCGCCGGTAAATACCCTTGTCTTACACCCTTTTGCAAAGCATACACAAACATAGCTGAAGCAGAAGATTCCAAATAATTGCCTTTTCTGTCCGGTAAATTGAGGATATCATACCATACTCCAGATTTGGGATCCTGATAGTCTTTGGCTGCCTTTGCTACGCGCGCTAAAATTGCCAGCAACTCTTTTCTTTTTGGATGGTTTTCAGGAAAATTGTCCAGCACATCCACGAGTGCCATCGCATACCAGCCCATTGCCCTGCCCCAGAAATGCGGAGAAGTACCGGTCTTTGGATCAGCCCATTTTTGCTCTTTGGATTCGTCCCAGCCATGGTACATCAAACCAGTTTTTGGATCTCTGGAGTGATTTTCCATGAAGATAAACTGGTTGGCTATATCATCAAAGGCTTTATCATCCTGTATCAACGCGGCATATTCTGCATAAAAAGGTTCTCCCATATACAGGCCATCAAGCCACATCTGGTTCGGATAGATTTTCTTATGCCAGAAACCACCTTCTTTTGTGCGGGGCTGTGTCTTTAGCTGTTCCCATAGTATTGTTGAGGCGTTAAAGTATTTTTTCAGTCCAGTTACCTTATATAAAGTTAGCAGGGAACGGCCGTTCTTAATATTATCTATATTGTGCGAGTCCTTGGTATAAGTTCTGATATTACCCTCCTCGGTTACGAAGTGGTCCATGCTTTTCTGCATATATCTGAAGTAATCAGCATTGCCGGTGCGTAGCCAGATGGCATTGATACCTTCGAGGATTACCCCCTGATCGTAAGACCATTTAACCGGATTACCGCTTATAGACAGCGAGTCTTTCCAGATATCCATTACTGTGCCTGCCATTTGTTCGGATAATGGGAGGGTCTGCGCCTGGGCAATATTCATTGTGCCCGCAAAAGTTGTCACAAGACAAGCTGCTGTAAAGTTCAAAGATAATTTCATCTGTTTTTATATTACTTTCAATCAATAGCTGACAAGAATTCTATTTCTTATTACCGGTAAGTACCACACGTACATTGTTCTGCTGTACATTTTTAGCTTCCTGGATTTCCACACCTTCATTGGCCTGGATGGTAAGATTTTCCAGGAAAATATCGCTTATGTTCATTTCAGGCAGTCCCCTGATAAATACAGCCTTCCCTGCACCATCGCAAATTACATTGCTGATATGGAAATCCCTAAATATAGGAGTTTCTTCGGTAACCGGATATTTTACCACTTTTGGTGCATCCCGTTTTTCACCTTTGAGTGCAATCGGATCCTGCGCAGCATAATACATATCAAAAAGGATCGCTTCTCCCACGATATCTTTCATTACTATATCCTTAGCATATATTGCTTCTACCACACCACCGCGACCGCGTGTAGTTTTAAAACGCAGGCCGATGTCAGTACCGATAAATGAGCAGTCGTAAATAAAGATATTGTTTGCGCCGCCAGACATTTCGCTGCCAATCACCACTCCACCGTGGGCGTGATAGACAGTGCTGTTGCGGATAATCACATTTTTAGTTGGCAGTCCGCGTTTGCGCCCTTCTGCATCACGACCGGATTTAATACATATCCCATCATCTCCCACATCAAAAGTGCTGCCTTCAACCAGAACGTTTTTACACGATTCGATATCAATTCCGTCACCGTTTGCAGCATACCATGGATTTTTTGCATATACATTTCTGACAATCAGGTCTTCGCATAATAGTGGGTGAAGATTCCATGCCGGTGAGTTTTGAAAGGTAACCCCTTCGAGTAAAACGCGTTTACAGTTGTTCAGCACCACAAGGTTTGGTCTTAAAAAGTCTTTTACCGAAGCATAAAATTCAGGCGTTTTCTCTGGTGCAATTGCCCCTGCATTTTTTAAAAGTGAACCTTTCGCTGATTGTTCTGAAGGGTACCACATCTTTTTCTCTGCTATGACTGTTCCTCCCGATGCTACCAATTTGTTCCACTGGCTTTCGGTGAGTTTATCTTTTTTGACCATTCGCCAGGCATCCCCGTTTCCGTCAATAATCCCGGAACCTGTGATCGCGATATTTTCCGCATTGTCAGCCGAAACAGGCGATTGATTTCTCATCTGGGGGATTCCTTCCCAGTCGCCTTTTACAAGTTTATACTGAGAGAAATCCTTGGTAAACTGAAGCAATGCATTCTTCTGCAAGTGCAGGTTCACATTGCTCAGCAGCACAACAGGGCCGGTTAACCAGAGCCCCGCAGGAATTACCACTACCCCACCACCTTTTTTATTGCAGGCGGCGATGGCATCGTTGATACTTTTTGTATTCAGGGTGATTCCGTCATTTTTTGCTCCGAAGGAAGTAATGCGGATGGTATCTTTTTTGAATTTAGTTTCTTTTACCTCCGGCAGATGGCTAAAAGAGAAGGGTTTAACCTGGGCAATGGCCTGCGATGCAGACACCAGCACCAGCGCAGAAAACACAGTTTGGCGTAAAAAGTTCAATTTGTTCATATTTGATCGTTAAATATAAGAATGAGGAGGCAGAATATGCCTCCTCATGAGTAGCATTATTGATACCCTGGGTTCTGTTTGAACTCATCTTTGTTCGTTACGGCATCTACCTGTGATCTTGGAATGGGCCTTACCAGGTTGAAATCCTGGATGGCAGTTGCATTTGGATTATCCGTTCTTACACGGTCCAGCAGTTTGCCTGACCTTTTCAGGTCGAACCACCTGATCTGCTCCCCTGCAAACTCACGCGCCCGTTCATCCAGGATGAAGTCGAGCGTAACCTGTGCAGCTGTTACCTGCATGCTGGCCGCCGTGCCTGCTTTTGCGGCGCGCGTCCTGATAACATTCAGGTAGGTAGCTGCAGCCGCAGTATTTCCCAGATTGAATTCTGCCTCGGCAGCAATCAGGTACAATTCAGCAAAACGGATCACAAAAACATCTCTTGCGCTCTGCGCTTCATTGATGCTTGTTCTTGTAGGATCATCAAACTTGCTCAGCGTTACATAGTGCAGCTGGTCTTTTACAGAACCGTTTGCATTGTAGACCGCATTCCTGTCGTAAATCTTGTAAAGTTTACCTGTCGCCGGCACCACTGCCTTACTGGCCAGGATAGCTGTATCACCCAGTTTCATTCCAGTGGGACGTATTGTACTGTTGGCAAGCCATACAGTTTTGAATGAACCATCGTATCTTGAATCGTTTGCGCTATAGAGATCCAGCAGGAAACGTGTTGGCATGTAGCGGTCAAAGGGCCTGCCGTTCAGAATATCCCTGATCATGGCCGGCTGATCGTCATATTTCATGGCAAACATCAGGTGCCCGTTATTACTTCCGCGGCTGTGTCCCAGCGGGTTCAATATATCATCTTTTAAATCGTTCTGAATGAGGTTTGCAGAATAGTTTACTGCATAAACCACTTCTTTGTTTTTAAGATTGGACATTTTCCACAGATCAGCGTAGGCTGGCAGTAAGGTAAAGCCGTAGCCTCCGTTGATGACTGCCAAAGCCATATCTCTGGCCTCTGCATTTTTCTTCTGCGTCAGATACATCCTGGCCAGAAAAGCCTGGGCTGCAGGTTTGGTTACCCTTCCATAATCAGCGGTAGTTACCGGAAGGTTTGCCACGGCGAACAGTAAATCGTCAATTATCTGCTTGTTGAAAGTTTCAACCGGAGTTTTGTTGGCTGTGGTGATTACCCCCTGGGTTTCCTGCAGCGTAAAGTGCACA
>NZ_JBEVDX010000139.1:0-6270 GCF_040513095.1 Pedobacter sp. | reverse complement strand
ATTACCAGGGCGTCACCCAGATTGTAAAAAAGCTGTTTGATGCGGTAGACCCAGACCTGGCCTTTTTTGGACAGAAAGATTTTCAGCAGGTGCTGATGATCCGTAATATGGTTGCGTATTTTGGCCTTGGCTTACAAATCATATCCTGCCCCATCATCAGGGAAGAAGACGGTCTGGCGATGAGCTCCAGGAATATCCACTTATCGGCTGCCGACAGAAAGAATGCACTCGTTCTTAGTCGCGCGCTACAGTATGTAACAGATCATTTTGCTACTGACAGCATCGATGATCTTCTTGATAAGGCTAAGCAGATGATCAATGCGACCGAAGGAGTTACGCTTGATTACTTTACAATAGCCGATACAGAAACCCTTCTTCCTGAATGCGAAAAGGATTCGAAACAACTGGTTGCCCTGGTTGCTGCCAAGGTAGGTGAAACCCGCCTGATTGATAACATGATCCTTAACTGACATCATTTAGAATAAATCAAACAAACTTTATCTAACTTTGCCTCATGATTATCGAGATATTAAAATCGAAAATACACCGTGTTAGGGTAACACAGGCTGAATTGAATTATGTAGGCAGTATTACTATCGATGAGGACCTGATGGATGCTGCCCAGATCATAGCCAATGAAAAGGTGCAGATCGTTAATAATAACAATGGCGCAAGGTTTGAAACCTATGTGATCAAAGGTGAGCGGGGCACTGGTACAGTATGCCTTAATGGCGCAACTGCCAGGTTAGTTCAGGTAGGGGATATATTAATTATTATGTCCTATGGTTCTCTTCCTATTGAGGAGGCTAAAAAGTACAATCCTGTCCTGGTTTTTCCCGATGACAACAATCGCCTTTTAAAATAAATTCTTAATTAATTTTCAGTTTAATAAGCTTGCTGTAAAAATACTATGCAACCATAGTAATTCCATTTGGAAATACTAAATTTGGTTAAATGTATTTTACCAGATATAATTATTATGCTATTTCAATTAAGTGAAGAACAATTGATGATTCGGCAGGCCGCCAGGGATTTCGCGCAGAATGAACTGAAGCCCGGTGTGATTGAAAGGGACGAGCATCAAAAATTTCCGGCTGAACAGGTAGGGAAACTGGGCGAGCTGGGCTTTTTAGGGATGATGGTTGCTGAGAAATATGGCGGTAGCGGACTTGATGCATTGTCTTATGTGCTGGTTATGGAAGAACTTTCCAAAATTGACGCCTCATCTTCAGTAGTTGTATCTGTTAATAATTCCCTGGTTTGTTACGGACTGGAAGCCTATGGTTCTGAATTGCAAAAGCAAAAATATCTGGTGCCTCTGGCATCCGGGCTGCAGATCGGTGCATTTTGTCTTTCTGAGCCCGAAGCGGGATCTGATGCAACTTCGCAGCATACTACCGCCGAGGATAAGGGGGACCACTACCTGTTAAACGGCACAAAGAACTGGATAACGAATGGTGGTACTGCCTCTACATACCTTGTGATTGCCCAAACCCATCCTGAACTTAAACATAAAGGGATCAATGCTTTTATCGTGGAAAAGGGCATGGAAGGATTTACCGTTGGGCCCAAGGAGAACAAGATGGGCATCCGTGGTTCAGATACACACTCCCTGATGTTTGATGATGTGAAAGTTCCAAAGGAAAACAGGATCGGCGAAGATGGGTTCGGTTTTAAGTTTGCCATGAAAACCCTCGAAGGAGGGCGTATAGGGATAGCTGCACAGGCACTTGGTATTGCTGCAGGTGCTTATGAACTGGCCCTGGCTTATGCCAAACAAAGAAAATCATTTGGAAAGCCCATTTCTGATCATCAGGCAATCGCCTTTAAACTGGCGGATATGGCTACTCAGATTGAAGCTGCAAGAATGCTCGTTTACAAAGCAGCCTGGCTTAAAGATCAGGGACTTTCTTACACACTTGCCGGTTCAATGGCCAAATTATACGCATCCAAAGTAGCAATGGATGTGACTGTTGAAGCAGTTCAGGTTCATGGCGGATACGGATTTGTTAAAGAATACCACGTTGAGCGTTTAATGCGTGATGCTAAAATCACCCAGATCTATGAGGGGACTTCTGAGATCCAGCAACTGGTGATTTCCAGGGAAATTCTGAAATAAGATTTTTGATACATCACTCAGATTGAATTTATTTCTACTCGTGGTTTGATTTACTCATATGCACTTTTACTGCACTACAACTGCACTACAGCACCATTACCTGTATAATGGTGCTCTAGTAGTGCAGTTGTAGTGCTCTTGTCTACGGTGAACTACGGAACAAAGTTAGTAGAAAGCCCTTTATATGTGCTATTTGCTGATATTAATCATCGCTTCCTGCAATAGCACCAAATACAGCTTTGATTAAGGCAACAACAATTGCCAAAAATGCGGCTGCAAAGAAACCGCTCGTATTGAAACCTGACATTATGCTGTCTACCAAAAGGATCATCAGAACAGTGATAATAAAAGACATTAAACCGAGGGTAAGGAAGTTAATAGGAAACGTAAGTAGCCTAAGTATCATTCCAATAGTAGCATTTGCAAGTGCTATCAGAATTGCTGCTATAATTGCCGTTCCAAAACCAGCAATATGTACTCCTGGCACAAGATATGCGCCCAGCAACATAGCGAGGCCCATCAATAAAATTTCAATAATAAACCTCATAATGTTTAATTTTATAAAATGTATAAATACCTGATTATTTTACCACTGGTATTCGTTTTAGTGGTTTGTTTGATTTCCTGTTCGCCTGCAAATAATAAGCCAGTAATGATCAGGTTTTCGCCGGACAGTAGTGGTATAGTGTTTTCCAGGATCGACGCTGCAGGTCTGTTGGAGCTCAGGAATACTTCTGGTATTGATACATCTTACTCATCTGTACTTTCTGTCATGGAAATGACTGGTGAAAATAATCCTTTAGCTTTCGAACATGAGTTTCCAGGTCGGCTGGCTATGTCAGACAGTACTATAGTTTTTACCCCATTGGTGACATTTTCAAAGGGGAAAAGTTATCAGGTCGTTTCTTACCTCAATGCTAAATTTGGTAACGCAGCTATGATGCTGACAGGTAAGCTGGATAATAAGGTAAAACCGCAAACAGTAGTTCTCACCCGCTGATAATTAGATACAGCAGTTTAAGCTGGCCATTCAAAATCGCTTATAAGGTCTCTATTTCCAAAGCTGAAAGCTGAGTCAGTCGGGCAATCATATCTATAGGCATTTTTTCCTGTTTCATCTGAGAAGCGATCTCCATTGCTTTTTTACGCCGGCCTTGCTCAATGCCTTGCTCAATGCCCTGCTCAATGCCTCGTTCAATTCCTCGTTCAATTCCTTGCTCAAGGCCTTCTTTCAATCCTTCTTCCGCAGCTCTTTCCTTCGCATATGCAATAGAATTTTCATAATCCCACTGAGCTTTTAAATTCGAATCATACATTTCTTTCTCCTCCTTAGTTAAGTTGCTAATTTCGGCGATCTTAAGTACTTTCTGAAAAATACCCTTGTTGAAAGCAATAGAATCGCTCTTCAAATTACTCATATGTTTAAACAGGAACAGCCAGCGGTCAAGATCTGTTTCCAGTTCGGCTTCTGTCTTTACAAATTTAGGTAATTCTAAAAATTTATAGTTCAACTTGTGGTAAAAAATTTCTCCAGTGTAGGTGTTGGTTAGCGACACATTATGCAGATACTGGGTTTGTGGACTGTCTTTGAAATTAAAATCAAGAATAGCTACCAGGAATACTTCCTTTAATTCAATATTCCAATGGCTGCTTCCTTTTGGTAATTGATCATTAATTAGTCGCGATGTATAAAATACTGCGCGGTCCCTGAAATTCTTTTGTTCTGCCCTCTGCATCTCAATTATGAATTGCTCACCATTACAGCCGGTACAGAGAAAGTCGAAGAATACTTTTTTGGTATACTTGTTACTCCCCGCGTGTTCAGTTGGACCATAAGTTAGGTCCTTAATTTCTTTTTGACCATACAGTAACTGATTTAGGAAATTAATCAATACATCCTTATTAGACTCAGAACCAAATATATGTTTAAATCCAAAATCACTTAAGGGGTCAATAAATCGTGTTGTTGACTGTATCATGAGTTTGTTAAATTATTAATAAGCAAACTTAATAAGTTAATTTAATATATTTAAAATTAAATTTTGATGATGATTAACAAGTTTTGACTAATTAAAAAACTTTTAAACGGATCTATCAGAATTTAGAAATGAATTTGTAAATTAGACAATACACACTGAATGACTTACGGATATAAAAGGCATTTTTATTTTTGAAATAAAATTCTTACATTTGCACTGAAATAGAGGGTAAGAGGGGGCAGATGTCCCCTCTTTTCTTTTATCGGCAAATTGGTTTATGCAAGCAGAGAAGAGAGTAATAGAATTAATTGAGGAAAAGATTTCGGACAGACCGGAGTTATTTTTAGTTGAGGTAAAAATGTTACCGAACAACAAACTTATAATTCATGTGGATGGCGATGAAGGAATCAGTATACAGGATTGCGCCGCGATCAGCAGACATGTTGGATTTCATCTGGAAGAAGAGAACACGATAGAAAAAGCGTATAATCTTGAAGTCTCGTCTCCTGGTGTTGGTGAACCTTTAAAGCTGAAAAGACAATATCAGAAAAATATTGGCCGTGAGCTAAGCGTGAAACTTGCCGGCGGTGAGATACTGGAAGGTAAATTGCTGGAAATGAATGATACGGCAATTACCATTGAGGCTAAAGTAAAAGAAAAGGGTAAAAAGGCACAGCTGGTGGAAACCAGTATTGACTTTGATAAAATAATAGAAACAAAGGTTTTAATTTCATTTAAATAAAAATGAGCAATATTAATTTAATCGATTCATTTCAAGAATTCAAAGAATTCAAGAACATCGACCGTCCTACGGTGATCAGTGTGCTGGAAGAGGTATTTCGCAGTATGCTGCGTAAGAAATATGGTACTGATGAGAATTGTGATGTGATTGTAAACCCTGATAACGGTGATTTGGAGATCTGGCGTACAAGAAAAGTAATGGAGGATGGCTTTTCTGAAGATGATGATCTGGAAATTGAACTGGCAGAGGTGAAACAATTGGATGCAGATATGGAAGTTGGAGACGACTACATTGAGCAGATCACTTTAGAGAGCTTTGGAAGACGCGCTATTTTAGCGGCACGCCAGACGCTTGTTTCCAAAGTACTGGAATTAGAGAAAGACGAAATCTTTAAGAAATATAAAGACAGGGTTGGAGAGATTGTAACAGGAGAGGTTTACCAGGTTTGGAAAAAAGAAACATTGGTTCTGGATGATGAAGGCAATGAGTTGATGATGCCTAAGACTGAACAGATTCCTGCTGATTATTTCAAAAAAGGTGATACCGTACGTGCGGTGATCCTGAAAGTGGATATGATGAACAGTACGCCTAAGATCATTATTTCAAGGATCGCTCCTGAATTCCTGCAGCGTTTATTTGAAATTGAGGTTCCTGAGATCTTTGATGGTTTAATTACTATCAAAAAGATTGTACGTGAACCGGGTGAACGTGCCAAAGTAGCTGTAGAATCATACGATGACAGAATTGATCCGGTTGGAGCATGTGTTGGTATGAAAGGATCACGTATCCACGGTATCGTTAGAGAGCTGAAAAATGAAAACATTGATGTTATCAATTTCACCAACAACATATCATTATATATCACCAGGGCATTGAGTCCTGCCAAGATCACTTCGATAAAACTGGATGATGTTACCAAACATGCTTCGGTATATCTGAAGCCCGATCAGGTTTCACTCGCAATTGGCCGTGGTGGTCACAATATCAAACTTGCCGGTAAATTAACCGGTTATGAAATTGATGTTTACCGTGAAGCCGGAGAAGAAGATGAGGATGTGGATATTGAAGAATTCTCAGATGAAATCGATAGCTGGATCATTGATGAGCTGAAAGCCATCGGCTGTGATACAGCAAGAAGTGTACTGGCTTTGTCAGTAGATGAATTAGTAAAAAGAACTGACCTGGAAGAAGAGACGATTAAAGAAGTCATTAGTATCCTTCAGTCAGAATTTGAGTAAACGTTAACTTGATCAATAAAAAAACAAATATATACGGATGAAGATTGCATGGAATTTGCGATCTTCATACTGATAAAAAACAATTTGTACTGATGAAAAAACAAGAATAAACGTTACTTTTGTATAAGAATTAAGTAAAAATAGGAGATCAATGTCAGACGACAAACCAATAATTTTATTCAAAGCAGTTAA
>NZ_JBEVDX010000138.1:0-3938 GCF_040513095.1 Pedobacter sp. | reverse complement strand
CTGGGAGGTAATAAAGATTATTCCATGCGGGTTTGGCTAAAGCCTCAGCAAATGGCCAGCTATAACGTGACACCTAAAGAGATTATGGCTGTCATTCAGGATAAAAATTTAGAGGCAGCACCAGGACGACTCGGAGAAAGCAGTTCAGAAGCATTCGAATATATCATCAAATATAAAGGGAAATTAAATAAGCCTGAAGATTACGAAAATATAGTGATCAGAGCAAATGCAGATGGTTCAGTGCTTCGCCTTAGAGATGTAGCACGGATTGAATTCGGCTCCTATACCTATGGAAGCAGTACATCCATTAATGGTAAGACCGGATTTATGATTGGAATTTTCCAGTTGTCCGGTTCAAACTCCAATGAAATTCAAATAAAAATTCTGGAGGTTATGGACAAGGCAGCAAAAGATTTCCCAAAAGGAATTAAATACATCGTTCTTTACAACACAAAAGATGCACTTGATGAATCTATTACCCAGGTAAAACATACACTGATTGAAGCATTTATTCTGGTATTTATTGTTGTTTACTTATTCCTTCAGGATTTCCGCTCTACCCTGATACCAGCAATTGCAGTACCGGTGGCAATACTTGGTACCTTCTTTTTCATGAACTTATTCGGTTTCACGGTTAACTTGCTGACGCTTTTTGCACTCGTGCTGGCTATAGGAATTGTAGTTGATGATGCGATTGTCGTCGTCGAGGCGGTTCATTCAAAAATGGAACATGACCACCTTCCTGCAAAGAGAGCTACCATCAAAGCCATGCATGAAATTTCAGGAGCGATCATAGCCATTACGCTTATCATGGCAGCGGTGTTCCTGCCGGTGGGATTTTTAAAGGGATCCACTGGCGTCTTTTACCGGCAATTCGCTTTTACCATGGCCATCGCTATCGTGATTTCAGCGGTAAACGCGCTTACCCTAAGTCCTGCCTTGGCTGCATTATTTCTCAAGAATGTCCACATGGAAGAGGAAGGCTCACACCGCAAAGGCTTTGCCGGAAGATTCTTTAAGGGGTTTAATACCAGCTTTGACAACATGACTAACCGCTATAGTAATAGTTTGCGGTTCCTTATAGGCCACAAATGGATAAGCCTGGCAGGGCTGGCCATATTGATTTTAGCTACAGGTGTGCTGATGAACCGCACCAAAACCGGTTTTATCCCTTCAGAAGATCAGGGCTTTATCGCAGTGTCTGTATCACTTCCGCCAGGCGCATCGCTTGATAGAAATGTGAAGGTCGCTAAAGAGATCGAAAAGATCCTGCTCCATGAACCCTACCTGCGGGTGCTCAGTACAACCAGTGGTTTTGATTTACTGACCTTCACCGGCAGCCCTTCTGCCAATATTACCTTCGTGCTGCTTAAGCCTCGAAAAGATCGTGGACCAGTAAAGGATATTAATGAGATTGTGGGCATTATCCAAAGTAAGCTTGCAGCCATCAAAACAGCAGATTGCTTTGTATTTACTTTTCCGACTGTACCTGGGTTCAGCAATATTGATGGACTTGATTTTGTTTTGCAGGATAAAACCGGCAGTGGTCAGTTGGCAAAATTTGGTACAGTTGGTAACCAGTTTATCACTGAATTGATGAAACGGCCAGAGATCGCTCTTGCTTTTACTACCTTCCGCGCTGACTATCCGCAATTAGAGCTAGAAGTTGATGATGTTAAAGCAGATCAGCTTGGCGTAAGTACCAAGGATATACTCCAAACTATGCAGACTTACTTCGGCTCTGCTCAGGCATCCGACTTTAATCGCTTCGGGCGGTATTACAGAGTAATGGTACAGGCTGATAAAGCTGACAGAACGGATCAATCAGCCATAAATGGCGTATACGTCAAGAACAATAACGGTGAAAGTGTTCCGATAAGTACCTTGGTTAAACTTAAAAGGGTTTACGGTACAGAAACGGCTTCCAGGTATAACCTGTTCAATTCGATGAAGATCAATGCCATGCCAAAACCCGGCTTTAGCACCGGTGATGCGATTAATGCCGTAAAAGAGGTCGCCACAAGCAAACTTCCAACCGGATACAGCTATGCGTTTAGTGGTATCACTAAGGAGGAAATCGCTTCCGGCGGACAGTCTACCATTATCTTTGTCCTGTGTCTGGTGTTCGTTTACTTCCTGCTCTCGGCCCAATACGAGAGTTATATCTTGCCATTTGCGGTGATGCTTTCTATCCCCACCGGTATTTTCGGTGTTTTTGCCACCATCGGGCTTGTGGGCATCGAAAACAATATTTATGTGCAGGTAGCGCTGATCATGCTGATTGGCCTGCTCGCTAAAAACGCAATTTTGATCGTAGAGTTTGCTTTACAGCGGCGAAAGAACGGAGAAAGCATTCTTGATGCTGCAATTGACGCTGCTAAGGCAAGGATCAGACCAATTATTATGACCTCGGCAGCGTTTGTTGCCGGATTGATTCCGATGATGTTTGCATCCGGACCATCGGCTCAGGGTAATCACTCGATCAGTATCGGCGCTGCCGGCGGCATGGCTGCAGGCGTTCTGCTTGGCCTTTTAATTATTCCCGTGTTGTTCGTGATTTTCCAGGGATTGCAGGAACGATTTACAGGGATCCCTACGGACCTGGATCCTGATGAAGAGGCGTTATATGACCTGCCAGCACCTGAAGTACATTTAAAGCACCAGACCAATCATTAGTAAAATGAAAATAAACGCATTTATAAAACAGCCAATTACCTATTTATTGACCGGCATTCTGATTGCGGTGGGTTCCTGTAAGGTGTCCCGGGATATTCCCAAGCCATTGGATATACTTCCTGCAAGTTATCGCGGTTCCCAATCAAGCTATACGACTTCGGTTGCATCTTTACCCTTAGGAGAATTTTTGCAGGAAAGTTATCTTAAAGTGCTGATTGATACCGCGCTAATAAGAAATAATGATCTCCAGATCGCGATCCGAAACATCGATGCCGCTCAAAAGTTATTGAAGCAGGCAAGGGTTGGCCAGTTGCCCACCATTAACCTGGCAGTAACGGGCACAACCAGCCGCCCTTCAGACAATAGTTTAAATGGCCTGACGCTAAGTCAATTTTTAGATAGTAAGCATATAGAAGATTATACAGCTGCTGCTACCCTCTCCTGGGAAGCTGATATCTGGGGTAAAGTCCGGAATCAAAAATCGAATGCGCTGGCGGTTTTTCTCCAAACAACCGAAGCAAGAAAAGCCATCCAGACACAGCTTGTCTCGGATATATCGCGAGGTTATTATAATTTGCTGATGCTAGATGCTCAGGTTAGAATTGCCAGGGAAAACGTTGCCCTTAATGACAGTACGCTACGGATTATACAGTTACAGTATGATGCCGGACAGGTAACCTCTCTAGCTGTCCAGCAAGCACAGGCACAGCAATTAGCTGCTGCCCAGTTAGTACCCCGCTTTGAACAGGATATAACCGTACAGGAAAATGCCGTCAGTCTGCTAGTGGGTAAAGTACCGGGACCGGTTCAGCGTGCGGCTTCACTGGATCAGTTTTTCCCCTTGAAACACATCAGTGCAGGAATTCCTGCTGCATTGTTGGATATGCGTCCTGATGTTAAAAGTGCGGAGCTGGAAATTGACCGGGCAAATGCACGGGTTGGGTTAAATAAGGCCAATATGTACCCTTCACTGACAATTACTGCCCAGGGAGGCGTCAATTCCTTCCGTGCAAGCAACTGGTTCACGCTTCCGGCTTCCTTGTTCGGAAATGCCATGGGTAATCTTACTCAGCCATTGTTTCAAAAGCGACGATTGAGAACTCAATATGAACTCGCTGTAATTGCACGGGAAAAATCGGTGATCTTGTTCCGTCAGCAGGTCCTCACCGCCGTTGGAGAAGTATCTGATGCATTGGTGAGGATTGATAAATTAGCACAACAGCGGTCTGTCGCAGACCAGCGAACAGAGACGCTAAAACAAG
>NZ_JBEVDX010000137.1:0-3224 GCF_040513095.1 Pedobacter sp. | reverse complement strand
AAGATCAATTTGCATATTTTCATAAATTGAATAAAACTTAATAAGTTAAGATATAACCCGTGCTCTCAAAAGAAAGCACGGTTTTTTTGTGCCTTGCCATATTCCTGGTCTTAGTTTAGTCGTAGTTTGCTGTAGGCAACTCTACCTAAATGGCACTATATTACCACTTTGACTCCACTGTTTTCAGCTAGTCAAAATCAGTGGAGTCATAGTGCTGTTTCTGTGGTGTTACTGTGGAGTATCCTATACCAAGCTACGAACAAAAATACTTCTAAAATCCCGATTGTCTTATTGTCTTATACGGATATCACTTGACACATTTAGGTCTAATAATTCATGTTATTCCTCGTTTTGCTTTACCTCATGTCTTTTATTGAAATCATTTTACAAAATTCAGGAATGAATATTATGTGCCTTTTAATAAAAAAAGGCAATTTAGGTTTCAATAAATGTTACTGAATTGGCTTGACACACCGCGTTGCGTGTCTGTGCTATGGGGTTTCAAGATAAAGAAAACACGCGCTTTACTTCAATATCTCCCGGGAGATTACAAGCTGCTGGATCTCAGAAGTCCCCTCATAAATTTGAGTTATCTTCGCATCTCTCATCAACCGCTCTACATGATACTCTTTAACAAAACCATAACCTCCGTGTATCTGGACAGCCTCAATGGTTACATCCATTGCTACTTTAGATGCGTATAGTTTTGCCATTGAACCTGCAAGAGTATAGGGCAGACCCTGATCTTTCAGCCATGCCGCCTTATATACCAGCAACCGGGCTGCCTCGATCTGAGTGGCCATATCTGCTAGTTTGAAGGCTATGGCCTGATGATCTGAAATAGGTTTGCCGAAAGACTTCCGCTGTTTTGAATACTCCAGGGCCAGTTCGTATGCCCCGGCCGCAATTCCCAATGCCTGAGCAGCAATACCTATACGGCCACCTTCCAGGGTTTTCATTGCAAATTTAAACCCAAATCCATCTTCCCCTATTCTGTTATCCTTGGGCACCTTCACATCATTGAACATAAGTGAATGTGTATCGGAGCCACGGATACCCATTTTATTCTCTTTAGGACCTATTGTGAAACCCTCAGTTCCTTTCTCTACAATAAAAGCATTGATACCTCTATGTTGAAGCTCCGGATTTGTTTGAGCAATGACAAGATATGTAGATGCAGTACCACCGTTGGTGATCCAGTTTTTTGTTCCGTTAAGTAAGTAATAATCGCCTTTATCTTCAGCTATTGTGTGTTGCGACGTAGCATCAGAGCCAGCCTCAGGTTCAGAAAGACAAAAGGCACCGATCACCTGGCCGGAAGCCAGCGGAACGAGATATTTTTCCTTTTGAAAGTCGGACCCAAAAGCTTCAAGCCCGTAACAAACCAAAGAATTATTAACTGATACCACTACAGAAGAAGAGGCGTCTATTTTCGACAGCTCTTCCATCACCAGTACATAGGAAAGTGCGTCAAGCCCGCTACCGCCAAATTTTTCAGACACCATCATTCCTAAAAAACCGAGTTCGCCCAGTTTTCTCACTTGTTCTGCAGGAAACTTTTGGTGTTCATCCCTTTCAATAACCCCGGGCTTAAGTTCATTTTGCGCAAAATCCCTTGCAGCCTGCTGGATCATCAGTTGTTCTTCGGTTAATTGAAATAGCATATCATTAATACTTTAAAAAATACATTTTACCAAATTTAGTATTTCCGAACCGGAAATACTATGAATGCATAGCATTTTTAAAAAAGCTTATTGCTAAAACGAAATTAACCAGAAAAAATAATGGCTATTTTAGAAGACGGTTATTATCGTCCGGAAATACCAGTACCGGATTGTATTTCTTTGCCTCTTCCACAGGAAGGGAGCCGTAAGACATAATAATTAAAATATCCCCCACCTGAACTAACCTTGCTGTTGCACCGTTCAAACATACCGTACCAGTTCCGCGCTCACCTTTAATGACATAGGTTTCAAACCTTGCTCCATTATTATTGTTAACGATCTGAACCTTTTCATTGGCTATGATCTGTGCAGCATCCATCAAGTCTTCATCGATAGTGATACTGCCAACATAATTCAATTCTGCCTGTGTTACCCTAACACGGTGTATTTTCGATTTTAATATCTCGATAATCATGAAGCAAAGTTAGATAAAGTTTGGTTGATTTGTGGCAAAGGTTGTCAGTTGAGGATCATGTTATCGATCAGGCGTGTTTCACCTACCTTTGCAGCGACCAGGGCAACAAGGTTTTTAACCTCCTTTGTGTGTTCAGGAAGCAGTGTTTCTGCGTCCGCGATGGTAAAATAATCAAGCTGTACGCCTTCGGTACCATTAATCATCTCTGTGGCCCTGGCAAGCAGCTCATCTATAGTATATGAATTGAAATTGTCCTGTACATATTGCAGTGCCCGGCTGAGTACAAGTGCATTCTCCCTGTCGGCAGCAGATAAATGGATATTCCTTGAACTCATGGCTAGTCCGTCCTCTTCCCTGATAATAGGGCAGGATATGATTTGTAAGCTCAGTCCAAAATAGGCCACCATATTGCGGATCATCAGCACCTGCTGAAAATCTTTCTGGCCAAAAAAAGCGAGGTCAGGATCTACCGCATCAAAAAGTTTTTTAACGATCTGCGTTACGCCCTGGTAATGTCCTTTTCTGAATTCCCCTTCCAGCAGAAACTCTGCATTTCCAAGGTCAATGTGCCATTGTTCAGGTGCAGGGTACATTTCTTTAACGGAGGGCATAAACACATAGTCGCACCCGGCTTCCTGTAACATTTCAATATCATGTTCAAGGGGGCGCGGGTATTTTTCAAGGTCTTTCGGGTCTGTAAATTGCGTGGGGTTCACAAAAATACTGCAGACTACTATATCCGCATTTTGCTGAGCGATCTTAATCAGAGAAACGTGTCCTTTGTGCAAAGCGCCCATTGTGGGCACCAGAGCAATTTTTTGTTGAGCCAATTTACGTGGCTGCAGCAACATTTTCAATGCTGCTATGGTATTTATAACTTCCAAACCGAGCTTTAATATTTTCGTGTGCAATTTGGGTATTTATATGATCCCAACAAAACATCGGGCCAAGATATTGATAAATTTGAATAAATTGCTTACCTTTGCCCCTTGATTATCTTTTCTTTAACATAAATATTTATTCACAAATATGGAGATGGCAAAAACGAAGCTACTGATTGTTACACACGAGATGTCGCCTTTCCT
>NZ_JBEVDX010000136.1:0-59514 GCF_040513095.1 Pedobacter sp. | reverse complement strand
ATTTTGCAGTGTATAGGAACTAGGTATTTAATCTTTGTAGAAATTTCATTGTAAGGTACTTGATCTTGTTTGGTAGTAAACAATAGAATCAGCCCGTAATTATTCTATTGTTTAACTACCAACTGCTAAGTGAAAGTTAATTAAAATAAAAAATGATGTACTACCATATTGTCATTTCTTGATTTCATTTGCTGGCACCTCCGACATCCTAACCTCCAATGGGACAGGTGGGAAATGGGAGAAGGGTTGCCCTTTTCTTTTAGCTAAAGCACGAATAATGTAAAATAGTAAACCGGGTGTACCATCTAAATCTGGTCTACGTTCAGGATCACCTGGAATTTCATCAGCAAATATTGCCGCTAAATATGGACCATCAACTGTATCAGGAGCTTTTTCTAATATCTGATAACTATCGGAGTCGCAGATATCCATGTCGTTATTAATAAATTGATACCAAGGCATATTATTTAATATAATTGTATTGCCTACTCTGTTTAAGGTTTTCGGCGTTCCCCTCAAATTTTACATCCATATACATAATCGCGTTTTTTTTATGTCTCGGATCTTCAAAAGGTTTTAGTGTCGTATTTCCTGCATGCAATGTTGCTATAAAACCATTAGGATATTCATGAGCATAAATTCTTGCACCCGAGTTCCAGATGTAGTCATAATCTTCACCAACATGAATATCTTTAAAATGATGTTTTTCCCAGAAAGACTTTCGATAACACATTGTCGCCCCAGAAAGCCAAGGACGATCAGTGTCCTTATTATCATAGTTCCAGAACTTATTCACCAAAGGAGAATAAAATAATATCTGGTTCAAACCTACAATGTCTGCTCCGGATTCTTCCAGTGCCTTCACCTGCCTTGTCATCCAGTCATAAGGATAATAATCATCATCATCCCAGTGCATAATAATTTCTCCAATTGCTTTTTCACAAGCATAATTTCTCTTATTTCCTATACTACCAAGTGGTTCTGTATAAAAGTATTTAATACGATGATGATCAGGTATTAAGGATTTGACAGATTCTTTACCATCATCAATTATTACCAGTTCAGCATCCCTATAATCCGAATTGAGAAAATGATGTACCGCCAGGGGAATAAAATTCGGTCGATTGGCTGTAAGCATGATACAAGACACGCGTGGTGAACTCATAACTCAGCCTCCTTTTTTGGTTCAACCCAACCCACTGCATTCTTTTTATGTTTGGGATTTTCCACAGGTTTAATGCTTGTGTTATTGGGATGTAGAATTGCAATGAACCCTGCAAAATAATCTAGTGCAAAAGTTTTTGCACCTGAATTCCAAACGAAATCATAGTCTTCACCTACCTGAATATCGATGAAATTATGCGCTTCCCACAATGACTTTCGATACGCCATCGTGGCGCCACATAGCCAAGGCTTTTCTTCATCCAAATCTTCATACATCCAACGTTTATTGACAGATGGAGAATAAAAAACTACTCTGTTTAAACCGGTAATATCCGCACCAGACGTTAAAAGTGCATCAACCTGTCTGCTAACCCAATCATGCGCATACCAATCATCGTCATCCCAATGCATTATGATCTCACCACTGGATTTTTCACAGGCGTAGTTCCTTTTGACCCCAATAGTCCCCAGTGGTTCAGTATAAAAATATTTAATCTTAGGATTATCTGGTACTAATGCAGATACCGATTGGACACCATCATCTACTATGATTAATTCTACGTTCGGATAATCTTGATTTAAAAAGTATTCTATTGCTAAGGGGATGAATTTTTCCCTGTTAGCCGTAGGCATAATACATGATACAAGAGGTTGATTCGTTGTCATAATATTTAATTATTTCTTATAAAATTAGATAATAAACTATGTGATATTGAAGGTCAGGTGTCCCATAAACCCATGTCTATTCAATCATTTGAGCTACACTATTTGCGAGCTCGTCATCGAGTAAACGACTTCTTTTGAGAAAAGATTTGAAATGGGAATAACCCCAGGTATTACCATCATGATAAACATAAACATACAGAAATGGAGCTCCACCAATATGTAATAGTTGTCGTGTAGCATCCAGCATATCAATGATATTACTATCTTCCCCACGATCCATATTACTATATTGATACTCAGTAAATACCTCCCTTTTGCATAACAGCGTGTTTTCCCATGGATAAAGGAAAGAAAGGTAAGCCCGCTGGGTAGTGGCATCGTACAGAATCAATTGATTTAAAATCGATGCTTTAAACTTTCCTCCTGATTCTTTGAGATTATGATATTGATAAGATAGCCGGCTTACATGATACCAGTCATCGTCATCCCAGGTACATATGTATTCACCATTGGATTTCGCAACCGCCTGATTCCTTGCCTCGCCAAGACTAAGTTTATCATCCCTTTCCAATTTTATTATCCTTAATTCTCCTGCGGAAATTATCCTGTCAATGATATATCTGGTTAATTTATCCTTGATAGGATAAGATATTATAAGTTCTTTATTTGGATAGTCCTGCAATTTAAAATATGAAATTGCCTTTTGAAGTTTTGCTATTCTGTTGCTGGTAATACAGATACAGGTGATCAATGGATACTCGGTTTTCATAGAAATTTTGATTGGTTGTGACCACGCTTTTCTCTGGGATGTTCAAAATATTTGGTAGTGGTATTGTGCGGATGTAAAAGAGCTACAAAACCATCGATATAGTCGTGCGCATAAACTCTTGCACCGTGTCTAGTAATAAACCCATCATCCTCACCGGTATTCTTATGTTCAAAAGGATGTGCTTCCCAAAATGTTCGCCAGTAGGCGAGGGTGGCTCCGCTTAACCATTGCTGTCTGTAACCCTTGTTTCTGTTCAAAGAAGTTCCTGTCCAGAAGGTATCAGTAACAGGGGAGAAAAAGTGTACATGCTCAATTCCACACATGTCTGCATCAGATTCCTTTAAGTAGTGAACCTGCCGACTAACCCAGTCTGCAGCATACCAGTCATCATCATCCCAATGCATAATAATTTCTCCAGTTGATCTTTCACACGCATAATTACGCTTTGCTCCAATAGTGCCGATAGGCAGAGAATAAAAATATTTTATTCGTTTGTCATCAGGAATAAGGGAAAGGACGGAGTCTTTCCCGTCATCTACAATGACTAATTCGGTGTATGGATAATCCTGACTAAGGAAATTGTCAATTGCCAAAGGGACATATTTCTGCCGGTTAGCAGTCAACATGGTACAAGATACAAGTGGTGTTTCCATATTTTTCGATTGATTAACTGATAAGTTCTCGAATGCTTGCAGTAACTTCATCCGATAGGAGTTCACTTTTCTTCATTAAATACTCGTAATGCTGGTAGTTCCAGGTGTTTTGTCCATGATATATATAGACGTATAAGAATGGGGATTCCTGAATATGATGCAGAAACTTTTTACCATCAAGGAATTTAATTATATGTGTGTCTTCCCCACGGTTTTGGTGTGCGTACTGGTTCTGCATAATAATTTCCTTCCTGCATAAAAGCGTATTTTCCCAGCAATAGGAAAAGGACATGTAAGCTTTTTGAGTGGTATTATCAAACAATAATACTCTCGTCAAAACACTTGCATTAAAGCCAATTCCTGTTGTGTTCATGCTATTGAATTGGAAGGACAATCTGCTGGGATGATACCAGTCATCATCATCCCACACACAGACATAATCTCCTTTACATTTAGAAATAGCCTCATTTCTCGCATTTCCAACTGATTCCTTATCAGATCTTTCAGTTCTGGTGATAGGAAGATCAGATCTCCCCATGAGATCAGCTATGAGTTCTTTGGTCTGACTATCATTGAAAGGATAGGAAATCACAAGTTCTTTATTCGGATAATTTTGCGACGCAAAGCAATTGATCGCTCTTTTCAAAAACTCCGTTCTGTTATTAGTTACACAAATGCAGGAAATCAATGGATATTTATCTCTCATGATACACTAAGCTTTATTTCTTGTTTTAAATATTCAGAGATGCCATATGCAAATTCTTTTTCCAGGGGATCACTTTTTCTGGTTAGGTATTGATAGGACATCCGATCAGTTTTATTTTGACCATGATACACATAGATGTATAGTTGCGGATTAAAGTCAGATTGCAGCAAAAGATTATTTTGGTGCAAATAGTTAATTACTGGTGAACATTCGAATTGATTTGAATTTATACACGGATGTGCCAAAAAATGATCTTTCCTGCAGAGTAGTGTACCCCCCCAATGGTAAGGGAAAGATAAATAGGCTTCGCCTTTACCCGAATCAAATAGAATGATCTGCGGAACTACACTGGCTTGAAAGTACTTCCCGTTTCCTTGTAGCAAGTTGTACTGATCTGCAATGCGACTGAAGAAATAAATATCATCGTCATCCCACATGCATACATAATCCCCGTTGCATTTCGCGACAGCATTATTTCTGGCTGTGCCGATGGTTTCCCCCGGATCTCTTTCTATTCCTAATATTTTTATATCAGAGATTTGCTTTAGCCGGGCAACAATACTCCTCGTAACTTCGTCAGTGCGAGGATAGGTTATGACCAGTTCAGTATTTGGATAATTTTGCTGGTCAAAAGATAAGATTGATTTCAGCAACATGCCCGGTCTATTGTGGGTGACGCAAATACAGGAAATCAAGGGGTGTAGGGGCTTAATCTTCATGGTACACTAGTAATCTTTCAGATAAACAAACTTTTTTGCGCCAACAGGAATTTCTGGTTGTAATTGTCCAGTACTTAAGGCTGTCCGGATATACACTTTCATATTATCCGACAATGGGCTGACTGGCTCCCTGTCTATACCTTCAGCATAGATTGCGCAGATCTTATCACCGCACAAGCACATGTGTTTGCCTACAGGAACCTTTATATATTTTGACGAATCCAGCGGATCATCACCGCCGATAAAAAAATACCACGATTTAGCCATGTGTTTGAATTTGATGTTGTTGTAAAATTATATAAATCAGCTGCAGGGAAATAAGGCCAGTTGTCCCATAATTTATCATCTAAATAATTTCTACAGGCAGCTGAACCTGCCACTCTAAATGGTGTTTTATGCTGTCAGAAATCTCGGTGGGTATAGTTTCACTTTGATTGACAAGGAATAAAAATGTGCTGTACCTGATTAAATTTCGTCCATGAAAAACAGAGATGTATAATGATGGTGCCGGAATTGAGCAAAGCAGCTGGTTGTTGTTTAGAAAATTCAGAATCCCTGCATACTCAAATTGATCAGCATCTAAGCAGGGATATTGTACTAGGTGATCTTTTCTGCAAAGTAGCGTGCACGCCCAATATGATGGGAACGAAAGGTAGGCGGTTTGATTAAATTGGTGGTAAAGTAATATCTGGGAAAGGACATTCGCCTGAAACAAGCGTCCATCACTATTCAAGGTAGTATACTGGACAATTAGCCTGGATTCTTCATAAAGATCATCATCATCCCACATGCAGACATAAACTCCAGTAGCGATGGCAATAGCATTGTTCCTTGCCATACCTATAGATTCATTTTTATCCCTTTTAACACCGATAATTGGTACTGATCTATAGTCCAACAAGTGCTGAACAAACTGTTGCGTTTTGTAATCAGTCTGAGGATAAGAAATAACAAGTTCTTTATTTGGATAATTTTGCTGCTCAAAAGAAATGATGCACTTATAAAGCATTTCTACTCTGTTATCAGTAACACAAATGCAGGAGATTAAAGGGAATTGTGATTGGAAATCCATTGCCATTTTTTATTCAAGATAGAAAGGATTGTGTGCTGGCTCTAGGGTCATCCGACTCAAAATAATTTGCCCAAATGTATTTTTAGACCTATTGATTATCTTAGAATCTTAATGTTTCTATCAAAAAATAATTATTAAATCAGTAAACATGGAAGAGAAAACTGAAATTGATGTGATAATAGTGAGTTATGCACAAACTGATGAACTCAAACAAATCACCATTAATGGAATTGAGTCATTGATCTCATCAGAGGATCCTAATACCATCAAATTTAATGTGATTGTGATCGAGTCAGAGAAGTCTATTGCTCCTTATCAATACCCTTATAGTACTACAGTATATCCAGAGGTCCCTTTTGGTTATCATCGCTATTTGAACATAGGCATAGACATGACTTCATCACCTTATATCTGTATCTGCAACAACGACTTACTATTTCATAAACATTGGGCAACAGAAATATTAAAACCTTTCCAGCAGTTTATTGATGTGTACAGCGCTTCTCCAGTCTGCTCCATTCATCATCCAAAATTTGGCTTCAAATTAAATGACGGTTTCAAAATCGGATATAGAGTACGGTACGAGGTTGCAGGCTGGTGTATTTTCTTTAGAAGGGAAATCTTGAAAGTTATAGGCAGGTTGGATGAGAATTATATCTTTTGGTGTGCAGATAATGATTATGCCAATGCGCTTTACTGCATGAAGCTTAATCACCTATTGGTGACTTCATCTGTTGTGGATCATCTAGAAAGTAAGACCTTAAAAAAACAGTCCCATGAACGCGAATTAGAACTCACCGAAGGAGAAATGTGTTATTTTAAAAAAAAGTGGGACCCACGATGGGGAGAAGAATGGAAAGAAGTAAATTGAAATTGCACCACACTCAACCATTATAAACAGAATAGGGATTAACCGAACGATACGGCTCTGGAGCTGTTCCTGTCACATAAAGGCATCTAGCCAGAATGATAAGTAAAATCACCAAAATAAGAAATAATAACTTCATTAAAAGATGTCTCATAGTCAGCCTTTTAATTGAAGTTATTATTTAAAGAGCTGAATTCTAAGGGTCAAAAGCGTCATAAGACAATGGGGCCAAAAGTCCCAAATTAACACCCTCAGCTTCTACAATTGCTTTTCTTGTTAACTTGTCTTAACTAAATATTCCTGAAATTATTTACCTGAAACGCTTATGAAGTTGATAGAAAAAATTGACCGCCATGAAGTACTGCGACGATGGGCGGTGGGAGAAGTGTATTCCCAATTCTTTAATCCGGTGTATGAATCCAGCAGGCAAGATACATTAGCGATGCTTTTGTCTGGCAACAAGTACCTGGAAAAGGAAGGAATAGAAAGCGTTCTCGAGTTAAAACAAGGTCTGGTAGATTCAATTTCACTGTATATTAACTGGTACAGAGCTTATCTGGAGATTAATAAATCAGATCTCGACATGGTATACACGCTGCAGCTACCAGGATGGGAAAGAAATACTGAAGGTTCCTACCTGATTTCCGATGCAGCGAGAAACATACAGAAAGTACCATACCTGGACTCTCGTGTTACAGGAATCTACCGGGCTCTAAAAAACAAAGAAGTAAAGCTGGAGGGAATAACCCTGCTGGCTGTAGATAAAGTTGGCCCCTATGTAGCTGTTGAAGGCACTGGAAGGCTGACAAGTATTTACATAGCCCAGCAACTTGATCATCTTGATTTACTGGATAACAATCAGGTTGAAATTACTTTGGGTTTGTATTAATGACGGACATTAACAAATATAACCATGGAAGGTATAACAGAAATAGATATCATCATATTAAGCTGTGGGCAAAACGAAGAATTAAAAAGTATTACAGAAAACTGTATCAATTCTTTAATCGTCTCTGAAAGTCCCCATCAGATTAAATTCAATGTCCTCGTAATTGAGTCACAAAAAGATCTGATGCCTTTCCAATATGAAAACTCTACGACTATCTATCCTGAAGATAGATTTTCTTACAACAAGTATCTGAATATAGGCATCGAGTTGACTGAGTCAAAATTTGTTTGCCTGTGCAACAACGATCTGATTTTTCATCCCAGATGGGCAACCGAGATTCTAAAGGCATTTAACCAGAATGCAGATCTATCCAGTGCTTCACCTGCATGTTCTAAACATCATCCTAGAATGGGGTATCAACTAAATAGTGGCTTATATACTGGTTACCGAAGCAGCTATGAACTGGCTGGCTGGTGTGTTTTTTTAAAGCGTGACGCATTACGTATCATCGGTAGGCTGGATGAGAATTATAAATTCTGGTGTGCTGATAATGACTATGCAAATATGCTGTCTGTATTGCGCCTCCGTCATGCATTGGTGTCGTCGTCGATTGTTGATCATCTCGATGGTGCAACTTTTAACAACCGGATCGAGAACGATGATGAGCACATAACAGATCTTGAATTCTTTTATTATGAGAAGAAATGGAACTACCGCACTGACGCCCTTGTGTGGAAGGAATTATGATTTAAAATATAATTCTAAAATTATAAGCAAAGTCAAAATATTATCTGTATGTTTGCAGCTCAATATAATATTATAATACAATGCAAGAAGGAGTAGTAAAATTTTTTAATGAAACTAAAGGTTTCGGATTTATTGTACCAGCTAATGGTGATAGTGAAATCTTTGTTCATTCAACAGGCCTAATGGCTAACATCCGTGAAAACGATAAAGTTACTTACGATGTAGAAGATGGCCGTAAAGGTCTGAATGCAGTTAATGTTCAACTAGTATAATTACCGCATTATAAATCAGGCCCCGGCTGGAGATAATCCATCCGGGGTTTTTTGTTTTATGGGACCATTGTCCCAAAAATGCCCGCGTAATCTTAAGGCAACAGATGATTCTTTATCTTAGTTTCTAACCAAAACTCACGTAGATGAAGATTAAATTTTTTTCCGACTATACCACATCCGAAGATCTTCTGGTAAATTTTAAAGCAAAGTATACGATATCAGATGATCAGCTGAGCTTTACCCTTGACAATGATTATGACTATGCAGTTGTTTTTAATCGCGCTGTAGAACTGATTAAAGAGTCAGCAAAGATCATCACCATTATTCAGGAGCCCTCCTGGAATGAAGTCCACCAGATCAAAACCTTTTTAACTGGCAGCGATGTACTGATTATCCATGATCCGGATTTGTTTGAAAGAGTGCATGGGATCAAACTGGGTGGTAAAGTAATCGAATCACCATCCTATATGTTTTATTACGACCGGGTCGCAAAATCAGCATTCACCGGGGTGGAAAATATACAGAAGGAAAAAAAACTGTCAATGATTGTCTCTTCCCTGGGCTCAGCGAAAGCTAATTATAGGAAAAGATTGGCGCTGGTGGATAAAATAATAGAGTCAGACCTGAATATTGATATTTACGGCAGGGGACTTGACTTAAGAGATGAGAGATATAAAGGAGCTTTAGACTACAAATATATGGGCTTGATCCCTTATGAATATTCTATTGCCATTGAAAATTGTAATGAAAAAAACTACATCACTGAGAAGTTTGCAGACTGCCTGTTGTGTAATACAGTCCCAATTTACAACGGCGCACCCAATATTGCTGAAGTCTATGATGAAAGATATTTTAAAACAATAGATCTCAATAGTCACAGTATTATTGAGGATATCAGGAAGATCATAAGCATTCCCGCACCCGGCACAATCGTAAACCGGGACATATATTTTAATAAGCTGAATTTATATGATAAACTAAAGGAGATCATATTTTCATAGTAAATACTGTTTATCTGTTTTTCTTCAATCGTAAATTTTCAAATGGCTTCACCGTAGTGTTGTCAGGATGAAGGATAGCAATAAATCCATCAATATATTCGTGGGCATAAACCTTTGCATCCTCGTGTTGCACAAA
The DNA here is from genome assembly GCF_040513095.1 of Pedobacter sp. Taxonomy (GTDB): domain Bacteria; phylum Bacteroidota; class Bacteroidia; order Sphingobacteriales; family Sphingobacteriaceae; genus Pedobacter. The sequence continues at coordinate 49,852 of NZ_JBEVDX010000136.1, read as the reverse complement.
TTCTTCATCTTCCCCTTTTTGAAGATCCTTAAATGGATGTTTCTCCCAATAACTTTTGTAGTAAGCCAGAGTTGCACCATGTAGCCAATTTTTTTTATTTGGATCATTGCGGTTATCTGCATCACCATACCAGAATGACCCCATGATCGGTGAGAAGTGATGCGCATGTCTGATCCCGGTGATATCTGCTCCAGTTGTAAAGAGAAAATTTACTTCCTGGCTGATCCAGTCAAATGCATGCCAATCATCATCATCCCAATGAATAATAATACTGCCTCTGGCTTTTTCAATTGCATAGTTCCGCTTTAGGCCAATGGTACCTATCGGTTCAGTATAAAAATACCTGATCTGAGGATTGTCAGGTAGTAAATGTCGTATGGGAACTTTCCCGTCGTCGACAATTACCAGTTCTTTATTGGGATAATTCTGCTCTGTAAAGTAAGCGATGGCAAACGGAATAAATTTCTCCCTGTTCGCAGTTGGCATAATGCATGAAACTAGTGGTAGGCCCATATTTTTTTTTGCAGCAATTTATAAAGGATTGATTTCCATAAACAGGGTCAAATGTCTCATAAGCGCCAGCAAAAGAGCTCACTGCGCACCTGATGCTTATCTTAGAGAATAACCAAATAAAAAAATAACATGAAAAAAATAAGACTCATAACAGCGTCATTCGGAAATGATAAAAAGGAACTGACTGTAAGATCGCCAATCATGCATGACGACTATATTATTGATCAGATCTATTACAACAATACCAACACCAAATCCAGAGTCAACAGCTTACATCCCAGAACTAAGGGCAAAATTCCTAAAATGATGGAGTGGTATGAACACCCCGGTTATGACTATTATATCTGGGTAGATTCTAAATTTACATTGCTTGATGGCTTTATAGATCACATGCTTGAATATGCAGGAGACGAAAGTGCAGATATTTGTTTTTTCAGACATCCGGAAAGATCATCGTCGAAAGAGGAAATGGATTTTATGAGTGACAAAATGAGAGTGGGTGATACCTATCTGCTGAGTCGCTATGAGGGCGAAATTATGGAAGAGCAGCTGAATAAATACCTGGCTGATCCATCCTTTATTGATGATAAACTGTTCTATTGCGGCTTATTTATGTATTCTAAGCGTTTGGTTGAAAACAGAGAAAGTAACCTGATGACAGACTGGTTTCTTCATTGTATTCTCTACCATACCCAGGATCAATTATGGTTCCCGTATTTACTGCATAAGCATAAAGTAAATTATAAAGTATATACCCCTCATATGTTGCATAATAATTTTATGCTGTACAATGTCTGATCTTTATAATTAATTGTATGCAAAAAGTAACGATGAGAATAGGACATTGGTCCTAAAATCAATACTTTATGAAAGAGCCTGAAGCAAGGCTCTTTCAAATTAAATATGATATACAAAACGGTACCAGTCTGTTTCTTTTTCCTTTTCTTAAAGTTATCTGGCCAGGCACAATCACCGGTATCAGGTCTAAAATCAATATCCTTTACTGATATACAAGTTTCTGGGGAACTTGCAACCCGCGCGCTGAAAAATTATGATCGTCTGGAAAGCAGCATTTATACACCAGCTAAGGTTTTTCCTGTATTAAATCTAAATGTTCCGGTTCAATGGCCAGGGGATATTGAAGGAAGGATTATTTTGGGGCTGGTATTGCAAGCACAGGCCACGCATAGAGAACCAAAGTATCTTTCAGAAATTATTCGCCTTCTGCCAGAAAAGGTAAATAAGGATGGATATTTTGGACCAGTGCAAAAAGATACAATCAATGAGCAGCAGCTCTCTGGTAATGGCTGGTTTTTAAGGGGATTATGTGAATATTACAAATGGAAAAAAGACCCAAAAATAAAGGGATACATAGCAAAAGTGATCAGGAATCTAGCCCTACCAACAAAAGGTCAGCACCGCATTTACCCTATTGATCCCACTATAAGGAATAAAACAGTAGGAGCAGCATCTGGCACAACTCAAGCTACTGTAGGTCATTGGAAGTTGTCTTCCGATATTGGATGCAACTTTATATTTATGGATGGTGTGGTTCAGGCCTACGAAATTGTGCCGTCTGAAGAATTGAAAAGTTTAATCGATGAGATGATTTCCCGCTTCCTCGAAATGGATCTCAAAGCTATGAATGCACAGACGCATGCAAGTTTAACGGGGCTAAGGGCGTTGTTACGATACTACACCATGACGAAGAGTTCCAGACTTCTGGATGAAGTGCGCAAGCGCTATGGGCTGTACCGTTCACATGCAATGACGGCCAACTTCGAAAACTTCAATTGGTTCGGACGACCGGAATGGACCGAACCATGTGCGATCGTAGATTCTTACATGCTTGCTGTGCAGTTATGGCAAATAACTGCAGAACCGCTTTATCTGGAAGATGCCCACCATATCTACTTTAACGCCATTGCAAATACCCAGCGGGCAAATGGGGGCTTCGGCTTAAGTAATTGCACCAGACCAAATTTCAATTCGCTGCGGGTGGATATTGATGAGGCTTCATGGTGTTGCACTATGCGTGGGGCAGAGGGGTTGGCAAGTGCCGTGAAGTACAATTATTTTACTGGCACTGATCAATTGGCTGTTCCGTTTTACTGTAACAGCAAGGCTGATTTGAAATTAAAGGATGGAATTGTTACCATTCAGCAGACATCAGCATATCCCTTCAGGGGAGTTGTTAATTTTAGTATTCTCAAGTCTTCACTAAAGTTTTCAGTTCTGATAAAATTAATTGCACCTTCCTGGACAAACAACCATAAACTCAAAATAAATGACGTTGAAATCCCTGTGCTAATCAAAGATGGATTTATAGTTTTTCGGAGAAAAATGATCAAGGGCGACCGTATCGAACTATCATTTTTACAGGATTTAAGTCCTGTAAAAATGATTAATGACGAATATAATTTACCAGATTTCTATACAATAAATTACGGCCCGCTTGTACTTGGATACAATAATAAAGATAAGCAGGAGCAATCTTTTAAAGCAATCCCTGAATTCAAAAGAATCTCTGATATGGACTGGCTGGTTGAAGGTACTGAAAAGCATCTATCACCAGTATATCATTTACTTGACCCCCAGGTCAGCAAGGAATCCGGGCATTCCAAACAAGTACTTTTTAGAATTGATAATCAAAGATAATGCTGATAGTATTGGTGCGAATATTGTCAGTTTATTGTAGCTAAGGCCGGGTTACCCGGCCTTTTTATTTGGAGGACAACTGTCCCATAATCAGGTGCTTACTATAAAATGGATGTGTCAATGCTTATCTTAGGAATAAGCAAATTCGCATCAATGAAGATCAAGTTTTTCTCCAACTATGACAGGCCTGAGGGCTTATTAAAAAGATTCCTTGCAAATTACAATGTTTGGGATAATGAAATATCATTCACTATTGCCGAAGATTATGATTTCGCGGTTGTATTCAATCAGACAAGTGATCTTATTATGCCTTCCGCCAAAATTATAACGGTAATTCAGGAACCCTCCTGGAGTCCTGCACATCAATACACGAAGTTCCTGAAAGGTAGTGACTATCTTATTGTGCATGACGCTAAGCTATTTGAACAGAAACTTGGGTTTAAATTAGGCGGCACAGTGATTGAATCACCATCCTACATGTTTTACGATGACAGGGTGGACAAAACCTTTTTTCATTATGCCAGCAGTACTCAGAAAGTAAGGAAGCTCTCTATAATCGTGTCTTATTTAAATGTACCCCTTGGGATTTATCAAAAACGTACCGCCCTGCTCAAAAAGATACTGGAATCCGATTTGGATATAGATATCTATGGACGGAAACTGGCCATTAATGATCCGAGATATAAGGGTTACATAGATTATAAATTCACCGGCCTTCTGCCATATGAGTATTCGATCGCTATTGAAAATTCAGAAGAGAAAAACTACCTGACAGAAAAATTTGTGGATTGTGTGCTCTGCAATACTATCCCAATTTATCATGGCGCACCAAATGCTGCTGATATATATGACAGAAGCTATTTCAGACAATTGGATCTGGATAGCCCAACCGTTATTGAAGATATCAAATCAATTATAGCCATACCTGCACCATATTCAACGGTGAACAAAATGATCTATTTCAAGGAATATAATCTGTATAAAAAACTCAAAGAAATCGTGCTTAATTAAAATTATGACCTCTTTTGATAAAATCAGGCTGGAAACTTCCAGATTATACCTCTGTCCACTAACTTATAATCAGCTTTTGAAATATGCTGCTCTTGACGACTCTCTGGAGTTAGAATTAAGACTTTCCCCAAGAGCAAGGGAGCTGAATGAAGACTTTAAAAACACCATAGAAACTTATCTGATTCCCTACATTAATCAGCACCCGGATCAGATCCTGTTTGCTACGATATGGATAATTATTCATAGGGAGCAAAATATCGCAGTAGGAGACATTGGGTTTAATGCCGGCCCCAGTGAAAAAGGCGTCGTAGAAGTTGGTTATAGTACCTATCCGGGCTACATGAACCAGGGATATATGACAGAAGCCCTAGCTTCGATATCAGCCTGGGCATTTCGTCATCCCGGAGTGAACATTATCATAGCGCAAACGGACAGGGATAATGTAGCAACACACCGAGTATTAAATAAAAACAATTTCATGCCCTTTGCCGAAGCTGACAACTTCTTATGGTGGAGGCTGGATAAGGAAAATCAGGAAAATTATTCATAACATGAAAAAACATTTAATCAGTTATGGCGATTCAAACTACGCCATGCAGAAAGAATTTTTAAAGGAAACAGCACTGGCATCAGGTTTTTTTGACGAGATCAAAATTTTCTCGGCAGAGGATATCGACCCGGAGTTCGGACAACACATCTTTCGCTTTGTGAAGGGCGGCAGAGGAGGAGGTTACTGGGTTTGGAAACCTTACTTCATAAAACGGGTGATTGATGAGATTGCGGAAGGTGACCTGCTGTTCTACGTGGATGCTGGTTGTATGATCAATGGCAAAGCGAAGGAAAGATTCGATCAATATGTGTCAATGGTGACAGCGGCCGAAACAGGTACACTGGATTTTGAACTGCCATTCCCGGAATTTCAATACACAAAACAGGAGGTGTTTGAGTATTTTAGTTCTCCGGATGTAATTCGCAGATCAAGTCAATTAATGGCTACAATTATAATTTTGAGGAAATGTAAACATGCTTTGATGTTAGTCAATAAATGGTATGACACCCTAATGGATGATTTTTCTCTCTTTACTGATGAGGTGATTTTAACGCAAAATGATGCTTTTGTAGATCACAGACATGATCAAAGTATTTTCAGCATCATTCGTAAGACTTATGGGGCAAACATCATTCCTGATGAAACATACTTTTTGGACTTCTTAAAGGATGGTCAGGATTCTCCGATCTGGGCAACGCGCCTCCGCGGATAAGTACCAGAAAAGATTGTAAATAAATATCATTCAAACAGCTGTTGCTAAAACTATTTAACACTAGAGGTCTGTAATTTAGATGCTTACCTATATTTTTTCACAAGGATTATCTGTATATATTCGCTGAGCCAAATATATAAAATGAGAAAATTCCTTATTATTATCATGCTGTTCTTCTGGACATCCAGTTTTGCACAGGTACGGATTGCTAACCTCCCAGTTTGGGATGAAACTGCTGAACTGACTTCTAAACAGGATTGGATGATCATCAAAAATACCAGCCGGGCAGAAGTGTATAGAAGCAGCGATAGCAAGGATATTATAATCAATAATGGATTAGTAAAACGCTCATTCCGCGTACAGCCAAATCTTGCATGTATCGACTTCAGCAATTTAACCACCGGGGAGCAGCTGTTAAGAGCAGTTGGGCCCGAAGCAAAAATATCTATAGACGGCAAAAACTATAACGTTGGAGGCTTATATGGTCAGAAAGAGAAAGCATATCTCAAGCGGGAGTGGATTGATAACTTCAAGGGTGACCTCTCTGATTTTCAATTTGAATCTTATATTACAACAACTATTATACCCTATGTAAAATGGAGACCATCTCATACCAGTCAGGCTGTACGCCAAGTGCAGCCTGCTGGTAAGATGGTTACCTTCATTTTCTCTTCTCAGGTTCCTGAATTGAAAAATGTTAAAGTTGAGGTCCACTATGAACTTTACGACGGAATTCCAGCTTTATGTAAATGGATCAGCATTCTGAATAATAGTAACAGGCAAATTAAATTGAATAAAGTCTCAAATGAAATATTGGCTGTCCATGAAGAGGAATCTTCAGTGGCGGGTTCAACGGCACAAATGAGAACTCCTCATGGTATTTATGTGGAAAGCAATTATGCTTTTAATGATTCGATGAATGCAAGGTTGTCTGATCAGACAACACATTGGAAGGCAGATTCAACATATACTTCACAAGTTAGTTATGAATTAAATACCCCGTGTTTGCTGGAGGTTTATCCCCCGGTAGGCCCCGGGGTACAACTGTCCCCGGGTAAGACTTTCAACTCTATCAGGACCAATGAATTGTTATTGGATAGTTATGACAGGGAGCGAAATGGCATGGCGCAGCGTTTAATGTACCGGACAATTGCGCCCTGGATTACAGAAAACCCAATCTTTATGCACCTGATATCCAATAAACCTGACAAAGTAAAAGTAGCTGTAGATCAGTGTGTGGAAACAGGGTACGAAGGTATTATTCTCAGTTTTGGAAGTGGTATCAATCTCGAAGATACCGCTGAGAAAAACATCAGGGCTATTAAAGAGTTGGTTGATTACGCACATAGCAAGGGCATCTTATTAGGTGGGTATACATTATTCTCAAGCAGAAGAATTAACGACGAAGAAGATGTGATTGATCCGAAGACAGGCAAAGCAGACGTGCATGCTGCCTTTGCAAAGGCACCCTGTTTAGGTAGCAAGTGGGGACTTAATTATATAAAATCACTAAAGGAAGTCATCACCAGGACTGGTCTTGATATATTAGAATATGATGGCCCATATCCGGGGGATGTATGTGCCTCCGTAAAACATCCGGGGCACAAGGGCCTGGATGATTCACAATGGTCGCAAATGGAATTGCAAAAGGAATTTTATCGCTGGTGCAACGAAAAAGGTGTGTACGTTAATGCGCCCGACTGGTATTTTATGGATGGAACCAATAAGATCGCTTTAGGATACCGCGAAGTAAATTTCTCTTTACCCCGCGAGCAACAAATCATACTCAACCGTCAAAATATATATGATGGAACCTGGGAAAAAACGCCCTCTATGAGCTGGGGTTTTGTGCCATTAACCGAATATCATGGTGGTGGGGCAGCGGCAACACTTGAACCCTTATCGGAGCACTTGCATGCCTACAGGCAATTAATGATGCAATATTATGGTGCTGGGATACAAGCATGTTATCGGGGCCCAAGATTATACGATACAGACGAAACGAAGCGTACGGTGAAAGACGTGATCAGCTGGTACAAAAAATACCGGACCGTTTTAAATTCTGAAATTGTGCACCTTCGACGAGCAGATGGGAGAGACTGGGATGGTATCTTGCACGTACATCCTGCAGGGAAGGAAAAAGGATTGGCGATGTTATATAACCCAACCAGTGAGATGATCACCAGAAAGATTGTATTACCGCTGTATTATTCCGGCTTGAAGAAAAATGCATTTATCCGCGAGATGGATGGCAAAGCCAAAAGATACACGCTCGATCCTAATGGCAAAGCAACATTAACAGTAAAAATCCCTGCCAATGGAAATACCTGGTTAGTCATTGAATAGATTGCTTGCTCTGGTTCAATATTAAAACCCACATCTTATAAATCATATCCGATGAAAATCATCACTTTCTTGTTGCTCTTTGTATCCTTACAAACAGCCGGCTTTGCAAAGGAATATACACTACAATCACCCGATAAAAAAATCACGGTAAAAGTTACAGTTGATAAAAAACTTTACTGGTCTGTCCTTAGGGATCGTGAAGTGCTGATCAAACCAAGCCCGATGAGCCTTACGCTGAATAAAGGAGTTACATTAGGCAGCGCGCCAGTAGTATCGAAAACTGTGGTTAGTTCTGTAGGTGAAATGATTACTGCCATCGTGCCTGTTCGCAATAGGTTAATTCCGAATATTTACAACGAATTAAGATTCCTGATGAAAGGTGGTTATTCCATTGAATTCAGGGCATATGACGATGGGGTTGCCTACCGTTTTGTCACGGAATTAGGAAGGGATGAAATAGAGGTTAAGGGAGAAGAAGTCGCCTTCAATTTCAATGAATCTTGTGATATTTACCTTCCTAAAGAAAACAATCCAGAATTACAATCACACTATGAGGCTGATTTCAAGCACATGAAGATTTCGGATATTTCTGCTGAAACTTACGGATACCTCCCTTTATATATTTCAACCGCTGCAGGTACAAAGATGGTCATCACTGAATCCGATTTGCACGATTATCCAAATCTATTTCTTTACGGCACTGGTAGAAATAGTTTAAATGGAGCATTTCCTAAAGTTATACTTGAGTCGAAAGCAAAGGAGAATTCGGACCGTGCAGAAGTAATCATCCACAAGGCAGCGTATCACGCTAAAACAAACGGTAACAGGTCATTTCCCTGGCGAACAGTAATTATAAGTCCTGATGACAAAGGTTTGCTTGAGAATGAACTTGTTTACAAACTGGCTAAACCAAATGTCCTAAAAAATACCACGTGGATTAAGCCTGGTAAAGTAGCCTGGGATTGGTGGAACGACAACAATATTTATGGTGTTAATTTTAAGTCGGGCATTAACACGGAAACTTATAAATACTACGTCGATTTTGCTTCTGAATATGGATTGGAATATATTATTCTGGATGAAGGCTGGTCCCGCACTACTACTGATCTCATGGCGCCTAACCCTGCATTAGACCTCAAAAACCTGATTGATTACGCAATGCGCAAAAATGTTGGTGTTATTTTATGGGCATTGTGGAAGCCGCTGGACCAGAATATGGAGGCTATTCTCGATCAATATGTGAGCTGGGGTGTAAAGGGTGTTAAAGTTGATTTTATGGCACGTGCCGATCAATACATGGTTAACTTTTATGAACGTGCTGCAAAAGCTACTGCTGAAAGGAAATTACTGTTGGATATGCACGGAGCGTACAAACCGGTTGGATTGAACAGAGAATACCCTAACCTGATCAACTATGAGGGGGTGCGTGGAATGGAGAATAACAAGTGGGAAGAATCTATTTCTCCGGTCCATAACACAACACTGCCTTTTACAAGAATGGTTGCGGGACCAATGGACTATACACCCGGGGCAATGCTCAATAGCAATAAGAATGAATTCCATATCAATTTTAATTCACCAATGAGCAGGGGTACCAGGGCACACCAAACTGCTATGTACGTAGTCTATGATAGTCCGCTCCAAATGTTATGTGATAATCCATCCAATTACAAAAGGGAGCCAGTTTATACGCATTATATATCCAGGATTCCAACGGTGTGGGACAAGACAATCGCGCTTGAGGGAAAGATTGGTGCGTATGCAGTGATGGCCAGGAAAAATGGTAATAACTGGTATATCGGCGGAATCACCAACTGGGAGGGGAGAAATTTTCAGATCCCCTTAACATTCCTTGACGGCAAAAAGTACAAAGCAGAGATATTAAAAGATGGAATCAATGTGGAAAAGCATGCTGCAGACTACCAGTTGCAAAATATAGATCTGAAATCAGGTGATATACTTTCCCTGGATATGGCTGCCGGTGGGGGATATACAGCTATCTTATCACCGGTAAAATAAAAATACAACCGGAGGCCTGATTGTCACCGGTTAGTATTTAACTCAATAGCTAAGATTAATTTTTTAACAGCACCACGGGTGAATTGGCGTCCGAAGGTTGTGACGTTCCTAGTGCCAGTGCATTCGCAATTTGCGTTTTGAGCTTATTCGAGAATTCAAATGGTTGGTCTTCGTAACCGTCAGCATATATTGCACATAAGTTTCGGCCATTTGAACACCATGGTTTCGTATGCACCAGTTGATAATTTTCCGGATTAAATGGATGGCCATAGAGATAGACATACCAATGTTTGTATCTTGATTTATCCCCCATAACAATTTTGTTTTTTTACTAAAAAATTCTAAAACTTGAGGTGTTTGCCTACTCTTACCAGGGTTTTCAGCTTCCCCCTATTTGATTTAAAAATAGAAAAAATAGCATAGGCTGAATTGGACAGGTGACACCAAATACTTTGTTTGATCATTCCTAAACCATGTGTGTATACGCAACCAGGTTTGTGACGTAGCCACATCACCTGATTGAAAAGTATTTGCACTTCAAGCTTGATATCACGGGGATTGATTAGTTATGTTTAACTCTAATTTAAGATCTTATTATGCCTGGATTGCCGGCTTTAAGCTGTGCTTGTCTGTAGTAAAGGCAGTTAATTCTGTCAATATTTCATTTTCTAACTGAAAAAATTTCATCTTTTATATGGGTTCTGTATAGTAATCACTTTGGCATTTTCATTGTACACACTTAACCAGATTTGAAAGGTTATCATTAATTTATAATTCAACTTAAAAGGAGGATTTAATATGTCACTGATTAAATTTAACAATCCAAAAAACGGCCACACATTGGCACCAATGTTTAACGATCTGTTTGAATCGTTTCTGAGCGAGTCCCCATTTTCTGACCGCATGATAGCACGTGTACCAGCTGTAAACATCAGCGAGAATGAAAATGCCTATTCCATTGAGCTGGCAGCGCCAGGATTAAACAAAGAAAACTTTAAAATTCAGCTGGATAAGAATTTACTGACAATCTCTGTTGAGCAAAAATCAGAGAGCAATCAGGAAAGTAAACAATACAATAAAAGAGAATTCAGTTACTCTTCGTTTGTAAGATCCTTTGCTTTGCCAGAATCCGCAGATGATTCTAACATCGATGCAGAGTATACTGACGGAATCTTAAAGATCGCAGTACAGAAAAAAGAAGAGGCAAAATCGATTGCCCGTCAAATTGAAATTAGGTAACGTAAATAGTAAAATGAATCTGTAATACTTTCAAATCGTATATTAACAGTCCATGTCATCTGATGGCATGGACTTTTTTTTGCGCCAGCATTTGAGGCGATCTAATGTTGTTCGTGTATCGTTCGTATATTGCTTTGTATTGACGGCTTGTTGGAGGCGTATTGAAGGCGTATTGGAACCATGTTGGCGGCATCTTGGTAGCAAAAAAAGTGCTCCCAACCCCCTCTCATCATGCTAAGAAAATGGGCATAATATACTGGCAATCCAAAGCAGTGTACGAACAGTGCATAAGCGATGAAGGATAAATAAATATCAATCATCAGGGGCGGGACATTGAAAATACTTCGAAAAAGCTGTTTCAGCAGCATTCTGCGGCCATATTGCAGGGGGCTTGTCCGGGGTCTGCCCGTACTTTGCCTTGGGTAACTCCACAGAAGCTGTACAATAACTGTTTTATGACACCGCTAAAAACTCTAGGGTTTTCAAGGGAGTTAAAGCTTTATTAAAGTGCTGCTTCTGTGGAGTTACCCAAAGCAAACCCCCTGCGAACTACGCGCGAAAGAGGTAAAAGCTCGGGTCAAACCGCGATTGATATGGAATCGCTAACCTTTGCACAATATTTTTTTATAAGAAATATCAGAATAAAATATAACCCTCACCATCTTAAGGCATACCGTATACGATAATTATTGCCTGCCTTTAAAAATTATATTCTGTATATGCCCGGCTATCAAATAAAAAGACTAAAATTAAAATTGCAGATATAAAAGCAATGTCTTAAATTAGTACTACTAAATCAGTAGACATTATATTTGTTACAATCATGAAACACGCTTTACTCTTCAGGACATCTACAGAGAATCATGGAAATCTTTCCCAAAATGTAAACAACGAGCTACGCTCAAGTAACCTGATGCTGCCAGTATCTTGCCTCATGTGTAATAGCATGGGCTGTTAAATTCCTCGATAATCCGTTCTGGATTGTAAAATTCAATACCAACTCTAACATTTCCTGACAGCCTGAAAAGAGGCTGATGGAACTGCTTTGCTCAAAATTTCCTAAACAACAAAAAAATGAATCAACTTTACAAAAAGGGGTTTCTCCTGTTTTTGTGCGCTTTATGGTCTGCCACAACCATCGCACAAGTGAAACCCACAATCAAATCAACCCTGAACGGTACCGTGCAGGATCAGACCAATAATCAGCCATTGCCCGGAGCGGTAGTCAGGATTAAAGGCACAACCCACACAGTGTCAACCGACTCAGAAGGTAAGTTCAGCTTCGTAACCGGTCAGAGTTTCCCCTATACATTGATAGTCAGCTTTATCGGATACGATCAAAAAGAGCTTACAGTAAGCGGAAGTCCGGTAACTATCAGATTGCAGGAAACCCAGAACCAGCTAAACGACGTAGTCGTAACCGGTTACAGCACGCAGGAAAGAAAGTATATCGCTGGTTCCATCAGCAGTATCAGCGGGACGGCAGTGCAAAATCAGCCCTCTGGAGGCTTCAACCAGTTGCTGCAGGGAAAAACTACTGGGGTGCAGGTAACCTCAAATTCCGGAGTTCCGGGAGGAGGGATTACCTTCCGCGTAAGGGGTAACAACTCGATCAACGCTTCAGTAGATCCCCTGTACATCATTGACGGGGTGTTTGTGAACAACAGTGATCCCATTCCAACTTCTGCAGCAGCGCTCGGCCAGCAGGCGATATCCAATCCGCTGGCAGATCTGAACCCGGCGGACATAGAAGATATCCAGATCCTGAAAGATGCCAACGCAACGGCCATCTATGGATCGCTGGGCGCAAACGGGGTAATCATCGTAACAACAAAACGCGGTACACGCAATACCAAAGCAAACATCAGCCTGAGTACATTCCAGGGATGGTCTACCGCAGTGGATAAATTCAAAGTAGCCTCCGGACCTGAAGTTGCGCTCCTGACCAATGAATCAAGGATCAACACGGCCAGAGACAATGGACAGAATCCCTCAACAGTAGTTTTGCCATTCCCGGATCCGGCAAGTCAGCCCACGTATGACCGCATCAGCGGACTGTTCCGTACAGCAAGAACCAAAAATTACGAACTCTCTACACAGGGCGGTACAGATAAAAGCACGTACTACATCAGTTTAGGTTATCTGGATCAGGAATCAATAGTAAAACCTTCAAATTATACAAGATACTCAGGAAGGTTAAACTATGATAACTATCTGACGGATAAACTAAAGATAGGAACAAGTATCAATTTTACCCGTTCTGATAGAAAACTGAGCGGCAGTGATAACAACCCGACAGGGGTAATCAACTCGGCACTGTTTCCACGCTCTTATCTGCCGATCTATAATGCAGATGGTACTTATGCCCGTTACGGAAGTTTCGATAACCACCTGGCACTGATAGAAAACCTTGATAACAAGTCGACCGGCTGGAGGACGATAGGAAACATCTTCGGAGAGTACAACATTATCCCAGGATTAAAACTGCGCAGCAGCTGGAGCATAGATAACACAAGCGAATACGATAACAGCTATTCCAATACCTTAATCAGTGCAGGGATCGCAACCAATGGTGCTGCATCCTCATCTGAAACTAAGTACCAGGTGTTAACCAATGAACAAGTGCTGAGTTTTGTGAAAACCTTAGGTGCAAATAAAAAACACAACATCAATGCACTCATGGGAAACACAATCAATACAGTGCTCAACCAAAGTACTACGGCCTCGGGAACGGGCTTCGCAGCAAACAGCCTGAAATCTGTTTCGGTTGCAGCTACCCGGTCAGGGACTGCGTCAAGAAACGAAACAAAACTGCTGTCTTTCTTCAGTAAAGCGAGTTATACGTATGACGGAAAATATACGATTGACGGAAGTATCCGTGCGGATGGCTCTTCGAAATTTGGTACCAACAAACGCTGGGGTTACTTCCCATCGGGAGGGGTAGCATGGCGACTGAGCCAGGAGGATTTCATCAAGAACCTGAATGTCTTTAATGAACTGAAAGTCCGTGCAAGTTTAGGGCTTTCGGGTAACCAGAACGGAATCGGCGCTTATGCCGCTCAGGGCTTGTGGTCATCCGGCGCGAATTACCTGGAACAGCCGGGTACAGCTCCAACACAGCTGATCAATCCGGACCTTACATGGGAGACTACCCGTCAGTTTAACGTGGGTTCAGACTTCAGTATCCTGAAGAACCGCCTGAGTATTACAGCCGATTATTACAACAAATACACCTATGACCTGCTGTTGAATGTGCCAGTTCCTTACCGCTCTGGTTTCGCTTCGTACCTCCAGAATTATGGTGCAGTGAGGAACAAAGGTTACGAACTCGGTATCAACTCTACGAATATCGAAACCGACGCATTTCAGTGGACAACAAACTTCAATATCTCCTTCAATAAGAACAAGATTGAGAAGCTGGCCTCTGATATAAGTTTAGGTGCTTCGGGAAGAAATATCTCGATCTTAAGACAGGGATATGCAGTAAACTCATTCCAGTTATACAAACAATTGTACGTAGATCAACAGACTGGAAACGCAGTTTATGACGATGTAAACAAAGATGGAATTATCACTTCTGCCGACCGCCAGATAGTAGGGAATGCACTGCCGAAATACACAGGCGGACTGACAAATAACTTCACGTACAAAGGTTTTGACTTCAGCTTTTTCTTCTACTTCCAGCAGGGAAACAAAATCATGAACATGAACGACTTCTTTATGGTACATGGCGGAACGCAGGCTAATATTGGCTTCCTGCCGCGTCAGCTGGAAAGATGGCAGAACCCGGGTGATGTTACAGATATCCCGCGTTTGACAACTTATAGCGGCAACCCAACCCAAAACGGTGGTGCAGCAAATAACTACGGGGGTAATGTAGCAAGTCTTTCTTCGCGTTACCTGGAAGACGGATCATTCATCAGATTGAAAGCGCTGACCCTGGGCTATGCGCTTCCAAAAGATGTACTGAGCAGGATTGGTGTGAGTAAACTAAGAATTTATGTGCAGGGAACCAACCTGCTGACCTTCACCAAATACGGAGGTCTTGACCCCGAAGTAAGTTCGCAGTCGAACAACCAGAACACAGTGGGGTACGACTGGGCAACAGTGCCACAGCCAAAGACAATCCAGATCGGCGCAAACGTAACATTTTAAAAAATAACAACTAAACATATGAACACAACATATATCCGAAACGCAGTGCTGATAGCCTTTATCCTGGTCTCGGCCTCCTGCAAGAAATACCTTGACGAAGTGCCGGATAATTCACTTCCAACTGAAAGCGCTATCATTGACGCGAGTACCGCAAGGGCAGCGATAACCGGTGCTTACGACCGGGTACAAGGCTATTATGCTTCGAATTACCCTACACTGGGAACAATCACTACAGATAATGTGATCTTTAACGGAACGCTGAGTGAATACCTGCAGCTCGATCAGAATGCGATCCCTACTGATAACGTGATCACGGTTGCAGCTTATCAGAACATCTATAGAACTATCAATTCTGCGAATAGCGTGCTCGCTGCTGTGCCGGGGCTGAATGATCCTTTGCTGACCACCGCAGAGCGAAACAAGATCCTGGGTGAAGCGTATTTCATCCGTGCACTCTCGTACTTTGACCTTGGAAGAGGATGGGGAGGAGTACAGCTTCAGCTGAAGCCAACAAGTGATCTGAGTGTATTGAAAGGTATCAAGCGCAGTACACTTGATCAGACTTATGATCAGGTGCTGGCAGATCTGGTGCAGGCTGAGCAACTCCTGCCAGAAGATGCCACAGTAAGAAACCGTGCACAGAAAAGTGCGGCAAGAGCATTGCGCGCAAGGTTGCACCTGTACAGAAAACAATGGGCAGATGCAGAGACATATGCTACTCAGGTGATCAGCAATACAAAATACACGCTGGTTAAACCTTACAAATCGTTTTTCACTGCGCCTTTCCAAACGAGTGAAGCTGTATTGGAACTGGCTTATTCCGCAAACGACAGAAATACGTACTGGAACTTATGGTATCCGAGTTCGGCAGGGGGTCAGTACACCTTGAAACCTTCGGATGCGCTGGTAGCAAAGCTGAACAATCCTGCAATTGGGGGAACGAGAAATACTCTGATTGCCGGCACCGGAACGACTGTATATGGTGTGCTTTACAATTCTACTGCTACCGCTATTGATCCATCTTACCTTATACGCATTGCGGAATTATACCTGATCCGCGCAGAGGCAAGGGCACAGCAAAACAAACTGTCTGAAGCGGCGGCTGATCTGAATGCGGTAAGAGCAAGAGCTGATGTGCCTGCAACAACGGCAACTACTCAGGCCGGACTTTTACAGGCGATAGAGGATGAAAACGGAATTGAGTTTGCCTTTGAGGCACACCGCTGGTTTGATCTGGTGAGAACAGAAAGGGCAGGTGCTGTACTGGGTGTAACCAACAGGAACTACTGGCTGTTCCCGATCCCATATTCTGATATCCAATCAGATCCGGACGTAGTGCAGAACCCGGGATATTAAATTGTTCCAATCACATCAAGAGTAAATAGATAATAACTGAAAATAGAATGAAAAAATTCGTCAGCATAACAAAGATTCTCATTGCATTTAGCTTCATCTGGATTAGCCAGGCATCAGCGCAGAATGGCTATTTCTTTCCGAAAGCGACTTCGCTGGATGCAAAAATTCCTACGCCAGAACAATTTCTGGGTTATCCCATCGGAACATACTACACAAGGATAGACCAGGTGGCTGCCTATTTCCGTCAGCTGGAAAAGGTATCTGACCGTGTACACGTGCAAAACATAGGCAAAACCTATGAGCAGCGTGAGCAGATTATTGTAACGATCACGGCACCCTCAAATTACGCAAAACTGGAACAGATCAGACAGGAACACTTAACACAGGTTGATCCTGCGAAACCGGTACTGAGCCCGGCTGCGCCAGTCATTATCCACTTGGGTTATGGAGTGCACGGGAACGAAACCTCAAGCACTGAAACAAGTTTACTGACAGGCTATTATCTGGCGGCAAGCAATGATGCAGAAACCCAAAAATGGCTGTCAGAGTCGGTCATCTTCATCGATCCCGCGCTGAATCCTGATGGCAGGGACAGGGCAGCGAACTGGCATAATGCTTATCACTCTTTTCCTGCGGTAGGTGATCCGGTGGATAAGGAACACCAGGAAGGCTGGCCAAACGGCAGGACTAACCATTATTTCACAGACCTGAACCGCGACTGGCTAAATCTGGTACAGGTGGAAAGCCGTAACCGCCTTGCGTTCTTCCACCAGTGGTACCCGAATGTGCAGATCGATTTTCATGAGCAGGGCGCAAACGCCACCTACTATTTCGAACCAACGCCGAAAAGCCACGAAAGCCCGATTATCCCGCAGTTTTTGTATGATTTCCAGGTCATCCTCGCCAAGTATCATGCGAAGGCCTTAGATGACATCGGATCGCTCTATTTTACTAAGGAGAACTATGACAACCTTTCGCCGATTTATGGATCAACTTACCCAAAATTCTTTGGTTCAGTAGCAGCGACATTTGAACAGGCAAGTTCACGCGGTATTTTGCAGGAATCCACTAACGGTCCTTTAACGTTTGCCTTTACAATCCGAAACCACCTCGCAACCAGCTTCTCGACAATCAGGGGTGCCGTGGAAGAAAAATCTGGTCTGTTCAAAGTACAAAAGGATTTTTTTAAATATGCGCTTCAGCAGGGCCAAAAGAATCCTGCAAAGGGATTTGTATTTGGGGACAGCAACGATATCAACCTGACGCAGAAGTTCCTTGGTTTGCTGTTGCAGCATCACGTAGAGGTTTATGAGGTTCAGGATAAGCTGAGTCAGGAAGGAAAGACTTTTGAAAAAGGTAAATCTTATATCGTGCCTTCGGCACAGCCGAACTTCCTGATCGTTCATTCGATCTTCGAAGAGAACGCGCTTAAAGACAGCATCTTTTACGATAATACAGGCTGGAGCATCGTTCACGCCTACGGATTGAAATATGCGAAACTGAACGGTTCTTTCTCAAAAGGCGCGGTTGTAAAAAATGTGCCTGCTGAAACCGGGAGTTTAACCGGGGACAAATCGGCCTATGCCTATCTGATCAATTCTTCGGATTATAACTTTACGAAAGCGCTTTATCAGTTGCAACTGAAGAAAGTCTTTGTGAAAACTGCATTTAAGTCTTTTGTCTCCAATGTTGGCCCGTCTGCTGCGGGATCACCGAACAGTAGCCCGGGTAAGGGTAGTGCTTCTAAAAAAGCGTTCCTCCCAGGATCACTGGTAATCCCGGTGGCGGGTCAAACCATTTCAGCGGATTCACTTTATGCAGCATTGAAAAGTGTTGCAGTTTCGGCAAACGTGGAGATCGTTCCTGTTTCCACCGGCTTCAGTGCCGAAGGGATAGACCTCGGTAGTAACAACATCAAAGGCCTGCGCAAGCCGGAAGTAGTCCTTGCATTTGGGCAGGGAGTAACTGCCTCTGAGGCCGGTCAGGTTTGGTTCCTGCTGAACCAGCAATTGAACCTACCCGTTACTAAACTGGATTTACAGAGTTTCGCCAGGGCGCCGCTGAACCGGTATAATGTGCTGGTACTTCCCGGAGGAATTTACACCGATTGGGATAAAGCCACAGTAGAAAAGATCAAAAACTGGGTAAGCGATGGAGGAACGCTGATCACCTTCCAGACGGCAACAGCCTGGGCTGTGAAACAGGGCATCGTGCAGGAAAAGCTTTCAGAAACGGATAATTTCTCCAGAAGAGGAGATACTCCGGCAGCGACATCAGCTCCGGCATCATCATCACCATCAGGTTCTTCAGGAGCAGGTTCTTCCGGTTCGGACACCAATAGTTCAGCCGCAACAGCAGCCAGCAGTTCCAAAACCGCTGATAAAGCGAAAGCCACAGACCCTGCAGGCAGGTCTGGCAAACCCGCAACCGAAAGGCTTGATTATGCGAGACAGGAAGATGTCGAGGGTTCGAAAAGGATCAACGGGGCGATTTTCCTGGCCGACCTGGACATTACCCATCCGATTGCTTTTGGCGTAACATCGCGGAAGCTGTTCATCAACAAAAATGGCCCCACCTTATTGCTGCCAAGTGCAAATAAGTACGCTACAGTAGCGCAGTATGGTGCAAAACCTTTTGTGAATGGTTATTCCTCTAAAAACAATATTGGCAAAGTAGCGAATTCTGCAGCGATCATTGCAACAGCAAGCGGTAGCGGAGAAGTGATTCTTTTTGCAGACGATCCTACATACAGGGGATACTGGTTAGGTACCAGTCGTTTGTTCCTGAACGCGATATTTTTTGGGAATCTTTTAAATGTTGGATACAGATAAAACTTCTAAGCATTTGGCGGATCTATTTTCATCAATTGCTATTTACAAAATAATCTATGCAGGGGGTCATGTAGCTACCCTCTGCATTTAGATCAGGCGGAGTGGCTGAGTGGTCAGGCGGGGGTCTGCAAAACCTTTTACGGCGGTTCGATTCCGCCCTCACGCCTCTGAAATATTTCGAATATTATTCCTCTTTTAAATTATAGTATATTAAATTAGTATAGTAATTATTTATCAAAAAAAAACATGAGCGCAATATCCATATCTTACGAACAGCCAGACTGGTTCAAACCATTATTCGCGGAGCTGGAAAAAAGGGGAATACCTTTCCAGACTACCAATCCTACAGCACATTATTTTGCTATCGATGGTGCAAAACCGTCATTCGATCTTTTCTTTAACAGGATGAGCCCATCTGCCTATCTGAGAGCGGGTATACAGGGAACATTCTACACCCTGAACTACCTGAAATTCCTGGAAGAACATGGTATCCGCGTGATCAACGGTTACAAAGCATTTACCTACGAAACATCGAAGGCCCTGCAACTACTATTACTTGAAAAACTAGGTATCCGTTATCCAAAATCATGTGTTGTAAACCATGTCTCCCAGATTGAAAAGGCAGCTGAAGGACTGCGTTTCCCGATCGTAATTAAGGCCAATATTGGCGGCAGTGGCGCGGGTATTGAAAAGTTCGATGACATAGATGGCCTGCGGGAATCGATAGCCAATAATACCATTGATTTCGGGATTGACCACACCGCATTGGTGCAGGAATTTATTCCGGCCAGGGGCGGATACATTACCCGGGTAGAAACGCTGGGCGGAAAATATCTGTATGCCATCAGGGTATATACCAATGGGGACAGCTTCAATTTGTGCCCTGCGGATATCTGCCAGACTACCGGCGGTCAGGAACTGGTACGTAATGCCTGCGCGGCAGATGCCCCAAAAAACGGACTCAGGGTTGAGGCTTTCACGCCTTCGGCAGAAATCATTGCCAACATTGAGAAAATCGTGCAGGAAAGCGGTATTGATGTAGGTGGTATCGAATATATCATTGACGACAGGGATGGCGAAGTCCTGTATTACGACGTAAATGCGTTATCAAACTTCGTAGCCGATGCAGTCAATGTGATCGGCTTTAATCCACATGAAAGGCTGGTTGATTTCCTGGAAGAGGAACTGGAAAAAGCTGACGGCATTAAAACAAGCTATTCGATATGAGATACGGCTATTGGTTACCTGTTTTCGGAGGCTGGCTCCGGAACGTGGAAGATGAAAATATGCAGCCCAGCTGGGAGTATGTAAAGCGGCTGGCTATCCGCAGTGAAGAGATTGGTTTTGATCTCGCGCTGATTGCAGAACTGAACCTGAACGACATCAAAGGAGAACATGCGCCGTCGCTTGATGCCTGGTCTACCGCTGCGGCGTTGGCTGCCGTAACTACCAGGCAGGAGCTCATGGTGGCAGTAAGACCAACATTTCACAATCCGGCTTTGCTGGCAAAACAGGCAGCAAATATTGACCACATCAGTGGCGGAAGGCTATCGCTGAACCTGGTGTCATCCTGGTGGAAGGACGAAGCAGAGAAGTATGGAGTGAACTTTGAACAACACGATGACCGCTATGCGCGCTCGGCCGAGTGGCTGGAAGTGTTGGACAACGTCTGGAAAAAGGACAACTTCAGCTTCGACGGCAAGTATTACACAGTGAAAGACAATATCCTGCAGCCTAAGCCCATTTCTTCGCCACGCCCGCCGATTTATGCCGGCGGGGAATCGGATGCCGCAAAAGACCTGATTTCATCAACCTGTGATGGTTATGTGATGCATGGAGATTCACCGGAGCTGATTGCCAGAAGGATCAATGATCTATCAGAGCGAAGGGACAAAAAAGGATTACCGCCAATGCAGTTTGGTGTTGCTGCTTACAGTATCATCCGGAACAGCGAAGCGGAAGTGAAAAAAGAACTGGAAAGGATTACAAATGTGCAGGAGGGAAGCTCAGGTTACAAGAACTACCAGCAATGGATATCGGGAACGCAGCTGGAACAGCAGGTATCGCTTTATGATTACTCGGTTTCTAACCGGGGCCTTAGAAGCGGCCTCGTCGGAACGCCCGCTCAGGTGCAGGATCAGATTGGCGCTTTTGAGAAGGTTGGTGTCAATTTCTTTTTGCTGCAATGCAGTCCTCAGCTGGAAGAGATGGAGCGCTTCGCTGACACGATTATTCAGACACACAGCGTTGTTTAATAATAAAACAGGCTGTCGCTGCTGTGCATCAAATTTTGATACTCAACAAACGACAGCCTGCACCAGCTAATTTTTGACTGAGCTTTACTTAGTCGATCACAATACTGTTTAAACCTTTTTCCATTGCCTCTTCGGCCATGCCGGCCATATTCGTTCCTTCAACTCTCACAACACTGATGTCTGTCAGGCCAAGGAATCCCAATACCGCTTTCAGATAAGGCACAACGAAGTCGAAAGCTTCCATTGGACCTTCACTGTAAATGCCACCAGAAGACATTGCGATATATACTTTTTTGTTTTTGATCAGTCCCTCTGGTCCGTTCTCATCATATTTGAAGGTAATGCCGGCTCTTGCGATATGATCAATCCAGGCTTTTAGCGCAGAGTGAATACTGAAATTGTAAAGCGGCGCACCGATCACAATGATATCAGCATCGAAAATTTCTGACAGCGCTTCGTTCGAATGTTTGATCGCTGCGGTGTTTTCAGGACTGTGGTTTTCCTTCGGCGTAAAGAAAGATTGCAGATGCGACTCCTCCAGATGGGGGAAATGCTGGGTCACCAGATTTCTTTCTATAACTGTACTGCCTGGATAAGTTTCTTTGATCTGGTCTATAATTGCATTACCAAGTTTAATGCTTACTGAGGATTCACCTCTCGGGCTGGAGATGATGTGAAGTATCTTTTTCATATGATTTTTTTGTCTTTGAAACATTTTGTTGAAGCAATAATACATATATTTGGTAATGAATTGTTAGTACTATACAAAAGGTTAGTAGTAACCTTTTGTATAGTATATGTAAATCAACTAGTTATGGCAAGTACTGTTGTAAGAGATAAAGAAGCCTGCACAGGTGCATTGGGAAATATAGGAGATGCGCTGTATGTGATAGGGGGAAAATGGAAGCTGCGTCTAATCATGTCGATGCGCGAGGGCAACCACCGGTTCAACGAAATACAGCGCGCGGTAGAAGGTATCTCTGCCCGGGTGTTATCCAATGAACTGAAAGAACTGGAGTTGAACGGCTTTGTCAGAAGGACTGTTCATACCGATACACCAGTAGTAGTAGAGTACAATATCACAGAATACGCGGATACCCTGGACGAAGTACTCGATGCACTGGCGAGTTGGGGAGCCATGCACCGCGATAAACTGCGTTCTGAACGATAAAATTTAGTCTACTGCCTTAGTAGATTTAATATTAATTTTCTATGTTTGTAGGATCACATGAATACTACAGCAATCATAGGAACCCAGCCCATTTTTGGGATCAGATACTATCTGACGAACTGCTGTACAGCAAAGGTGATGCGTTATTGTTGTTGCCGGTAAATCTGGTCTCAATAGAGCATTACAGACAGTTCATATGAACTGCCGGATCAAATAAGGACGATCTGTCCTCAACTATCAGCTGATTTCCCGAATACTTTAAAATTACCGCATGGCCTCCCGCGTAGTGCTGTTACTTAAAACAGCAGTTTTTACCCTGATCTTTTTGTTTAGCAGTAATTCGTTTGCCCAGATAACTGCGCATAACAGCTATCTTACAGCGCTGTCTCCTGATGCTCATGACAGATCGCGCTTAGCTTACAATGCAATCCCCGCATCGAAAATCTCTGCAGATTCTGCCGCAGCGCTTAACATTTCCAGGGAACACAGCAGACTTGTGAATTATTTGAAAGCGCTTGGAATACCTGATGAAGAACGCAGGCCGAACAAAAAGTTCTATTATCATATGGCCAATGTTTTCGCGCGCTTGAGGTTATATCCACTTGCAATGAAATGTTTTTTCAAAGCTGCGGGGTCTGATGACCGCAGGATGGACAGTCTTTATTTGTCCGCCAGGAAGTCAGGGCTTGGGAAGACAGATGACAAGGCCTCATCAGACTATGCTGCATTGGAGCTGAGCAGTAAAGACGATTCTGTAGTGAGTTCCAAAGCTATTGTTCTAAAAGCTGAGTCGGGCAAAAAACGGCAGATCAAAAAAAGCAAACGTACCAGTTTTCCGCAGATCTTAAACAATTTCAATGATGGAAAAGAAGCTGTAGCTTATGCCTTGCTATTTCATGTTAAACAGCCTGCACCGGGCAAAAGGAAGATATTTGTCGGGGTAAATACCGGACATACTTTCATCACTCTAATCAAGTACAATGCTGATTCTACATATGCTTCGGCCTCTTTTGGATTTTATCCTGATAAGGATCAGATGCTTTCCGCCACGCCTTTCGCGCCTACTACTTCGGCAACCTTCAAGGACGATGCGGCACACCTCTGGGACGAGGTGCTGGGTAAGTTTATTTCCAGGCGAAATTTCATAAAAATACTGGACCTGACCCAGAAATTTGAGGGAATGACTTACAATTTGAATAAGCAGAACTGTACTGATTTTGGTCTGAAAGCAGCAGGCCTGGCAGGAATTCATATTACTGATACTTTTGGAAAATGGCCTCTGGGCAAAGGCAATAATCCTGCAGTAACGGGACAGAGTATCCTTATGCGAAGGATCAGCACAGAAAGCACCCTGAACGATGGAGAATTTTTTATGGATGAAACCGTAACAGGTGTGGAGGGATTGAAGCTGTAAAAAAAATCAGCCGCTCCCGAATAATGGAAGCAGCTGATTCAATAGGTAACAAACAGTTAAAATTTATGATTCGATGAAGGCCAGCAGATCAGCATTGATCGTTGCAGCTTCAGTAGTTGGCATTCCATGCGGGAAACCCGGATATGAAATCAGTTTACCGTTTTTCAAATGCGTAATAGTTTTCGCTCCTGAGATCGGGAAAGGAACCACCTGATCATCTTCGCCATGTAATACAAGTACCGGGATATCTACGCTTTCCAGATCTTGGATAAAGTTTGTTTCTGAAAAGGCTTTGATGCCGTCATAATGAGCTTTTACGCCACCCATCATGCCCTGACGCCACCAGTTATCCCTGACACCTTGTTTGATTGTCGCGCCTTCGCGGTTATATCCGTAAAATACCATCGTGAAGTCGGCAAAGAACTGAGTTCTGTTGTTTGCTGTATTTTCGCGGATGCCGTCTAAAACTTCCATAGGAACACCATCAGGGTTGGATTCACTTTGTGCCATGATTGGAGGTACAGCGCTGATCAGAACAGCTTTTGCCACGCGGTCTTTGCCATATTTTGCAGCGTAACGAATAACTTCGCCACCGCCTGTAGAGTGACCGATGTGAATCGCATCTCTTAAGTCAAGCGCTTCAGTCAGTTCAGCAACATCAGCTGCGTAAGTATCCATATCATGACCTGTAGCACCCTGGCTCGATCTGCCGTGACCTCTGCGGTCATGAGCAATAACCCTGTATCCTTTTTCCAGGAAGAACATCATTTGTGCATCCCAGTCGTCGCCCGATAGTGGCCAGCCGTGGTGAAATACGATAGGTTGTCCTGTTCCCCAGTCTTTGTAATAAATTTCGGTACCGTCTTTTACTGTAATTTTCATGTTTTGCGATTTATATAGTTATGATCTGAAAGATGAATTCATGATTAAACACACTACGGGGGTAGCGATTAATATGCCATATTACTAAAACCTTACATGACAGTAATTTAATCATAATATCTCACTTTCAGACTCACGATATATCGTTTATTTACGACAATCGCTTCAATGCAAATAATACAGTAACTGGCGCTAAACAGGAAACTTTCACAGACTAAGCTATTGTTTGGAAACGCTGAATTACGTTAACCAGCAAAAAGAAGGTTATAAACCTTATTTGCCGGTCTCCATATCAAGCGCATCCACGGGTTTAGATTCAGGAGAGCCCTTCTGACGGAGAAAAATCGTAAAGAAAACAATAGAGGCTACAGAAAGAAACTCGCTCTGCCAGTTTTGAAAAGTTTCGAACCAGAACTCAGCCTGTCCCAGATATTCGGCTACTGTATCCGTTGGTAAGTGTTTGGCCAGCTGTTCCACATTGTGGTTTTGCCAGCTTCCGTAAAGGTGTAGTCCCCAGCTCGCGAAAAACAGGATACCGAAACAGATGGAAAGCGAGTTACTGTATAAGCTGAGTATGAATCCGCCTTTGCGTACGGGCCATGGGGCATCGGCCGAAGGAACAGGTTCCCGGTCAACTTCTTCAGCTTCATCCAGTTTCTTGGATTCTGCCGATCCGATCTGGCGAAGGGAAATGGTCAGCAGCACATAAAGTGACATCTGGAGGAACTCACTTTCAAAGTTCTCAAATGTTGCAGAAATGAAGTGACCGCTGCAAAGATAAGTTCCCAGTCCAATCTCCTGGGCATGATCATCTTTCAGGTCCTGATTATGGGTTTTCCAGCCGGTGAGCGCCTGCGCAAGCAGTGTAATTATAAAAAGGAGGAGGAACACGATCGTAAGCCCGTTTCTGTAGAAGAAGGACCGTTTACGTAACTGAGGTTTATTCATTGATGTATTTGTTTAGGCAGTTGTGCCGGTAGCTCCAACAAAAATTAACCTTAATAGTTTCTACTTTCCAAATCTCGTATAAGGCAACAAATGCTTTCAAAGCATATTCTACTGTGGCAAGATTAATTGTTATCTATCATGGACAACCTGACTGCAAACGATTGCACAGATATTTTCAAGCCCGGGACCTGAAAATCAGCCGAAAGTATGTAAGATTGTCCAACCGAATATAGTCTTATGAATAAACTGATCCCTGTTATCCTTCTTGTTTTGTTCTCTTTTAAACTAAGTGCACAGAAGCCTGTTCCCGTAAAACCCCGCGTGCTGATCAGTACTGATATTGGCGGCACAGACCCCGATGATAACCAGTCAATGGCGCACCTGCTAATGTACAACAACCTTTTTCATGTGGAGGGGCTGGTTTCATCTCCATCGTATGGCAACGGAACAAAAGGCGAGATCCTGAGAATGATCGGCCTCTATGAAAAAGATTTGCCCAAACTGCAGCAGCATGTGAAAAACTTTGCTTCACCTGATGAACTCAGGGCTGTGACTAAACAGGGAAGGCATGGTGCCGCGCCATATAAAGGATATGATCAACCTTCCGAAGGATCGGACTGGATCATCAAATGTGCTAAAAAACAAAGTGATCAGCCTTTGTGGATACTGGTGTGGGGAGGACTGGAAGACCTTGCACAGGCTTTGCATGATGCGCCTGAAATCAGGAACAGGATTAAAGTTTACTTCATCGGAGGACCGAACAAAAAATGGTCTGCAAACAGTTATGCCTATATCGCGCAGCATTTCCCAGATCTGTGGTTTATAGAATCGAACTCGTCCTATTACGGATTTTTCTCTTCCAATAAAGTGCCCGACAGCCTGAGCAATCAGAATTACTATAAGAACTACATCCGCGAAGTGGGATATCTGGGTAAGGATTATAAGAACAACCACTATCAGGGAAGGGTTAAAATGGGGGATACGCCATCACTGCTCTATATGATGGATGGAGACCCGCTTGATCCGTCGCGGGAAAACTGGGGCGGCAGTTATGAGAAGTTTGACAGCAGTCCACGGATTGTATTTAACCGAAATACGACCATTGCAGATACGTTGACTGTATACTCTATTGTCGAATTTCATTTCAAAGGCCCGAAGATCAATATTCCTGCTGATTCTGCATGTTTTACCATGACAGTACAGGCCGAAATCGGGGAGCAGAAATGGGATGGCTTCTATCTGGGCAAGGGTGATTACGTAATCAGGTATTCCCCGAAACGAACTGAGAAGCTGTCATACAAAGTGACCTCTGGTATTCCAGGCTTCAGGGAACAAAAAGGGGAGTTTGTAGTGGATAATATCTGGCCGGGGAAAGCTCGGGTCACAAATTATCGATTAGGCAAAAACTGGTACACGGATAGGAGAGATCCGGAACTTTTCGATGGCATTTATCAGGGTGGAGAAACAGTAAGAAAATGGAGAAGCAATATCTTATTGGATTGGGCGAAACGCTGGGAATGGTTGCGGTAATCTTCTTTCATTTAGAAAATTTATATCATAATTTTATGTTTAAATCGTTAAAGTGAAAATTAATAGTAAATTATAAGCTTCGAATCCTATTGTCATGATAGTGTCTTATTTATAATCGTTAAAGATAACGACGTAGATTGTAAGATTCTTGTTTTATGTTTGTGCGTAAAATCATTCTAAATAAACATAAATATGGAAAAAATCTACAAAAATTGTCTTGTTCTTTTGATGGCCACATTCCTCAGTGTGACATCATTTGCACAGAATAAAACGGGTACCATTACCGGAACCGTCCGTACCTCTGATGGAGTTTCTGCTGATGCTGTAGAGGTCTCGATCAAAGGAATAGCAAATACTACGGCCGACAGAAAAGGAAACTACACACTGAAGGATGTTCCTGCAGGTTCTTATACAGTCACAGCAAGGTTAGTAGGATTGAAACCCAGTTCAGCTCCGGTAACAGTGACTGCTGGCGGTACTGTATCCCTTGATCTGATGCTTCAGGCTTCGAATCAGCAATTGCAGGAAATTGTAATCAGTCAGGGAAAAAAGAACAAGTTTTTTTCAAAGGAAAGCAGCTTTGTTTCCAAAATGCCCTTAAAAAATCTGGAGAACCCTCAGGTTTATTCTGTAATCAACAAGGAACTGCTTGCTGATCAGATCGTCACTAATTTTGATGATGCCTTGAAGAATGCTCCAGGTCTGGATAAACTATGGTCATCTTCAGGAAGGTCCGGAGATGGAGCCGGTTATTTCACATTAAGGGGGTTCGCAGTACAGCCTACACTGGTTAACGGTTTGCCAGGTTTGACGAACGGAAGTCTGGATGTATCGAATGTGGAGCGTATTGAAGTTTTGAAAGGCCCCTCCGGTACACTCTTTGGCAGTAGCCTGGTTTCGTATGGTGGTTTGATCAACACTGTGACAAAACAGCCTTTTGATACCAGAGCCGTAGAAATAAGTTACACCGCAGGAAGTTACGGACTGAACCGCATTACAGCGGATGTGAATACCCCACTGGATTCTGCGCATAAGATTTTGTTCAGAATGAACGCCGCTTATCATGATGAAAGCAGTTTCCAGGATGCTGGTTTCAGAAAGTCGAGGTTCTTTGCACCTTCATTGTCCTACCAGTTGAACGACAGGGTTTCATTCCTGTTTAATGCGCAGTTTCTGCAGTCTGAAGGTACCAACCCAACGATGTTGTTCTTTAATAGAAGCGTTGCGCTGAGATCAACTGATTTAGCAGCTTTGGGTTACTACAACAGAAAATCATATACCACAAATGATCTGACGATGAAAAACCCGGTAACGACTATCCAGGCGCAGATGAACTATAAGATGTCTGATCAATGGCGTTCGCAGACTATTATCTCACGTGGTACTACAAAATCAGATGGTTATTACAGTTATTTGTTTGAAGGTACTACAGCCGCGGGAGTTGCTCCTGTTACTGGAAATGGTATTTTCAGCAGATATATCACCGATCAGAACTCGACTACCGAAACTACTGATATTCAGCAGAACTTCATTGGCGATTTTACCATTGGCAATATGCGTAACCGTGTAGTTGCCGGTTTGGATTACTTTTATGCTGCATCTATAAATAACAGTTCAAATTATGCACTTGCAGGTACTGTAAATCCGTTGGTAAATGCGGCGGAGAACCTGTCAAAACAAAAGATTGACGACCTGATATCGGTTGCAGGATACGGGGGGAGCACAAGGACAACCCGTGAAGTTTACAGTGCATATGTTTCTGATGTATTTAACCTGACTTCAGCACTTTCCGTAATGGCAAGTATTCGTGCCGACCGCTTCCAGAACAGTGGTCTAAGTACCGCGCCGGCTTCCAAATATGGTCAGACTGCCTTTTCTCCGAAATTCGGTTTGGTTTATCAGCTGCTGAAAGACCAGCTCTCTGTATTTGGTAATTACATGAATGGATTTAAAAACGTGGCACCGGTTAACGCGAATGTGAACGGAGCCAATACAATTGTAAACTTTGATCCTGAGCATGCCAACCAGGCTGAAGCTGGTATTAAATCTGATCTGTTTGACGGTAAATTATCTGGTTCATTGAGTTACTATGATATCAAGGTTTCTAATATTGTGCTGACTACTGCACCCAACCAATACTCACAGGGTGGTGATCAGTACAGTAAAGGTTTTGAAGCACAGCTTACTGCAAATCCTTTTGAGGGACTGAACATTATCGCAGGTTATGCTAAAAACAAAAGCAGACTGACAAATGCCCTGGCAAACCTTGAAGGAAGAAGACCAGTTGGTGCAGGGCCGGAAGATCTCGCTAACCTTTGGATCAGCTACAAAATTACCAGCGGATCTGTAAAAGGATTAGGATTTGGTTTTGGCGGAAATTACTCAGGTAAAAGTAGCATTGTGAATGATGCTACAGTAGGGGTGTTTACCTTGCCTTCTTACACTATTTTGAATGCTTCTGCTTCATACGGAATAAACCAGTTTTCATTCGGGTTGAAACTGAATAATTTGGCTAACAAAGAGTATTATAAAGGCTGGACTACCCTGGAGCCAATGCAGCCACGTATGGTTGCTGGTAATGTTACGTACAGGTTCTAAAGAATTTTATATCTATGAAGAGCTGCATGATCGAAAGACGTGCAGCTTTTTTTATGCCGCCCATCTTGTTTTTTTATTTGCATAAAAAAGCCTTTGATGTTTTCTGTAGCGCTCAAAACGATTATTCGACTATATTAGCACTACAAGACTTCTGTTATGAAATTATTATTCACTGTTTTACTCTTTATCGGTGCAGCCACCGTATCTCATGCCCAGGTTACACCAACGTTACAAATGAACCCCTGGAAGCAGGAACAAGTAATGCAACCACAAACTCTTGCAGGATTAATTGATGCCCATAAACAGCTGAAAATTTACAACATTGGCGTAGTCCAGAACATTAAAGGAGCAAGCAATGTAGGAGCAGCAAGCGATAGCGCTAATCTTGTAAAGTTTAAAGCGGTGCTGAAACATCTTCCTAAGAACCAACAGATTGTAATTTACTGCGGATGCTGCCCAATGGGCAAATGCCCGAACATCAGGCCCGCCTTTGAGGTCTTGTCTGATATGAAGTTCAGCAACATAAACGTACTGGATCTTCATACAAACCTCAAAACGGACTGGATTGATAAAGGTTACCCTATTGAATAGGATTGCTTGATTATAGCAGCATAGCTTCTCCTCGGATTTTGTGAACTCAAATTACTATCCGTAAAACTTTCGAGGATTTATTATCAAGCAGGGCTTCTGCTGTGGCTGCCCTTTTTGTTCACCGTAAAACTTTCTGATACATTTCAGGTTGTGTATCATTGGTTCATTCTGCATTATATGATAGTTAATTATTCTGAAAACGGTTGGGAAATCATTACACAACGCTCACACGGCCTGCTTGCTGCGCAGATTTGTGCACAGTGGCGGAAGGATGACCAGCCAAAACGCTGGGTAGAAACACTGATCGCTACCGCTGAACATGATGATGTTTACAATGAGTTTGAAAATGATAATTTATTAAATGATAAAGGCGGCCCCGTTAATTTTATCAATACTGGCTTTGAAAAAGATCATTGTGAACGACTGATGGGGATGGCCGAAACCAAGAGCGCTTATATAGCATTGCTGACTTCCAGACATATTCAGTTTATACATGCCGCAGACCCGAAGGCCAAAAGTTTTATAGCAGATCTTATCAAAAGAGAAAAACAGTGGATAATCGCCGCGCAGAGTACTCAGGCCGAAGTCAAAAGGGGATATGCAGTCCTGCAATTTTGTGATGCATTCTCGTTGTTGATTTGTCAGGGTCTGGTACAACCGGAACACCGTAAAATTGAAATCAGCAGCGGCCCGGACGGCACGGTTTACCAGATGTTCGAGCAGGATGCTACGCTGATCGTTGAGCCATGGCCTTTTGAAGAGGCTTCCTTTGAACTGAGTTATGAATCAAGAAATCTGCCTGCACTAACTTATAGAAGTACTTCGCAATTTCGCAAAGCAATTGCGGAGGCAGAAGTTTCTACTCATAACATAATGTTAAGGAGCAATCGTTCTAAAGATTAAACCAGCCCGTTACCCATTGCCATGATACCCTCGGCATTGCCCCTAAAAGTTCCAGTGAAATGGCGAAGATTGGTAAGACAAGGTACGCCCATATAGGATATTTGAATTGCGTTGACGTTCCCTGAACAAAAACTTTCAATGCTGCGAACACTTTTTGTTTATAATGCACCAGTATTAAGGTGGTCAGCAGTAAATAGAACAATAATCTCGTCGTAAAGGGTGTGTTAAGACCAATAAATGACATGTCCCATATTAAAATATTCATCCAGATCGGAATAGATAGAAAGGCACCTAAAATAACTGTGCGGTTATACAGTAGAAGCCCTGCGGTAATGATCTGAGAAATTCCAATGAAAGATTTGAATTGTTCATGATCAGCCATTTCAAATATCTGCTACAAAACTCAAAACAATAATCCTTCTGACCAGTTGTCGAAACATAAACATTCTTAGCGAAATTTATGGAAGAGAACGGAACAGCAGCAAAAAAAGAAAATATATCAAGAAAGGACTTTTTATCCTTAACAGGGAAAACAGTAGCCGCGGGTGCGGCGGGATCTATTGCTCTCGGCGGACTTCTGCCAAACGAATTATGGGCACAAAGTACAACCAGGGCAATGTCGCCACCAGCAGATATACCACCCGGTACAGAAGACCCCATTGTGCTGGAAGAATGGAAATCTGCCGTAGACCAGCAATCCGGCCCTACGCCAACACCACTGCCTCCAGGCATGCGTATCAGATATGCAATAGTTGGATTAGGCCATCTTGCACTCGAAGAAATTATCCCCGCTTTAGGATCCTGCAAAAAATCCAAACTTACCGCACTGGTGAGCGGCAGTCCTGAGAAAATGAAAAAGGTTGCAGCACAGTACGGTATCAAAGCAGAAAACTGTTACAGTTACCAAACTTATGATCAGCTAAAAAACAACAGGGAAGTAGATGTCATCTACATTGTCCTGCCAAATTCACTGCATAAAGAATACGTGATACGCGGTGCAAAAGCAGGCAAACATATCCTATGTGAAAAGCCAATGGCTGTATCCTCAAAAGAATGCGAAGAAATGATCGAAGCCTGTGAAGCCGCTAAGGTGAAACTGATGATCGCCTACCGTATTCAGTATCAGCCCCACAACAGAAAACTAAGAGAACTGGTGCAGCAAAAGACCTTTGGCGTCCCAAAATTTATTGAAGCATCAAATTCGCAAAGCAGTGCCAACCCTGCACACTGGCGTCATAAAAAAGCCCTGGCCGGAGGTGGTGCTTTACCCGATATCGGTTTGTACTGCCTGAATACCAATCGCTTTATCCTGGGAGAAGAGCCCACAGAAGTATTTGCTTACTCATACAGCACTCCGGGCAATCCCTTGTTTACTGAAGTGGAGGAGCTGATTTCATGGCAGATGCGCTTCCCAAGCGGGGTCATTGCCAACTGTTCATCGGATTATAATGTGCACGAAAGTCGCCACTACAGGGTCTTATGTGAAAAAGGCTGGCTGAATATGGACAAGGCCTACGCCTACAAAGGACAAAAGTTAATGACGGCAAAAGCGGAAGGCAAAATGGAAAAACAGGAGGAAATCGGACTGGCGGAAAACGATCAGTTTGCTGCGGAAATGGACCACTTCTCTGACTGCATCCTGAATAACAAACGTCCGTTTACGCCAGGTGAAGAAGGCTTGCAGGATCATATTGTAATGGAAGCCATCTACCAATCGGCCAGAGAGGGTAAACCTGTAAAGCTCACACATAACCTGAAAAGCACAATGCGTGGTCCGGAGCCAAAAACAGAATAATAAATTCTCATTGCTTCTGTTTATCAGGACAGTTCCGGATCAACAACTTTTCTGGACTAAAGGAGAATAAAAAACCAGTACTTTATTCAGGATAAGGTACTGGTTTAATAATGTATGCATTATTTAACGTCCTTTTTGATTGCAGTTGCTGAATCAAGGTGCATTTTCAGCACCGGCAGTGTTTTAGCAGCAAAGGCTTTAATTTCAGTATCTTTCAGATCTTTCGCTGCCATTTCAAACTGATCAATATCATCTTTATGGTCATCAGTCATCATACTGATATAATGCTTGTCAAACTCTTTACCACTTAATTTTTTCATCTCATCAATATGCTCCTGAATTTTAGCTGGCATTTTTGAGGGGATGATAATGCTTTTGGCACTGGCCAGATCCATCAGCTCCTTATTAGACTTTGAATGATCTTTAACCATCATAGCACCAAAATTTTTCACACGGGGACTTAAAGCTCTTTCCTGCGCGAGATGTCCAAGTTCAACTTCCATGAGGCCACCTGCGGCTGCCTTTAATGCGAAAGCGGTAACGCTGTTGCCAGCAGTGTCTGAGGGCGTATTAATTGAAGTATCCGAAGTTGTTGCGGCAATGCTGTCGCCCGCAGTGGTATTACCTGTTGATGATTTATCACCACTACTGCAGGAATACATTGTGACCATTGCCGTGGCCGCCAAAAAAGTTAAATTGATTTTTTTCATAGCTGTTGTTTTTTTTGGCTTAACAAGCTATCCTTTTCAATTGTTTTGATAGTTGGCTGTTACAACATTCATTGATAAGTTGTGTTGTTTCAGCTGATCCATGGGGCAGCTGAAATAGAACCAGTTTCCTGTTTCATTGCTCCGCCTCCCTGTGGAGTTGCTCAATATCGGTCGTCTCTTTCATTTTCTCTAACTCAGTGTCATTATCCTCAATACCCAGTTTTTTCTGTATCACGTGGAGCATCTCCAAAACTTTCGTGATTTCTTTCTCTGCCCTGATATTGATCTCAAACTCAACCTGCTGATTGATTTTCTCCAGTCTGGCCTGTCTTTTTTGACTAATCAACACTGATATTGACAATATAATGGCGAAAATTGAAACCACCATCTCCAATTCAGGAAAAGGAAAGCGGTCGAAAGGTTTGATTCCCGGAACCAAATTTAAGTTACAGCAGATCCAAAGGACAATAAAGATTGCACAAACCAATAGAAACAGGACACTGCCAAATGTATTAGTGATGAATAAAGAGACTTTGTCGTTATGATTTTTAAGTATACGGGGTTTATTAGCACCGATATCTTGTCCGGGACCTATCTCGTTGATCTGCATAAACTTTGATTTATTATTCACAGGCAAAGCTGATGCCAAGGCTAATCTCCTTTCTGAAGATTGTTCTTTGCGCTTTTTGCGATCTCTACAGCGTAAGTCTGGATAGTTCCCTCGAAATTGCCGCCAAAAACTATCCATTTTCCATCCGGTGTAATATGCACATTTGGTTCTAACCCCTTGGTTTGTGGTTTTTCGCGGTAAATGTGTGCCCGCATATCGACCAGCTTTTCTGATCTGAACTTTGTGCCCTCGGGATGGAACAAATAAATCCACTGTCCGTTTTTAGCCCTCGCAACCTGTGTAGAATCACCTCCATCACCGGCGAAGAAGTCATTTTCAGGTGATACCGCAAAATGTATAGACCATTCGTCGGCAGTCATTTGGTAGGTAGCAACAGATTTACCGCTTTGTACGTTTGTGCCCGAAAGGAAAAACGTTTTTCCTTTTGGCTTTTGGAGATCAAACCAAATGGTCTTGCCATCCGGTGCGAAGAATTCGTGTCCGGCAATTTCATTTTGCATGCTCCGCTTGTGCATCAGCAGCAATTCTTCCGTTTTGATATTGTAGCGCCAGATCCTGTCTACTTTCTCCCATGGGCCTTCGTGGCAGAACAAAAGAATGTCCGGATCCACCGGTGAAAACTGGACATGGCCAAGCCAGTTGTTCTCTTCATGGACTTTTTTACTTATGCCTGTACGCAGATCAAAAGTAGTGATGGTATTCAGCAGGTGTGCGTCATAGATCCGGTTAAAATAATCGGACTTTGCCGGATACTGTTTCAGGATAGCTGCCTGCTCTGGCGTTGAACTTCCGGCAGCTACCATTGTGGCATCAGCCGTTACAGTTGACAAGCCTACTTTTTCACCAGGTTTTATTACATACAGCAACCTGATTTTCTTTGTATCAGGATTCCCTGCATATATACTGTCAGCGGCCTGAAATATAAATTCATGGGTTTTTTGCGCACTGGTGGAAGCCAGGGTTTTCGGCGAAGGCCCAAAAGTCAGCTGATCAGATTTAAAGGTCTTCATATTTAACGCAAAAACCTGACGGACATTTTTGCTGTCAACATCCATAAATACCATTTTGTCACCGAGGCCGTCCGGCGCAACAAAGAAGGGGTTATTGTGAAAATACCAGTTTTTAATGGCATTGCCTGTCGGACCTGTCAGACGCACAATTTTATGGCCTGTTTCTTTATCTATCCAAACATCGGGCATTGGTTTAAGGGAACCTGTTACAAGAGTTTGCTGGGCAAAGATGCCGGTTGCAAACATATTGAATAAGCATACTGATAAAATAGTTATTTTCTTCATCGGTAGATGTGTTTAAGAATTCTTTTTCCTACAAGTTATCAATTACGGCAGACAATTTATCCTCAAAGTTTTGATAAGCATCCGATTCCCACTGATCAAATAAAATATTATCAGTACGTTAATCCACTCCCTGCGGTTGTGAAAGCAGTTTATTTTCAAAATATAAAAAATATTTATAAGGTTAACCGCGTAAAATGATATATTAGTGCAAGCGTTTGATTGATAGTCTCAACAGTTACCATCTTAGCAATCCGGAATTCCGCATTATACCCTATTATATCACCCAAGTTCTCAATTTATTCTCATGCAAAAAACAAAAAAGAAAGACATGTCCAGTGTGCCCACCGAGGAACTTGCTTTTCAGCATGAGGAAAAAGAAAACCGGGCAGCTGAACTGATCATTGCGAATAAGGAGCTGGCTTTTCAAAACGGCGAGAAGAAGGAGAGGGCAGCTGAACTGATCATTGCCAATAAAGAACTTGCCTTTCAGAAAGAGGAGAAAAAGAAGCGCGCAGAAGAATTGGTAATTGCCAATAAAGAACTGGCCTTCCAAACCGAGGAGAAAGAAGACAGGGCCGCCGAGCTGCTCATTGCCAATAAAGAACTGATTTTTCAGAACGAGGAAAAAGAAAACCGGGCGGCCGAACTGATCATCGCCAATAAAGAGCTGGCCTTCCAGAATGAGGAGAAGGAAAACAGGGCAGCCGAACTGATCATCGCCAATAAGGAGCTGGCCTTCCAGAATGAAGAAAAGGAAAACAGGGCAGCCGAACTGATCATTGCCAATAAAGAGCTGGCTTTCCAGAATGAAGAAAAAGAAAACCGTGCTGCTGAACTGATCATTGCCAATGAGCATTTGAAAAAGGCAGAGCAGCAGATTGCAGAATTGAACATCGGACTTGAACAGAAAATCATAGAGCGTACAGCACAGCTGGAAGCTGCAAATAAAGAACTTGAATCCTTTTCATATTCTGTTTCACACGATTTAAGAGCACCGCTTCGCGCCATTAACGGCTTTACCCAGATTTTGGTAGAAGATTATGAAAATCAGCTGGATCCGGATGCGCTGGAGATTTTAAATGAAATTGTAGGCAACTCCACCAGAATGGGACAGCTGATTGATAACCTGCTGGAATTTTCGCGGTTCGGCAAACAAAACCTCTCCATGGTGAATATCAACGTTACGGAAATGGTAGAATCCATTGTTGCGGGACTGCTTAAGGAAGATTCAGACAGGCATGTAAGTATCAAGATCCATCCCCTGGAGAACATTAAAGGGGATAAAAACATGTTAAAGCAGGTATTTATTAACTTGATATCAAACGCATTTAAATATACCGGCAAAAAAAGCGAAGCCATCATCGAAATTGGTTCCTACGGGAAACACAGGCAGTCGGTCTACTATGTGAAAGACAATGGCGCAGGATTCGACATGAAGTATTACGATAAACTATATGGCGTTTTTCAGCGTCTCCACAGTTCCAACGAATTTGAAGGAACGGGCGTAGGCCTGGCCATCATCCAGCGTATCATTAACAAACACAACGGATCAGCATGGGCTGAAGGAGTAGTGGGCCAGGGCGCATGTTTTTATATTTCCTTACCAACCTTGATCAAATAATAAAATGACAGCAGAAGAAATGACCATTACAGATATCCAAATCCTTTTGGTAGAAGACAATAAATCAGATGCTATGTTAACTATCAGGGCATTAAAAAAACATAACCTGGCCAATAACCTGGTACATCTGATCGATGGGGCACAGGCACTGGACTTTATCTTCGGAAAGGGAGAATTTGAGGGCAGGGACGTGGAGAACAAACCCAAAGTCATCTTCCTTGATATCAAAATGCCAAAAATAAGCGGACTTGAAGTACTCCGTATCCTTAAAAGTGATGAGAGGACGAAACTGATACCAGTGGTTATGATGACCTCCTCCAAGCAGGAAAAGGATATCATGGAAAGCCATCAGCTGGGGGTAAATAGTTATGTCGTAAAACCAGTAGGCTTTGAGAATTTCTCCAAAACTATTGCTGAACTCGGATTTTATTGGGTGGCAATTAACAACTCACCGGAATTTTAATCGGATGGTATGCAAACTAGACTGAAAATATTACACCTCGAAGATCTGTTCAGTGATGCCGAACTGGTAAACAGGACTTTGAAAAAAGCAAAGTTCGACTTTGAAAGACTGGTGGTAGACAACAGGGAAAACTTCATTAAAGCTTTAACCGACTTTGCTCCGGATATTATTCTTTCTGACCATTCACTGCCTGCCTTCAACTCTCATGAAGCCCTGTCTATCTTTAAAACCATGGGGCTGAACATTCCGTTTATCCTGATCACCGCCACCATCTCAGAAGAGTTTGCGGTCGACGTGATCAAACGGGGAGCGGACGATTATATTCTGAAGGACAGACTTGAAAGGTTACCTACTGCGCTGGCAAATGCACTCGAAAAGTTTCAGCTTCTGAAAGACCATCAAAGTGTGCAGGATGATCTGGTTAGAAATGAAACGTTATTTCGCGCTTTGATAGAAAACAGTGCCGATGCTATTATCGTGATCAATGAGCGGATGGAGTTTGGCTATCAGAGTCCTGCAGTAGAAAGGATTACAGGATTCGACTATACTGAATTAGTTGGTAAAATTTTATTTGACTTCATTCACCCGGATGATCTGGAAGATTATCACCTGTTTTTTGAACAGGTGTTGCAGCTGCCGGGAATCGCTATCGCCAATAAGTTCCGTTTTCTGAGAAAAAAACTGGACTATATTCATACTGATGGAACCATCACCAACCTGCTGCATGATAAAAATGTAAATGCGCTGGTGATCAACTTCCGCGACAATACCAAAAAACTGAAAGCCGAGGATGAAAAAAAAGCATTGGAAGTCTTACTGGATAAAGCCACCAGTCTGGCCCGTATCGGGAGTTATGAGCTCGATATAGTAAACGATAAACTTTACTGGTCTGGCATTACCAAACAAATTCATGAGGTAGATGAGGACTATATTCCTACCGTTGATTCAGCTACCAGCTTTTACAAAGCGGGGTTCAGCAGGGAAACAATTATCGATCAGCTAAATAAGACAATAACCAGCGGAAAGACTCTCGATCTGGAACTGCAGATTGTTACCGCAAAAGGCAATGAACGCTGGGTCCGGATCATTAGTGAGCCGGATATCATCAACGGTAAATGTGTCAAAGTAAGAGGCAGCTTTCAGGATATAAACATGCTTAAACTGGCCGAACTCGAACTGCTGAAAGTTGCGGAAGAGAAGAACATGATCCTGGAAAGTATTGGTGATGGTTTTTTCACCCTTGATGCCAATTGGATCGTTACCTACTGGAACAAAGAAGCCGAGAACATTCTCCAGAAAAAACGGGAAGAGGTGATCGGCAGGAATATCTGGGATCTCTATGACAATGCGATCGGCACCCTCAACCACCTGAATGCGCTCCAGGCCGCCAATGAAAATAAGGTGCAAAATTATGAGTGGTATGTGGAAAGCCTGCATTGCTGGCTCGATGTTACGGTATATCCATCTTCTAAAGGATTGTCTATATTTTTCAAGGACATCACTGACCGTAAACTGGGCGAGATGGAAAGGACAAAAATGGTATCAGATATATTAAAGCGGAACAATGACCTGGAACAGTTCTCCTACATCATTTCACATAACCTGCGGGCACCTGTCGCAAATATCATCGGTCTGGCAGAGGAGTTAATTAGGGAAGAGGTAAGCAAGGGAGAAGATAACCAGGTGATGGACTACCTGCTTGCCTCCACAAAACAGCTGGATACGGTCATCAAAGACCTCAATACCATCCTTCAGGTTAAACGTGAGATCGTAGAACATAAAGAGGTCATTAAACTCTCCAAACTCGTAGAAGAGGTTTTAACCTACCTGCCAAACCTGATCAGGCAGCAGAAAGTGAAGTTCATTATCGACTTCAGTGCCGGAGACGAACTGTTTACCCTGAAAAGTTTCATGCACAGCATTTTTTATAATCTCATCTCCAATAGTATCAAATACCGCCAGGCGGTATTTAACCCAATCATTGAAATCAAAAGTGAAAGAAGAGGAAACAAATTCATTCTGATCTTTTCAGATAATGGCATAGGTATAGACCTTGTGAAAAACAAAGGCCAGGTTTTTGGATTGTATAAACGTTTTCATAGTCATGTTGAAGGAAAAGGAATGGGACTATTTATGGTAAAAACACAGATAGAAACGCTGGGGGGTAGCATATCAGTAGAAAGTGCGGTAAACCAGGGTACGCAGTTCAGACTGGAGCTGAACCTGAATCCGCCGGTTTAATGCAAATTGTCCTGCTAATATTTCATTAATGCACAATAATATTGATTTTTAGAATCTTTTGTGTGCTATAATAATGAAATTCAGTCTCATATTTGAAAATATATAATTAGATTTGGGTATAACAGACTGAAACCGCATGGATTATACGCTCTTATCTGATTCTTCTCTCGTCAAGCTCCTGAAAGATGGCGATGAAAGGGTTTTTAAAGAGATTTATCTGCGGTATTGGAAGGAATTATACAAAACGGCCTATTCAAAAGTCCATGATAAAGAGCTTGCCGAGGAAATGACGCAAAACTTATTTGTTGATCTGTGGAACAGGAGGCTAAATGTACATATCGATTCACTAGCCTCTTATTTATTTGGCAGCCTCAGGTACGGGATTATTAATCACTATAAGTCTCAACTGGTTAAACAAAAATACAACAGCCATCTCAGCGCCCAGCCTTTGCGTAATACTAATAGTACAGATGAACAGGTTTTACTGCGCGATCTTTCAGCTGCACTGGAGGAAGGAATAGCATTACTGCCGAAAAAAACAGGCGCAGTCTTTAAACTTAGCCGGATGGAAAACCGTTCAACGAAAGAAATATCCCGGGAATTGAATATTTCTGAGAAATCTGTAGAATATCATATCACGCAGTCCTTAAAAGCGATGCGTTTCCACCTCAAAGAACATCTTTTCCTGATTATCTGCTTATTTATTCATAATATTTAAAATTTATCATAATAAATTTTAGGGATATGGTCTGCTAAACTTACATATAGTTTAAAAGCCGTTAAAATGAGCAGGGAAGACCTTCATACCTTATTGGAAAGATATCTTAAAAACCAGTCTTCTCCTGAGGAAAAGCTGCTCGTTGAAAAACTATACGGAATGCTGGATAAAGAAGACCTGCCGGAAGTTATTCCAGATGAACTTTCTGCGCTTGAGGAGAAACTCTGGCACAATATCAAACAGCAATCAGCTGTGTCAGATAACCATCAGTATAGAAATGGTCCTGGAACGCGATTGTGGTATGCTGCGGCTGTAATTTCAGTAATTTCTTTGCTCGCAGGTTATATATTTCTGGCTGATGCCCGAAATCCACAATATACCGCTTTTCAGAAATATGCCGATTTGCTGGAAAAGACGAATAGCGGCAAGACCCCACTTGGCATTAATCTGGAGGATGGAAGTAAAGTTGTTTTACAGCCTAAATCATCACTGCGCTATCCGGCGCATTTTAAACCAGGCCAGCGTGAAGTACTGCTACATGGAGAAGGATATTTTCTGATCAGCAAGAATCATAAAAGGCCATTTTTTGTCTACAGCAATAATGTCATTACCCGGGTAGTAGGAACCAGTTTCACTGTCAGATCGGGGAACAGCACAGCGCCGTCGGAAGTAATTGTAAGAACAGGAAAAGTGGTTGTCATACCCAATCAGGACAGGCGCCTGAGTTTATCAGAACTGTTCAGAAAACAGGCGAAAGCAGTGCTTACCCCAAATCAGAAAACTGTTTATTCGCCGGATAAAGGAAGTTTTGAGAATTCTCTTGTTCCGGAACCTCTACCTTCAGCAGATGCCCTGGGGACAAAAAATCAGGACGTATTTGAAGATACACCCTTAACAGAAGTAGTGGCAGCGCTCCAGCGGACCTACGGAATTGAGATTGTCATTAAGGACCAGAGTCTGCGGCGCAATACCTTTACAGGTGACATTTCCAACAGGGGTTTATATAAAAAGATAGACCTCATCTGTAGCGCTATGGGAGCCGGATATGTGATTTCGGGAACAAGAATCATCATTCAGGAAAAAAAA
Organism: Pedobacter sp.; assembly: GCF_040513095.1. Classification (GTDB taxonomy): domain Bacteria; phylum Bacteroidota; class Bacteroidia; order Sphingobacteriales; family Sphingobacteriaceae; genus Pedobacter. The sequence goes on along the minus strand of NZ_JBEVDX010000136.1, from coordinate 7,610 downwards.
AGATAACCTTATTATAATCAGCCTATGATCAAATTAAACCTGACCTAAACCATCCACCAAAAAAAAGCTGGCAATGTTCCCCAACATTGCCAGTTAAACATCTCTGTACGGAATTTTCACATTAACGAACAAAAACTTCTAAAGGTATGAATAAAAAGCGATTTGTTGCTTTAATCAAAACAGCAATGCGGGTAACCATGGCACAAGTATTTCTGGGAATAGTATTCACCTGCTCCTCATTCGCCAAGAATGTAAGGGGTCAGGAGATACTGAATAAAGAAATCTCTATCAATATCAGGCAGGGAAAGATCAAAACGGTCCTTTCTCAGCTACAAAATCTAACTAAGGTCAATTTCATCTATAGTGCTACGGTCATAGGTGCTGAGCGTAAAATATCAGTAGAGGCAGCCCACATGCGGCTGGGTACCTTTCTGGATCAGACCTTAAGTCCTCTTCACATCTTTTACAAGGTAGATGATGACCATATCCTCCTATTTGAAAATGAAGGTTCGGCAGCCAAAGTGCAGTCGCCGGTAAAGGGAAAGGTGACCTCCGAAAAAGGTGTTCCCTTACCGGGTGTAAGCGTAAATATCAAGGGAACGCGAATCGGAACCACTACGGATGTCAACGGAAATTACACGATCAACGCTGCAGGACCAGATGTTGTACTGGTATTTTCCTATATAGGTTTTACCGGAAAGGAGATCCCTTTAAATGGTCAGACGGTGATGAATGCACAGCTTACTGAAGAGCTGACATCTCTTGGCGAGGTAGTGGTTGTGGGATATTCCACGCAAAGGAAAAAAGACCTGACCAGTGCTGTATCTGTTGTGAACGTTGGAGACATGGTTAAACAGCCTTCAGCATCCGTGAATAATCTCCTGCAGGGACAAGCCTCAGGTGTTACCGTATTGGGATCGGGCCAGCCAGGTGAAGAACCACAGGTAAGGATCAGGGGAGTAAACACATTCGGTAATAACAATCCATTATATGTAGTAGATGGAGTACCTACAGGAAGCATCAGCGACCTCAATCCGAATGATATTGAGACTATGCAGGTGCTGAAAGATGCAGGATCGGCTTCTATCTATGGTTCAAGAGCTTCCAATGGGGTAATCGTGATCACTACGAAAAAAGGAAAGGGAAAAGTACAGGTGGCATACGATTCCTATGTTGGAACGCAACGGCCTAAAGGCGGCAATGTATGGGACGTGCTGAATCCGCAGGAAATGGCCGATCTGAAGCGTTTGGCGCAGACAAATTCGGGAGTAACTGATTTCAATGATCCGCTGTATGGAAGTGGCTCATCGTATGTATTACCGGATTATTTGTTGCCCGAAGGAGCAAAAGAAGGAGATCCGGCAACGGATCCTTCACTATACAATGTGAAACCTTTTTACACCTCATCTGATGAGTACAATTCATTTTACAGGATCACCCGCGCCAACAAGGAGGGTACGGACTGGTACCACGAAATTTTCAAACCGGCACCAATCACCAGTCAGAATATTGCTGTCAGTGGAGGCTCTGATCAGGGCAGCTATCTGTTTTCTGCAAATTACTTCAACCAGCAGGGAACCCTCATTGATACTTATCTGAAAAGATACACCGTACGATCGAACAGCCAGTACAATGTAAGCAAACACATCAGAGTGGGCGAAAACATGGCTTATTCCATCACCAACAACCCTCAGGTTTCATCCCTGAGTGGCGACAATGCAATTGGTCATGCTTTCCGCGAGCAACCGATTATCCCCGTGCATGATATCATGGGTAATTATGCAGGAACCTATGGAGGAGATCTGGGGGATGCTTTCAATCCGGTAGCAATGCTTGAACGTACCAAAAACGACAGGTCTGCTGATAACCGCCTTTTTGGGAATGTTTTCGCAGAGGCCGACCTAGCAGATTTCCTTACCCTGCGAACTCAGTTCGGTGGAGAATCGTACAGTGGAAACGCACATTCCTTCACTTATCCAATGTACGAAAATGGTGAAAATACAACTATCAACAGCTACAACGAGTCTTCGTACAGCGGTTACAATTATACCTGGACCAATACGCTGTCACTAAATAAGACATTTGGCAAGCACCGCATCAAAGCTGTTGTGGGAAGTGAATACTATAAAGACCGTTACAGCAACATGAGCGGAAGCAACCAGGGGTATTTCTCTTTTGATCCGGATTATACCAATCTCTCTACAGGAAGTGGTCCCAAGAATACAGATAGCTACCGTACTGCCAGTACTTTATTCTCGCTTATAGGAAGAGTAGATTACAGCTTTAACGATAAATATCTTTTGGGCGCAACCATTCGCCGGGATGGCTCATCCAAATTCCTGGATAATAAATACGGATGGTTTCCTGCAGTAAGTGCCGGCTGGAGACTATCACAGGAGAATTTCCTGAAAGATGTGAAATGGATTACCGATCTGAAGCTGCGCGGAGGATACGGGATCATGGGCAACCAGGTAAATGTTACAGGCGGAAATGCCTACACGACCTTCGGAAGTTCGATCGCCAATTCTTACTACGCGATCAATGGCGGGAACACCGTTGTTTCCGGATTCTACCAAAACCAGATAGGCAATCCCGGTGCGAAATGGGAAAAAGATATCAACTCCAACTTTGGTTTTGATGCCACATTATTTGGCGGCCATATTGATATTTCTGCAGATTACTACCGTAAAAATATTACAGACCTGCTGTACAATCCCGAAGTACTGGCCACAGCAGGAGCAGCTTCAGTTCCTTTTGTAAATATCGGGAAAATGAAAAATGACGGTTTCGACATCTCCCTTTCGGGTAATACAAAGCTGAGCAGGGACCTGAAGCTAAACGCAACAGCAACAATCACTACTTACAGAAACACTATCCAGAAAATTTCAGGGGATGCCGATTATTTTGATGTAGACTCCCGCCGTTTTGATGGAAGCAGCATTATCCGCAATCAGGTGGGGCATTCTATCAGTCAGTTCTTTGGCTATAAAACCGATGGCTTCTGGAACAGTCAGGCCGAGATAGATGCCGCCAATGCCAGGGTTACCACAGCATCCGGCAATGCGAACGATGTGTATCAGACAGATATGGGGGTAGGGCGCTTCAAATATGCCGATACCAATGGTGATGGCAAAATTACAGCTGACGACCGCACCTTTCTGGGCAACGCCAATCCTGATTTCAGTTATGGCCTTAACCTGGGCTTGACGTACAAACACTGGGATGTAAGTGTTTTCCTGTATGGTGTACAGGGAAATTCAATCTGGAACCAGGTAAAATGGTGGACAGATTTTGAACCTTCTTTCAACGGCGCAAAGAGCCACACCGCACTCTACGATTCCTGGACGCCGTCACACATGGACGCGAAAGCACCTATTCAGGAAACAGCAAATTCATTCAGTACAAATGCTGTCCCTAATTCGTACTTCGTAGAAAACGGATCTTACCTGAGGCTCAAGAATGCGCAGATAGGCTATACGATCAATTCTGCGCGATTGATGAAAGCCGGTGTCAGCAAATTGAGGGTTTATGTTTCGGGGGCTAACTTGTTTACGATCACCAAATATTCTGGTGTTGATCCTGAGATCGGAACTTCCAGCGAAACCGGACAGCAGACCGCATATGGCGTTGATGACGGTTCTTACCCAAGTCAGCGTACATTTTTATTTGGCTTAAACCTTACTTTTTAATCATCTATTGAACAGGCTTATCCTGGCCTGAACACCTTAATTTACAAAACAGATGAAAAAATATACATACATTATACTTATACTATCAGTATTCACGGGCCTCACTTTGAATTCCTGTAAAAAAGCTTTGGACCAGCCACCATTGGGTTCACTCAGTGAAGAACTGGTAGCCAACAAAAGCGGCGTAAACTCTTTACTCATCGGTGCTTATTCAGCATTGGACGGTACAGGAAGTGACGGTACCAGTTTAGGCGGAGGTTCTGCCTGGGAAGCATCTCCAAGTAACTGGGTTTTGGGATCTATCACATCAGGTGATGCCTCAAAAGGCAGTGACGGATCTGACCAGCCGGCGATTGACCCCATTGCCAATTTTTACGCTGATGCGAACAATGTTTTTTTCAACAGCAAGTGGAAGGCATTATATGAAGGGGTTTCCCGCACAAATAATGTGATCAGGCTGCTGGCGAAAGCTACAGATATCTCTGCTGATGAGGCTAAAAATATCTCGGCCCAGGCGCGTTTCTTAAGGGCTCACTATTATTTTGAGTTGAAAAAAGCCTGGAACATGGTTCCGTTGATTGATGAAAGTACGACCAATTACAACCAGCCCAATGACAAAGACCTATGGCCTGTAATTACCGCTGATCTTCAGTATGCTTATGATAACCTGCCTGCCACTCAGTCTGAGATAGGAAGGGTAAACAAATCCGCCGCTGGCGCTTACCTGGCCAAAGCTTATTTGTATCAGCATAAATATGCAGAAGCTAAAGTATTGTTTGATCAGGTGATTGCCTCCGGAGTAACCACCAGTGGACAGAAATATGACCTGAACGCTTCGTTTGAGGATAATTTCCTGCCAAGCAAGGAAGACAATCCTGAGGTTGTGTTTACTATAGAAATGGCAGCTAATGTTGATCCCTCTGGTCCTTCAAATGCCAATAACGGTGACTTCCTGAATTTTCCCTATGGCAGCAGTCCCTTTGGTTGCTGTGGTTTTTTCCAGCCAACCATAGACCTGGTGAACCATTTCAGGACCAATCCTGCAACAGGACTTCCGTACCTGAGTACATACAATGATTATGCTATCAAAAATGATATGGGTGTTTTAGGCACAGCACCTTTTACACCAGATCAGGGCACCCTGGACCCAAGGCTCGACTGGACAGCAGGAAGACGCGGGATACCCTATCTGGATTGGGGATATTATCCTGGTGAACCATGGATCAGAGACCAGAGTTATGGAGGCCCTTACGGACCTAAAAAGAATATCTACTGGCAGGCTACTGCCGCTACTGATGCCGACTTAACCTCATGGGCTCCGGGATCAGCAATTAATTACCTTGTCATCCGCTTTGCAGATGTGTTGTTAATGGCAGCCGAATGTGATGCCCAGCTGGGAAACCTGTCCATTGCCCAAAGTTACGTGAACAGGGTTAGGGCCCGGGCAGCAAACAAAGTGGGATGGGTGTACAAGTACAAAGATGATACTAATCCCCTTGCAGGTTTCTCCGACACTCCCGCAGCCAACTATCTCGTTAGCGAGTATCCTGCAGGCGATTTTGCAAGTGGCGGTAAAGATTATGCCTTGAGTGCTATATATTACGAGCGAAAAATCGAGCTGGCAATGGAAGGTCACCGCTTCTTCGATCTGGTAAGATGGGGAATTGCTGCCAAAGAGATCAATGCCTACTTCAGCTACCAGGGCAAACTTACTTCTGATGTGAGAAGAGGAAATTTCCTGACCGGCAAAAATGAATATTTTCCGATTCCACAGCGTCAGATTGACCTGAGCTTATCAGGAGGGGCTAAAGTCTTAAAACAGAACCCGGGATATAACTAGATCGTAGTACAACGGAAACCGGATATAAAAAGGATCGCTATAACAAGAAGCTCGAAGTATAGCGACACCGGAAAAATTTAAATCATATTGAACTAATGACGACACCAACAACAGAACGATTCCTTTCCCTGGATGTATTCAGAGGCATGGCACTATGCTTCATGATTATTGTGAATACTCCGGGGAGCGGATCTTTACCATTTGACATGCTTGAACATGCACCATGGCATGGCTTTACGCCAACGGATCTTGTTTTCCCCTCTTTTCTTTTTGCCGTGGGCAATGCCATGAGCTTTTCAATGAAGAAATTTGAAACCATGGATAACGCTAAAGTGCTGCTGAGGATTTTTAAGCGTACCTTCCTGATCTTTTTAATCGGTTACCTGATGTACTGGTTCCCCTTCTTTAGCTACGACGCACAGGGACACATGATTGCAAGACCAATATCACATACCAGGATCTTCGGTGTGCTGCAAAGAATAGCGCTTTGCTTTGGGATTGCATCTTTGATGGTGCATTACCTGTCCAAAAGAGTTGTGATCTGGACAAGTATATTGTTTTTGCTGGGCTACTGGGCTATTCTTTTGTTTTACGGAAGTCCTGGGGATGAATTATCAATGACGGGCAATGCGGGGCTCTTCCTCGATAAATATATCCTGGGTGACCTGCACCTGTACCATGGTGAAGGAATTCCGTTCGATCCGGAAGGAATTTTAAGTACTGTTCCTTCAATAGTTAATGTGATCGTAGGTTACTTTGCAGGAAAGTTTATCATTGAAAATGGCAAAGGGTATGAAAGTATTGCCAAACTGTTGCTCGTTGGTGCTTTGTTTGTGGTGATTGCGGTATTCTGGAACAGTGTTCTGCCGATCAACAAGAAAATCTGGACAAGCTCTTTTGTGATGGTCACTACAGGTATAGATATGGTGATTACTGGGGCCTTGCTATACATTATAGAGATCAGGAAATCAGTTAGCTGGACCAGATTTTTCGTCATCTTCGGCAAAAACCCATTGTTTATTTACATCGTGGCGGGTATGCTGATGGAGATCATAGATCTTATTTTTCCGCAGGCGCACTTTTATCACTGGGTGAATGCAAATTTTTATCAGGTGATTGCACCGGGGCGGATCGGCTCTTTGCTGTTTGCACTCAGCTTTATGCTGGTATGCTGGCTGGTAGGGTATATTCTTGACAAAAAGAAAATTTACATCAGGGTCTGATCCGGATAAGATATTTGAATCTATTTGTCCAAAGCTTTGTTCTACCAGTATAATATCAAAGACAAATAGAAAAATGAAGGCAGCAATTTATGATCAGCCCGGAAAACCGGAAGTGTTATATTATACCGAACTACCTGATCCCGTTCCGGGAGAGGGCGAAATTTTGATAAAAGTTGAAGCGATCAGCATCGAAGGTGGCGACATCGGAACGCGCCGTTCTACTCCTCCTGCATACAAGGGGCAGGTTGGCGGTTATGCAGCATCAGGCGAAGTCCTGGAACTTGGACCTGGGGTGACTGAATTTGAGGTAGGACAGAAAGTGACAACGTTTGCATTTTCTGGATCCCATTCATCGCTTCGTGCGGTTCCGGCATCACAATCCTGGGCTGTGCCCGAAGGAATGGACATGCAGCTGGAAGCGGCAGCGCTAATTGGCTGCGGAACTGCTGCTCAGGCATTGGCTCAGGCTGATCTAAAAGCAGGGGAAACAGTATTGGTATTAGGGGCAGCAGGTGGAGTAGGGATCCCTACATTACAATTGGCGTCGAAACTGGGTGCACGAATATTGGGAACAGGCAGCAGTGCTGAGACACTTGAAGAGTTGCGCAATTATGGGCTTTCTGATCCTATTGTGCTGGATGGCACTCCGATAGATCAGAAAGTGAAAGCGATATTGGAAGGTAAAGGTGTTGATGTACTTATTGATACGGTTGGTGTTGCCGACCTGCAGGATGTACTTTCTGCTGTAAAAGATGGAGGAAGGGTAGTAGTGCTTGGCGCATTCGAATCATCAAAAGCTACCTTGAGTACAATGCATATTCTTGGTCACAGGTTAGTGATACATGGTTGTTTGCTGGG
>NZ_JBEVDX010000135.1:0-9607 GCF_040513095.1 Pedobacter sp. | reverse complement strand
GGACTGGTGTGGACACATGTGTCTGACCTAAAAGGATGGAATAACGCTGCTGCATTAGAATTTGGCGTGCATGTAGTTCCTTCAAACTTCCTGCTGGACAGGGATGGGAAAGTAATTGCCAAAAACATCCGCGAAGAGGCATTAGGCAATAAATTAAAATCGATTTTTAATTAACAATCAAAGCAATGAGTAACATTAAAAATTTTGGAATAAGTGCAGGCGTTCTGTTGGTGAACACAATGCTGTGTTATCAGACACAAGCGCAAAATATCCAGCCCGACAGTCTCAGGAAACAACTTGATAAACTGGTAGCTTCCAAAGAAGCAGCCGATCAGCAGGTATTGAACAGCAGGTTGAAAACACTGTCGGCCAGTAATAAAGAGATCGAAATGACGATCGCTGCCCAATATTATTACCGGATAAAAAACACCAAGAGTTCTGATTCTCTTTTTGAGGTAATGGTGGTTAAGTTTCCGAAAGGCATACAGGCCCGCAGCAAAGAACAACAGGCAATTTTTGAGATCAAATCTTTGCCGGAGATGGAAATAGCTTATGCCAACTGGATCAAAAAATTTCCGCCTGAAAGTTTCCCTGCCCTGCCTTTGGGAGAGGACAGAGTGAGTTATGATTATGTGCGCAGTCAGCTGGCGAGCAGATATGCAGCTGCCAAAAATACCGCCAAAGCTATTTATTATGGTAACCTCCTTGAAGCAGATTTCTGGAAGGGCAATGGATATGGTGGATTGGGAGAAGCTTTTTATAAAGCCGGCGACTTAAATAATGCGCTGATCTACACTAAAAAAGCAATGGAGAGCGCAGCATCCTTCACTGATGGAAAAAAGGGGAAAAGTGGAGCGGCTAATTTTGCCGCATCAGGTTATGCAGGCTTAACCGGGACTTATGCGAAGTTGTTGTATGAACAAAAAAAGTACAATGAGGCCCTAAAATATATCGAACTCGCTATTAAGTCCAGTCCTCAGCCAAGAGCAGATTTCAACTACCGCTATGCGCAGATTTTAGTAGCCCTGAACCGTAACCAGGAAGCATTCGACAGAATGGACGCCGCAGTAAAATCGGGTAAAGCTACTCAGGAAATGTCTGATCTCTTCAAGGTTTTGTACGTAAAAGTTAAAGGAAGCAACACTGGTCTGGATACTTACCAGGCAGATATCCGGAAAGGAATTGTCGAAGGAATCCAAAAACGACTTGTAAAGGAGATAGTAAATGAACCTGCAGCTGGATTTACGTTAACTGATCTGCAGGGAAATAAAGTTTCATTATCAGATTTCAAAGGTAAGGTAGTGATTCTTGATTTTTGGGCCACCTGGTGCGGCCCATGTAAGGCTTCTTTCCCCGCTATGCAGATGGCTGTGGACAAATATAAAGCGGATCCAAATGTGAAATTCCTTTTTATACACACCTGGGAAAGAGCAGAAAATCCAACAGAGGATGCCAGGGCTTACCTGGCAAGCACTAAATATACCTTTCAGGTGCTGATGGACAATAAGGATCCGGAAACAAAAACAAACAAAGTGGTGAGCAGTTACAAAGTTTACGGCATCCCCGCCAAGTTTGTGATTGATCAAAAAGGCAATATCCGATTTAAACTTACAGGCTTTGACGGAAGTAAAGAAGCCGCAGTTGACGAAATATCCATGATGATAGACATGGCAAAAGCATCAATATAAGATTTTACACAGCTTCTGATTCAGTCAGAAGCTGTGTATTCTATTTACCCTCCCTGCTGCCGGAAAAACATAGGTGTCGTACCGGTGTGTTTTTTAAAATAATTGCTGAAATAGGCGCTTTCTATAAATCCCAGCGGTAACTGATCTCCTTATTGGAAAGTGAAGTATGCAGCAGTAAACTATCATCGGTCGTGTAATCACCTTTGGCATTTTGGCCAGAGAGCCATGGTATGACCAAAACAAATCTACAACGGATACATGTATATCAAATGAGATGATAGCCTGAAGAAACTATTATTACAGGGGCATTACAATGAAATTTCGATAAGATCTTTGAGATTCATAATGAATACTGCGGATTTACTAATACCAGGGAGGGCACTGTGTGTGAAATTTGTATCAGCAAACACATCAGTAAAACACAAAATCTCAGTATTATGAAAACGAACATTAAACTTACCTTAACCGCATTTGTATGCCTCACTATTGCTGCCTTCAGCGCCTCTGCACAAGCTGATCCAGAGACGGGCTTTGTGATGCCAGCCCTTAATACGCAAAGTCCGCTGGCCGGAATGAGTGGCAATCATGTTGGGATCCGCGTGCCCGACTATAAGGCTGCAGTAAAATGGTACACCGAGAAACTCGACTTCAGAGTGATCAAGGAATGGCCTTACGCCGATGAGCAACTCGCTTACCTGGCCCCTGCAAACAGCAATGATTTCTGGCTGGAAGTTCTTGCAGAAGGCAAACTCAAACCTGTTGTAAAATTTAACGACCTGGGTAAAAGCCTGGAAGAAAGCGGTTACCACCACATCTGCTTACATGTAGATGACATGGACAAAACACTGACAGAACTAAAAAAACGGGGGGTAACGCTTGTCGGACAACCATTTTATCTGGATGTTATCAGCAGAAAGCTGGCTTTCTTCCAGGATCCATGGGGCAATATGATAGAATTGGCTGAAGTAAAAAAAAAGTAACGACTATGGCACAGCAAACAATTGAAACCACAACAGCAAACAAAGAAGCCATTCGTCTGGGTTTCGAAAAATGGACAGCGGGAACCGGAAGCTTCTTTGACCTCCTGCACGATGATATGGTGTGGACCATTACCGGCAGCACGCCCCTTTCAAAGACCTATAATGGCAAAAAAGAATTTATCGACCAGGTGATCGATCCCCTGAACCAGCGCCTTTCAAAAAAGATAGTACCTACAGTGCGCGGTATCTATGGCGATGGCGACATGGTCATCGCACATTGGGATGGGGTAGCTACAGCCAAAGATGGAAAACCATATTTAAGTTCTTACTCCTGGTACATGCAGATGGACAAGGGAAAGATCGTCAGGGTAACCGCCTTTCTTGACGGAATAGAATTTGCAGACATCATGAAAAGGCTGAAGGCAACACCTTAACCACCTCAAAGAGGGATAGTTAACAATTTGACACTATCATATGCAAACGTTAATTCATAAAACAGCACTGATCACCGAGTCCGCAGAAGGATTAGGGAGAGTCGTAGCAGATATTCGGTGAATTTTCTTTTCTGCTGTCAGAAAGGATCAACCCCAAAGTATAATTTCCTGCCGCCTGGGTTTTATGGTACCTCAGAACTTTAGCACCTATTTTAAAAAACATACGCAGAGAACTCCCCTGCTTTATCGGCAAAGTGTCTGGTAAACCTTTGAAATTCATAATACTTCCTGTGAATTTAGTACATATACGGGGCTTGATTCTCAGCACCTTTGAAATATCAAAACCAAAGAAAACCTACAACAATGGAAATTACATACAACCAAACTTTCAAAGCCCTCACACAAGCTATTGACAAGGCAAATGAGATCGGTGTAAATGCCAATATTACCATCCTGGATACCGGAGGGCACCAGAAAATATTCTTCAGAATGGATAATGCATATCTGGGATCTATTGATATTTCGATGGGAAAAGCAAAAACGGCAATGCTGTTCAGGATGAACTCCGAGCTGGTAGGCGAATTTCTTGCACCGGAAGCACACACCTACGGACTAACGCAAACCAGCGGCGGACTTGTAGGATTCAAGGGTGGTATGCCCGTAAAAGAAAATGCTGAAATAGTAGCCTATATCGGGGTATCGGGGGGCAGTCCAGACCAGGATTTTGAGATCGCCACGGCGGGCAGTATCATCTAAATTAAAAACAATCTGATTCATAAACTAAAATCTAAAATCATGTCAAACAGTAAAACAATTTTAATCACCGGAGCCGGATCTGGTTTCGGAGAAGGTGTAGCAATTGGATTAGCACAATTAGGCCACAAAGTAATCGCAGGTGTACAGATCTTTCCACAGGTAACTCCATTACGTCAAAAAGCGATCGAATTGGGCATACAGGATAACCTGCAGGTTGAAAAGCTTGACATCCTTGATCCTTATGATGTGAAGTTTGCCCTGACCTGGGATATTGATGTTTTCTTCAGTAATGCAGGGATCGGAGAAGCTGGTCCTGTGTTCGAAATCCCAATGGATCTGGTACGCAGAAACTTCGAAACCAATGTTTTTGCGCCCTTGAATTTAGTACAGAAGTTTATCAACAAATGGATAGATGCAGGTAAAAAAGGCAAAGTAGTGTTTACCTCTTCCATGGGCGGACTGTTCACTCCGGCAGGATTTGGCATCTACGTATCTACCAAACATGCCCTCGAAGCTATCGCAGAGGCACTGCATCAGGAAGTGAAATCCTATGGTATCCAGATCCAGACTGTTAACCCTGGCCCCTACCATACAGGATACAACGAGACTATGGCCGAAGAACCATTACGCTGGATGGATGATGCAGTAAATTATACCAAAAAGGCAGATCTGAAAGCAACCTTTGACGCAATGCTGAGTGTGCCTGAGGGCAGGCTTGATCCTAAAGAAATGATCGACGCTATGATTAACATTGTTCCTTCGGAAACAGGCAAGTTCCGCAACGTGGTGCCTAAAGCTATTGAGGATATGCTGAAGGAGAACCAGAAAAATGCCTGGGAAGTCACTATATAATCCTTTTACAATAGTACAAGCCGCATCATCATGCAATTTCCCCGGCATTTGGGTTATTGCATGGAGATGCGGTTTTTTTGCTATCTTGGCAAGATTAGTCTACAACCAAATGAAACAGACCCTTCTCTTATTTTGCCTGCTCTTAAGCATGGGTACCGCCAGATCCCAGGATTATATAATTACTAAATTCGGCATAAAAGCCGATAGCACTAAACTCAACACCGCAGCTATTCAGCGCGTGATCGATAAAGCTGCTGTTAAAGGGGGTACGGTAGTCATCCCTAAAGGAACTTTTCTGAGTGGTGCACTGTTTTTTAAACCCGGAACAAAGCTGAAATTAATGGAAGGCGCTGTGCTGAAAGGTTCAGACGATATAAAGGATTATCCCCTGCTCCCTTCGCGTATGGAAGGCCAGAACCTGGACTATTATGCCGCGCTGGTAAATGCCTACAAAGTAGATAACTTTAGCATTACCGGACCGGGATCAATTAATGGTAACGGACTGCGTTTCTGGAAAGCTTTCTGGGCAAACAGGGAAGAAAAGGCAAAGCTTAAGCAACCAGCTACGAATCTTGAAGTTCACCGTCCGCGACTGCTGTTCATCTGGGGCTGCAACGATGTAACGATCAAGGATGTGAAGCTGCACAATTCAGGATTCTGGACAACACACCTTTACCAGTGCAAAAACGTGTTGATGGACAACTGTGATATCCGCTCACCCTTCAGACCTGTGAAAGCACCAAGCACCGATGGTGTAGATATAGATGTTTGCAGCAAAGTAACTATCCGTAACTGTTATATTTCCGTAAACGATGATGCAGTCTGCATTAAAGGGGGAAAAGGCGTTGATGCACAAAATCTTCCGGGCAACGGGATCGTAGAAGATGTTCTTGTGGAGAACTGCACCTTCGGCGAAGCGCATTCTACATTGACGCTGGGTAGCGAATGTATACATGCCCGCAACATCACCATCAGAAACTGTAAAGTAGCCAACACCTGCCCTATACTGCGGCTAAAAATGAGACCTGATACTTATCAGCTTTTCGAAAATATCACTGTAGATAATATAACTGGAAGCTGCGGATCAGTAATTCTCATCAATCCCTGGAAACAGTTCTTTGATTTGAAAGGCAGCACCGAGAAGCCTTTTGGTACCATCAAAAACATAAAGATCTCCAATATAAATGTGCAGGCAGAGAGTTTCGGTGTTATGGAAGGCAATCCAAATGATACAGTAGCTGATGTAGTTTTCAGAAACGTTACCGTTACTACAAAATCTCCTGCATTACAAAACAAGTACAAGGATGTTAAAGTGGAAAACGTGAGTGTTAACGGGGCGCCACTCATTATGAAATAAACAAAATCAACCAGATAGGATTGCTGCTGCAATTCATTCTGGCTGATCAAGTAAATATTAATTATGTGCCTCAAGAAGCAGCGGAGCATCTGTCTTTTTCTTTTTGAACCTCAATATCAAATGATCAATGATCAGATACATGGATGGCACTACAAATAGCGTCAGGATCATGGAACTGGTAAGACCACCAATGATAACCCATGCCATACCGTTCTTGATTTCTGCGCCTGAACCGCTTGCAAGTGCAATTGGCAACATCCCAAGGATCATGGCCAGCGTGGTCATTAAGATTGGCCTGAGCCTTTCTTTACCTGCTTCAATCAGCGCTTCCTCCACAGAATGCCCTTCAGCTTTCAGCTGGTTGGTAAAATCCACAATCAGGATGGCATTTTTGGAAACCAGTCCCAGCAGCATAATCACACCGATGATGGAGAATATATTCAGCGTCTGCATGGTGAGTGCAAGTGCAAGCAAAGCCCCGATCAGCGCAACAGGAATCGAGAAAAGAACTACAAAAGGATAAATCGCATTTTCATAAAGCGCTACCATGATCAGGTAAACCAATACAATAGCCACCATCAAGGCAAAACCAAGACTGCCGAATGCGTCTCCCTGATTTTTCAGGTCTCCCAGGTACTCGACTGTAACTCCAGCAGGCAATTTGATCGATTTAACTTTCTCCTGGATGTCTTTACCAACAGATCCTGAGGGCCTGCCTGCTACGTTTGCTTTGACAGTGATAGAACCCAGACGGTCGCCACGTTCAAGAACACTCTCTCCGAGACCTTCAGTTACCTCGGCAAACTGGCTCAGGACAAAGGTTTGTCCATCACTATTATTAAAGGACAGGTTTCTTACGTTATTGATATCAGACCGGTCATATTTATCCAGACCGATCAGGATATCATATTCATTACCTGCCTGTTTAAACTTGCTCTTATCGTTCCCGCTAAAGGCATTCTGAAGTGCTGCTCCTACCTGACTGGCATCAATGCCCAGCAAGGTCATTTTTTCCCTGTTCAGACTCACTTCGACCTGCTGTTTCTGGTTTTTCACCGAGAGTTCAACGAATCGTGTACCAGCAACTGTTGCCACCACTTTTTTGTATTCTTCTGCAACTTTTCTGATGGCTTTGAGATCTAAACCTTTAATTGCAATCTGTATAGGTGCCTGATTGGCACCACCGGTTATTGAGGTTGGTGAAGCTGTAATTTTAACACCCGGAATAACCCTGCTCAGTTTCTTTTGCAATATGATTCCAAATTCCTCAGCAGTAATATCTCTCTTGGTTTTATCCACCATACTGATGGTGATCTCAGCAAGATTGCTGTTATTTGTAGTTCCTGCCACACTTCCGCTTACAAAACCAATGCTCGAAAACACACGTGTTACCTCTGGCTGCTTCATGATCATCTTTTCTGCCTCCTGTGTAACCATATTGGTTTGATAAAGTGAGGCAGATGGTGCCAGCTCAAGGTTAATGAGCAGTTCGCCCTGATCGGCCGAAGGGATAAAAGCGGCACCTACAAACCCAAACGGAATTAAAGCAATGCTGCCAATGATCAGTACAATCACACCCGATAACAGATACCGCTTATTATGGATCATGATGGTCAGCAGTTTCCCGTAATCCTCTTTCAGGTTATCCAGGAAGCGTTCAAAGCCAAGATTAAGTTTGCCCCATAAACTTTTCTCATTGAGCTTTTCGATTTTTCCAAATCTGCTTGCCAGCATCGGTGTAACAGTGAAGGATACAAATAAACTCATCAGTGTAGAGAAAACGACAACAAGCGAAAATTCCTGCAAAAGCGAACCGATGATACCACCGGAGAAAGCAATGGGAAGAAATACTACAACGTCTACCAGGGTAATGGCAAGTGCAGTAAAACCGATCTCGCTCCTGCCTTCTAAAGCAGCCTTTTCCTTATCAGATCCCATTTCCAGGTGCCTGTAAATATTTTCCAGAACTACAATCGAGTCGTCCACAAGGATACCCACAACCAATGACATCGCCATCAGCGTCATCAGATTCAGTGAGAATCCTAAAAAGTACATGGCAATAAACGTTGGGATGATGGATGACGGAAGTGCAACAAGTATAAACAGTGAGCTTCTGAAACTGTGCAGAAACGCCAGCATTACTACACCTACAATCACTACAGCAAGACCAAGATCTTCCATTACCCCATCGGCCGACTTCAGCGTATAAATACTCTGATCAGAAGATACGCTGAACTTCAAACTGGTCGATTTGTACTGTGCTTCAATAGCGCTGAACTTTTGCTTCACCTGCTCACTTACGTCTACAGCATTTGCATCTGTCTGCTTGATAATCTGCACTCCGATGGAAGGAATACCATTGATATGGTTAATCGCAGTAGTTTTTGCTGTGGCATCTACAACCTCAGCAATATCTTTTAAATAAACACTTCCCGCTCCCGGTCGCTGCTGAACAATCAGGCCGCGAATCTGGTTAACTGACGTCACATTTGCATCATAGCGGATAGACATTTGCTGGTTACGGGTTTCGATACTCCCTGCCGGAAAAGACTGATTCGCTTTACCCAGCGCATCAGTTACCTGTCCGATGCCCAGGCCATAAGCCTTAAGTTTGTCCTGATCGATGTTTACCTGGATCTCGCGTTTGTCACCACCAATAATATTCACCTGCCCCACTCCCGGAACATTCTGGAGGATGGGAAGTAATTGCCTATCTACAAAATCATACAATTCCCTCGGAGACAGTTTTGAAGTGACCCCTGCCTTGAGGATAGGCGCATCCTCCAGATTGATCTTATTCACCACTGGCTTATCGATATCATCCGGCAGTTCATTTTGTGCCTGATCCGCTTTCCGCTGGATATCACGTTCGGCCTGATCTACATCGGTACCACTTTTCAGGGCTATGACTACGCTGGATATTCCCTCCTGTGAAGTAGAGGTAATTTTATCCAGGCCTTCTACGGATGCAAAAGCATCTTCCAGTTTCTTTGTAACCGAGGTTTCTACTTCCGCAGCGGCAGCGCCAGGATAAACCGTGCTTACTGATACAGTAGGTACTTCCAGTTTAGGAAGCAGGTTATAGTTTAAACTAAAGTAGGAACGTGCACCGAAAATAAACAGCACCGTGAAAACTACTATGATGAGTAAAGGCCGCTTGACGGCTATTTCTGTAATTGACATAATTCGCTTATTTTATTTTGAAACACTTACCTGTGCGCCCTCTTTAAGGTTGATCTGACCGGAGGTCACTACCACTTCGCCGGCTTTTAGTCCTTCAATGACCTGGATAAGGTTATTCAGTTCCATTCCTGTTTTGATAGGTTTCTGGTGAACTATATTATTTTCAACAACATATACACTTGCATCCTTGATACTTTCAGTTAAGGCTTCACGCGGGATCAGCAGGATTTTCTGTTTGGTCTTGCGCGAAAAATCAGCATAGACGAAAGTACCGGAACGCAGTAATGCCTTTTCATTGTTAGCCGCCAATATTTCCACTTTGTAATTATGAGTCTCATCGGCCTGCGGACTGATAAA
>NZ_JBEVDX010000134.1:0-25697 GCF_040513095.1 Pedobacter sp. | reverse complement strand
AGGCTGCAAGCAGTCGATTCACCTTTTCTGCACCATGACAATTTTTAGTCAGGAAATTCCCTGTTATGATATTATTTTCTAACTGCAATCCTGTAGCTAAAACGGTGTTGATTCCGTATTTCTTTGCCCAAGGCCGGATCCAGTTTTCAACCGACGCACTGATAATAATGACCTCATGCCCCATTTGCTGGTGCCATTTGATTTTTTCCAAAGCGACTGGATTAACGATCTGTTCAATGTTTGTAATGAACCTCTGGGAAAGCTCATTGAAGCTGTCTATGCTGATACCTTTAAAGAAAGTCTTGAAGAGCCTTTCTTTCGCGGTGTAATTAGGAATGACTTTCAACTTAAAGAGCAGGACGAAAGGGGCCATGTACATGGTGCCTTTCAGCAGGTGGAAAAGTGTAACCGCAAACCGTATAAAAACGGGCAAAGTATCCCTGGTGGTAATTGTTCCGTCAAAGTCAAATACGGCAAGTACTCTTTTGTCATTCATATATTGGCTGTTATTTATTTTGTATTACTAGAGATAGTCTTTGCAGATGGAAGCAGAAACATCGCTTCGGAGCAAATGATATGTTCCGTATTAGCTTTATTTCGAAGATCCTGCTCAGTATAAGGTATATCGTTTTCCTGAAACCGTATACGGTTCGAGCCAGAAATGTTCCATTGTACCGCAATCGTTTGATGAAAATCTTTAATCTTTTCCATTTGCTTTGTGATTCGATTGGTCATAATAAAGTTATACCTGAAAGACAATAATGAAAAGCTTACATTGATACAAAGGCATATGTACATTAACAATTTGATTTTTTTGAACTTATCACCGATATAGAGTTCTGATATCAATAGAACAATAATAGGGAAATACCAAAACTGTGGTACATACCTTGCCCACCAAGACTCTGGCATAATGACAACAGAAACAATAACCAGACCGAGGATGTACAGCCAATTTTTTTTATATTTCCATCTTTCAGGATGTCTGACCAGGAGTATAATGATTAGTGCGATTGATAGGAGGATAATCCCTGAAAACATTGCGCCGAAACCGGCAATCCTGGTGTCAATTGCATAAGAGTTTACAATGTCATTTTTATTGATAGTAAATGGAAGCTTTAGAGCAATTTGTCTTCCATTACTAGCCATAGGATTGTCTGAGTGGCCGAATAAGGAGACGAAAAATTTACCGGCATCATTATGATCTCCAAACCCCGGAGGAAGATTATGCTGCATAATATCAACCTTGTTTTCACCCATTAAGGGATAAAATGGGTGTTTATAATCGAGAGTATTCAAAACATATGTGCTATATCCTATAAACAAAACGGCAACCATTCCGGAAGTCAGTGTAATCAGAAAGGCTTTTCGAAAGAATATTTTTTGATAGTTTACCAGTGCCAGCCAGGCGAGATATGCGAATGAAAATAGTACAATATATACAAGACCAGTGAATTTTATATTTGCTGTCAGAATAATTATGGCGCCTAATACTAAAAAACTAAAGTTGCTTCGCATCCGCACTGTCCATGTGGATACCACAAAAAAGCATAGTAGCATTATGGCTAGCTGCCCGTCGACATAAGTACTCAGAAGCTGGTTTACGGCTATTGGATTTAAGGCTGCAAATACACTTATAAAAATGCATTTTAACAATGATAATTTACCTGAGCTTAAAAGTAGAGCGAGGGTTAGACACAAAGCTGCAATAATCAGCATGAAGTTGGTTGCTTTTCCACTTTCAATACGCTCTGTTAAACTATATAATGTGCTCTGTGGAATTTCAACGCCTTTGGAGTAATGATTAATATAGAGAGCCATATTAACTGAAGCGGGCAGCTTTTTTTTAGTCGGGTTCCAACCATTTTTCAGCTGATAAATTTCCTCCATGTGATATGATTGTCCATCAAAAGAAGCATCGTAAAAGTTTAGAGCGATGATGGTTGAAAGTATAATCACGGCTGAACATGACAATAACGATTTTACAAAGGTGGTGATATTTCCATAGTAGGCCTTTGCAATAAAAAAATATAGTGCTGAAGCCAGTATAAATCCAGCAGGAAACTGCCACTTTGAGACACTAAGACCAATGAAAAACCCTAATGTTACGATCAGAAGCGTCATAGCGATAGTTATGATCAATATCCCTCCGATGGAAAATAAAATCTTCACTGTGTTCTTTGTCTCCTTCATATCAGACCTTTAAATAGATAATGAGAAAAAATGAGACTATCCAGCCTAAAAGTATGAATTGTAAGAATCTATTTTCAAGCAGCACAGTTGTTGGGCTGCCGCTTATACGCCAAACGAAAGTTAGCTGCAGATACCTCAAGACACCCAGGATTACCCAAAATGAAGTGAGATAGGTGCTTTCCCCGAAATTTGCAAGAATCTCCGGAGAAGTACAGTACATAACATAACAGACAACAACAGCAGTGGCCATCATCGTAATTGCAACATTTAAAAACTCGAGATTGTATCCCTGGATATTCTTTCGAGCCTTCTGCCCGGTCTCTACATAACTGGCAACATCATCCCTGCGTTTAGCCAGGGCAAGGAATAATGCGAGTACAAGGGTCATGACAATGATCCAGTGGGAGAGCTGCGTATCCGTGGCTTCCCCTCCAATCAAGATCCTGAGTACAAAGCCTGTTGCGATCAGCATTATATCCAGAAGGGAGATATGTTTGAGCTTAACGGTATAAAGGATATTCTGAAAAAGATATACTGCCGCGATAACCATTACCACGGTATTATTCAGGATGACGAATACTACTGAAGCAAGAATTAAAAGCAAAACAATAAGGAAAATACCTTCTTTTTTCGTTACTGCACCGCTCGCCAATGGTCTGTTCCTTTTTTTTGGGTGTATTTTGTCGCTTTCAATATCAAGCATATCATTGAAAACATAGACTGCGCTGGCCAGGAAAGAAAATCCAAGAAAAGTAAGTCCGAGATTATATAGCACATTCTGCTGCAACAGCTTTAAAGCGAAAAACGCAGGTAAGAAAATAAACAGGTTTTTACTCCATTGCGGGATTCTTATTAGTTGTAGATAAGAGCGCAGTTTTTTCATCGAGATTTGATTAATTTATAAACAAATATAATTATTTCCCGGAAAGGCGTGGACTTTAACTGCGCTAAAAAACATTGATCCGTGTAAAATATAAGATGAAAAAAAGCATGTACTGATCGATGAAAATTAGTTGTTCGTCGACACTTTGGAACCTTACTACTTATTACGCATAAATTAAGGACGTGGATCTTTTGCACACTAAAACCGGTGGCACGTAATTTTTTTTATGCGCTAATTTATGCCTTAAACACAATGTGTTTTTTAGTGAGGTAATTGAAAAAAGCAACAATAATGATTGCGAGAGCCTTGCAGACCTGAATATTCAGTTTGATGACCTCAAAAAACAGCCAAAGTATCAATTGATTCAGCGCAATGGCCAGCACTGAAAAAAGGATAAAGGATAAAAATTCATTCCTTTTTGAATGTTTGCTTTTTTCAAATACAAATGCTCTTGATAGTACATAATTGATAATAATTGCAATTACGATTGAAATCACATTGGCAACCAGATATTCAATTTTGGTGAATTTGATAAGAATGTTAAATGTAATAAATTCAATACATGCGCAAAATCCACCTACCAAAATAAATTTAAATACCTGTTGTCTGAAAATTGATCTTATAAATTCCAAAGTCTTATTTTTTATTTACTTGTATGGCGTCGTCAATCCTGTTGAGGATACTTTCATCGTGGAATTCGTCAAATTTTCTTGCGAAAAGCATGTTTGAACTTTCGATAGCGTCAAAATCAGACAGCACAAATGATTTGGGGTTTGGGTTGCCCTCAGACCAGTCTATATACCGCAGATTATCATTGATTACATTTTCCTGGTGCGGAGAGTTCATAATCAGGGTAGGTATAACAAATTCGTCTGTTCCCCAGCAATATTTCAGGAACCTGATCATCTTGGGGCTGTTATTGAATTTCTCATTCATATACGCAGCACATTCAGTGGATATTGTCCACCAGGTTGATTTATTTCCTCCGTATACTTTAGTGTATTCAGGGAACTTTCTGGCAGGTGTAAGCTTGTTGAGGATTCGCTCTGCGAAGAATTTACCTTTGAAATTAAAATCAGTTAAATGATATTTTTCATAACGGTCAAAAGCAGTCTTCCACCATTCTGAGTTGTGATCAGCGTCAAATGAAATGAAATTTTTACCCTTGTTCTGCTGCAGGAAATTATAAATTTGTTCAGGATTGACAATGGGATAGTCCTGTCCGCTCAGCAGATTAATGAAATCATATTTAACACCCGAATCCAGTACTTCTGCTATAGAATTGAAAATGGCCTGTACGATGGTAAAGCCTCCCCAATTACATGCAACCCGGTTCTTAATCAACTTTACATTGGAGAATTCTTTAATACCCTCCAGTGCTGATGTTGGTACTTTGGCATCAAGGTGTATATAAAAATCAAATTGTGGGTGCTGCAACGTTTTAACTAACCGTACCAACTGACTGTGATTTTTGTGCGTAAGAATAATGTGGGCAACGCGCATACTTTAGAATGGATGGATGAGGAGGGTTGTATATCTATAATTTAGTTTCGAAGATACTGTTTCTTTCAAAAAAAACCTAATACCTTAGGTGTTATCTGTGTATGGGAATACCAGCGTAAAAATCAACTGTTTAGCAATTCAAATAAATCCCGATAAAGTGACCGTTAAAAACTTAGTTTTTCTTTCCTATGGAAGTTCGTCAGGATACTACCGGGCGATTTATAGTATCCTGAGTCTTGCTGCGTGGGTAAAAGAGAAAATCAATAATTTTCGCTTGATTGTGTATACCGATCAGCCAGAGTTTTTTAAAACTTATCTGGATGGTTTCAACATCACTTATATCATGCTAAGTCCGGAAATGCTAACTGAAATGCTGGCAGGGACTGGTTTTATTCACAGAAGAAAGGTAGCAGTGATAGACCTGACTTTCAAGAATTTCCCTGATGAAGACTTAGTATTTATCGATTCTGATTCCTTTTTCACAAATGAGCCAAAGCCATTTTTTGCGGAGTCGGATGATGCGGTAAGTCTCATGCATGTCAAAGAATACGATTTAGATGGCGGGCTCCGGCTGTTTAACCTGTTTGGCCAGGGGCAGTACCCGCAGGCTTTTATCGAGTATATATCGGACAGGACATTTTTGATCCGCGGCCAGCCTATGGTATTCAATACAAAAGATTACAGTTGGAATTCAGGGATTATAGGCTTGACGAAAAACTTCAGTAGTTATATGAAGGATGTAGTTAAACTTACAGATGAATTTTATGCATATTCAAAGTGGTTTGTCAGTGAGCAACTGGCTTTTTCGTTTATTCTGCAGCGCACAACTACAATCAAATCTGCAGATAGCTTTGTTACCCATTACTGGGGACCCCATCAGCGGATTTTGGTCGATAAGATCATTACCCGGCTCATCACTACTCAATCTTTTTCAGATTTTAAGAATAGCAAATTTATTCGTTCTTCAACAACCAAATTACGTCATATGGTAGAATGCGACCTGATTTATGAGCAACTGAAAATTGCCCTTCGCCAGCGCGATTTCATCTATACTACCAAGAAGGTTATACAATTGCTATTCCTCAAGATTTTTCACATTTCAATCAGGAAACGTAAATAGCCCGATCCTCTATTTGCGCATTTCCCATAACGCCCCTTCATATCGGAAAGGCTTTAATTGAATGTAATATTTCTCCTGCGCGGAAATGAAATCATATTGTTTGTCATAGTTTTCGCGCAGAATATTTTCGATTTTTATCCTGCTGAAAAAGCGGCAGGGATAGGAGGCCGGTATACCATAAAATACCGGAGGTACATGTTGTATAGTAACCCTGTCTTCGTTTTTATCATTGTAATGCATAAAATCCAGGAGAAGATAAGGGATCTTTGTTTGTTTGATCTCCTCAAGCAGCTGGTAAGGCTTACTAAGATATTGAAGGACATTGCAGATCAATAAAAGCTGGGGATCATTTTCTTTCATGCACTCTTCAATAGAATGATAGAATCTGACATGTTCATTTTCAAACTGCTTCTTTCCGGCCGCTACAAATTTTGGTTGTTCGATGATACACCACCTCAGTTTTTTGAGATGTTTGAGATAGTTAATATTCTGATAATAGGTGGTTCCCAGCGACCCTCCAAAGTCAATGACCGTCAGTTCATTATTGTTTAACGAAGCGAGGTATAAGAGGGTTTTGAGCAAGGGGAAATTCATCTGCACCTGATCATATGGAATACCATCCCGTTCATAAGGGATTTCGCCGTTTTTAACCTTTAATGTTGTTTCGATAATCCTGTTTAGAATATGATCCTGATCGTATCCTTCACACTTAGCCTCTGCCTCTTCAAAACTTTTGAATGAGCCTTTCCATCCGTACCTGAAACTATACCACCGTAAACTTGATATAATTGGTGGTGCTAATTCTTTCAGTAAATAATTTGCCATGGTATAGTTTTTAACTGTTTAGGACTCAAACCTGTTTAATACCCCCGCAACATAGCGTATTTGCTCTTCGGTATGTGCAAATGAACAGGGCAGGCTTAAAGTCCTGTGATGGATATCAGCTGAAACAGGGTAGTCAAAATGATGCAGATAATCCTTTAGTGCCGCCTGATCCTGTGGTGCTACAGGGTAATGAATCTCCGTTGCAATATCGTTTGCGGCAAGGTATGCTTTAAGCCGGTCTCTTTCCGGGTGAAGGATATTGTAGATATGGTATACGTTGTAGTAATTATCATCCAGCACAGGCTTGGTAAAAGAATCGTTAAGAAGGTCAAAGTAAATGGAAGCCAGCTTTCTTTTATGCTTGTTAATCTCATCCAGATGGGGGAGTTTGATCCTGAGAAAGGCAGCCTGTAATTCATCAAGTCTGGAGTTGTATCCAACAACCCCGTTATGGTATTTCTTTTCAGAACCATAGTTTCTCAGTTGCCGAAGTTTGTTATAGTCCTCTTCAGATTGACAGATAACGGCACCTGCATCACCCAGTGCTCCCAGATTTTTTGTCGGATAAAAACTGAAAGCCGCGAAATCACCAAATGTCCCCGCCAGTTTCCCCTTATACCTGGCACCATGTGCCTGAGCACAGTCTTCTATAACTTTCAGCTTGTGCTGTTTTGCGATTTCCAGAATTGGGTCCATTTCGCAGCACTGTCCATATAGATGAACAACCATGATGGCCTTCGTTTTTGCAGTAACTGCATCAGCGACCGCCACTGGGTCTATGTTATAAGTACGGGCATCAGGCTCTGCAAGCACCGGGCTTAATCCACAGTGGATTATTGCGAGAATGCTAGCTATATATGTGTTTGATGGAACTATAATCTCGTCGCCAGGCTTAAAGCCACAGCATTTCAGCGATAAGATGAGCGCATCGAGTCCATTTGCTACCCCTACGGCATATTGCTCCTGATGATACAGCGCAAATTCTTTTTCAAAAGCTGCTACTTCCTCACCAAGAATATACCATCCTTTATTGAGGAATTCGGAAAACTTAACCTTTAGCTTTTCCTCAAATGGCTGATTTAATATTTTAAGGCTTTCATACGGTATCATAAGGCTCATAGATGTAATCTTTTGGATCAAAGGCTGTCGACGCTAAAACTAAAAGTATAGCGTTCGGAGAAAAATTATGCATAACATGCCAGTCTTCAGGCAGTAATATCAAACATTTCTCGGGGCTGTCAAGTGTAAAGATTTCTGTTGTAATGCCGTTGTTATTGCTGATCTCACACGATCCCTGAATACAGATTGCAGCCTGGTGGGTCTCATGATGACGGTGGCCGCCACGGTCAGAATGATCTACAGAATAAATATAAAATAAGCGTTTGATCTCGAAGGGAACGATACTGTCGAGAACGGTAAGTATACCACGGCTATCTTTAAACGTTTGTATATTGATGATATGTGCCATGTGTCAATAAGTTGTTATCTATAAAATCTAATATACCAGGGCTGTTGATCACATCAAATTTTCTTGCAAAAAGATCAGTGGACGCAGCCAGTGCATCTGCATCTTCCTCATTTAATATTTTTGGATTTGCCCCGCCGGCGCTCCAGTCAATATATCGGTAATTATTATTCACGATCTTATCCTTTAATGGGGAATTAAGCAAAATTGTCTGAAATACAAATTCGTCAGTAGCCCAGCATAACCAGAAGAAATTCCTTAATTTACTGTCATTCTCAACCTCATTTACAACAAACATTGCTGTTGCAGGACTCAGCATCCAGAACATTGACTTTCCAAATGGCTGAAGTTTATTGGGCAAGGTTCTTTTGGGCATGATAGAATTGATCAGTTGTTCAATCCTGTATTTGCCTTTAAAACTATATGCTGATAAATGATACTTATTCATTCTCAGCAGTCCTTCAGTCCAGTCGTTATTAATGTCGCGGTAACTCAAAAACTCCTTTCCTATATTACTCTCAAAAAAACCATTGATATACTCAGCACTTTTTATCGGATAATCCTGTCCGCTCAAAAAATTGATAAAATCATATTGTATACCTGCAGCAACGATTTCTTTGATACATTCAAAAGTTGCCATCACGGTACTAAATCCTGCCCATGTCACATCTACCCGATTTTTTATAAAATAAACATTGGGTAGTTTCTGCAGATAAAGGTGCGGACTGATGTCAAATTTTTTGTCTACATGGATATAAAAATCAAAATTTTTATGCTGTAAGTTTCGGATCATCCTCTCGGTTTGTCCTGGATTGGTATATGTTAGAATTAGATGGGCAACGCGCATTATAAGGGCATAGTTATTTGCAGATGTGCAAGATACCTATCAATTATTAATAAACGATTAAAATCGCTTTATTTATAACCTGTGGGAGTAAATGAGCGTACTCAGCAGCAGGTCCTTCAAAAATCAAGGTATATTCCAATGAAAATAAGTACTTTTACTACACATGAAGCGCACCTCCATTATTAGTGTCAATTTTAATCAGCCAGAAGTAACGATCGACTTTCTCAGGTCCATAAAAGTTCATGCAAATCTGGCACTAACAGAAGTAATTTTAGTTGATAACGGAAGCAGGGAAAACCGCGAGGCTGATTTTTTAGCTGAGTTTCCCGGGGTCATCTATATCCGTTCTGAACACAATCTGGGCTTTGCAGGAGGAAATAATCTTGGTATCAACAGGGCCAGCGGTGATTATTTACTGCTACTGAACAACGATACCGAAATCACTTCCGGATTGATTGAAACTTTGACAAACGAACTGGATAACAATGCAGATATCGGATTGGTTTCGCCTTTACTGCTGTATTTTGATGCCCCAGAAGTTATTCAATACGCAGGGTTTTCTGAAATGAATTACATGACCTGCCGCAATAGCGTAATAGGGGGGATGGAACTCAATACCGGTCAGTATGATCAGGATAGCCGTGAAACCGCATTTTGCCATGGTGCAGCGATGATGTGCAGAACCGCGGATCTGAAATCCGTGGGTTTGATGGAGGAACAGTTCTTTTTGTATTATGAAGAACTTGACTGGTGTGAAAAGTTCAGGAGGGCAGGGAAAAAGATCTGGTTTACGGGTAAAACTAAAGTTTACCATAAGGAATCAATGAGCGTAGGTAAGGAAAGTATTATCAAAACGTATTTTATGACGAGGAACAGGATACTTTTTATCAGGAGAAATACCAGCATGCTCAATACACTGCTGTTCTGTATCTATTATATCAGTTTTGCTTCACCCAAACAAATACTGATTTATCTTGGAAAAGGACGGAAAGATTTAGTGAAATGGTTTTTTCGTGGAATAGGATGGAACCTCAGCCATTCAAAAGATAGTACTGAATTAGGTTTTAAAATTTAAATATTGATGATTATAATTTTCTGGATCAGCATTTTTCTGATCGTTTACACATTTGTTGGTTATGGCTTTGTACTTTATATCCTGGTAAAAATCAAAGGTATATTTAAAAAACCTTTTGCATTTAAAACCGAAGCGCTGCTGCCAACTGTTACTGTACTGATTGCTGCCTACAATGAAGAGGATATCATCGAAGAAAAAATAGAAAATACCCTGCTGCTGAATTACCCCAAGGATAAGGTCCAGGTGATTTTTATCACCGATGGTTCTTCAGACAGTACCGCCGAAAAAGTCAGCGGATTCAATGAAGTTACCCTGCTTCACCAGGATATCAGGGCCGGAAAGATGGCCGCGATTAAAAGGGCCATTCCCTTTATCGAAGGAGAGATTACTGTGTTTACAGATGCAAATACGTTTCTTAACAAAGATGCGCTGCTGGAATTGGTAAAGCATTACCAGAATCCTAAGGTGGGTGCCGTTGCAGGAGAAAAAAGAATTTTGGTTGATGAAGTCGCGGATGCAAGCTCGGCGGGGGAAGGCTTTTACTGGAAATATGAATCGAAGCTCAAAAAATGGGATTATGAGTTGTATTCCAATGTAGGTGCTGCAGGAGAGCTTTTCAGTATTCGTACCGTACTATATCAGCCTGTAGAGAGTGATACTATCATTGACGACCATATGATTGCCATGCGTATTGCTGAGAACGGTTACATCATCGCTTATGAACCCGGGGCATATGCTATGGAAACTGCTTCGGCAGATGTAAAAGAGGAACTCAAAAGAAAGATCAGGATTGCTGCGGGAGGGATACAATCCATTCTTCGTTTAAAAAAAGCGGCAAACCCTTTTAACAATCCGGTATTTACCTTTCAGTATATCAGTCACAGGGTTTTACGCTGGACAATCACGCCATTTCTCCTGTTTCTGGTATTTATCCTGAATGCGGTCATCGCGGTTGATACACATAGTACTTTCTACCAGGTATTCTTCGTACTGCAGGTGCTTTTTTATCTGCTAAGTATTACAGGCTTATACTTTGAGCGCCGAAATATTCGCGTAAAGGCGCTTTTCATTCCATATTATTTTTGTGTGATGAACTATGCAGTACTTGCGGGTATCATCAGGTATTACAAAAAGAATCAGAGTGCGGCCTGGGAAAAATCAAAAAGGAAAATCTGATTTCCGGCAGCAGAGGGTTCAAAGGCTATGCTCATGATGTAACCGGAATTGATATCAATGGTTGTCAGTTCCCAATTACTGGTCAATCCATTAATTTTTACCGGAATTTTGTCTCCTTCAGGCATACAGCTGATCGTATTCAGCTCATTGATCAGGCCCGATCCCATACCTTTCAGGAATGCTTCCTTTCTGGTCCACAGGCGGAAGAATTCCTGACGGGGACTGGCACTCTGTTTCAGATAGTCTGATTCTTCGTCAGAAAATGTATAATCGGCAACAGACTGATAGTCAAAATTCGGTTTCACAAATTCAACATCAATTCCTATCCGCTGCCTTGCAATTGCGATCACTGCCTGGTTATCCGAATGGGATACGTTAAAATGAATTTCCTGGTGTTCCGCAAGCACCGGCTTTTTATTTTTAGCTTGTGTGATATGTATTTCGCGGGGCTCTACAGTTAAGGTATCCGCAAGTAATATTTTTAATATTGCCCGGGTAATGATAAACTGCTGGGCATCTTTTTTCTGGTGAAAACGCGCTGCATAAGACATTTCTTCTGCTGTTAGGATCTGCACATAACTTGCCAGAACAGGAAGCTGACTATTTATGTCGATTACCCAGATATTAATCCTGCCTTCGGAGCTGTCGGGCGATCCGGTTTCCCGAAGCTGAGGTATACCCTCACCAGTTACACTATAGTCTGACACAATACATTTATGACACGTTATCTAAAACTTCCTGCAGTTTTCTTGCAAAGGACTTATCATATGGTGACAGAAGCATAGTTTTATGATCTCCGGGAACATCATACACTTCTACGCCCTTCTTCGCATACTTGGACCATCCGAGTGACTTATAATCTTCCACAAAGTAAACATTGTCCGTTGCCCTGAACAAATGGATCTTTTCATCGAAAGGAGCAAGTTTATAAGCCTGATAAGCGATTTCATATTTCTCATCAATTCTGCGCATGATCTCGTAAATAGCTCCCTGCCGCTCTTCCTTCACTTCATCTATCCCTAATATAGCATTTACCTTTTTCGAAAGCAGATATCCCTGGTATCCCAGGGTCTTTTTTGGATTGCGGATCAGTGATTTGATAATCCACCAGAATTTTGGAAGCTGCTTTTTGATTTTTTCAACATACACATCCATTCCTGTTCCATGGAAATCAAGATTTTTCGCATTTGTATCAAAAATAGCCAGAAGTTTAATCTCATGACCCATCAGTCTTAGCTGTCTTGCCATTTCAATAACCACATAGCCGCCAAATGAATATCCTGCCAGTGCATAAGGCCCTGTCGGGTTTTGTGCAAGAATACTGTCTATATAATATCTGGCAATGTCTTCCATGTTATCCATTGGTTCCTCCACGCCGTCAAGCCCCTGCGCCTGAATACCGAATACAGGTTGTTCCGTATCTACATGCAGCCCTATGCCGCTAAAGTTCAGAACATTGTAACCGCCACCATGAACGATGTAGATCGGTGTTTTGGAACCCGAAGGTTTAATGGGCACCAGTGAAGTGTAGGCTGTAGGCCTGTTTTGTCCGTCAAACAGCCTGGCCAGCGTTCTGACCGTAGGATATTCAAAAAGGGTTGCCAGTGGCAGTCCATGGCTGTTTACCTTTTCGATCTGGATCATAAACTGAATCGCAATCAGCGAATGTCCCCCCAGTTCAAAGAAGTTGTCATCAATACCGATACTTTTAATATTGAGCAGTTCCTGCCATATTTTTACAATCTCCTTTTCCGTTTCTGTCTGAGGAGCAGTGTAGTTAATCTGATTGGCAAAGTGCTGCTGATCGGGCGCTGGAAGTGCAAGTTTGTCAATTTTACCGCTGCTGGTACGGGGGAATTCTTTCAGCCATACAAACACCGAAGGAATCATATATACAGGCAACCTGTGCTGTATTTCGGTCCTTACATAACTTGTGTCTTCCTGTCCGTTTGATGAAGAGATATAAGCCACCAGCCTTTTCTGTCCATTATGGTCTTCTTTTGCGGTGACTACAGCCTGTGCAATTCCGGGAACGCGGTTGAGCATAACTTCGATCTCTCCGATTTCAATTCTGTATCCCCTGATTTTAACCTGATCGTCATTACGGCCGATAAATTCTATATTGCCGTCAGTTAAGATCCTTGCAAGATCTCCGGTACGGTAAATGCGTGTCTGACTATTATTTTGCAGGCTCAGCTGCACAAATTTCTGACTGGTAAGTTCCGGCTTATTCAGATAGCCCGAAGCCAGACTGGCGCCGGAAATACACAGCTCTCCGATTTCTCCATCATTCAGAATTTCCAGGTTTTCACTGGTAATATAAATCTCCGTATTTGCTATTGGTTTTCCAATGTTGGGTAATCCCGGCCAGCGCGAGGGACTTCCGCTGAGTTTGAGTTGCGTAACCACATGGCATTCTGTGGGACCATACTGGTTGTATAAAACACAGCCAGGTATGTTTTTAAAGAAGTTCTCTACCTGCGGCGTAATTTTTAGCTGTTCTCCGGCGGTCATTACCTCCTGCAGAGCAGATGGAAATGTTTCTATACTGCCCGCTGTTTCTGCGAGAAACTGGAGGGCCACAAAGGGCAGGTAAATCCTGTTGATTTTGTTACGCTCAATCTTTGCCAGCAGGTTGTCCGGGTTTAACCTCATCACGTCATCTATCAGGATCAGCAAGCCGCCGCTGGTAAGGGTGGCAAATATCTCCTGAAAGGATACATCAAATGTTAAGGGTGCAAACTGTAAGGTCTTGCTGTCAGCCGTAGCAACAGAGTTCTGGTTTTGCCATAGAATCAGGTTAACCAGTGCGCGCTGCGTAAGGTAAACTCCTTTTGGTTTTCCGGTAGATCCTGATGTATATAAAACATAGGCATTTGGATTTTCAAAAGAGAGTGCCTGTTCAGGCAGGCTGTAAGTGCGGTCAAAATCTATGGTTTCAAGATCAAGTTTATTAAAGAACTTATTTTCTATGGCACTTGCCACGCAGAAATTAAGCCCTGAATCATCAATGATCTGATTCAATCTGTCTTCAGGATAGGTAGGGTCCAGCGGAAGGTATGCTTTCCCGGCTTTGAGGATGGCAATGACAGCCACTACCATGTTTAATTCCCTGGTCGTACTGATACCGATGATCTCTTCATCTGGAGCATAATGTAAAATTGCCCTGCTCAGGTTATCAGCCCTGATATTCAGATTGCTGTAACTGATAGATTCATCTTTGAAACTGATTGCTGGTTTGTCCTTAAAACTTTGTGCAGCATTTTCAAATAACTGCTGGATGGTGATATTCCCGAGTTCAGTTTTCTCTCCTGAACTGCTCACCTGTTTTCTGTTGGAAAACGTAGTGGTTCTCTTAAAAATTGGTTGTTTAAGATAATCGGCAGTGCCCGGTACGAGGAGGTCACTGATCTTATTTGCAGGACGTGCAACTATAAAATTCAGAATCTGCAGATAGCCGTCCATCATCTGACGGATCGTTTGTTCATCAAATAACTGGGTATTGAAAGACCATTCCAGTGTCAGTGATTTCTCTGATCCGCTGGCGTTGATGAACAGTTCAAAACTTTCGTATTCCCTGGGGTTACTGATCAGTTTATATTCCAGTCCCTCAAAAGATACATCATCGTCAAGCCCCATATCCACATTGAACACTACCGGTACCAGTGGTATCCGTGAGGGATCTCTTGCAATCTTGAGTTTGCGCAGCAAGTTTCCCCAGGTGATCTGCTGATGATCAAATGCATCCAGTATTCCGGGTTTTCTTATTTTGAGATATTCTTTGAAACTGTAATTTTTGCTTGGGCTGCTCTTTAGCGGGAGCAGGTTTACACAATGTCCAACCAGGTTATAATTTCCGGTGATGGATTGTCCGGATGCGGGCAGGCCTACAACAATTTCTTTCTGGCCTGTTATCAGCTGAAGGAAGATCTCAAAGGACGATAATAAAGTAAGAACCAGACTGGTCCCTTCAGTTTTGCCTGTAGCTTTTAAACCCTGAACCAGATCAGTATCAAGCCGGAAATCCAGGCGCTTGCTTTTAAATGTGCGTGCTGCCGGCCGCGGATAAGTGGTGGGCATATCCAGCACCGGGATATCTTTGTTATATTGTTGTAACCAGTACTGTTCTATAGTTTCACGTTCCTTACTGTCTGCAAAATGAAGCTGTTCATTAGCAAATTCTGTAAGGAGTTTTGCTTCGGGCAATACCGGGGCTCGCTGGCCTGCCAGGGCAGAATAAAATTTACTGATATCCTGTAGTATGATACCCAGTGACCAGCCATCGCAAATAATATGGTGCCCGGTGAAAGTAAAGTGATATTCCTGATCGGAGAGCTTATGAATACCTGCTTTAAACAGTGGGCCGTCCAGCAGATCAAAGAGGTGCAGGGCATCTCCGGTAATATATTCGTTCAGCGACTTTTCCTGGTCTTCCGGAGACAATTGAGAAAGATCAGTGTAAGTAAGATAATCTGTTACCTGATCAAGAATGATGATTGTTGAGCCATCCTGACTAAAAACTGACCGGAGCGCTTCGTGCCGCTGTGCCAGCTTCTCAAGCGCCTTCTTTAAAAAGCCAGCTTTGACATCACCTTTTAGCCTGAGAGATACAGATTCATTATACCCCCTGCTTGCATCCTTTCCACCCAGCATACAAGAAGTCCAGATTTCCTTTTGTGGTTCTGTTGCAGGTGCTGTATTGAGCACCTCGCCACGGGCAAAAGGATCAAAATCTACCTTCTTGTAGGTTATCTCATCTAATAGTTCTGTCATTTCTCATTTATTTTACTCCACCTGGAGGTAATTGTCCGGATTATCTGGGTCAACGATGAACCAGGCCGGATTTCCTGCCTTATCTCTACCAAGTCTCGCTCCCTCAACGGGTGGTTTCATACCCTCAGCCTTTTCTGGCTTAGCTGGTGCGGAATGGGGAATTAAATTCACATTCATCAATTCATGAATGCTTTCTCTGAACTTTGCTGCGATCAGATCAATCTCCTCAAGTGTATGCGCTTCGGTAAGAAAACACGGGAAACCGTCCCAGATATGGATTCCTTTTTCACGCATCAGTGTAAATAATAACTCACTGTAAGGATATTCTTGTTTGAATTTAATTTTCCATAACGAACCAAAGTGGGCAGCGTACAGGGGAAGATCAAACTCCTCAGCAGTATTATTCAATAAGCCTGCCAAATAAGTTGTGTTGTCGTTTAAGGTTTTCTGGAATTGCGTTCCTTTTCCCTTCAGATACAGGAGAGTAGCTCTTCCTGCAGCCAGTGCCAGGGGATGTCTTACAAAGGTTCCTGCGAAGTAAGTAACACCAATTTCAGGAAAGGAGTCGTCTCCATATTGCCAGAAACCACCGTCAAGCGCATCCATAAATTGTTTTTTTCCGGCGATGGCACCGATTGGCATACCACCTCCGATTACCTTTCCGTAAGTGCCCAGGTCAGCCTGTATCCCAAATATAGCCTGTGTTCCACCCTGGTGTGCACGGAAACCTGTAATTACCTCGTCAAAGATCAGCACACTTTCCGATTGAAGGGTAATCTCCCTCACTTCTTTTAAGAAAGCTACAGGTTGAAATTCAGGTCTTCTGCTTTGTACAGGCTCTACGAGTACCGCAGCAATTTCAGCAGCTCTTTCCCTGATGATCTGTAAACTTTCGTCAGTCCCGTAATCCAGGATCAGCATGTTTTGTACAGCCTCTGGCATAATGCCCGGAGCTGCGGGGAAACTTTTTAATTTTTTAGTCCCCCTGATAATTACCTCATCATTGATCCCGTGATAAGAACCGGAGAAAGCCACGATTAGTGAACGGCCTGTTACTGTTCTGGCAATCCTGATGGCGCCAAGTACAGCTTCTGAACCCGTGTTGCACAGCGCAGCACGGTCGAATCCGGTAAACTCACAGATAAGTGCACTCAGCTCACCTGCCAACTCATGCTGGGGGCCAATTTCATATCCTTTCTCAATTTGGTCCAGTACCGCAGCTTTCAGCACAGGATGCTGATAACCCAGTAAATTAGAGCCAAAGCCATTCAGGGCATCTACATATTCATTTCCGTCGATATCCCATAAATGGCTGCCGAGCGATTTGTTGGTGACGATAGAATAAACGATCTCTTTCGTGTAGGGTTTAAATCCTGATACTACCCTCGGATCGGCCATCTGTGCCCTGTTTTTTTGCGTATAGGCCTTACTTCCGGCTGTTTTTTGATTGTAACGCAGCGTTAGCTTATCCAGAAAATCTTTCTGTGCTGGTTCTAAAGAAGCAGACTGTTTTTCTATTCTTGCTACTGCACCAAATGGTTTTTTAATTTCTGCGAGTTCTTCAGCTGAAATGCCTGCTAAAGAAAGGTCCTGTTCTGCTGAGTTGGATGATAAAAATGAGGGTGCAAATTTTACCGGTGAAGGAGCAACTGGTGTAACATCCGGCATAATACTTTCAGTATAGGTCAGCCGCGCACTTGCCTCATCAATTATATGGGGCACGCCCTTCATCAGTTCAACTTGTTTGGATAGAAGCTGCAGCTGTTGTGCGATAAGTCCCAGTGCAGAATCTGAGGGGGTAAAAGCTCCTGAAGGCTGTGCTGTGCTGCTTCGCATTGGTGCTGCTACAGCTGCGGCCGGAGCAACCGGTGCTTTTTCTGCAGGGAGGCTTTGGTCTACAAAGGAAGCAAGGGTCTCTATTGTGGAATACTCTTCATTCAGCTGTCTGAAAGTGATGGGCAGTGCAAACTCCTTTTTAAATATAAGGGCTACCTGTGTTAGCAGGAGTGAATCCAGCCCGATCTCAATGAAGCTCATATCCGGTGTCACACCTTCCATTTCAATTCCTGAAGCATCTTCCAGGATCTGTTTTATTTTGTCTATTAAAGTATCTTTCCTCATGGCAGTAGGTGCTTCTGTTATCGGTTGGTTAATCGTGTATGATAGTAGTTTGGGTTCTGCCCAAAATCTTTTCTTATGGTAACTGTAAGTTGGCAGATCAATTGTCCGTCTTTTCTGATTTTGATAGAAAGCCTGCCAGTCAGGGTTTATGCCCAGCTGCCATACTTTTCCCAGTGCATTCAAAATGGAATCACATGCTCCCGATACTTCTTTTTTATCCAGGCTGGCAATGGCATTGAAACTGGTTTTTGTTCCGTGCTGCCAGGCAAGGGTTGTACAGGTATTTCCGGGTCCGGACTCTATCAGCAGGGGGTTATCAAGTTTTAGGATGGTATCTATCGCGGGAGAGAAGAGAACGGTGTTCCTGAGATGATTTGTCCAGTAGGCAGGGTCCTGAGCTTCAGCATCGGTCAGAAATTCACCTGTTGCAGTAGATACAATTGGCTTCTGTGGCCTTTTTAGTTTTACCTGCTCAACGACCCCGGCAAAAGCTGCCAGCACGGGCTCCATCATCCATGAATGAAAGGCATGACTGGTAAGCAGTTTTTTGTGCAGGATTTGTTTTTCATCCAGCAGCTGCTGAAATAACTGGATATCTTCATCAGTTCCTGCGACTACGCATAACCTTGGGCTGTTTACAGCGGCAACAGACAGGGCTGGAGGAAGGAATTCTTGGATAGCCTCAAATGGAGAACGTACACTCAGCATACTTCCCCCCGGCAGCTTACTCACCAGCTCACCCCTTGTGGCGATCAGTCTAAGCCCGTCTTCCAGCGAAAATACGCCCGCCAGATGTGCAGCAACGTACTCACCGATACTATGTCCGCAAAGTATCGAAGGCTGTATTCCCCAGCTCATCCATAATTTGGCAAGGGCATAGGAAATTACAAACAGGGCAGGTTGTGTATATTTTGTATTGCTGATATCGGCTTCTGCCTGCAAAGTACTTTCAGTATAGATCACCTCACGAATATCCTTATCAAGATGCATTGACAGGATGTCTGCGCATTCATCAACAGCGGTTCTGAATACCTGTTCGTTGTGATAAAGCTCAGCGCCCATGTTGAGGTATTGCGCGCCCTGACCCGGAAACATAAATACGGTTTCTCCAGGCAGTCTTTTTAGTGGACTGGCCGACAATGGTATTTGTGCTATTGCGTTATCAAATTCCTGTTCTGTACCTGCAACAATAAAATTGCGGTAGTTAAAGTTTTCCCGGGTAGTCTGCATCGTGTAGGCTACATCAGCCAGGTTGATCTCTGGAGAAGCAGTGAAATACTCTTTTAAAACAGACCGGTAGGCTTGCAGGCTTTCAGCTGATTTTGCAGACCAGCTGAGGAGCTGTTTTGTTCTGCCCTGATCTTCATTTGCCGGTTCAGGATGATCGTGTTCCTCCATTACCACATGGACATTGGTACCACCCACACCAAATGAGCTTATACCGGCGCGCCTGACTGTTACAGTATCCCATGATTTGAGTTTTTGGTTCACATAAAATGGTGACGAATCAAAATCAATATTGGGATTTGGCCGGTTAAAGTTTATAGAAGGAGGTATCTCTTTATGGTATAATGCCAGGGTGGTTTTAATCAGGCCTGCCACACCAGCCGCAGCCGTCATATGGCCCATATTGCTCTTGATTGAACCTATGGCACAGTATTGTTTCTCAGTTTGTTCACCAAAGGCCTGTTTTAGTCCTTCAATCTCAATTGGATCTCCAATAGGTGTTCCGGTGCCATGTGCTTCTATATAGGATAGGCTCGAAGGATCAATATCTGCATCACTGATTGCCATTGATATTGCTGCAGCTTGTCCCTCAGTACTTGGGGCTGTGAAACTGCCTTTATTGCTGCCGTCGTTATTTACACCGGTACCTTTAATGACCCCATAAATAGTATCACCATCCAGCTTTGCAGCTGCCAGTGTTTTTAGAAGCACAACTCCCGCACCGTCACTGAAAACTGTTCCTGTAGAACTTTCATCAAAAGACCTGCAATGTCCGTCTTTGCTCAGCATGGCGCCTTCCTGATAAATGTGGCCACTTTTAACCGGGGATGTAATGCTTGCCCCGCCTGCTAAAGCCACATCACACTGATTTTTGCGCAAGCTTTCCACAGCTTGTGAAATGGCAAGGAGGGAAGTTGAACAGGCTGAAAAAACACTGACTGCAGGTCCTTTCAGATCCAGTTCGTAGGCTGTTCTGGAAGAAATATAATCTTTTTCGTTGACCGTCATTACCTGGAAACTCCCAACCTGGTCAATGAGATCGGTATTTCCTGCAACATTGTGCTGGTAATAGCTATTGTTTCCTGATCCGGCGAATACACCGATCAGTCCGTCATATACGGATGGGAGGTATCCCGATTTTTCAAGTACATCGCGGCTGATTTCCAGGAAAATGCGCTGCTGAGGGTCCATCACCTCTGCAAGCCTTGGGTTGATGCCAAAAAATAAGGGGTCAAATAATTCAGTATCTTCAATGATCCCTCTTGCGGGTACGTAATCCGGATCATTCTTTATTTCGTCGGGTATTGAATAGTCCAGTTCTTCCTCGCTGAAAAAACTGGTAGTTTCTCTGCCGTTGCGCAGTACATCCCACAGTTCATCAATAGTTCTGGCGCCGGGGAAACGTGCTGCCATGCCAATAATGGCGATCGGCTGTCCTGAATCAGCAGATTGCGTTAGTTTCCTTTCTGGTTTTTTGCCCGGTGAAGCCGGATTCAGAAAATTTACGATCTGGCTGATGCTTGGAAACTGATACAGCTTCGTGATCGGCAGTTCAATACGGTGTTCTGACCGTAGCAGGGAAACTGTTTTTAAGGCGAGTAAAGAGTTACCGCCAAGCTCAAAGAAATTATCGTTTATACCTACGGTATCCAGTTCCAGTACGGATGCCCATGCAGCAGCGATTTGCTTTTCTGCGGCTGTTTTTGGCGGACTGTACAAAACGGACATCTCCGGACGTTTACGTTCTGGCTGCGGCAATGCCTTTTTATCCACTTTACCGCTGCTTGTTTTTGGCAGGTCCTGCATCCATATAAAAGAGGAGGGAATCATGTAATCCGGCAACTTTGCTTCAAGGTATCTGCGTACCTGGGCTGTGCTTTCGGTTCCGTTATCTGCCACAAGGTAAGCCAGCAGCCTGCTCTGGCCAGCCGCATCATTTTTAGCAATTACTATAGCCTGTTTGATACCCTCAATTGCATTGAGCAGGACTTCGATCTCTCCAAGTTCAATTCTGTAACCCCTGATCTTTACCTGGTCATCTCTTCTTCCCAGGAAATCTATAGTGCCATCCTCAAGGATGGATGCCAGATCTCCCGTCAGGTACATTCTGTTCTCTACACCATCAACACTGATCCGCACGAACTTTTCTGCAGTCAGTTCAGGCCTGTTCAGGTAACCTGCGGCAAGGCTTATTCCCGCAATGGCCAGTTCCCCGGTTTCTCCCTGCGGCACCAGGTTTTTATCCTGATCTATAATATAAATTGCAGTGTTTGAAACTGGTATTCCAATATTTGGTAATAATGGCCATTTATCTGCAGCTCCGTGCAGTGCAAGTTGTGTAACCACATGACACTCTGTTGGCCCATACTGGTTGTAAAGTACACAATTGTTCAGTCCATTAAAAAAGTCCCTCACCTGGGGAGTAATCTTCAGCTGTTCGCCGGCAGTGATTACTTCTTTCAGGCTCTGCGGAAAATGAAGGGCGCTGCTTGCTGCCTCCGCAAGAAACTGAAGGGCAACAAAAGGAAGAAAAATACGGTCGACCTGTCTTTCACTGATATATCTCAGCAGGTTCACAGGGTCCAGCCGCAGGTCATCACTCACCAGTACCAGAGTTGCGCCAGTCGTAAGTGTTGCGAAGATCTCCTGGAATGAAACATCAAAACTTAAGGGTGCAAACTGTAGAGTTCTGCTGTCAGGGCCAGCAACCGAATGCTGATGCTGCCACAAGATTAAATTTGACATTGCTTTCTGTGTCATATACACTCCTTTGGGAATACCCGTGGAGCCTGATGTATATAACACATAAATATTTGGATTTTGCTTTAATTCAGTGTTTTTCAGCTCGGATGGCAGGCCCAGCAGAGCGGAAGAGCAGGTTAATCCAAGGTTGCCAAAGAACGCTTCGTCCTGTAATGTTGTTAAACAGGTTTTGATACCAGAGTCTGTGATGATCTGCTGAAGCCTTTGTACAGGGTAAGCCGGATCTAAAGGTAAATAGGCTTTTCCGGCTGCAAGTACTGCCAGCACCGCAACGATCATGTCAACAGAACGGCTTGTACTCACACCAATGAGCTCCTGCTCAGCTGCGCTGAGGACAATACTGCTACTTAAGCGTTGTACTCTTTCCTGCAGAGCAGCATAGGTTACATGCTCATTTTCAAATGATACGGCAATATGTTTTGGAAAACGTTTTACGGTATCTTCGAAGAGACTATAGATGAGTGGAAGATGGTCTGTATCGTTAAAAACTTGTTTATTTATGTTTTCCATTGAGTTCCAATTTTTTTAACTGATCGTAGATTTCTTTTTTAACGAACAGGCGCTTTAATGCGACGGTAGAATGCACCAGAACATAGCCGGCTTTTCTTAGCTTGTCGCAGCTGTTTTTAATCCTGAAATGGAATGCCTTATCTTTTGTATTGTAAATTTCATCAAATTCGACCAGTATTGCTTTCACATCCAGCTTATCTTCTACAATTGAGTCGATTACCTTATATTCAGCACCTTCTATTTCAAGTTTAAGTAAATCAACATGTGCATGTCCAAGTTGTTTCATCATATTTCCCAGGCGATCTACAGGCGCTTCAATAAAACTCTTGGAGTCTGTAAACAAATAAGCAGAATGCGAAGAGTAATTCTCCCTTTCCGGGTCATAAAATTTGAGAATATCTTTTTTATCCCAAAGGCCAACTGCAACAAATTCAATTTCATTAAATTGTTCTGGCTTGATTTGATATACATAAGGGTTCAGCTTTTTGTCGAGTGTTAAAGGTGTACCCTTATTAACGTACGCCTTTACTTCTTCAAAATGATTGATGCCATAGGGCGAAGGATCAAAAATGTATACCCTGGAATCAAATTTCATTTTGAGCTCCGTGTCAAAAGAAATGTCCTCACCGGCTCCAACACAATAAACTATAGAATCTGAATTCAGAAAATGATCAGGTACAAGATAACCGCATCGCTCCGAACCAAAATAGCTCAGATTTTGCAGCGGGTTTACGTTGGACTGTGGGTGGATACCCAGCATTTTTTTTATGAGTTGCGTCGCCATTAAATGATACTATTTTTATTCTTTTTAAGCCCTTGTTTGCTTTTTTTTTTGAATCTGCTTCTATTAACCAGGAGATACGAAAGTACAAATTCTTGTAAAGATGCCATGGGCGCATTTGACTTTAATCGATTTTCTCCCGCTTCCTTTATTGGGAAAATGTTTTAAAATAAGAGTTTTTTCATCTTAATCAGTTCTTTACAATTATCAAGCCTGTTTTTCATCCACTGATATTATTTAAATTTATTTGTCCGGACATTCTTAAAATGAGTTTGTGTAAACAAAACAGGCAGTTATTTTATTATACGTGTTATTATTTTACACAATTATATTCAATACTTTTGGGACTAATAAGAACAGGTCAAACCCGGTAGAGATTTCCTTATGGAAAAAGATGAAATTGTCATTAGCGAGATATTGGCCGCAGCCAAGTCCTTATTTGGTAGGTTGGGGTTGAAGAAGACTACTATTGATGATATTTCCGCGGCTTCGGGAAAGGGGAAAAGTACGCTCTATTACTATTTTCCCGGCAAGAATGAAATATTTGAAGCTGTAGTTAAAGATGAAATGCAGACAGTGATTAGAAATCTGCAGGTTACAGTGGACGCTGCCTCATCTGCAAAAAACAAACTGAAAGCCTTTCTGACCAGTCAAAGTGCCGCGATCATAGAATTACGCAGTCTCTATAAGGTATTGTTTGAAGATATGATCGAGTCGCGCAAGATGTTAATGCCTTTGCGGGTCAAATATGAAAACACCCAGATTGAAATGATCTCAGGGATCATTCAGGGAGGTGTAGCATCGGATGAGTTTAAATATATGTCTGACACACATATCCACAAACTGTCATTGGTACTGATTATAGCTTTCAGGGGCCTACACTTTCCCTTGTCTAT
The DNA here is from genome assembly GCF_040513095.1 of Pedobacter sp. Taxonomy (GTDB): domain Bacteria; phylum Bacteroidota; class Bacteroidia; order Sphingobacteriales; family Sphingobacteriaceae; genus Pedobacter. The sequence continues at coordinate 1,539 of NZ_JBEVDX010000134.1, read as the reverse complement.
AAATCCTGCTGAAATACAACCCCATGAGTATTTTGATGCGCTGGTAGATATGCTTATCGAAGGAATTGGGAATTAACAAATTAAACCGCCATATTTATATGATGAATTACCCCGGGGTGTTAGATCAGGTCAGAGCGCACGTTGCCAACCTGTTTCATGCCAAAAAAGATGATAAACTGATTTACCATAACCTCCTCCATACAGAACAGGTAGTGAAATCAGTAGTGAAAATTGCCAATCACTATCAACTGTCTGATCATGATTTCTTTGTGGTCAATACTGCAGCCTGGTTTCACGATATTGGATACCTGACAAGTTTCGAACATCATGAAGCAAGAGGTGCAGAATCTGCCCGGCAATTTCTTTTAGAGCGGGGTGCTGAACCTGAACTGACTGAACTCGTAGTGAACTGTATTCTGGCCACTAAAATGCCACAGCATCCTGTGGGCTTGCTGGAACAGATTATCTGCGATGCCGACCTGTTCCACCTGGGTGGCGACAACTTTAAAGAGCGAAATAAGCTGATGCGAAAGGAAGCTGAAGCTTTTTATGGAAAAGACATTGATAAGAATGACTGGAGATTAAAAACGATCTCACTTTTTGAAGCCCATCACTACCATACCGAATATTGCCAGGACCTGCTTGGTGCCAAAAAACAGCTGAACTTACAGGAACTGAAAGATAAGGCAGTTAAAGAAGCAGGTAAAGATGATAAGAAGGAACTGAAAGAATATGCCCGGGAAGAGAAACAACAGGAGAAAGAAGACAAGCGGCAGGAAAAGGATGAAATAAAACAGGAAAAGAAGGAGCCGCAGCAATATGATAATGACAGTACGGATATCATGAAAAAAGACAAAGACAAAGACAAAGACAAAGACAACGACAAGGAAATAAAAAAGAAGAAAAGCGACCGTCCTGATAAAGGGATTGAAACCATGTTCAGGATTACTTCCGGCAATAATCAGCGCTTAAGTGATATGGCAGATAATAAAGCCCATATCATGATCTCTACCAACTCGATCATCCTATCTGTTATCCTGAGTATTCTTTTACGTAAACTTGAGGATAACCCGCACCTGATTATCCCGACACTGATACTGCTGATCATTTGTGTAGTGACTATGGTATTTTCCATTCTTGCCACCCGTCCTTCAGTACCAGAGGGAACTTTTACCACAGAAGATATCAGACAAAAGAAAGTGAACCTTTTGTTTTTCGGGAACTTTTACCGCATGGACCTGCCTGAATATGTAGCCGGAATGGAACAGATGATGGAAGACCGCGAATTTCTTTATGGTACGCTGATCAAGGATGTATATTCTCAGGGAGTTGTGCTCGGGCGCAAATACCGTCTGCTAAGGATCGCCTACAATGTGTTCATGTTTGGTATCATCGGTTCGGTTCTTGCGTTTGTAATTGCTGCGGCCTGGGTTGCACTTTAAAAATAGCTATGGAAGAATATACGTTCTATAACCGCGACCTGAGCTGGCTGGGTTTTAACGAAAGGGTTTTGATGGAAGCTGAAAACGGCGATGTCCC
>NZ_JBEVDX010000133.1:0-45581 GCF_040513095.1 Pedobacter sp. | reverse complement strand
GTCAGGCTATGCAAATGGAGGGTAAAACGCACGATAATATCCGTACGGTAAGACCTCTGAAAGACGGTGTTATTGCAGATTTTAATGCTGCTGAAGCAATGATCAAAGGTATGATACGCATGCTCAACGGTGGCAAAGGATGGATGTTCCCTTCCCTGAGAATGGTTATCTGTATCCCTTCGGGAATTACGGAAGTTGAAAAACGCGCCGTGAGGGATTCAGCGGAAATCGCCGGAGCCAAAGAAGTTTACCTGATCCATGAGCCAATGGCAGCTGCTGTAGGTATCGGAATTGATGTTGAAGAACCTATGGGTAACATGATCATTGACATTGGTGGTGGTACAACTGAAATTGCTGTAATTGCGCTGTCAGGTATTGTGTGCGACCAGTCGATCCGCGTTGCAGGGGATAACTTTGACTCTGATATCGTAAATTATATCCGCCGCCAGCATAACATTATGATTGGTGACCGTACTGCCGAGAAAATCAAAATTGAAGTGGGTGCTGCCCTGCCGGAATTGTCGGATCCACCGGCAGATTTCGCCGTACAGGGGAGAGACCTGATGACGGGCGTACCGAAACAAATCACCGTTTCATACACTGAAATTGCACACTGTTTAGATAAATCCATCTCTAAAATTGAAGAAGCCATCCTGAAAGCTTTAGAGATTACCCCACCAGAACTTTCTGCTGATATTTACCAGACAGGTATTTACCTGACCGGTGGCGGTGCATTGTTACGCGGACTTGATAAGCGTGTGGCAGCAAAAACAAAACTCCCGGTGCATGTAGCTGAAGATCCGCTGCGTGCTGTTGTTCGTGGTACGGGTATCGCCCTGAAGAACATCGGAGGCTACAAGTTTTTAATGCAATAGAATTTAACAACGGAATAAAAAAAATAAAAAATGTGGGTCAGTCTGAAAGCTGTACTCACATTTTTGCATCAAAAAGAATGATGAATTATGCGTAACCTTTGGATTTTCATAAACAGATACAACGCATTCTTCCTGTTTGTCATTTTTTTTACCATTGGCGTTATCCTCACTGTAAAGAATAATGCATACCAGCGCAGTGTGACTTTCAATTCTACAAATGAAGTAGTGGGGCAGGCATACATCAGGCTGAATGTATTCAAACGGTATATGAATCTCGGAGATGTAAACGACAGCCTTGCTCTTGAAAATGCCAGGTTGAAAACACAGCTCTTAGCCATGAAGAATATCGACAGTGCGAAGAATGTGCTTGTAAAGGATACACTGAACCATGTGCAGTACACCTACCTGGCTGCTAGGGTCATTAAAAACTCCATCACTTTACGAAATAATGTAATTACCATCAATAAAGGTTCAGTTGACGGGATTGAAAGCGGCATGGCCGTGATCTCCGCCGGCAAAGGTGTAGTTGGGATTATACGGGATGTATCACCGCATCTGGCGACAATAGAATCACTGTTAAACAAAGATGCCAAAATCAGTGTAAGTATAAGGTCTACCAAAGCACTGGGTTCACTTGTATGGGGCGACCGAAATTCGGATTACAGAAAGGCCTTCATCAAGGATGTACCTAACCACTTCCAGGTGAAGTTGAGGGATACCGTGATTACTTCTGGCTTTGGTTCTTTCCCTCCAGGTGTACCGGTAGGGCTGATCAGCAACAGGGGAATATCAACAGGTGACAATTTCCTCACCATCGAGATCAGACTTTTCAATGATTTCAGTACATTACAGTATGTATATGTGATCAAAGATAAACTAGCACAGGAACAGAAAGCTTTAGAATTAAAATTGCCGAATGAACAGTAGAATTATAGTAATCAATATCATAAGGTGGTTTCTCCTTCTTTCTATACAGGTTCTCCTGCTCAGGAACCTGAGTTTTTATGACCTGGCTACCCCTTTTACCTATATCCTGTTTTTACTGCTGCTCCCCTTTGGAACGCCCAACCTGCTGCTGTACCTGATTGCATTTGGTACAGGCTTAACGCTTGATGCTTTTTACGATACCCTTGGCGTGCATACCGCAGCCTGTGTGACCCTGGTGTTTGTCAGGATCCTCTTTATCTCCGTCACCGTCAGCCGTGATAACTTTGACGAACCTGAACCCTCCCTGGGCAATATGGGCTTCAAATGGTTCTCCCTCTATGCCCTGTTATGCACTTTTGGACATCATCTCGTACTTTTCTTATTAGAAGCTTTTAAATTAACAGAACTCTCTTATACCTTGTTAAGATGCCTGCTTAGCGGTATCTTTACCCTGTTCACTGTTATATTAATAGAATTCATCTTCTATAATAGAAAAATGCGTTAATGGATAATCTTTTCAATCGAAAATACATCATACAAGGCCTGTTTATTGTGGTTGCACTGATCCTTTTAGGGCAGCTTTTCTATATACAGGTGGCGAGTGACCGCTACTTTCTTTCTGCCAACAGCAATGTGCTGCGGAAGAAGTATACTTTTCCTGCACGCGGGGTAATTGTAGACCGGAATAACAATGTGCTGGTACAAAATGAACCGGTGTATGACCTGATGGTTACGCCCAACCTCGTTAAACCATTTGATACTGCTGCGCTATGCAGGATTATCGGTATTGATATGAAGGGTTTCTACAAACGCTTTAATAAAGCCAGAAACCAGTCGAGATACCAGCGTTCGGTATTTGAAAAACAACTCTCAGTACAAACTTATGCGGCCCTGCAGGAAAGGCTTTCACGTTTCGTGGGCTTTGAAACACAAAACAGGACCGTAAGGCATTATCCGGACAGTGTGGCCGGCCAGTTCTTTGGCTACGTAAAAGAGGTGTCTGAAAAAGATATTGAAAAAAGTAACGGGTATTTCCGTCCCGGGGATTATATCGGCAAAGCCGGAGTAGAGCGTCAGTACAACGACGTGCTCCAGGGTGAACGTGGTGTTGAAAATACGATCTACAATGCCCGGAATGTCCCGCAGGGAAGTTACCTTAATGGTAAGTTTGACACCCTTGCCATTTCGGGGGAAACACTGGTTTCTTCGCTGGATATCAGGTTACAGAAGCTGGGCGAACAGCTGATGCACAACAAAGTGGGTAGTATTGTAGCAATTGAACCCAGTACAGGGGAGGTACTTGCATTTGTGAGCAGCCCTACTTATGACCCTAACCTCTTGGTAGGTAGGCAGCAGGGCAATAATTATATGGATATTTTCGGTTCTCCTAACCGCCCGCTGACCGTTCGTCCGCTATCCGGATATTACTCGCCGGGTTCATCATTTAAACCACTTGACGACCTTATTGCGCTGCAGGAAGGGGTAATTGATCCGAATACCACTTTTAACTGCCCCGGCGGATACTGGGCGGGAAATCACCTCGTGAGATGTGAACACGTTGATGGTAACATTTCCCTGAGAAAGGGGCTGGCAAGGTCCTGTAATACTTATGCCTGCTATGTTTATCAGAAGCTGATGACGCAAGGCAAGTACAAGAGCAAGATTGCCGCCTATGACGACTGGCAGGCGAAAGTAAGAAAGTTCGGAATTGGTTCCAGGCTCGATCTGGACATGCCTTTCGAGCGTCCGGGAAGACTTTTCACTTCCGAGGAATACACAAAAAGATTTGGTAAATACTGGGGTTATACCACTACAATCTCTCTGGCAATTGGCCAGGGCGAGATGAGTGCTACTCCTCTGCAGATGGCAAATATCATGGCCATCATTGCCAACAGGGGATATTATATCAAGCCACACCTGATCAAGGGAATTGGTGACAAAAAGGATGTAAAAAAGGAATATTTGGTTAAGAATTCCGTGGGGATCGACTACAATCATTTTGATCCGGTGATCGATGGGATGCAGGATGCAGTAAATGCCCCTTATGGTACGGCCAGGGACTCAGCCCTGCCTGATATTATCATGTGTGGAAAAACCGGTACAGTACAGAACCCGCATGGAAAAAACCACTCTGTATTTATTGGTTTTGCACCGCGTGATAATCCGAAGATCGCCATAGCAGTGATTGTAGAAAATGCAGGATTTGGTAGTGCATATGCGGCACCAATAGCCAGTTACCTGACCGAAACTTATTTAAAAGGCAAGATTTCGGGCAACCGGGTGGACCGTGCGGAATGGATGAAAAAACAGGTGGTATTGCCCGAAGTTCCCAAACCAAAAGTGCCATTTTTACTCAAAGATACCGCCACTAAAACTGCAGCTCCGGGGCAAACGCCAGCGGGTTCCACAACCTTGCCTGTAGTGCCACGTCCCGGACTTACACCTGTTAAGCCTGAAACACCGGTTAAAAAGACAATAGAAAACAAAAAATTACAGATCACCAGATGAGTACACAACAAGGCGGCCGTTTCTTCTTTAATGTAGACTGGATTACGATTTTAATCTACGTGGCCTTATGTACAATCGGGTTTGTAAATATCTATGCATCGATCTATAATCCCGAGACTTCTACCCTCTTTAATTTTGGCAGCAACTATGGCAAGCAGCTGATCTTTATTCTGACAGCACTGGTGCTGGGCTTCTCGATTTTACTGCTGGATGCAAAGTTCTTTAGTGTGTTCTCGCCCATTGTATATGGGATCACAATGCTGCTGCTGATGGCAGTACTTGTTGTAGGGCGCAAGGTAGCTGGAAACCAGGCCTGGATCCCTCTGGGGAGTTTCAGGCTGCAGCCTTCGGAGCTGGCTAAGTTCGGTACTGCCCTGCTTATAGCAAGGTATGTCGGTAATTTTAATCCCAAGTTCCGTGATATCAAATCTATTTTCTTTGCAGGCCTGATCATTTGTTTTCCCCTGCTCCTGATTATGCTTCAGCCTGATACCGGTTCGGCACTGGTTTTCCTCGCCTTCATGTTCCCGCTGTACAGGGAAGGATTATCCGGATACTTCCTGCTGGTCTTTCTTGGAATGATCGTTTTGTTTATTGCCGACTTCCTGGTTCCGATTTCTATCTTGATTCCTATAATTGTACTGGTGGGAGGCTTTTTTGCCTATCAGAACAAACGGAAACAGAAAATGATGTTTTCCATGATCATCGCCACTATCATTGCCGTAGCTTATTTGTTTGTGGTGAAACTGGCATATGAGAAAGTACTCGAACCGCATCAGAGGACGCGTATCGAGATCATGCTGGGTTTAAAAACAGACCCTAAAGGTGCCGGATATAATGTGATACAATCTAAAATTGCCATCGGCTCGGGACAAATTACCGGCAGGGGATTTCTGGAAGGTACCCAAACGAAATATGGTTATGTCCCCGAGCAGAGCACAGATTTCATCTTCTCAACTATTGGTGAGGAATGGGGTTTTGTAGGTTGCAGTGTAGTTATAGCCTTGTATATATTCCTTCTGCTGAGGGTGATTAATCTTGCGGAAAGACAGCGCTCCACATTCTCCAGGGTATATGGATATTGTGTTGCCAGTATTATCTTCTTCCACGTATTTATCAATATAGGAATGACTATTGGTATCATTCCCGTGATTGGAATTCCCTTACCTTTTATCAGTTATGGCGGATCATCCCTCTGGAGTTTCACCGTTCTGTTGTTCATTTTCCTTAAACTGGACTCCAACAGGATGGGCTTTATTTAGCCGGAAAGCGCTGGTTGAGCAGTTCATAAAACTGTTCTGCGGTTTCCTGTTTTGCCGCCCAGTTGTTTTTCACCGCATAGTTATTCTGCAGGAACGCGTCAGCTGTTTTAAAGTCGGGCATCTTATTGAGTAAGTCTATAGCTTCTGCGTAAGCAAGGTTATACCCGTTGAAGAGATCTTTGATATAACGCATTTTATCATTCAGGCTGATGGCTTGTTTGAGGTCGGTCACAGGCATCCTGGTGCTTCCCGCAGTAAAGCTTTTTGTACCCGTATTGCCAGACAGGATATCATTTAAGGTGGGCCTGGCTTTCGGCTCTTCTGGTATGTGTGCCGCAGGTTCTTCTTCTTTTAATTCCTCTTTTGTTTCCTCTATAAGGTCCTGTTCAGCATTGGCTTCTCCGACAAAATCTTCTTCATCTTCAAAATCATCTTCTTCGCCTAACGTTTCTACTTCCTGATCTTCTTGTTTTACATCTGACTGTACAGCAACTGCTGCTGTATCTTGTGGGGCAGTATATTCTGCTGTAACTTCTTCTCCGGTATATTTTTCGTTATCGCCAGGAATTGCAGTTTGCTCTCCGGGAGTAATATATTCTTCTTCTTCTGCAAGTTCTTCTGTCTCTGCTTCTTCTTTAAATGGTTCTGAAACGAGAAAGGGCTCGGGACCGATCTCATCTTCTTCCGGCAATTCGCTTTCCAGGCTGTCCAGTTCTCTAAGTTTCTGTTTCTGGGCTATGATCTGCGCTTCTTCCTTGCTCAGCGGCCTGTCAAATATTTCATCTATAGATTTTTCCTCAAATTCGAACTTGTCTGTGGAGGGTTTATCGTTCAGTATGAATTCAAAGGTCGATGGTTCTTTATCGATTTTAAAGATCTCCTCTTCTATATCCGATTTGTGGGGATGTGCTTCTGCAGGTGCTGCAGGTGTTTCTTCAACCATTTTCACCGGGATAACCGGCAGTTGTTCAATAATTTCCTGCGGGGAGCCGCTGTGCTCAGGCAGTGCTTTCTGGCTGGCTTTGTTATTTAACTTCCTAACGATCTGGACATGATCAGATAAAAAACTGGAATTTGCCAAAAAGAGTTCGAGCTCCAATTCATTCAGCTCTCCGGGATTTTGAGCTAAATATTGATACTGTTCATTCAACTCATTGAGTATCTGTCCTATTTTTTTAAATATATCCTCCTGGTTCATCATATGGGTATAACGCGAAATTTGCTGATTTATGTTGATAAATGTACTCAAAAGTACTATAAATTTAGGGCGAATAAAAACCCTAAATATTAAGGCGGAATCCCGATATTCGCAGGTCAAATACCCCCTACCATAAAGCATGTTATTTAGCGAACAAAATTATAGCAAAGGAGAGTTTGGCGGCAGCATTGAGGTCATTTGCGGCTCGATGTTTTCGGGCAAAACGGAAGAACTGATCAGGAGACTAAAACGTGCAGAAATCGCCAAACTGAAGGTTGAGATCTTTAAGCCTGCCACAGATACCAGGTATGACGAAACTGATGTGGTATCACATAATTACAATTCTATCGCCGCTACCGCTGTAGAACATTCTGCTGCAATTTTATTGCTGAAACCTGATACACAGGTAGTGGGCATTGATGAAGCGCAGTTTTTTGACGAGGGTTTGCCCGAAGTTTGTGATACACTGGCCAACAAAGGTATCAGGGTTATTGTGGCGGGGCTGGATATGGACTTTGCAGGAAAACCTTTTGGGCCTGTACCTGCGATGATGGCCATTGCAGAACTTGTTACCAAGGTGAATGCCGTGTGTGTACGCTGCGGAAATCCTGCGATGTATTCCTTCCGCCGGGTAGCCGGTGAGGCAAAGATATTGCTGGGTGAAAAGGAAAGTTACGAACCCAGGTGCAGGATCTGCTTTCATGCAAAAGATTAGAAAAAAACCAACAAAATATGGCACAGCAAAAAGAAGTATGGCAAAGAGGGCCGCTGCCTGATATTACTCCACTGTTACAACCTGTAGCCCATGCGCTGCTGCAGGCCCGCGAAGAGGTGAACGCGTACATGGAGGATTTCTCTCCGGTATTACTCTGGGAGCGTCCTGCAGGTATGGCTTCACCGGGTTTCCATTTACAGCATTTGAGCGGTGTGCTCGACAGGGTGTTTACCTACGCAAAAGGCGAAGGATTGAGCCCATTTCAGTTTGCACAGCTTGAGGAAGAGGGCAAAGATGCTGAGCATGGATACACCACTAAAGAACTGGTAGAGCGTTTCGACAGGCAGGTGGATCTTGCGCTGGAACAGCTAAGGGCAACTGATCCGGCCATACTCCCGGATTACCGTGGTATTGGCCGCGCGGGCCTGCCTTCAACAGTGATCGGCCTGCTGGTACATGCAGCTGAGCATACCATGCGTCATGTAGGGCAGCTAATGGTTACTGCCGCAGTGCTGAAGAATGGTGTGGCCTGATAAAAAAGATATCCCCATCCTTAAAATCATATTTTTTGACTACATCTGCATTTTGCAGGATCGTTTTAAATTTGATCAGTTCGTTGTCAGAAAAATTATCAAACCAGATCAGGTAGAAACCATCCTCAGTAAAGAAATCGCGCGTGTCGTTCCTGTCCCTTTTGTGGGGCAGTGATTCTGCCCTTATACCTCCGTTAAAATATGCCGCTTCGTGTGCATTGGAATAGATAGTATAGTCCGTATTAAAATAGCTGCTGTGTCCGCGTAAAAAACGGGCTGTTTCAGAATTCTTCCAGGAATCTTCTGTGTAACCGGGGATACCGGAGTCTTTTACATCCTCATACATTTTAGCCAGCTGCAGGTATTGGTAGTACCCGAAACCTATGGTCAGCAGGAATATGAAAGCCGCAGCTGGTTTCAAATAAGCCGGCTTCAGCCTTTTGATGGCGCCGGGGATCCATGATGTAAGACTGATCACCATTGGGATATACAAAGGTGACAATAACCGGTTATTGAGCTGTTCAAAATGTGAAAGTGTAGATATTCCAATGATGAAAACGGTATAAACGATAAAAAACGCCGCAAAGCAGTTGTCTGCACTTACTTTGAGGGTACCGAACCAGTTGCGCCTGAGAAACAGCAGGCAGATGACAATGAATATAAAGATAACAATGCCTGAGACCAGCTCAGGCTGCTGACCCGGTACCGGCAGCCACTGGGACATGATCCATCCGGTGTAAATAATATTATCACCAAGGTGGAGGATGCCGGGCACCCTCGGGCCTGTCGGTGAACCCATAATCAAAGCATTGCGCAACAGATTGATCACCAGGAGGGAAACTGATGAAAGGCCAAACCAGCAGCAGTGCAGCAGCTTTATCCGCCACTGTAGTGAACGATCAGACAGCAGCAGCAGTAGTCCTGTTCCGATGATTGTAACTCCGGCATAGCGGGTAATACAGGCTATGGACGCGATTAGACCACAAAGGAGCAGACTTGCAATGGTCCTTTTTTCAAGATAATGGTTGTAGCCGCTGATGAATGCAATGATAAGCAGGAGAAACAGTGTTTCTGACCACAACATGGAATAGATTTCCAGTAATGATGGACTGAAAGCTATCAGCAGCAATACAATCCATTTGTACAGCCTGCTTACACCGTCAAAAGAATCTATCAGTCGCCCCAGCCGGATAATTATGCCAGCCAGCAACAGTCCGTTGAGCCAGGGAGCTATCGTTAAAGGATCTGTACGGGTTGCCCATCCTGCTGCGGTCAGAAAGAATGGATAAAAGACCGGGAAATCTACCAGCGGCCTCAGCATATAGTCGACCGGGGCTCCATGGCCAATTATGTTCCTGGCGACACTCAGGTAGGCAATGGAATCAGGCGATATTCCGATGCCACTATGCCTTGTATAGAACAGTACCAGACTGAAGGCAACAAGTGAAATGAAAAAACTATCAAGATTTTTCAGCACCGGCGAACCAGATTTAAACTTAAATCCATTCATCAGTAGCAGAATAAGATTTGAAATAACACATATAACAAACAATTGATTAACGAATTATAAATAACGGGGTTAATATCAGGATAATGGATTTATATGGATAATTTTTATTAAATTTATGTTTATGCACAAAATATTAAACAAACGTTCTTTGCAATTAAATTGGTAAAATAAGTTATACTATTATTTTCTGATTTTTGGTAGAATATATGTTCAAACACGACTGCTCAGGGTATTATAAATATTGTCATTTTTTAATAAGTTAATTATAAAATCGGATAAAAAACTTATTTACATCTATGACTGTAAATTATGATCAGGAATATAAATTACTTAGTCCCAAAATGGAAGCAAAGGTAAAACTAGATCTTATTGAGCAACACGTAATTGATTTTGTCAGAAAATTAAGGGCTGATAAAAAATTGCGACAGGAGGATATTGCATACATTATTGGGGTAAAAGCATCATTTATCGGTAACGTGGAGAACCTGAGCAACCCTGCAAAATACAATTTAAAGCATATTAATGTTTTTGCAGATCACTTTGGCCTGTCACCGAGAGACTTCCTTCCGCCGGTGGCTCTGATGGATAACCACAAGGATAAAGAGGCCGAAAAATAAGGTTAATCCCTTAATTCAGATTCCTCCGGAGTGTATTGTACCATTCTGAATAGAGTTTTCTGTACGCGCTGATTCTCAACGCCATATCTGGTTCTTCCCTTAAGGTTTCATCAAGGGCAAGCAGTTTCTCGTTGTACCATTCATGTATATCCTGCTGTACCGGAAGTTTGTGCTGTTTCATTGACCGGCTCAGTTTCATCATTGCGAAAAGAGACATGCTGGCATCAGTGCCAACAAAGCTGATAACGTTTAATGCCCTGTCCCTGGCCAGGGAGATGCTGTCAATAAAATACTGCAGCACCTGTTGAGGGTTCAGGCCATTAATCCTGCAGAGCAGGTTAAAATCAAAAGTCAGCACCAGGGAAAGCTCTTCACTGAGATATAAGGTTTTGGGGAAGTCTGCGAAGGGCATCATTTCTGCCTCCCAATCCTGCATGATATAAAGACTTTCTTTCATCTTATCTACTGTTGAAAAATGGGTATTCTCCATGAGGTCGCTCAGCAGACTGATGTATTTGAAGAAGATCCGCTGTATCCTGCGGTCATTAGCGGGGGTTACCTCAGCCTGGTAATTCTCTTTACAATCTACTATGATGCGTGTGGCCCATAAGGCTACGGCTTCCATTTCTCCGCCGTTAAAAGCATAAAAAGAAACCCTGTTGATAAAATACTGTAGGACATCTTCCTGTTTCAGGTAGCTGATTGCACAGGCCACGCTGAAGTCTTCAGTATATAACAGTCCAAATTGTCCTTTTGAGTCCATGGTGTTTAAGCAGCTTATTAATTTATATTTTGATTAAGTGCATTGTACCATTCCCTGTAGAAGGCGCTGTAGGCCTCTACCCTTTTTTCCAGATTATATTCAGTTCTTTGTTTTTTATCCAGTTTAAGCAGCAGGAGGCCATACTTTCTATAAACTTCCTGCTGAGGGAGCACCCTGTTTTTCACTTCATCATGATGTCCTACGAGGATCAGCAAAACGGCTATGCCCGGGGTGATCTTCATTTCTTCGATGACATTAACGGCTCGTTCCCTGGCCAGGGAGATGCTGTTCATGAAATACTGCAGCAACAGTTCTGCGTCGAGTCCATTCAGCCTGCAAACCAGGTTAAAGTCGAACGTTAAACTGAATATATGGTCATCTTCAGTCCGTAACTTTGTGCAATAGTCTGTCAGGGGGAGCATCTCGAGGGACCATGCTTTCATTAACGCAGTGCTTTTGCTGGTCTCTATACTTGCGCTGAAATCTGTTTCGAGATGGAGTGCAGTAAGCTGTCTGATATACCTGAGGGAGATCTCCTGTATCCGCGGATCAGTAATGGTTTTTACTGGTTTGCTCAGGGACTCTTTACATTCGATACCTACTGCGGTAGCCCACAGAAATGGTGCCTCCATATCACCCCCGATAAAGGCGTAAAATGAAACATGGTCTATAAAGTATTGGATTAACTCATCATACCTCAGATTATTAATCTTACAGGCGATCCTGAATTCTTCAGGGTAGTCCAGTTTAATTTGTCCTGTAGCGTTCATCTTCCTTCGTATAACACTTCAAAAATATAGTTAATATTTTACCAAGCTGTAATATAACAGAATAATTTTATCCGCTTTTCAACTTAAAATTGCGTTTGGGTCAAACAAATTAAATATTTATCAGATAAGACAAAGGTCCTGTCCTGATCATCCGCCCCATGCGTTACGCAGGAACCTCAGCCAGTTGCCATGCATCAGGTTCTGTACATCCTGTTGCGTATATCCCCTTTTTTCTAAAAGCGCAGGGATCTTCTGCAGGTCGGCAATGGTTTCTATATCATAAGGACATTGTTCCCTTCCAAAAGCTCCATCCAGGTCTGAGCCAATGCCAATATGCAGTGTATTGCCGGCAATCTGACAGATGTGGTCCAGGTGATCAACCATTACTTCCAGATTACAGTGCGTGCTTTCCGGCGTAGAAGTTCCGCGTATCCAGTTGGGCACCATCATCCAGGCATCCAGTGCCAGGCCGATTACTGCGCCCCTGTTTACCAGTTCTTTAATCTGTGCATCGGAGTATTGCCTGTTATGGTTTACCAGTGCCCTGCAGTTATTGTGTGATGCCCAGATGTGGCCGTTGAAATGACCGAGCGCTTCCCAGAAACTGTCATCACATAAGTGAGTGGCATCAAGGATGATGTTTAAACGTTCCATTTCCCTGAGCAGTTCATGGCCTTTTGGTCCCATCAGGCCTGTAGCATCTGTGCCCTGGGCATAACGTCCCGGGCCATAGTGTGCAGGCCCCACCGCCCGAAGACCGTAGTCATACGCCCGTTGCAGGTGATCTACAGTAACAATTGAATCTGCTCCCTCAAGGCTGAGGATATAACCTATAGGTTTTACTTCGTCCGGCACATTGCTTTCCCATAAACGGATATGGTTATTCAGGCTTTCCAGGTCGTGGATCTGTACCATCTCGCCGGCTTCCTCCATTGCTTTATACCATGCTACCTGCCCCTGTGTTTGTGCCCAGGCCTGTTCTGGCGAATGCCAGCCCGGCAGGTTGTTCCCCGGGGCTACGTATCTTGCGATCTGTGTTGCCACTACCAATCCTACCTGGCCTTTTCTCAGTTCCGGTAAGGACACTACAGCCCTGGCCCTGTCTGGTTTATCATTTAATCCTTTCTCTCTGTCATTTATAGCTGAAACGGGCAACCGCAGGTCGCGGTTCCATTCCAGTGCATTCATACTTAAATCCAGGTGTGCGTCTATTGTAAACATGATCTTAAATATTAATTTTTCTTTCCCGTGCAGTAATCTTCCATTCTCCGGAAATCTCCTGGTCTTGTACAAGCGCAGCGGTGCCGTAAAGCGCTACTGTGGGACAAATATGTATGGGCAGCCCATATAATACATCGCCAATCTCAAAGCCATTGTCAGCACCTGCATCCAGTACCAGGTGCTCTTCGCTCTGACCGATAAACTTAGCCTGGGGGGCGTTTAAAAAATACACCCTGCGTGGCAGTTCATTTTCTGCGGCAACCGATTTATGTCCCAGATCAACGGTAATCGTGCCACTGCCGCTGATGGAGATCACCCTGCTGATCACCAGTGCTGCAGTAAGGTATTCCTGTTCTGCAAAAGCATCCTGGTATCCTTTATCCCAGAGGATAAACGTTCCCGGGCTGCATTCAACATCATCAAAAGCTGCATACAAGGGAAAGGTTGGTGTACCTCCGGCAACGACCACCGGTTTTGGCAATCCTGCGGCAATGATTTCCTGGTTGACATACAAAATGCCATCCAGTGCCAGCTGCCACTTTTCTTTTCTCACATCCATCGAGTCATCATGGATATGCCCGTCGTAGGCATGTAAGCCCAGGGCATTTACTCCTGGCTCAGCACTGATCTGCTGATAAAGCAGGACAGCGTTTTCATCGGGGGCAATCCCGGTACGGTTCATGCCTACATTGAGATCCAGGAAAACATCTACTGTCAGTCCAGCTTCAGCCGCAGCTGCTGCAATGGCCTTCAGTGATACTGCATTATCCAGCAGACAGGAGAACTTTGTATCCGGATAGTCCCTGATGAGTTGGATGAAGCGGTGAATCTTTGGGCCCACCGGCTGATAGGCAAGCAGCACATCCGGTGCTTTACAGATCCCCAGCATTTCTGACTCAGCGATTGTAGCACACTTAAATTTATGAATCCCGGCTTCGATCATCATGTTTGTGATCTCCGGATTCTTATGCGTTTTTACATGGGGCCTCAGTCTCGTGATATCATTGATCCTGTTTTTTAGCCGCACAATATTTTCAGCAATCCTGTCAGGGTAAAATACCAGTGCAGGCGAGTCCAGCTGATCAGCATTGCTGATCAGATACCAGTCTTCCTGCGTTTCCCTAGTCATTGTCGTTTAATTCGAATAAGGCTTCGATCTCCACAGGGATATTATCCGGCAGAGATCCGAAACCAACTGCACTGCGGGTACCTATCCCATTTTCTTCTCCCCAGATCTCAGCAAAAAGCTCACTGCATCCGTTGATAATGAAAGGATGTTTTTCAAAATCGGGCGTGCAGTTTACCATACCTAAAACCTTGATTACCCTTTTGATACGGTTTAGCGTTCCGAAGTTGGTTTTGATGGTAGACAACATTGTTAATCCAACCTGTCTCGCTGCCAGTTTACCTGCTTCCTGATCCATTTCGGCACCGATACGGCCGATGATCAGGCTTTTATCATCCTGCACAGGACCATGTCCCGACAGGTAAAGGTATTTTCCGTCTACCAGATAAGGTTTATAAACCCCCAGCGGAGAAGGTGCCGGTGGAAGGCTTAATCCTAATTTTTCAAATTGCTCGTCTGCGTTATAAGTTTCCATATGTTATTTTTTATATGATTTGATTTAATAAAAGTACGCCTATCAGGCCGATGATGCCCACAATTGATTCCATCAATGCCCATGATTTGAAGGTATCTTTCAGCGTAAGGGTAAAGTACTCCTTAAACATCCAGAATCCTGCATCGTTTACATGAGAGAACATCAAACTCCCTGCACCTACGGCAAGTACCATTAAATTGGGATTGGTATGGGTGGCAATCATTAAAGGCAATATAATTCCTGCTGTGGTGAGGCCTGCTACTGTAGCCGAGCCCACCGCAAACCGGATCACTGCAGTAATCAGCCAGCCCAGGAACAGGGGCTGCATGTGTAAATCCTTGAGTAATCCGGCAATCTGCCCGCTTACCCCACTGTCTACCAGCACTTGTTTGAGTGCGCCGGAGCCGCCAATGATCAGCAGGATCAGGGCAACATCCTTAATTGATTCCGCATAGATGTTCATGATACGGGAGATCTTTCTGCCCTGGAAAATACCTAATGTCAAAGTTGCCGTGAAAAGAGAGATGATCATGACTACGTCTGCATGACCAGTGAGGGAGATCACATCTTTCATTTGTGGATAATCAGCGGCGTAAAATGAGAATACAGTTGCCAGGATCAGCAGCAGTACCGGCAGCAAAGCTGTAAAAAAACTGTTAAAAGCACCGGGAAGCTGATCTTCAGGCATCTCCACAGGTACAAAAGACTGCAGAGGTGTTGACTGAATATTCTTCAGCGTTCTCGAAAACAGTGGGCCGCCGATCACAATAGCAGGTATAGCGATCAGTAATCCATACATCAGGGTTAATCCCATATTTGCATTGAACTGTATTACCAGTGCTGAAGGCGATGGATGCGGGGGCAGGAAACCATGTGTTACCGATAGCGCGGCCAGCATAGGTAAGCCGATGTACAGCGGTGGCAGTTTATACTTATAGACTACAGAAAAGATCAGCGGGATCATCAATACGAAACCGATGCCGTAAAACAGGGGGATGCCGATCAGGAACCCTGTGGCCACTACCCCCCATTGAATATATTTCTCTCCACAGATATTCATGATTACCGCAGCAATTTTCTGGGCAGCGCCGCTCTCGGCAACAAGTTTGCCCAGCATGGCACCTATCGTAATAATAATTGCCAGCGAGCCCAGCACATCACCTATACCTTTTTCTACCGAACCTGCGATCTTCGTCAATGGGATGCCCAGAACAATTCCGGCCAGTATAGATACTGCCAGGAAAGCAAGAAAGGCGTTGATCCGCAAAACTGACACCATAATGATCAGCAGTATGATGCAGAGTAAAACAAGAATAAGCGTCATCTTTGATTTGATTAGAAGATTACAGGTTTACTACGCTTGTTTCGCCTTCTACGGCAACTTTTTGCTGTTCTGCAACTGCTTTATATTCAAAACGTGAACCTTTCTTTAAGCCTTTCAGCGGAGCAGAGAAAGTACCGTCAGCATTGATATTTACCCAGACGGTTTTTACCCAGGGCGCAGCGTACAGTGTTTCTACCTGTCCTGCATATGGACGGTAATAGAACCTTGCCCTTTTTGACAGCGCAGGTTTATAATCTACTATCTGTCCTTTCAGTATAGCTCCGTCAGCAGCCACAGTTGATCCTACTGTTTTTACAAATACAGCCTCAGCAAATACGGGTTCTACATTTTCGAGTTTAATGACAACTGCATTTGGCCAGCGGTGATCGTCATAGATCCTTTGTGCTTTTACGACAGATATTTCCAGACCATCTGCTGTTTGTGTGTACTTGCAGCTTACGTCAAGATCAGCTTTGTATTCAATGATCTGGCTGTTTTGGCCAAGAACGCTGATTTTGGTATTTGGTGTGCTTTTTACAGAGTGCAGCAGAAAGGTCTTCCGCGCCGCCTCTTTCCAGTCGGCCGCATCCGTTACAAACGCATATACAGTATTTTTGCCTTTTTTGGTAAACCAGATATCATCTTCCTTGGCCACTACCCAGCTGCGGACGCTGTCCATACTTTCGTGGTTAATAAAGTTCCAGAGTGCCATTTCACGTAAACGGTCTTCCTGCTGGATGGCCATTTCTCCATTTGGCTTAGGGCCCACGTTCAGCAACAGGGAACCGCCTTTGGCCCTTGCTTCGATCAGCAGGTTGATCAGCTGTGTACCTGTTTTATAGCGATCGTTGGTAGGCTGGTACTGCCATGCTGTACCCATTGTAATAGGAGATAACCATGGCTGGGTAATTTTTGCACCTGGTAATGCCTGTTCAGGTGTTTTGATGGCACCGCGGGTGATCAGCAGGTTTGGCTGTAATCTCCAGCAGGTCTCCTTAACTACTTCTTTAGGTTCGCCATCGATAAAAAATACGTCGATTTTACCATAATTGGTCATCAGTTCTTCGCACTGCTTTTTGTTGTAATCGTTATATTCCTTTGTAGTTTTTGCATCCATTTTCACATTTGTCCGGCTGATCGGGATGTTGTGGTTGCGGAGAAAATTGAAATCTTCAGGAGAGAAGTAGAAACCCACATCCAGTCCTGCTTCTCTTGTAGCCTCTACAAACTCTTTCAGCATATCCTTTTTGTAAGGCGTTTTGGTGATGTTGAAATCAGTTGTTTTAGTGTCCCAAAAGCAAAAACCTGCATGGTGTTTTGTTGTGAAACAAATGTATTTCATCCCCGCCATTTTAGCCAGTTCTGCAATCTCTTTGGGGTTGAATTTTGAAGGGTTGAACGTTTTAGGCAGTTCATTAAAGTAACGGTCAACGTAATCGTTTGAAGCGCCAACGAGAGAGTGACTGATCACTACGCCCAGTTGTGCGTCTACATTGAAGTGAATAAATAAACCGGCGCCGGTATCTCGGAGCCATTCTTCACGTTCGGGTTTGTTTAAATTGTAGCTGCTTCCCTCGTCGTCATTTACAACATCGTTTTGGGAGAACGAAAAGTTGTAAAAGAAGCACAAGGCTAATGTAATGTAAACTATTTTCATTTTGTTTTTTGGGTTTTCTGCGCGGTTCTGGTGAGTAGATCAGCTTTGCAGGTTGTTAATATTTTTTAATAATAACAATTATTTTGCAGAATCCATGGCCTTATAGATAGCTTTTGCCCAAAAAGCTCCAAGTTGGGCGGCACCTTCCGGATTTGGATGAAGGTTAAATATACCCTGCTGCCCCTTTTCATTCTGGAATAAGTCGGGATGCTTTTTGAAATAAGCAAATACCTTTTTATTACCCGAAAAAACTGTGTGAGGACGTGAAATTTCATAACTTTTTACGACCGCGTCTATTTCCGGGAAATAAGACTGCAGCCGATCCAGACCTTCTTTTAAATATTTGGAAGTATTGTAGGTATTTTCGCTATACCAGGTTGGATATTGAAAGATGATCTTACATTTTGGATATTCTTCCAGTAACCTGTTTGCTATCTTCAGCAAATTCCCGCGGTAATCCTCCGGGGAGACAGGAGCGCCATGCGGACCTTTGATTGCACTGTCGTTGGTACCCAAAACGATGGAAAATAGCAGGGTTGCTCCTTCATCGCTGGCATAGAGGCCTGCAGCCTTTTCAGCAGTTAAAAACAGTTTGTGATTTTCGGGCAGCCAGTCTAAAGTTGTGGAACCGCTTTTACCTACGTTACTGAACTGTACAGTGCCAATGTGTTTCAACTCCCTTAGTTTTTGCGCTGCTATTACCGGCGGGGCTTGTGTATGCGGATCCGGCAAGCCAGAACCGTGGGTAATGCTGTTGCCGATAAATACGACGTTTAGATTTTCTTTTGCCTTTTGGGCATTTGCAGGATCAAACTGGAGTAAAAAGATAGTGATAAGGCCTATGGCCAGCGGGGTTTTCAGGTGATACATATTTATGATTATTTCTTCATCTTATCAGCCAGGACCTTCATAAAGTAACCTCCTACTACACTGCGTGCCTGGAAACCAACCATCTTGCCATCTTTTGTCTCGTGCCAGTCGCTCAGCGGCACCCGTGATGAAGTTTCCATTGCATAATTGAATACAGGTTCTGCCAGGGCTTTAAAGTCGACCCTCTTGTCGGCCATAGTAGCCGTCCAGATGATCCAGTCAGATTTGGTATAGGTTTTACGGCTGTCAAGCGGCAGTCCATAGGCGTTCTGGCGGTTAAGGTAATACCTGATTTCCCTGTCATATACCTGTTGCGGGAATAAGTTTAATCCAAGTACTTTATCCCAGACCATGTTATACTTCTGGCTCCAGGTGTTCAGGTTATCAAATACAAGGGCGTAATGATCTCCGGCATCAGCTTTCAGCATCCAGTTCGCCGCCATTTCCGCAGCCAGTTTCTGATATCTGGCGGCTGTTTCCTTTTCCCCCAGCATATCGGCCATGCGGGCATAAGCCCCTATCGCCACGATGGCTTTTACCGACAGGTTTGCGTTATGTGCAAGATGCCCTGCAAAGTCATCCGTGCACAGCTGGTTCTCCGGATCAAATCCGGCCTTTGCCAGGTAGTCGTTCCATACGGTTAAGGTCTTCCAGTGTTTTCTCGCATATTCGGGGTTCTTTTCTGCTGTTACGATTGCTGCCGTAAGAATGATCATGTTTCCGGATTCTTCTACGGGCATGTCTTCACCATACGTTTGCCCGTTGGCTATAGGGTATGTTCCAAGATCGTGCGCAGCAAAAGGTTTTGTCCACTTACCGCTTTCGCTGTAATAAAAAATGCCGTTCATCATGCCTTTGAGCAAGTCGGGATTATACAGTAAATACAGTGGTGCAGAAGGATAGGTTATGTCTACGGTGTTGATTGATCCGTTGCTAAAATTCTCCTTTGACAGGAAGAGCATCTCTCCATCGGGGCTCTTTACGAGCTGATGCCCAGCAATACTCTGGCGGTAAGCCAGTATGCATAACCTGGCATAATGTTCACCGCCGGCATTAAGGGCATCATTGTAAATCAGCGTATCAGTACTGTGGCATTTATCCATTACACTTGTGTAACTGGCAGCAGCATCTCTTAATACACCCTCCATTGTAGCTCCGGGAACATTACGCCACATCGGTTTCAGATTGGTATTGAAATATTGAACCGAATACAGATCATCATAACCGATCACTATAAATTTGCTTTCTGCTTCAGCGCCAACATTTCCGAAGGGTATAACAGTATTCAGCATGAGCGACTTCCCTTTGAGAATGCCAGCCTGTTTCCCTACAGTATTTGTCCCTCTTTTGAAGGAAGAAAGGGCATTGTCAGCACTGGTAATATATTGTTTAGCGTTTGCTCCGGATGGTACTGATACATAGAGGTAGCCCCAGTCGATGCGTAAATCATCACCTTTCTTTTTGAGCACAGGCTGAGCTGTAGTACCCACTTTCAGGACAGACTGCCCATTGCTGATATAGGCCGATGCCTGCACTTCCTGCGAGGACTGATTGACAGCAAGGTCAGATGATATACCTGTAAAAACTGAAACCTGATGCATGGCTTCATCATTGGAACTGACTTCGAAGCTGAGGTAAGATGCCGGATTGGACAGCAATGTCAGGTCCTGCATGATCAGCGGGGAGCTAAATGTAAGTTTAAGGTCTATCCCGCCGCATTTAAATGTATAGATTGTCTGCGTAGCAGTGAGTTCTGTATGTATCTGTTCTGCTGCAGGAAATACGTCAGCGGGATTGTCGGCCATTTTCTCGGAAATGCCTGCATCCAGCCATGCCCCTCCTCCGGTATTTAAGCAATGAACTGCAAGAATATTTTCGCCAACCTTTAAAGCTGATTTCATATTTTCATCAAAGGGTATTATTACATAATTTCCCGTGGCACCCTTCCGGTTTGCGATCTCCTTACCATTTAACAGTACCTGTGCGTCATCATCCTGATAAAGCTTGAGTACAAGCGGCCCTTTAGGTATTGCTGTCAGCTGGAATTTTCTGCGGATCCACAGGTCTTTACCTGTCCAGCTGGTGCCCGCGTCAGCGCGGCTATCCCCGAAAGGCGAAAGACCGGTTTTCCAATTATTTTCCGGGTAGAACTGCCCTTCCCAGCCATCTCCGGGATACTGGTCCTGGTACTGCCATTTGGAAGGCAGCTCATCGCCTGTTGGTACGATGCTTTTGTAGCGTGGAGCAAGGGCTCCCATAAAACGGTAATATTGATTATCTACCCGGATCAATCCGATCATGGGCTGGTCTTTGCCTGTCCAGTGTCTGGTTGCGGAGGCATTCAGCTGATCGGTACCAGACCAGATACTGAAGTAAGGATTGTGTGTGATCAGGGGATAAGCCGGTGCATGGGCTTCCTGGGAAAAGGTTTTTAGTGCTGCCGCAACAAAAATCAACAAAAAAAAGAATCGGACTGCGCGCTGCCTGCTGAAATACTTCATATTTGGTTGTGATGAATATCTCGTTTAATTTATTATTTTTTTTGTTATTCAGGAAACATTTCAGGGGCATTCATAAAAATGTTACCTTATTATAAATCACAGCGCTCAGCTGTTACAGTTTGAGTTCTTTATCGATTTTCTTATTCCATGCGGCCTGTGCTGCACGGTCAGTCCCATGTCTTGTTTCCGTATCGTATGCATTTTGCATGGCATCCATATCACGGTAAGAATCGAGATATTGCATGTTGATCACAGCTTCAAAGGTATCAGGAGTTACCGGCCTGGCCAGGATCTTTTGCTTGAACTGCTCGGCTATGATCTTTGCAATATCAAAATGCCGCTGTTCATGGTTGAGGGTATATTCATCCCTTCCGCCGTAGTTGGCCCTGCTGGCACTTTTTGGTAAGTAAGCTTTCATCGCAATTTTCACTTCGATTGTTCCTTTATCTATTTCTGCCTCCTGCGTATAGCCGATACCTGGTATAACCTGTGCTTCAAATTTACCTGCCGGTTGTGCCCTTGCCTGAAAGTCTGCCCAGGTAAGCGGCCTGTTTGCCGAGTAGTAAATCGTATCGCCCTCCAGGGCTTCGGCATAATCTGTAAAACTGATTTTTACGTTTTTTGCAAGTTTGCGGTTAACCGGGGTATTGTCTTTTATCCAGTTGCTGAGATAATCGAGACTGCTTTTTATGACGTTGCCCAGGTACTCTTCCAATGCTGCCTTGCCAGCCACAGAGCGCGTATACTGTAAGCTCCCCTGGTAATTGACGAGATGCTCTAATCCATAATCCTTTTGAAGGTCAAATGACAGGGATAACCGGATACGGCCATCAACACTGCCACCTGTATTGGCAGTTTCCTGTACATTTAGTTCTCTGATGGTTATCATCACTGGCTTTAGGGAATAGTCCCGCGGCAGGTTACGGCGCAAAAACTGGCCGATGGCCACTGCTGCACCACCTTTCAGGTCTGTTGCCCGGGGCACCACTTTATCTCCCGCCTCTTTTACAAGCAATTTGCCGATTGTGCTTTTATCAGTTCTTTCATCTTTTACACCGGCAATATAAAATGCTCCGGCTTTAAGCGGCACTGGCTGATCATGTAAAATAACCTGGCCGGATGCCTTAAAGAATAATAAAAATAACAGAGGGAATATACAGAGGAGCCGACCAATTTTCTGGTATAAAATCGTCTTTTGCATACAAATTGATTAACGTTTTGTAGCAGTCTGTAGTATAAAAATACGCTGTACTTACGGCTTTAAATGTGTCAAATGGCATTATTTATACAAAAACTTAGTATTTTTATATAAAAACACTTAATCCCAGATCAATGGAAAACTCAACGCCTGAAGAAAATTTTGCTAAAACCGGTTTACTGCTTCCGCCTGCCCCGACACCTATTGGTGTTTATACTCCCTATCTGATTGATGGAAAATATTTATATCTCTCCGGCCATGGTCCCGTACAGAATGATAAGCAACTGATAAAAGGCCGTATTGGTAAGGATATCGATATGGAGCAGGGTAAGCTTGCCGCCCAGCAGGTAGGCCTTACGATGCTCTCTACTATCAAGACGCATTTGGGAAGCCTCAATAAAGTAAAACGTGTGATCAAAGTGCTCGGTATGGTGAATTGTGTGCCCGAATTTGAAAAACACCCATATATTATCAATGGATGCAGCGAGCTTTTTGTGAAAGTATGGGGTAAGCAAAACGGTATCGGAGTGAGAAGTGCAGTCGGTTTTGGTTCACTGCCAGACAATATTCCTGTGGAGATTGAAGCTCTTTTTGAGCTGGGCCACTGGGAGAAAAACCTGCTGGATTAATAGCTGCGCTTATGCTATAACTAGAAAGCTATAAAATAAGATATACAGATATCTTTACATCTTATTTTATAGCTTCATCTGCTTTTAACAGGTGATTAGCTTACTTTGCCCAGCTCTTCCTGAACGCGTTTTGCTACGATTTTATCTTCACCGGGTTTGAGCATGAAAACCGTGATATTGATACTGTTTGGCGTAAACTTCATGATTTCTATGGAAGGGTTGCCATTACGCAATGCCAGCTGCAGGTCGTCACTGCTGATTTTCACTTTGGCCGTATCCCAGGCAATATTGAGCAGTGGATTGTGATTAGCAATAGGCGGAACAGTAACCGTGGTGGTTACACCACTGACACCTTTAACGGCAGTTTCAATCACTGCTACACGTGCTTCCCAGTCTTTCCATTCTTTATCGTGATCCAGTTTTACATAATGATCCAGTGCAGCATACATACCCAGGATCTCTTCCTTGTTGACCTTCATACCGCGCCCGATGTTGTTACCATTTGGCGGCGCATTCAAACGGGCCGCTTTAATCAGGTCTGCTTTTCCCATCAGGATACCTGCGCTTTGCGGGCCGCGTATTGCTTTGCCACCTGATACACATACCAGATCAAAACCCATTTCGTTGAACTTCCAGAGATTCGTTACGGGAGGAATATCCGCGGCGATATCAATCATTGTCGGGATCTTATGTTTTTTTGCAATGGCAAGCCATTCATCATGTTTGATTTTCCCGTCATTTGTTGCCAGGTTCAAAAACCACATCATTGCAGTTTTCGGGTTGATGGCTTTCTCCAGGTCTTCAGCGGTTTCAACTTCCACCACCTCGATTCCGGTATTTGTAGGGGCATGAACATAAGCAACATTGTGTCCCTTTTGTACAATCATCTGGGTTTTCTCAAGGCCCTGCAGGTTGGGAAGCTGAGCGATTTTTTTGACATCGGTTCCGGTAAGTATCCCTGCGGTTCCAAGTACCAGGGCCGACCAGCAGCCCGAAGTAACCATTGCAGCTTCTGCATGACAGATCGAAGCTATCTTCTCTCCTACTTTATCCTGTATATCATTGATCATGATAAAATGTGTAGAGGAGTCGTTAATTGCAGCCACGACATCTTCGTGCATGAGTGATGCAGTATGCGTTGTGTAAGTACCCGCAGCATTGATAAAGGTACGTAAACCCAATTCTTTGATC
The DNA here is from genome assembly GCF_040513095.1 of Pedobacter sp. Classification (GTDB taxonomy): domain Bacteria; phylum Bacteroidota; class Bacteroidia; order Sphingobacteriales; family Sphingobacteriaceae; genus Pedobacter. Next base: position 21,711 of record NZ_JBEVDX010000133.1, on the reverse strand, counting down.
AGATCGCGTTTGGCAACAGTTGCAACAGCCGCATTTGCTGACAGAAATGGGATACCCGCACCTACCGCACCCACAACCGGGGCAACGGAAAGGTATTTAATGAGATCTCGGCGTTTCATATTTTCAGATTAAAAAGATGATTAAAAAACAAATGGGGACAGAAAATGATTTCTGTCCCCATTCATAGCTATGAATTAATTGAAGTTAAAAGGTAAGCCTGCTTTTTTATCCCACCATACTCTGCCGAGCAGGTTATCATTGAAATCTTCAGTGAATCCCTGTCTGCTTAATGCAGCCAGATAATTTGCTGAGTTTACCAGTTTTTCTGAATTTGGAATCGCGAAGCGTCTGAACATGAAACCACCGGTTACGTTACCAGCATAGTTCACTTTTTTCAGTCTTGGATATCCCGTACGTCTCCAGTTGGCGTATACTTCGTAGTCATCACCATACATAGACAACCATTTTTGCGTGTTGATCTGCTCAATTTGTGCTTCTGTACTTGCTGTTGAAAGGTAAGGGTTAGCTGCAAGGTAAGCGGCGATCTGCGCAGAAGTAATCGTTCCTGAGCTCACACCTACTGTTGGCCATAATGCCCATTGCGTCATTCCTGAAGTTACACCAGCGTTGTATGCAGCAGCAGCCGTAGCACCTGTATACCATCCTCTTACTGCAGCTTCTGCCAGCAATAGATTGGCTTCAGCAGGGCCCATGATGATCAATGGGGCAGCAAGATTCAATACCAGTTGAGATGGTTCAGAATAAGTATCAAAATCTGCAGGTCTTGTGTTTAAGCTTCCGCTTACCATACCTCTTTGAACGGCAGGACTATTATTTGCTGTATAAGTTGCGCCCGTAAGCTGCCACACAACAGATATTACACTTAAACGCGGGTCATTGGTCGACTTTAATCTGTCAATAAACGTAGCGGCATATTTACCACCCTCCACGTTATCGCCACCCGGACTCACGTAGTCACCATTCTGAAGACCCTGTGTTTTTGTATTTACGTTACCAGTTGTGTTGGTATATTGTATTTTTGCGATATCCGCATCAGAAGTCATTACACCACCAGCTACCGCAGTTTGAACCCATGTTTGCGCAACAGCAGGGCTAACCTCAGATAAACGCATGGCTAATCGCAGCATCAGTGTGTAAGCGAATTTTTTCCATTTTGTTACATCGCCTTTGTAGAATAAATCACCTGTGGTGAATGTAGGATTTGCCGGATTGAGTGACTCAGCAGATTCCTTTAATTCTTTCAGCATGTCAAGATAGATAGCTTGTTGCGAATCATAAGCAGGTGTCAATATGCCTGATTCGCCTTTCATTGCATCAAAGTAAGGAACATCGCCAGCGATGTCAGTCAGCTGATGAAATGTGTAAGCCCTGATGATACGAACGATAGCTTTTTTGTTTACATCAGTTGCAGCGAGTGCCTGATCAAGTACGTACAGACGGTTTAAGTTGTTGGTGTAGAAACCTGTAGTTGCACCACCAAAATCAACTGTCGCACCGTTAAAGCTGTAATATTTATCACCGACAGCAGGAACCTCTTTATAAGTAGAGTAATACTGCATACCACTTGCCATTACAGAGTAACTGCTTTTAGGCATATTTAATATTACGTTTGTAAAGATATTTTCGGGTACTGCGAAGCCGACTGCATTCTGCGGTAAGTTTAAATCGGCCAGTTTGTCTTTGCTACATGAGGGCATCAATACGATTACCGCAGCAGCTAAAACACAAATGCTTTTTAATAATTTCGTTTTCATATTCTATTTATATAATAGTTAGAATTTAACATTCAGGTTCAAACCAATTGTGCGTGTTCTAGGCTCACCAGCACCTGCAGTACCTGTGGCATTACCAACAGACTGCTGCATCTCAGGATCAAGTCCTGCTTCTTTGGTTTTTTTATCCCTGTAAAGAATGGCAAGGTTACGTCCTACAATACCAATTGTAGCAGATTGGATACCTATTTTCTTTAGCTTCAGGTTAGGAATAGAGTAGTTTAAGATGATCTGACGAAGTTTTACGAAGTCAGTACTGAAAGTAGAGATCTCAGAGATCGTGTTACCCAGGTTATTGTAATAACCATCAACATCAGCCTTTGCAAAAGTTTTAGTGAATGGCTTACCTGTCTGGTCAACACCTGTAACAGTTAATCCGTCCCTGCCTGGTAATGTTGCCTTGGTTAAACCAAACCTCGAAGCATACAGCCACATGTTGTTATAGGCAACTGCACCAAACTTAGCATCGAACAATACGTTAAGTGAGAATCTTTTGTATTTGAAATCGTTACCAAGACCCATTGTCCATGGCGGATTAGCTACTCCAAGATCTTTCTCAACGCGAACTTCATAACCGTTTGCACTGTTGTAAACCTGATTTCCGCTGGCATCTTTCAATAAGCCCCATCCGCGGACAGTACCATATGGAAGGCCAACTGCGTTAATTACCCTAACCTGGCTTGAGATACCTGTACCTACTTCGATAGTTGTTAAACCCGGAGCAAGTTCTACAATTGTACTTTTGTTATATGCGAAAGGCAGACTTACATTCCAGCTGAAATCTTTAGCCTGAACTACAGTACCGCTTAACATTAACTCTATACCTTTATTGGTTACTTTACCTACGTTAGTGAATCCGGCAAGGAAACCTGTAGTTGGAGAAATTGTTGGTGCCAGCTGATCATCTTTAGTAACACGGCTGTAGTAAGTCGCGTCGAAGCTCAAGCGGTTTTTAAGGAAACGGATTTCGAAACCACCCTCAGATGTATAGATGCTCAGAGGTTTGATATCAGTATCAATCAGTGTATTTGTATTGTTTTGTACCGGCACACCAGCGAAAGATGTGGTGAAGCTATAAATCCTGTTTATTTGTCCAGGGGCTACAGTGTTACTACCTACTTTCGCATATGAAGCGCGAAGCTTTAAGAAGCTGATTGCTTCAGGTAATTGAACCATGTCTGAAAGAATCGCACTCGCACCTGCTGAATAGTAGAAGATAGAACTATTGTCGCGGCTTAATGTAGAGAAGCTATCTTCCCTTCCTGTTAATGACAGGTAAATTTTACCTTTCCAATCGAAATCAGTTGACCCGAATAAAGAGTTTGTACCAGAGGTACCTCTGTTTCTGTAAGGAGCAAGATCTGTACTTGGGTTAAGGGTTGCAATATTGGTAATATGGATAAAGTTGGGAACCAGGAAGTTTACACCACCAAGGTTGGTATTCAGATCTGAAAGACGCTCACGGTTGGCGCCCACCATTGCATTCACTTTAAAGTCTTTGAGGAATGTAGTGTTGTAATTCATCATTGCATTAAAGTTGGTACGGTCGTTTTGACGCTGACCGGTGTTCAGGTAACCCTGAGGAGTGTATGCAGTACCGATTGGAACATAATCCATAAGGTCTGTGTATGCAAAGTCTCTGGCTACAGTACCTTTAATGAATAAGTTCTCCAACAGATTGACACGGATACTACCATTTGCGATTAAACGCTGTGTTTTATCACTGTTACCTGTGCTGTATGCTACAAAGTATGGGTTTGAAGCTGCAGGAACCGGATTCCATTGAATCTCGTTTCCATTTGCATCAGTACCAGTACCATTTGCACCAGCAAAGTTTCTCACATCTACAGTGCTACCAGCCAGGTAAGTTCCCCAGCTTGAGTTACGTTCTGCATAACCAACACCTGGTCTGTTTTTAGCATCTTCAATGTTGTATTGAATAGTAGACTCCAGATTGATCAGGTTATTTTTACCCATGTTTGCTCTTGTGCTCAGGTTGACAGTCTTTCTGTCATATGTTGAGTTTGGAGTCTGTGCGTTTGATTTCAGGTCTGAAACAGACAACCTGAAGTTTAATGCTTCGCTACCACCAGAAAAGGCAAGGGTATTTGTCCAGTCGCGGCTTACATTATAAAAGTTGTTGATATTGTTTTTTACACCAACTGCTGTGTAAGGACGTGATACGCCATCAAACTGAATAACGTTTGTTCCATCCACTTTAGCACCGAATGACAAACGGCCTGTACTCAAAGCATCTGCCTGAGTTAAAGGTTTCACACCATCCGTACCAGAACCGTATTCTGTCTGGAAGTTTGGATAAGCTGAAGGAGAACCGAAAACAACGTTAGAGCTGTATTCTATTCCGATACCTTGTTGTGCTTTACCAGATTTTGTTGTGATCAAAATTACACCATTTGCGGCCTGGCTACCATAAAGGGCAGCAGCAGCACCACTTTTCAGTACAGTGATTGTTTCAATATCATCAGGGTTGATGGAAGAGATACCATCACCACGGTCAACGTTCAGACCTGTAGTGTTTGTACCTGCACCGCTATTGCCAGAGTTGATTGGCAATCCGTTTACTACATATAAAGGCTGATTGTTTGCATTTGGGTTGATCGCACCAGCACCCCTGATTACCACGCGGCTTGAACCACCCGGACCTGAAGCAATCTGACTTGCGTCAACACCGGCAATTTTACCTGTCAGTGAGCTTGCAACGTTGTTTTCACGTGCTTCAGTTAAGGAAGCACCGGTAACCTCAGAACTTGAATAAACAAGTCCCCTTCTGGCTCTTTTTACACCGAAAGCAGTAACTACTACTTCGCTAAGACCTTTTGAGTCTTCGGCCATAGTAACATTAATAGATGTTCTTCTGTTTACATCCACCTCTTGTGTCGCAAATCCTATTGAGGAAAAGATCAGGGTTGAAACGTCAGGCGCATTAATGGAGAAATTACCATTTGCATCTGTCGTTGTTCCAATATTAGTGCCTTTTAGTTTTACACTTACGCCAGGAAGGGCTTCGCGTTTTGCATCGGTTACCTTACCTGTGATTACTATTGGCGGAACTGAGAAGATATTTGTTGTGATTTTACTTTCATTTGTATAAAACGGTTTAGTCGCTTTAGCAAAAGTAAGGTTTGTAGAGGGTGCTGCGGCAACTTGCAACACTGCTGCCATAACCATCATACCGGTAAGTTTCATTACTTTTAGTGAAGAAACCTGGGTTTTGTTCTTCTTAGCAGTGAAACCCTCGTGTAGGGGCAAGCAGGCATAATTACATTTTTCATGTAAAGAATTTTTCATACTTCGGATGTTTGGTGAGTGGGTTGATAAAGTTTTGAATTTAGTAACCGGATATTTGTAAAGTACTTACTTGGGTAGATGGCATATTACATTCCGGCCGGGCGAAAGTTTAAGTGCTGTTTTTTTTCATGCTTATTATATTTAGTTGTAGTTGATAATTCAATCTTATGATTTCCGGTAAATTTGGGACAGAAATCCTGCTGATCTTTATTTTTTCATCTGCTTCGCAGCATTTTTCCATTAATTACATGGATTTTTTTAATTAAAACTGGTAATATTAATCTTTTGCCTCTTTTCAGCGCAGTAAATTTCACTTTCTGCCATAAACCACGATTATACATCAGCATACAAAGTGTATTCTAAACACTAAGCCCGAATTGTTAAGCATGCTTTCCAAAAAAGACCGGTATTCCTCCGGGTTAGCAATCCAATATTATAAAAGTATTACTTTTTTTCAATAAAAAATATTAAAAATCAATTATTTATTATTCATACCGTCAAAATAACCAATCAACCTCTTGTTTTATTATAAAGTCAATAATTTAAAACAGTTAAATAAACGAATATCATAATTATTGAATATTAATAAGTTCTATTTTACAAAACAGGCAATTATCCCACACCCTATCAGAGTAAGGCTTTATAAAGTATCCCTTTTACCAGCAAAAATTTAATATCATTCCTGTTATAAATGCTCAGGAATGAAGATTTTCTATTAGTTTCATGCTTATTATTAAACTTAAAACTCACATTATGCATAAGATCCCACTCTTATTTCTTGCCCTGGTTATGTTATTTACCAGTAGTACTCATGCCCAGACCAGCTATACATATAGTATGGTAATCAAGGGAGGCCATGTAATTGACCCGAAAAATAAAATCGATGAATTAATGGATGTTGCGGTCAATGACGGCAAGATCGTTCTGGTAGCTAAAAATATTGATGCCAAAAAAGGCCGCCAGGTAGTTGATGCAAAAGGGCTTTACGTTACTCCCGGACTTATAGATATCCACGTCCACTTTTTCTGGGGTACGGATTTACAGGGTACTTACAGAAATGGTCCGCTTGCTTTACCTGCTGATGGCTTCACTTTTCCTGCAGGCGTAACTACGGTTGTGGATGCAGGTTCATCCGGCTGGAAAACATTTGAGACTTTCAAAAAGCAAACTATCGACAGGTCCCAAACCCGGGTATTTTCAGAGCTGAACATTGTTGGTGAAGGTATGGCCGGAGGCCGCTTCGAAAATAACATCGATGAAATGGATGCTCAGAAAACCGCTGAAATGGCGAAGAAGTATCCGGAAAATATCGTAGGTGTAAAACTGGCACATTTCAATGGCCACAGATGGGAACCAACCGAAAGAGCTGTTGAAGCCGGAAAACTGGCCAACATCCCGGTGATGATTGATTTCGGTGGAGCAGATCCTTACCTGCCGCTGGATTCTCTGTTTAGCGTAAAACTGCGTCCTGGTGATATTTACACACACTGCTTTGGCGGAGATGATGGTGTTGGTATAAATAAGCTGAATGGAAGAGAGCAAATTGTTGACATCAAAACCAATAAGGTAAAACCATTTGTACTGAAGGCACGTGAACGTGGAATTATCTTTGACGTAGGTTTTGGCGGTGCAAGTTTTCTTTTCTCTCAGGGTACACCTGCGATTAAAAGCGGCTTTTTCCCTAACTCCATCAGTACTGACCTGCATACAGGAAGCATGAACGGCCCGATGAAAAGCATGCCGAATATTATGTCGCTTTTTATGGCGATTGGTATGCCTTTCAAAGATGTGATTGCAGCAAGTACATGGAACCCTGCCAAAGAGATTAAACATGAAGAACTGGGTAGTCTTTCAGTAGGATCAGGTGCCGATATTGCGATTTTTAACCTGCGTGAAGGCGCATTTGGATTTTATGCCAGGGATGGCCAGGTTAAAGGTAAAAACAGACTGGAAACGGAAATGACTATCAGGAACGGTAATATCGTTTATAACCTGAATGCCATTGCTACTCCAAATATTTTACCTGCTGCCCCTCAAAGCAACAAGCCAATCAAGGAGCACTAAGACCAGATATCTTTATATAAGTATATACAAAAAGAGCTGAATAAGCAGCGCTGACAAAAGCTTAAAACCTTTCCGCACTGCTTGTTCAGCTCTTTTGTTTAATGAATCTCAGTTAGTATTAGTAATAACTACTGTTCAGATTAGTGTTTGCTTTTTCTGCAGCTTCAATTACAGAAAAATCTGAAAGGATAAGCGCTGCGCCCTTTTTCACACATACGTTGTGCTCAAAGTGAACTGCCGGTGATTTATCCGCAGAGACTACTGTCCAGCCATCATCCAGTATATTTATTCTGCTGCTGCCCATTGTAATCATCGGCTCAATAGCCAGGACCATATTTTCAATGAGCTTTTTCCCCTTGCCTTGTTTTCCATAATTCGGGATCTGGGGATCTTCATGCATCTCGCGGCCTACACCATGTCCAACAAAATCACGGATTACCCCATAACCATGTTTTCCATTGGTGTAACCTTCTATAGCCTGGCCGATATCGCCGGTACGGTTTCCCGTCACCGCCTGTTTAATGCCTACATAAAGTGACTCCTTGGTAATTCTTACCAGATCCAGGATCTCTTTTGTAGTTTCCCCTATCACAAATGTATAAGCGTGATCTCCATGGAACCCATTCTTATATACTACTGTATCAATTGAAACAATATCACCTTCTTTTAATATGTATTTACCCGGAAAACCGTGAACAACCTGTTCGTTAACAGAGATACACAGCGAGTAAGGATAACCATGGTATCCTTTGCAGGACGGGCTGGCGCCATTATCCCTGATGAATGTTTCTGCCATTTCATCCAGAGAAAGTGTGGTAATACCCGGTTTTATTATCTTTGCTACTTCAGTAATGGTAGCACTAACGAGCAGGCAGCTTTCACGCTGAATTTCTACTTCCTCATCAGATTTATATACATTCATGCTTATTATTTTTTTACAAAAATAAGAATTTTGGATGGGAATGCTTCAGAATGAGTGTCCCATAATAAAACTTGAGGTTAGGGAGACAATTTTTAGTTCTTTTTCCGAGTGTGTGCTGCAGGAGACGAAGATTTCATTTATCATTGGTCACTACCTGTTGAAGCCGTATCTTTACACAAATTTTTATATAATGTCTGAAACTAAACAATACGCAGTACTGGAGTATATTGTAGACGTACTGCAAAAGTCCATCATTGGTTCAAAGGTCAAACAAATAACACCAGACGAATCGGCTATCATCGATGGCAATGCATCAATATTCATCAAGCAGCGCTTTGAAGGCAACGGAAATATTGCAGAAATCCTTATCAGGGATGCAAAGGAAGTGCTGTACAGCGAAGAATTGCTGGAAAAGGTTTACAAAATCCATGAGGGAGCAGCGAAACATGCAGGCCTTAAAGATGCTATGTCTGGTGCCAATATCATTATTAATGGATTAAACATCGAGGCTGAGCTGATCTATCATGCGATTATAGATCACTTTTACACCCTTAGCGACAGTTATGAATTTCTGAAATTTACTGAAAAGAACATACAGCAGATGAAGTTCAGTATGAACTTTGGCGATGACCTTACATTCGAAGTATCGGTTTCAAACGAAGCGGATTCGGTGAGCATTGAGCCCCTGATCGGGAAATCAGTTGCAGCTAAAGTACAGGCAGCAATTCAGGCAGATGTAGAGAAGATCCGCAATGAGATCAATAATGAATTTAAAAAATAAGTTTTGGAAATGGCGATGAACTTTTAGTCAAAAGGCCGCTAAAAATATTTAATCCCTGATCTTTCGCGGATCAGGGATCACAAACAAAAAGATCCGGATGCCTGCTAAATCACTGAAATCATTACCTGATAATATAGGATTTAAATTTCATCATCTGTCTTGTCATTCGATTCATTAAGACTTTCATGATAAGCTATTAATTTTAAAAGGACATTTGTAGCTACTTCCAAATCCTTCTCACCCACTAAACTTTTGTAGTCGCGTTGTAACTGTTCCACTTTCAGATGCGCATCAAGGACAAATTTCTTCGCCTCAGGTGTTAAATCCAGGCGTTCACTCCTTTTATCTTTCTTGTTTGCTCTGGAAGTAATCAGGCCGATATTTTCCAGCTCTTTAATTGTCCTGCTGATATTTTGTTTGATCACCACAGATCGTTTTGCAATTTGCGTGGCAGTACTACCGTTGATGCGTACGCCAAATAAAACGGGTAGGTAGGAATGCTTTATTTTCCCGGATGGATTATTTACATTTTTAGTAGTCCAAATATCCATATGTTTTCTCAGGCTGAAAATCAGGTGCTGCCAGTTGTTTTCGTGTTTCTTTTCAAATTCAAAAAGCCGCTCATCTAAAGTCTTTTCCATGTACAAAGTTATTATAAATATAGCAATAACGAATAAACTGATAATCAATCGTTACTAATCATGTAATAAATGATTACTACATTTGTATCTAGTCGATCTCACCTAATCCACAAGCAATTATCAATTTATATCATTTGTCCGCCCAACATAATTCAGGACAACCAGCAAATGTCGCGCAAGGCGCCGCCCCTTCCACTGTTTGGGCGGTATCAGGAAATGTATTCCCTTGCTTTAGTATCAATATACATCTATTAACATCCATCTAATTTTATCCATTCCTCATCACTATTTATGATTAAAACTTTACTAACAGGTATTATCGTATTTTTTTCATTCTCACAGATCAGTGCACAAGACAAAATAATAACCGGAAAGGTTACAGAAAATGAAACCAGTGCCGTATTACCCGGTGTTTCAGTTGGTGTAAAAGGTACCGGCATCGGTGCTGTAACCAATAACGAGGGTAAGTATTCAATAAGTATTCCATCCAGCGCAAATGTGCTGGTTTTTTCACAGGTTGGTATGCAGACCACCGAGATCAGCATTGGTACACAACTCAACATTAATGTCCGGCTAACGCAGGATAACAAACAGTTAAATGAAGTGATTGTCAATGCCATTGGTATCGAAACACAGCGTGATAAGTTCGCTTCTTCTGTTTCCACAGTGAAGGGGAAAAGCATAGCGCAAAGCGGGGAGGCTAATCTGCTCACCGGAATGAGCAGTAAAGTTTCCGGAGTTTTGATCACACGCAATGGCGGCGACCCAGGTTCAGGCGGCTATATACAGCTGCGCGGGCAAAATACGATCAATGGGAATGCCCAGCCACTTTTCATTATAGATGGCATGCCGGTAAGCAATTCCAATGACAATGTTGGCGCGGCAGCAGCAAATGGTATCGTGCAGCAATCCCGCATTAACGATATCAATCCGGCAGATATTGAGAGTGTTGAGGTACTGAAAGGTGCTTCCGCCGCAGCCCTTTGGGGTACGCGGGCCGCTAACGGTGTGATCATTATCAAGACCAAACGCGGCAGTAACACTAACGGCAAATTAAATATCACTTACAAATCTGCCCTTTCTTTTGACCGGGTAAACAAATTGCCTCCACTACAGTCAACATATGGCCAGGGCTCAGGAGGTTTCTACAACCAGGGCAATAAGGTAAGTTTCGGCGATCTCATTTCATCACGCTCAGGCGGAAGCGATACTTACATTACCCGGCCCGGCGATGCAGGCTATCAGGGCTATGTTACTTTTCCAAACGGATCGCAGCGGTATGCCATACCATCAGGCACGGCGGCCAGTCCGCACGGAGGTAAAAACTCTACTGATACCTACGACCACTATAACGATATCTTCCAGACGGGCCATTTTTGGGAAAACAACCTCAGCTTAAGTGGCGGCGACAGCAAATCAACCTTTTTGATGAGCTATGGAAACCTTAAGCAGGATGGCATTGCCAAAGCACTTAGCAGTTACGGGCGTAATACTGCACGGATCAATGCTTCCACACAGTTTAACAGCTGGCTGCGGGGATCGGCCAATGTCGGCTATGCCAAAATCAGTTCCCAGCGCAATCAGGAAGGCGACAATGTGGATGGACTGATGCTGGGGGCTACGCGGACACCGGCCGATTTTGATAACCGTGATTATGCCGGAACCTATACAAGTATTACGGGCGAACAATTCCAGAATGCACATGTATCTTACCGTAATCCCCTGGGAAAAGATCTTGGAACAATCTATGCAAATCCGATCTGGAACTTGTACAATAACCGCAACAGCAGTGATGTAGACCGGATTACAGGAACAATGGAACTGAACGTTACACCCGCAGCCTGGTTAAATGTAACCGGCCGTACGGGTATTGATAACTTTAGTGACGACCGTACGGAGCGCTTCGCACGCAATTCGGCTACTTTCCTGAATGGCTATCTGTCTAAAAACCTTCTGGTGGAAAAGCAGTTTAACACTGATGTATTTGCAAGTGCCAATAAAACATGGAACAACCAATTCAAAGGTACATTACTGGCAGGTTTCAATTACAACAGCAGACGCCGCAGCACGCGCTCGGATGCTATATCAAATTTAATTATTCCAACCGCCCCCGACATTCTGACCAATGCCCTGAACTCAAATCTGGTTGCCGGGAACAGTACTTCCCTGATCAGAACTTACGCTTATTACCTGCAGACAGATCTGGAAGCGCTGGACATGTTCTACCTTACCCTTACCGGTCGTGATGAAAGCGCTTCTACCTTCGGCAACAAAACCAGCAGCAGTTTTTTCTTCCCCTCGGCAGCGCTGGCCTGGCAACTCACAAAACTTAAAGCATTTAATCAGCTTGGCTTTCTTGATTTCGCGAAGTTGCGCGTTAACTGGGGCCAGGTGGGTATACAGCCGCAGCCCTATCAAAACCTGACCGTATTCAGCCCTGCTGTATATGGCGATACTTTTACCCGCGGCTTATCATCTACCAGTTCACTTTATGGCGGTGGCTATAGCCGCAGCTTTATTGAAGGCAATAATTACCTGAAGCCCGAGCGTAAAACTGAAACCGAACTGGGCCTTGATCTGCGCATGTTTAAAAGCCGTGTAACCTTTTCAGCTACTGTATATCATAATAAAACAAAAGATGTGATCTTGTCTCTTGGCGTACCTAACGAAACAGGGTTCACTGTCAGGAATACCAACGCTGCCGTATTATCCAATAAGGGTATTGAACTGGATGGCGGGGCCGATATCATCAATCAAAATGGTTTCAGATGGAATGTTTCGGCTAACTTCTCCGCCAACCGCAATAAAGTAGTCTCCCTGGCGGGTGCCAGCGTATACACACTGCCTGATGCATTTCTGCAACTGGCTTCGCTCATACCCGGTCAGCCTTTTGGTGTTTTCTATTCTACCGATTTCCTGAAAGATGGTTCCGGCAAGTATATTTTAGATAAGAATGGTTTCCCTCAGCCGGGTATCAGCAATGAAATTGTGGGTAATCCGAATCCAAAATGGCAGGGCGGCCTGGGAACTACCTTTGCTTATAAGAACCTGTCGTTATATATACTGTTTAGCCGGGTAGCCGGTAATGCGGTATTCAATGGAACGCGCGGTTCACTATACAGTATAGGTACACATGGAGATCAAGGGCAGACGGCCACAGCACCTGCCGGAGGCCTGCGGGACGTTAATGGAACGCTGATTCCGGGAGGATCTTCTTTCCAGGGCTATATAACTGATTTTGGCGCTGGTCCGGTGGCTATTAACCAGGCCTGGTGGCAGGGCCGGGGCTCAGCCAGCAATACCGCTTCGTACAAACAGTTCGTAGAAGATGGCAGCGCTACCCGCTTGCGCGAGGCTACACTTACCTATACCTTGAACTCGCATAGTTTCCAGCAGTTTACGCACCTAGCTGCGGTAGATTTCAGCCTTACCGGAAGAAACCTGGTACTGTGGACCAAATACACTGGCGTGGATCCGGAAACCAACGTAACAGGTGCCGGGCTGTCACGCGGGCAGGACTGGTTCAATAACCCAAATACCCGCTCATTTATATTTTCCCTACAAATCCGATATTAATCACGTTTATCTGCATTTCAATATTATATGAAGAATTTAACTACTGTTGTACTGATGTGTGCCGTTTTAGCCCTCGGCACGTTAAACAGCTGCAAAAAACTGTTTGACAATCCTGATATCAACGCCAATCCAAATGCAGTCACTAATGTGGATCTGCAGACACTGATGGGTGGAACCTTATTAGGTGTAGGTCTGCTGCACGAGGATACTGATGTACGTATTGCCGCCATGTGGGCCGGGCAACTGACAGGCTTGTCGCGTGCACATCTGGGGTATGCCCAATACATCGTATCAGCGCAGAATTTTACATGGGTCCCGTTGTATCCCGTGGCCGGTCAGGCCCGTCTGATGCAATTGAAGGCAGATTCAGCAGGCAATGCCTGGGGAAAAGGTATTGGCCAGGTGCTCGAAGCTTTGGTGATTGCCAAAGCCACCGATTTATATGGTGATGTTCCCTACAGCCAGGCTTTTGATGCAGTCCGGTATCCTACACCTGTTTTTGATAAACAGCTGGATGTCTATGCTGCACTGCAAAGCACGCTGGATAATGCAGTTATCAATCTTTCTGCATCCACCGGCTCTGCCTACCCAGCCAAAGATTTTATTTACAAGGGAGATGTAAAAAAATGGAAAGCTGCGGCTAACACCTTAAAGGCAAGATTATATCTGCATATCGGCGATTATGCACAAGCCCTGAAATATGCACAGCAAGGCATTGCAGCTGCGGATGCTGACGCACTGATACCTCATGGGTCAGCTATAGGTGTTGATATTAACCAGAACTATGATTTCTTTGCCGTATCACGTATTGGCGATGTTGGCTTTGATGGGTCGTACCTGGCTAAACTCATGCAGTCGCGAATACGTTCCGCCAACACCAAGACAGACGAAACTGCTTTGTACAATTACTTCTTTAAAACAGGCATCACAGCTACTAACAGCCTCGATGGCAATACAGTTGATGGCGCATTTGTGGCAAGCGCAGCACATCCGCTACTCACCTTTTATGAGAACCAGCTGATTCTGGCTGAAGCTCAGGCAAGGCTAGGGCAATATAATGAAGCACTGGCAGCCTTGAATAGTGTGAGAGCAAGCCTTAACAATGGCGTAATCAATGGACGCACCTTCAGCAGTACGGGCCGCAGATATGATGCATACACTCTGGCTGATTTTGGCCCTGCAGGTTTGGCCAATAGTACCGGTTCGGCCAATTTGCAGATTGCATTATTGTATGAAATCATTTCGCAGCGTTATATCTGTTTCCTCATGCAGTACGAGGCATTCAACGACTACCGCCGCCTCGCCGGTGCTGTTCCTCTGGTACAGTTGCCTATACCTTTAAATACTGGTAGCCAAAGGCCTCAGCGGTTTATTTATCCGCAGGTGGAAATTAACACCAATCCGAATGTGCCCAAACCCCTTGCTGATCAGTTTACCAAACTCCCTGTGTTTCCTTAATATAAAAGGTTATTAGCTCCTGCTTATGAAATTAAAAATCCGGTTATCTTCCCTGGCGGAGCGTGTTTCGTTAAGATATTTCACCTTCATTGCTTTGTATTTTGCTGAAGGATTGCCAATGGGCATTTTATTTATCGGTATCCCGGCATGGATGGCCATGAACAATAAAAGCGTTACCGAAATTGGTGCCTTTGATGTGGCCTGTGCGATGCCCTGGACTTTTAAGTTTTTTATCGCCCCGATGATGGACCGGTATACTTTTTTACCTATGGGGCGCAAGCGGCCCTGGGTAATTATTTGTCAGACCGGCTTGTTTTTAAGCTTGCTGATCATGGCTTCTATTAAAGATCCGTTGAATCATCTCTCTTTACTGGTAGCAGGGGGATTTCTGGTATCTATTTTCGGGGCGGCGCAGGATGCCGCTACAGATGGCCTGGCGGTTGATAACATACCAGCAGAAGAGCAGGCACGTGCAAATGCTTTTATGGGCGGTGCCCGTATGATCGGCAGTTCCTTTGCCCTGGCCCTGAGCACCTGGCTGCTTGAACGGTATAATTTTTTTATATCAACAGCTACCATTGGCCTTGCAGTAGGGCTGATTACCCTGGTACCGATACTTATCAGAGAGCATCAGGAGGAAAGGTTGTTCCCCTGGTCGGACGGGCAGGCGAACAAGAGCAATGAGCAAATACAGATTAGCAGCTGGATGGAGATGTATCGTTCCCTGTATGCTGCCTTCAGCCTCAGAAATGCTTTTTTACTGGCCCTGCTTTTATTCTTGTCGCAGGGATCATATAACTACTTCGAAAAGCTGCTGCCAATCTTTGCGGTGAAAGTTACCGGCTGGACGCACGTATATTATTCCAACGCATTTGCTGTGGCGGACCTGACCGGCGGCGTTGCAGGTATTTTGCTGGGCGGCTGGCTCATTGAACGCTTCGGTATCAAGCGTATGATTTATCTTTATTTCTTCTTTATATGCGCGCAGACACTGTTGTTAGGTTTCCTGGATCAGTACTGGAAAGACACAGGCTTTCTATACAGTTATATTGTGGTTTACCGCTGGGTAAATGCCTTTGCAAAAATCGGAGTGTTTGCCATCGCCATGCAATGCTGCTCCAAGCGGGTCTCCGCCAGTCAGTTTACTTTTTACATGACTATTGGAGCTGTAGGTTCTATGGTTGGCGCAGCGCTGATCAGCCCTGTGAAGAACAGCTTTAACTGGGAAATATCCTTTATGTTTTTCGCTGTCATGATGGTACTATGTGCCGTCATCCTTTGGGTATTGAATATCAAAAAACTGGAACAGCAGATAGAAGGGTTAGAAAAACATCACCAATAGTTTAAGGGAATTAATTTTTATCAGAGGTAGCTGCTGCAGAGATTGATTTTATCAATACGGATACAAGGAAACACTGTTTTTGACCTGGCTATCCGTAGGCTGTTGCTTCACGATGATGTCATCTGCCTGGTCTATTTTAATCAGGCCCATTGCTTCAAAAGCTTTCAACCACTTTTGCATGGGCAACACACCCCATTTCTGCTTATACCGCGCAGCATTTTCAATAATCGAATCGAAATGGTTCAAAGGAGGGTCATGCTTATCATGATACTGGTGTAATACATGATCAGGTACGAAGATCTGCTTCACACCCGCCTGATGAAACATCATTGCAAAATCTGTATCTTCTGCCCCATACCCTGTAAAGGACTCGTCAAAGCCACCAATTTCCTCAAACGTTTGCTTCTGTACAGCGAATATTAATGACCAGAATTGCAGATGCGGAACCGCTGTCCCAGCCGATATGCGCGCTCTGTCAGGATGTGTTAAAGCTCTTTCTTTTAATTCATTGTAATTTCCTGTATCCGGCACCATGGGCAAATACAAAGGATAGGCTGCAATGATGTTATCTGCCTGCAATTCCCTCAGCATATTTCCGAACAAGGTTGGCGATACAATGCAGTCCACGTCTATAAAAATCACTTTACCTGTTTTTGCAGCAGAAATTCCCGTATTGCGCGCTGCAGCTAATGGCAACTCATGAGCATCATTAATGACATGGATATTTACGTTCAGACCATCAGCATTCGCTATTCCATCCGGGGCATCCATACAAACGATTTGTATATCGTAAGGAAGCATCTCAGATCCTTTTATAGAATGAAGCAGATTAGCTAACTGCTTTCTCCTCCCTTTAACAATTGTTACAATACTGAATTCAGTCATACCATTTCCTCATTTGATTTGTTAATTCCTGTGGTGATGATGCACTCACCAAATTTTTCCTGAAAGGATTAAATACCTTTGCGTTCTGTATCACTATTTGCCATTGTTCAGCACTGAAAGTTTCCTGGGCCAGCAGCGCAACTTCCTGCTGAGACAGAACCTCCGCATGTACTGTTTGTTCGTCGTATGGTCTTTGCTCCGGGAGCAGAATCAGGCGTTTTCCGAGCGATAAAAGTTCCGCGATGGTATTCTGCCCGGCGGCAGAAATCACTATCTCTCCCGCAATGGCCTGGCTAATGTCCTTCACAGCTCCCAACAGTTTACAATTTTCACCTAAATCATAATCATGTTTGTTCCCTACAATGGTAAATTCCGTGTTCTGATCTTGTGTCATATTGCGCAGCACCGATATATCGTAGTTATCATAACCCAGCAAGACTGTAACCTGATTGGCACAGTCACCATTGCTTGGCTGTAAAACCTGGCCAGCATACTGTGAAAGATATCCGCTGTAGTAAGTTTTGGCTGCAAACCGGTAGTCGGGCTGTTCTAAAAAGGAGGGAAAATGAGCAACGATATGATCGGCCAGTTCGTGCGCAAATACCTGTGTTGGATCCTGCACAATATTTCCCGGCAGGTGCACCAGAACGACTGGCACGCCCATGCCCCGCACCATGACGGCTAACTCAGGGATGCCGTCACAGTAGAATGCTTTTGGCCTATAGTGTTCAATCGCTTCGGCCAAAGCTTTTGCCCGGCCTGCAGGTTCAATCGCATAAGGTGTAACCTCAAATGCTTTGGAAAATGTGTGCTCCGGTACCACGTATCCAGGCGGGTACTTTGGAGGCAGCTCCAGCACTTGAACATCATGCTTTCCCTGTAAATAAGTGGTGATTTCGTGATTTGTAGTTATTGCAATAATTTTAAAAAAGACGGATAATGCCGGATACAGCATATTGAACGTTGCCCTGTGGCCATTACCATGCGCATGTACAAAGTAAAATAGAGTCGGCTTCATAACAGGCTTACTTTTTCTGCAATGCGATCATAGATCCTGATATATGCTGCAGTCGTTTTTTTCATGTCAAACGATGCCGAAAAATTTCTGCAAGCTTCCGGACTCGATTGCTTGGCGGTATCCAATGGCTTTATCAGATCCTGCCAACGGTGGGAGTCAACTGCTATAGCGACATGCTCATCGCGCAGTTCCGGCGGTATAGCGGTATTAAACCCTACGACGGGCAGACCGCAGGCAAGCATCTCCACGATGACCAGTCCAAAAGGCTCCTCCCAGGTAGAAGTTGCCAGATAAGCCGAAGCGCCTGCTGCAAGTTCATTTAGCTGTTGCTGGTTAACATGGGAGATATATACGATCTGATCATTCAGGTATGGCTGGACATTATTACGGAAATATTCTTCGTCAAATATAGAGCCGACGATCTTAAGTGGCTGTTTCAAGTGATTGGCTAGTTCTATGGCGGCTTCAACATTCTTTTCTTTTGTGATACGCCCGCACCATAACAGATATCCATCAGGAGTTTGTGCCTGCAGTTTCCAATTTTGCACTGATATTCCATTTAAGACTGTTTCCACATCCCTGCCAAGTAATGGCTGCCATTGTCTGCTCATTCTGCCTGATACACCGACAGGGTATACAGTCGCATGCTTAATAAAAAACTTATACATTAATACAAACTTTTCTATTGGCGGCAGATGTAATGTAAGTACTCCCGGCGTTTTTAAGAGCGCGCCTACGGCATAAATTTCGGGGATAAATGAGTTGTAGTGAATGACATCGTAGCTACTTACATCAAACATGCCGTACTGCAAGGTTTGGTAATGTTGCTGTCCGAGCCATTCCGGGCAGGCCCGGTATGATTCATCCTTCATGCTGAAGGGACTCTCATGAAATTCGATCACCTGGAACAGGTTTTTTTCATCAGCGTCTTTGGCTATCACATCAACGGTATGGCCCATGCGCACCAATTCATTGGCGTGCTCAGTAATGAATACCTCTGTGCCACCGTTGTAAGGCTCACGGAGAGAGATAAATGGTCCGGCAACTATAAGTATTTTCATAGCAATTCCTTAAAATAATTTATATAGTTCCTGGCCATCGTTGTCAAAGAGAACATTTCAGCATGGCGCCTGACTTTATTGCTATCCATCTGTACCGCATCAGTGATTGCTTTTGCAAGGGAACTCACATTTCTTTGCTCTGCCACAACTCCACTGTCAATAGCTATCAACTCAGTAAAAGCGCCTCTGTCGAACCCGGCCAGGGGCACTCCCGACGACATCGCTTCTATGTTAGTGAGGCCAAATGGCTCTTCCCAGCGTGATGCATTTACGATGGCAGCAGCTCCTTTCATATGCAATTGTATCTCAGACTGCTTTAAATGACCAAGGTAAACGTCATTTTCTGCTATGCGGGGCCTGATCTGTTCGTTAAAATAACTTTGATCATCTATCGGTCCGGCAAATTTCAGGGGCATATTGGTTTCATGGGCCGCGTCCATCACGATATCCAGACCTTTGGCGTACACAATCCTTCCGAACCAAAACAAATAATCCCTAGTTGTGCGCACGAGAGGCCACTTTTCCAGGTCGACACCATTATAGATTACGATTGAACCCTTATCCATATAAGGTTGCCAGGTCAGTTGAAATGATTTTGAAGGCATAACGAAATGAAGATTTTCAGAACCTGAGCAAATCTTGATCGCTGCTTTTAATTTGCTGATCGGCGGTGTATGTATGGTTGTAACTACCGGTACCGGGGCCTTCACTCCCCAGAGTATAGGCAGTTCATGGGTTGAATTGTTATGAACGATATCGAAGTCTTTTTGTTCAATATCTTTCAGAATGGAGAGATACTCATCGTTCTCATAAATTTCGAAGTGTTCGCTTTCCCGGTGCTCATCACCATAAAATCCCTTTATATGCAGATCCGGATCGCTATCTGCATGCGCATACAATACAATTTTATGCCCAAGACGTATGTACTCTTTACACAAGGCGTGAGTAAACGCTTCCAGGCCACCTCTAAATGGTTCAGCTATTGGTAGTCTGGTTTTAGCTATAACGGCAATTTTCATAGGCTAGGTTATTGCTCTGTCTGTGTTTGCCGGGAAATTATCTGAAACTGACGGTCATCCGGATTTGCGAGTTCTTTTGCCGTACTATTCTGCATCAACATCTGTCTATAAAGTAATATATATTGTGAGGCCATATTCTGGATATTCATGTTAGATGCAAATTCTTTACAGCTCCCCGGGCTGATGTCCTTACTCCTGGTCAACAGCACGGTCAGGTCTTGCCAACGGAGAGAAGCGGTAGTTAAAACGCTCTCATGCAGCCAGTCTGGCGGGACTGCGGTATTAAAGCCTATAACCGGTACGCCGCTAGCCAACATCTCCAGAGCTGACAGTCCAAAAGGTTCCTGCCATGTTGCCGTTGCAAGATAAGCGGAGGCTTTACTGGCCAAAGTGCTCAGTTCACGCTGCGTCACATGCCCAACATATTTAATCCGGTCATTCAGATAAGGTTTAACCGCCTCATCGAAATACTGTTGATCTGTAATTCTCCCTGCAATTTTAAGCGGAAGCTGCATTTCTATTGCCAGGCTAATAGCAGCAGCGACATTCTTTTTAGCATTTATTCTTGCCGACCAAAGCAGATAGTCACGATCCTCTGGTTTTTTCGTGGGCCAGATATCTATGTTTATTCCGTTATTGATGAGCGGCAAATCCATACCCAGCGCCTGGTCCCAGTGCTGTTTTACTCTTTCTGATATGGCTACGAATGTTATATTGCCTTGCCGGAAAAGTTTTTTATATACTGATGTTCGTTTTTTGTCGACCGGTGAATGTAAGGTCAGAAGCGATTTTTTTTTGAAATGCAGTCCTGCTTTTAACAAGTGCGGGTAAAACATATTATAGTGGATGATATCATAGGAACTGACATCCAGCTTCCTGAACTGAAACGTTTCTTTAATACGTTTAAAAAAATTGGACCTATCTGAAGCTGAGCTCTTAAACGGATTGACAACTTTGAATTTAGCGTCAGGTTCCGCATTATCAGCAACAACATTTACAACGTGCCCCTCATCCATGAGTTGATTGGCAAGTGAAACGATAAAGGCCTCTATGCCGCTGTTATAAGGCTCTTTGAGCGATATACCCGGACCTGCCACAAGTAAAATATCCATAATAAAAAGTACCGTTCTGTATTTAAATCATCCGTCCCACAAAACTGTTTACAGGCGCTCACCGAGCATCAGGTACCTGGCTATTATCAGCTTAAAACCTATAGAAAGAAAAGTTTCCAAGTAAACAGGTAATTTGCAGATAAAGTTTTGTAATGACGTTATTTTTGACAGAGCTCAGTGTGGGTATCATCACTACCCGGCTGATGAGCCCTCACACTGAAGGATTATCTGCAAGGAGCTTTTTGCAGAAATTGGATGCTGTTATTTAGAAGTCAAAATGTTTTTTTCTCTCTTTTTTCTGTGGCTTTATAAGACACTTTAAAACGCAAAAAAGCCTGTTTTCGATATGAAAACAGGCTTTCAGTAGAAGTGGTGTGGGCCGGGATCGAACCGGCGACACAAGGATTTTCAATCCTTTTTATTTCACTTTTAAAAGCTTGTTTTTCAAATAGTTGTAAGGTTCATTTTTTCATCTGTCAAACATTATTCAAACATTTTATCAGATGTAAAGGTTAAATCAATATTAAGATAAGCAATTGATTTATTTATTAGAAGAGTAGCTTGCAAATCCTAGTGTTCGTTTTATTTTAAGATTTATTAGATATGTCAGGTAGACTTTTCTTATTTTTTAATGTATCAACATTAAATTGTTTTTTCAAAGAGTCAATCTTGTAGTTAAACTGCTCCAAGCTTATCTGCTTAGGAGTTTCTATCTTTTTATTACTTTCTA
>NZ_JBEVDX010000132.1:0-24694 GCF_040513095.1 Pedobacter sp. | reverse complement strand
ATTGACTGCAGCCGGTCTTGATGCCGCGGATAAAGGAAGCTCGGCAGCTCCGCGTTATTTTGCCAGTGCTAAAAGTTATGTTAAGCAAGCAACCGCTATCCAGACTATACCGGGAGCAACCCGCTTTGGCGGTTCAATTATGATTGCCGACGGAGTACTGGACAAATTTATAGTTGATGCACCGATGTTAATTGCAGTTGGTTCTGCTGAGGGGACTGAAACAGTGACTCAATAGTATTCTAAAGTCCTGCTGCAGTATTTACAGCTCTGCAGCGTTTACAAAAGCAGAAGCCGTAGCACTTAGTTGTGCTACGGCTTCTGTGATTTCAGTCTGATCTGTTACTTATCAAATGCTAATGCAGAAGGTAGGTTGTTTATCCTTATTTATTCCTGTGTGCTCAGGATGATGGAACAAAGTTATGGGCCCCTGTAATGGGGGATTAAAGATATTCAAATCAATAAGTAAGATATTCAAAGATTATCTTGACTTCATGCGGCTAAGCGTTTCGGGTGACATATTCAGATACGAAGCGACGACTTTGTTAGACAATCTTCTTACCACCTCCGGATTGCGGGCAAGGAGTTCTTTATAGCGTAATTCTGCATCTTTAGTCACCTCACGATGAAAGATTTCAAGATTGTTGATATAGGCGTTTTCCAGATAATATCTGTAAAATTTCTCCCAGGCGGGAATGACATTCAGGAGGTAATAGAAGTCCTTGCGAGAGATACGCAGTAAGTCACTGTCTTCCATAACCTGTATGTTCTCGAAGGATGGCTTCTCTGTAATAAAACTTGCAAGGCCAGTTGCAAACTGGTTTTCAAATGCAAAATGACGAGTTGTTTCCTGTCCGTCCTCACGCAAAAAATAGATACGCAGGCAACCCTTGTTCACAAAGTTTATGTATTGACAAACCATGCCCTCATTCACCAAATGCTCAAATTTATTATGAAAAGAAGGTTTGAAATAGGATAGAGCAAGCTGCAGCTGCTCTTCTGTGAGCTGAACAATGTTATTGATATATTCTGCCAGTGCCGCTTTTGCCATCCTGTAAATCTACGCAAGTTTAGGTTCAGTTTGCCTTTCTTCCGCTATACCTTTTTTGTACTCGAAATAAGCCAGCAGTGCACTCAATGCAGCAGCAACAGCGCCAAGAATATAGATGTTGCTGTAATTGCCTGATCCTGCAACCAAGCCAGCCACAGGGGCGGTTAAACCTACACCCAGATCGAAAAATGCATTGTAGGCAGCCATGGCCATTCCACGGTTCTCGGTAGTTACTTTTTTCACCGCTATTAATCCAAACGAAGGGAAAACCAGAGACATTCCTATTCCAGTTAACCCTGCACCAGCTATACCTGCAAAAGCATTGGGCGCTTTCCAGATCAATAACTGTCCCACAATTTCAATCAAGAGTGAAACCATCGCAACTCTCGCTCCTCCAAACTTATCCGGGAAATGTGCAAAGAACAGGCGCATAACTATGTATCCGGCTCCAAATGCGGTGAGTGCCAAAGATGCGCCTTCCCAGGAACGCTGAATAAAATACAAGGTGATGAAAGACGCAATTCCACCAAATCCGATGCTTGCCAGTGCAAGTCCGCTTCCAGATTGCCAGACCAGATGTACTGCTTTGTAAAAAGGAAGCCTCGGCACATTCATGGGAATAGGGACTGATTTAAGAAACGACATAGCTACATAACTAAGTGCCGGAAAAATGATAATCCCTGAAAAAGCTATTGGTAGAGAGAATGCTGATGTCAGCCAAATGCCTAAAGGAGCACCACAAGCCATACCGCCGTACATTCCCATTCCGTTCCACACCATTACTTTTCCTACGTTTTTTGAACTTACCAATGAAAATCCCCAGGCGAAAATGCCGATGACAAGATAACTCTCGCCAATGCCCAACAATATTCTTCCGAGGCAAAGGGATATCAGGCTAAGTGTAGGAGTGATCTCCAACCAGTAAGATGCCAGGCAGAAGAACCCTGAAAAAGCAGATAAATAGATACCCATAATTACTGACTTTTTACCGCCCTTTGTATCAGCCATCTTACCAGCGAAATGACGTGTAAGTAGGGTAGCAGCGTATTGCAGACCGATGACCAGACCCACGATCACATTGCTGAATTTCAAAGTATCATGGACATATAAGGGTATAATTCCCAAAGATATTCCCATGATCAAAAATTCGAGGAAAATGATACTGAAGATAGTGATCAGTGTTTTTGTGAGGTTGTGCTCCTGATCTAAGTTTTCCCTTTGCAAGTTTGATGGTGATGACATAAAATAAAATATTTTGCGAAGCTAACGGACAACATTCAGCTGCACATTGATCTACATCAAAATAGTTTTATTTGCTACAATGTTGCATTATTGCTTAGGCAATGTATCTTTGTAATCAGCTTTCATCGATTTTAAATGCGCTCCTGAAAGTTACTAAAGTATTTAAACTATGACAGAACTTAACAATTTCGAAGTAATTATTATAGGCGGCAGTTATGCAGGCTTATCAGCAGCGATGGCATTGGGGCGCTCATCGCGAAGTGTTTTGATTATCGACAGTGGGTTACCTTGTAACCGCCAAACTCCCCATTCCCATAATTTTCTTACTCAGGATGGAGTGGAGCCGGCAGTTATTGCTGCGAAAGCCAGAGCGGAAGTATTAAAATATGATAGTGTTCAGTTTTTAAATGACCTGGTTACCAGTGGTAAAGAGATTAAAAATGGATTTGTTATTTCTACTGAGGAGGGCAGAAGTTTTCAGGCAAAAAAATTGATTTTTGCAACAGGGATCAAGGATCAAATGCCCAATATTAAAGGATTTGCAGAATGCTGGGGGATATCTGTAGTTCATTGTCCTTACTGTCACGGCTTTGAGCTAAGGAATCAAAAAACTGGGATTTTGGCAAATGGAGCAAAAGCAGTTCACCTGTCATCATTAGTGAACAATCTAACCAAAGATATTACAATCTTTACAATGGGTAATGCTGATTTCAATACTGAAGATCTTGCTAAGATCAACAGAAACAATATTGAAGTTGTAGAAATTAGCATATCCGAAATACAGCATGAAAATGGGCTGCTAAGCCATGTGATATTTGAAGACGGCACCGGGTTAAACTATGATGCTATATATGCTGCGGTACCTTTTACTCAGCACTCCGATCTTCCACATTATCTGGGTTGCGAACTCACCGAACATGGATACATTGCTATCGATAATTTTCAAAAAACGACCGTAAAAGGTATTTATGCCTGTGGTGATAATTCGTCGATGATGCGTGCTGTTTCGAATTCTGTTTACAGTGGCGGTTTTGCTGGTGCAATGGTTAATAAGGAGCTTACCGATGAGGCCTTTTAGTGCGCTAATATCAACTCAAGTGACCGGCTTGGGAACAGCCGTTGACCTTTTTCTATCTGATGCCTTTGATAATTCATTTTTATGCTCATTTATTCGTTTTAATTCAGAAAGCCCGGGATTCTCATCTGATTTTAGTTTTGCTTTAACAACCTTCAAGTATAAATCGAATATAAACAGTTATGAGAAAGTATATCTTCGGCGCTTTAATAATCCTATTTATGATGTTGCCGTTATCACTGATAGACCATTTCGGCGAAAACAACACAGTCATACTATTAAACGATATCGGTCTTTTAGGTGTGGTAGGAAGAAAAGAAGTGGTCATGCATTTATGGTGACAGAAGTTTACATGAAAGAAATAGTAAATGGAAGATGAGCTCTCACAATTTTCTACCCTGTTGAGGGCTATAGAGAACATGAATAATTATACAGGATCCCCAAAGCATTGATAAGAAAACAATTGATTGTGGCGCTTTTGTATTGAGCAGAAATTTTAAAAAATTAAATCACTTATAACCTTTTAAACAAAGCAAATACGACTTCTGAACAAAGTTGAGGTCTTCGTTAGAAAGTAAATTTGAGCATAATAAATATTCTCAATATGTCGTATACAAATTCAATCTCACAACAAGGCCCAGTTGGGTCAGGCTTTAATGCTGCCTCAACAACAGAAGATGTAATTAATGGAATTGACCTAAGCGGTAAAACGGCTATTATTACCGGTGGTTATGCCGGTATTGGGCTCCAGACAACTAAAACCTTTATCGAGGCGGGTGCTACAGTTATTGTACCGGCACGCGATCTGAGAAAGGCTGCTGCAAGTCTTTCAGGCCTGGAAAATGTTGAAATAGCCTATATGGACCTGATGGATCCCTTGTCCATTAACGAGTTCGCTAAACAGTTTCTTTCTTCAGGAAGGCCGTTACATCTGCTGATCAATAATGCGGGTATCATGTGGGTGCCTCTGAGGCGGGACGCGCGTGGGTACGAATCACAGCTCTCCACCAATCACCTTGGGCACTTTCAGCTGACAGCAGCACTTTGGCTTGCTTTGAAACAAGCACAGGGAGCCAGGGTAATTAACGTTTCTTCCTGGGGCCACCATTTTGGGCCATTCAACTTCGAAGATCCGAACTTTGTAAGCCGGGAATACGAAACACTGCTTGGTTATGGGCAATCTAAAACCGCCAATATCCTCTTCTCTCTGGAACTTGATAAAAGGGCAAAGCAATACGATGTACGATCATTTTCGCTGCATCCCGGCGCAATCGTCGAAACCGACCTTAAGCGTTATTTATCTAAGGAACAATTGATAAAAATCGGGGTGTATGATAGTAATGGTAATGTGTTGCATAATCCGGACATGGGCATGAAAACGATTTCACAGGGGGCTTCTACTACCGTATGGGCTGCTACGAGCCCCCAATTGAATGGTTTGGGTGGGCTTTATTGCGAGAACACCGATGTTGCCCAAATTGACAACACAACTAATGATTTTAAAGAACTGAACTCATTAGACCTGCCTGGAGGCGTAACGCCATATGCGATCGATCCCGCTACAGCAGTCAGATTATGGGATGTCAGTGAACAACTTACTGGTATAAAATTTGAAATCAAATAATCCATTTCAGCAGCGGCACCGCTATTTTGCTATTTGACAAACACAGGAAAGAGAAGCCCTATAGGCATCTCTTTTCATTTTCTTAACTTTGTTAAAAGGAGATTACATGAATGAGCAAAAAGGTATGACCAGCGCAGATATCATGCTGGCCTGTATCGAAGAAAAATACTTTCAGCGGGAGATACTGATCGAGCGGCACGCCATCGTCAAAATCCTTTCAGGTGAAATGCGTGTCGTTCAGGCTGACAAAACTTACACTTTCGGTGCAGGAGATATTTTACTGTTTCCCAGAAATACACTTACTACGGTAATTAAGTACCCAAAAGACGGGAGGATGTACCGTTCGGTGCTGATGTATATCAGTCCGGAACGCTTGCAGCGGTATTATGCGAAGAATTCCTTTGCAGGTAAAGCTGATCGGGAACTACATGTCCGCACCTTCAAAAATCATCCCTTATTCGAAAGTTTTTTTGTTTCTCTAATGCCATACCTGGAGATGGCAGATGAACTTCCCGAAAGCATCGCGGCGGTCAAGATCGAGGAAGCGATCACTATCCTGCGCACAATCCGGCCTGAACTTGATGCATTGCTCAGCAATTTTGAAGATCCTGGAAAATTGAACATGGCCGATTTTATGGAGCGGAATTACATGTTCAACCTTACGCTGGACAAATTCTGCTATCTGACTGGCCGCAGTTTGACGACATTTAAGAAAGATTTTAAAGCGCTTTTTCATACTACGCCGCAAAAATGGCTGACAATGAAACGCCTGCAACTCGCGCATCAGGAGATCAAATTAAAGCACCGGAAACCTGTAGAAGTATACTTTGAAGTTGGATTTGAAAATCTTTCGCATTTTTCCTTTGCGTTTAAAAAACAATATGGTTACCCGCCAACGGCAATCCCTGCTTAGTTTTCGTAATATTGTAACAATCCGATAAGTAAAATTATGGAAAACGGTTCCGGGTCAAAATCTCTTCCTGAGTTATATAGGCAATTGGACCTGCCCATAGATTGGGTAAGGCCAGTTAATGGAATATCTATTGTTAATCTCAAAGATATACATTTCGAGCTGCCTTATCAGTCGGCATCTTTCCGGCCGGAGTATTTCTCATTTCTTTTTGTTAAGGATGGTGCCGGTCATTATACCATCGATGAACAATCCTTCCGTACAGAATCAGGTACAGTTTACTTTACCAATCCAAGTAACTACCGCACCTTTAGCTGGGAGCGGATCGATGAGGTCTACCTGATTACATTTGACGAAACATTCCTAAAAGAATATGTAGGGAGAGAGGTATTTAATGAGTTTCCCTTTTTACTTACAGAAACCGTAAGCCCAAAAGTAGTTGATCCGGAGTGTTACAAGGCTTTTGAAAACCTGTACCTTTTAATAGATTTAGAATACAAGGGAGAATCTGATAATAAGCAAAAGATCATAGGGCATTTGTTATCTGCACTTCTTTACAAAATAAAAGAATATTTTTGGCAGGATTATAACCCCATTTATGAAGGTAACCGGAGTTCACAGATTGTCCGGTCTTTCAAACAGCTGCTCGAGAAACATTACCGTGAACTAAGCAGCGGAAAAGTAGAACTTGCGTTCAGGGTTGCCGATTATGCAGAAGCGCAGAACCTGCATCCTAATTATTTAAGCAACGTGATCAAATCCAAAACCGGTAAGCCAATCGCTGTCTGGATCGCTGATAAAACCATCGCTGAGGCCAAATCACTACTGCAAAATACGGCTGTTTCTATCAAGGAAATTAGTTATCGGTTGGGATTTTCTGAGACTGCACATTTCAGCAATTACTTTAGAAAGCACACCGGCACATCTCCGGTAGTATTCCGCAAAGGGCTGAACCATAAATAATATCCAAAGCGCGATTGCGTTAGCTGTACCTCCTTATTTATTATTTGCAACCATTACTGTATTCCTTGTAACGGGCATAGTGTTTACAGCTGCTATTTTTGTTCTATCAAATCAAATGATAACAAAATGAAAAATCTAAGCAACAAAGTTATACTGGTAACAGGAGGTTCAAGAGGTATCGGCGCAGAAATATCAGGTAGATTGGCTGAAGCAGGAGCCAAAGTAATTGTAAACTTTGCCAATGGTACAGACGCAGCAGAGAAGGTTGTCAATGACATCATTGCTGCCGGTGGTGAAGCTATCGCTTTACAGGCAGATGTAAGTAAGGCAAGCGATGTGAAAGAGCTGTTTGACAGCAGTATAGCCCATTTCGGACGGATAGACGTGCTGATTAACAATGCGGGAATTATGATCACCAAGCCGATAAAGGACACGACGGATGAAGACTTCAGCCGCCAGTTCGACATCAATGTAAAGGGTGTTTTCAATACATTAAGAGAGGCAGCCACCAAACTGGCAGATAATGGCAGCATCATTAACTTCTCGACATCGGTAAACCGCATTATGCTTCCGCATTACGCAATTTATGTTGCGACAAAATCGGCTGTAGAGCAACTCACCAGGGTGTTTTCAAAAGAAGTTGGAAGCCGTGGAATCAACGTTAACTCGGTCTCTCCGGGTCCGACAAATACCGAATTATTTACCAATGGCAAACCGCAGGAAGTGATTGACCGACTGGCTTCGCTTTCATCATTTAACCGCATAGGAGAACCTGCTGACATTGCAGAAATAGTACTATTCCTTGCTGGCGACCAGGCAAAATGGATCAATGCACAAAACATTGGCGTTAATGGTGGTATGGCTTAATCACAATATTTTAGAAAAAGCCATAGCAGTATTCTTTTATTGCCTGCAAGTGGTGTTAATGCTTGCAGGTAGTTTATAACTAACGTTAACAAACCTGAATCGTATCAATTTTTAATATCTGTCCTAATTTTTTGATTTTTGATGCAATACTCCCTTTTCCAACCGCACAGTGGTGAGCGGGACCATGACTATTCCAGCTTTCCACAAACTTTCTGGCACCAATATCGAATTTATACCTGCTGTTGGTATTCCCAATTTCAAGGATGTCGCCTGCAACGGATTCTCCCTCAGCAACCAGTAATTTAAGTTTTCCGTCGCCACTTTCTACAACGGACAGTAAGGTTACAGCGCCATGTTTAACAGACATCTCTACTGATAAACCGTTCCCGACTTTTCCGTGGTAGACCTCCAGGGGTTTTACTTTTATCTTTCCTTCAGCAATCTCGGGATGGCATGGCCCGTCATGCCCCATTAGCACCACATCATCAGTGTAATCCATTGCATAGTATTCAGTAAATGAACCACCTGCACCAAAACTGTCCATGATTTTCATGGCCTGAACATTCTTGATCTCATACTCACCGGCAACAGGTATATTTTTACCTGTTAAAATAGAATTGCCCAGGATTACAGATGCAGCAGTGTTTTCATTGGCCTCATTCCCTGTTCCCTTATGATAATAAGCAAGTGAACCCAGCTTATGCTTTTCGATAAGTTTGTCCAATGCAACCGCAGTTATGGCGGCCCTTTCAAGTTCTGCAGGCGAACAATCTGACTGCACATCAAATAAACCCTGAATTTCCCCGAGTTTAACTGAGGTTTCTCCCGCTGTAACCGATTCACGAAGGTGTGACAGCTCGTCAATTTCCAGGACCTCCATGTGGCCTCCAAATGTTGCACATTGCAGGGTAAGATCTGTATAGATGTCCATCATACCCCCATAGTAGTTGCCCATAATACCCAGCCTGTTGTAATACATGATCCTCGCAACCCTGGCTGCTTCTACCCATTCTTCAATTTCCTGCGATACCGACGGATCATCATGGAGTATGCCTGTAATTTGAAAAAACGGAATATTGGCGCGGGTAAAAACGTTTGCAATTTCGGGAACAGCACATGCTGAGCAGTTTGCCAGCCACTCGCCGGTCATCTTTGTCCTGTCCTTCATCCGGTTAAATGTTTTGTAATCCATGCTGGCGTCGGGTGATAAATTGAGTACGATTACGGGTACATTTGCTTTTTTTACAACCGGCAATACGGTGGCGGAGAGGGCATAGGTAGACACATAGAGAAACAGAATATCAACATCTTCTGCCTTGAACCTGCTCCCTGATTCAAATGCCATTTCGGGAGAGTCAACCAAGCCTAAATTTATAATTTCAGCGTCAAGGCTTTGTAAGCCCTTTGCCACTATTTCCAGATAGCCGGACAACCTGTCTTTTAAACCCTCAAATTGTTCCCAGTAGGCTTCCAGGCCCACACCAAACAAACCCACTCTTACTTTCGTTTTTGTATGCATCTTAATTTTTTTATCTGTTATTGAATAATTTTTACCGGGCCGAGCAGGCCTGATGGCAATAGAGGACTAGTTGCCCTGTACTGCCTTGTTGTAGTGAATGTAAATCTTCCACTTGTTCTCTTCTGTCCCTTCAGCAGCCATTCCGGCCATTTATTTCCTACAATCCCGTCATAAGGTTTTTGCTCATCACCGATTAATCTGTTTGGCCATAAGTTTACAACCTCAATTGTAATCTCGTTTTTCCCCTCTTTGATAAAATCGCTGATCTCCAGCTTCCAGGGAGCAGTCCATAGGGTGCCAACTTCTTTCCCGTTTAAATAAACCCTTGCCATGTTTTTTACCAGGCCTAAATCAATAAAAACAGGCTTTGTCTGACTTCCATTAAAATCAAAGCTCTGATGATACGTAGCTGCGCCAGAATAAAACTTAATACCCTCGCTGGTACTTTTGCTCCAGTCACTGAGTGAATCAACAGTGATTTCTTTAGGGCCTCCCCACTTTTTATCGAAATTGATCTTCCAGTGCCCGTCAAGAATCTGCAAAGTTTTTTCAGCAGGGATTGCTGCCGGAACTGGCTTGCGGTTGTCTCCCCTGGCAAAAACTATGAATGCGCTTTCATAGGCAGACAGCTGTATTGGAATGCTGGTAACCCTGCCTTTTTTCTCAAAATTTGTTATTTGAGCTGTTTTACCATTAATCGCATTCCAAACTTCCGGAGCACCTTTGGCGCTTCTGAATAGGGCATTTGCATTGATCTGGTTAGGGCTGGTATTTGAAACAAAATAAATATCCCAGTCTGCAGAGCTGCGGTGGGTATATCTAATTTTGTTGTCGGACCTGAAATCCTCCTCAATACCTTTTCCCTTTAAAATTTTTGCTGTTAGGTCATAGTGCGGATAAAGATTATCTTTTGCCATAAGAATGGGCTTTCCCCAGATCAACATACCTGATCCATATTTGCGGTACACCAAGGTAGCCGGCACATCTTCTGAACCCCATATTTTGTGAACCAGTGATTCGATCTTTGCATCAGCATGCGGATAATCGGTAAGTCCGGGAGCACGTAGAGGTGGATTGCCAACGACAGTAGCACCCTGTTGAATTAACGATCCGATTTTTTCCAGCAATTCTGGTGTCATGGTTTCAAATATTGGTAAAACCAAAATTTCGTAGGATGCCCCGCCGGGAAATTCAATTTTATTCCCTTTAACAGACGCAAGCATCAGTTGGGCAGGGGCGATGCCGTCAAAGTTATAAGATTTTCTGTCGCCTATGGTATCACCTAAAATGGCTGATGAAGGTGGTACAAATACGTGTGGCGCACCTTCCGGGATAACATATGACACATCGGCAACTGTTCTTCCCTGCTGCAGAAGATATTGGCACCTGCTTACATAGTCATGATAGCTTCCTACCATTGGCCACCAGGTCTGGCTGCGGTCCCAGTGTACCCCGTATGGGCCCATCGTTGCGCCGGGCTTTAAGGAATCTGGCAAAAACTGATTTTGAAAAGTATGATAAACGAAGCGGTTAACACCTGCTGCAAATGCCCAGTCGCCCTGGTTTTTCATCGAGCCGGGATGTTGTTTCCAGCCTTCATTGTCCTGTGCAGTGAATGCCTCTGCGGGAACAAGTGAACGTCCCATTACGTGTGCTATGGAAGTGGCTTCTATTACGCTATAAGCAGAATTAAACCCTTTACCCTTGCTCCAGAATTCGGCCATCGGTACATCCGCAACGCTACCGAGTGCAAGATCGGAAGTCGGGTTCATATCATAAGGTTCTATTGATAAAGTAAGATGATGTTTTCTGGCATATTGCTTTACATGGCCGGCATGATTTTCCAGCACCAGTTCCTGAGAAGTTTGCCTGAGGTCCCATAAGAAACGTTCACTTTCCGTTAAACTGCCAACAATATTACCGGAATAAACAGGGTAGTATTTTAAAGGATCGTAACCTCTTCTTTTTAAGAATTCACGTCTGAAATTAGCCGACCAGTTTTGGGCACCCATTTCCCAGCTGTCCATATGTAGCCGCTTTAAACCTCCGGCAGTATTTTGGTCAACTTTACCCATCTTTTTGAAAATTTTGCCCAGGTAGACATCCAGATGGGCATTTAATGCAGTGGTATCAAATTTGTCGGCTTCAAAACCAATTCCGGGAGCAGGGGCGGGGCGGGTAATTGCACCATTATTTCTGCTGCCGAACCGCATTACTTTCCACTTCCCGGCAGGAGGGTTCCAGTTTAAGGTTCCATCGGGGCTCATTTTTGCGGTTAAATCTATGATTTTGTTCTTTTTGATTGCCGATGCAGGATTTCCCTTTGCATGAGTTGGCGCTGCCAGGTTAGCCTTTACCAGGCCAGAGCTGTACGGCGCACGCTGATAAAGTGCTTTTTCATCAAGATCTGTAATATTCCCGTCGCCTGCAGGGAGGGGAAAGGCCAGGACAGCAACATCCTGGTAATACTTTAACCAGTTCTCTTTAAATTCCGGCGTAAAACTATCTTCGCCGAAATAAGGTGTTTTTGGCCGCGGCACTGGCAACACAATCTTTCTCCTGTCAGCGGCAGACACCAGCGTTTCGCTTGACACCAGATGTTGCATCGACTGGCCTCCTTTAACCCAGGGGCCTCCGCTGCCGGTCCAGCCGGGCCCAATGCCCAGGGTAATTTCAATACCCAATCTTCTGGCTTCTTTCTCTGCATGAGCAAAGAGAGAGGTCCATTCATCACTTAGAAAATCTACATGGCCCCGGGGAACGCCTACATTTACTTCTAAAAAAATGAGATTGCCGATCCCTGCTTTCTTCATAGATTCCAGGTCTTTAGTGATGGATTCTGCTGCCATGTTCCCGTCCATAAAATACCAGTAAACCCCTGGTTTATATTTGTTGGCCGGATGCAGGAATCCGGATTTCAATTCATTAACCTGCGCCCTGCAAACGTAAGATGCCAGGCAGAAAAGGGAAAATAATACAGTTATAAATTTTGTTCTCATGTGCTTAATGGTGCTGGGTTATTTGATGATTTCAAAGGTCACAGGTCCGGTTAATCCCGAAGGTTCCAGTTTACCCGCAGGGGTATATGGATTATAATTTAACCAGGTCTTCCGTTCATTTACCGGCAGCCTGCTATCTCCGATCAGACGGTTAACCCAGGTATTTACCACTTTTATTTCTATATCATTATTCCCTGCTTTCAGCGCTTTGCTCACATCAATCCTGTAAGGTGGAGTCCATGCTCCGCCCAAGTTGATGCCATTAATTTTTACTTTTGCGATGGCCTTAACCATACCGAGGTTGAGGTAGACGGTCTCTCCGGCTTTCATCTTTGGCAGATTGATTTTATTGTAATAGGTGGCTGCACCTGAGTAATATTTGATGCTGTCGTTCGTGCTTACAGACCAGTCTGTCAGCGTTTTAAAAGTGACAGGCTTTACCGGTCCGCGCATCTTGCTGTCAAAATTAACCTGCCATGGGGTTGTTACAGATACGATCTTATAGGGCTCAGGGTAATTTACCAAACGGTTTGCTACAGGCATTCCCTTTTTGCGGAAAACAATAAATACACTCTCCACTGGTGCCAACTTTAGCGGTATAGTAGTCAGCGCCCCGTTTTGCATAGCCTGGGGCAGGTCATGAATGCTGCCGTCCACCGGGTTCCATAACTGCGGGGTGTATCCGCTAGCGCGAAATGCTGCACTGAAGTCGACGGTTTTATCTTCCTGATTGGAGATGAAATAGATTTCGGCATCAGCCAGGGTACGGTGCGTAAAGAGGATATTGCTTCCTGCTAACTTTGGCGTTATTTTACAGTCTGGTGCCAGTTTGATCAGCTCTAAAGACTCCTGTATATCCATGCCGCTAATCACCATTCCTTTACCGAAGGTGTTCACCTTTACCGTTTTTCCATCAATATTGCCCCAAAGTTCGTCTGCAAGTTTTTTTACCTTCTGGTCGGCCTCAGGATAGTTCTGCAGGCTTGGTGAGGTTTCTGGTTTCATGCCCCATATTACTGCTCCCTGGTTGACAAGCTCTTTGATTTTCAGGAGTACTTCGGGCCGGATGTTAGTTAGTTTTGGAAGAACAAGCATTTTATAACTCATGCCGTCGGGTAACACTAACCGGCCATCCTTTACTGATACACGGCTCTTGATCACCTCAGCATTAATGTAATCGAAGGAATAACCCTGCGGCAGTTTTGGATCCTGTACGCCAGTCATCTTGGGGGCATCCTCGCCAATGAAATAAGCTGCATCAGCTACGTAATTGCCTTGTTGCAGCATCATGTTAGCTCTTTTGATATATTGTAAAAAGATATCCATATCATAGAACCAGGTGTTTTTGCGGTTAAACTCCGTTCCGAAATTGGTGTTGATACCGGGCGACTTATCCTCATCCGGTTGCTCTATATAAACGTGCAATAGGGTATTATTGATACCTTCTGTAAAAAACCTGTCGGCCCTTTTCTTTAATAAGGCCGGGTATCTGACATAGGTCTGCTCACCTGCGGTAAAGGATTCGGCCGAAACCTTATTCTTTCCATAAATATGCGCGGCTGATGAGGCTGCCTTGTTTTCTATGTTCCCAAGATTGTCTTCGTTCCAGAATTCACCGCCTACCTCGTCCGACTGGCCGCCGTACTGAAGAAATTCTGCGGGAAATCCCCAGTGGCCATAGTTCTCCAGCCAGGTATGTAAGCCGTATTTGTGGCTGATCTCTCTGAGTCCGCCTACATATTTGTAGGCAATGTTATCGGCGATCAACCGGCGGAGGTCCCACAGAAAGCGGTCTGATCTATCCGCGCTTGCTACAACTTTTCCATGTAAGACAGGGATATAGGGCGTGGGATCGTAACCGTAGGTATCTTTGAACTGTGCTGTGAAGCCGTCAGTCCAGTTTTCGCCACCCGTCTCGTAACTGTCCTGAACAGCAACTTTCCAGGTCTTGCGGTCTTCGGCAGGGATGCGTTTTAGAATTTCACCTAAATAGGCATTGAAATGTTCTACTACGTATTTGCTGCTCATTTTGTCCACTTCAAGGCCTGTTCCCTCTGGTGATGCAGGGCCATTTTGTACCTGAGTAGGCGTCATGCCGGTACGTTCAATAATCCAGTTTCCGGCAGGGACGTTCCAGGAGAGGGTACCATCCGGAGACAGGTACTTTGAAATATCCATTACTTTGGCCGGATCAATCACATATGCCTGGTCGTTGATCTCGGGCTGGGCTGCCCAGAGATAAGATCCCCAGTTTGGAAATGGGTTTTGCCACATCTTTGCCAGTGTTTTTTCAGCAAACTGTTCAACATAAGGGGTAGAGGATAGTTTGATTTCGGCAATTTCCCCATCTGATACGCGGTTAAAATTGATGCGAAAGTTGTTGGCAGTTGTGGCTGGTATGGAGATGATTCCCGCTGCTTTGGGATTAAATCCTACATTAAGCGCATCGTTATTCCGGTTAACTGTAAATTGCCTGATCGTTTTGTATTCACCGTTTATTTCTGCCTGAATATCTCCGCTCACATACAGCGATCCAGAAAGCGGTAGGATGGTGAGGCTACGGGCGGTATAAGGGCTTTCAGATTTGATGGATAAACTAAACTTCTGCCCCTCCTTTATAGTGAAACCTGTTTGCCCGTCATTATCCAATGCATTTTTGATATCCTTTATTTCCGGTGCGGTGACAACCTCAGGATGAGTTGACATGATACTCAAGGCATATTCCGCAGGTACAGGGTACGCGATTACTTTCACATCCTGAAACGCAGGGTTGGGCTTTTGCAGCAATTTTACCAGTTTAACAGGGCCATGCACCATCATTTCAGTTGTGCTGAGGTAACGCATAGCCTGCTCTGGTTTTATCCAGGGGCCGCCCGACTGGCTCCAGCCCGGACTATTGAATATGCCCACCTCGATATTGAGTTCTGTGGCTTTTTTTAATGCTGCATGCAATACCTTCCACCATTCGTCTGAGAAGATTTTGACATTCCCGGGTTTTACGGCATCCTGCCAGATATTACCAATAAATACCCTGTTGATCCCTACCTTCTTCATCGATTCCAAATCTTTTACCACGCCGTCTACCGACATATTATCAGAAATCCAATACCAGTAAATGCTGGTTTGTACAGAATCGGGAATATGCGTAAAGGTTTGGCTCAGCGTAGTCATAGGATCTGCCCCGGTGTAGGGCAGGGGAGCAGTTTCTTTTTTTACTGAACATGCTGCAATAGAAAAGCAGGCCAGCATGATAGTGCTGTATACATTGTAAGGACGTGGCAGAAATCTCATTGTCGGCAATTGGAATTTGTTGAACTTGTAGTGTTTTATTTCGTAAGTGATACGAAAACCAACGGCCCAAGGTCTGCTGCTGACAAACTTTTTAAGATTTATTCCAATAGCCTGAACAAGAACTTATCAAAAGCTCATTTCCTGGAAATGGCGTCTGTAATTGCTGAAGCCACAATCAAAATTACAGCAAATTCGTTCTTTAAAAGTGAAAGTTTGATCGATTTAGTTCCTTTAACAATGTGGTCACGGATGGTGGAGGCCGAGATGCCCAGCAATTCGCTGACCTCCTCGTAGCTTCTGCCTTCCAGTTTAACCAGGGTATAAACTTTCTTGCGCTGCTCTGGCAGGCTGTCTATAGCTTTATACAGTAAATGGCGCTCGCCTTCGGCATGATAGTGCAGCTCAATAGGATTGTAGGATTCTGTGGTTGTGCTGATCAAATGTTGCTGCAATTTCCGGTCGACCGCCAGCCTGCGGTAATAATCGGTGACCAGGTTTTGTGCAATGCTGTATAGATAAGACCTGAAGGATTTTTCGGTATCAATACATGCACGCCTGTCCCATATCCGCATAAAGATATCCTGGGCAAGCTCTTCTGCAAGTTCTTCTGATTTTACCAGATAAAGTAACCGGCGATAAATCGCATCAATATAATGCCGGTAGATCACCTCAAAGGATAACTCATCCCCATTACATAGACATTGTAAAAGTTCCTTTTCATTAACTAGAGGGTCAAGCGCCATTATATTTGGTAAATTTGATACTAAACTAACAATAAATAGAGAAAACACAAATAGATGTAGAACTTATGTTGTTCTTTATCCTGTGTGGCAGGCCTTCCTTTTTTTGAAAAAAAAATGAACCTGAGCAGACCTTCGGCCGGTTTCGTTCGTAATCATCTAAAAATACGCGAATTGACTACAGGAGATAACCAACGGGACCTTTACGAAAGGTTTTTACTCGGAAAATGTAATGCGACGGAGCTTAAGCAGCTCATCGATTGGTTTGGTACGGAGGAGTACGCAGTCTTGCAAGAGCTTATCCAGCAGAAATTAAACAATGAAACGGCCATTTCTCCTCCCAAAGAGGAATATAACGAACGTTATGATCGAATCCTTTCCCATATTAAAAGCGAAATATCAATACAGCCAAAAACCGGAAGTGTAAGCTGGTGGAAAGTAGCTGCAGTAGTTTTTGTTACCCTGGCTGCCGGGTTAAGTGGATACTATTATATGGCTGCCCCTGCAAAAAAACCGGTGTTGGCTAATGTAAAGAAGAAAGCTGATGTTAAACCGGGAAGCAGTAAAGCTTTTCTGGTACTGGCCGGCGGACAGAAGGTTGTACTGGCAAACCTTTCATCAGGGCCGATTCAGGCGCTTAGCGGTGAGCAGATCAGAAAAACTGCAGATGGTGAGATCATTTATGGGCCCGCTAGCCGACATTCCGGTAAACCTGCTGAATATAATACGCTTCAAACCCCAAAAGGGGGCCAGTACAGAGTTATCCTGTCTGATGGTACAAAGGTGTGGCTAAACGCAGCATCCTCACTGCGGTATGCCGCCAGTTTTGGGAATTTAAAGGAACGAAAAGTTGAATTGACAGGTGAAGCTTATTTTGAAGTGGCCAAAGACCGTATTCATCCTTTTATCGTTCAAACAGACGATCAGCAGATCCGGGTACTGGGGACGCACTTTAACGTGAATGCTTACCATGATGAAGGTGGAAGCAGAACCACTTTGCTGGAGGGAAGCATACGGGCAAAGACCGGTAACACCTCAGCAATCGTTGCTCCGGGGCAGCAGGTGCTCAGCCATCATCACCAGCTCAAAATTGCCAAAGCAGATACCGAACTGGCAACCGCCTGGAAGAACAATCAGTTTATGTTTGAAGGTACCCCGCTGAAAGTTTTAATGAAAAATCTGGCAAGATGGTATAATGTCGAAATTATTTATGCCGCAAATACCCCCGAAATAAGTTTCAATGGTTCTGTTTCCAAATTTGAAAACATCTCGGTGATATTAAATATTCTCGAATCCACCCGGAAAGTACATTTTAAAGTAGAAGGCAGAACTATTTATGTAGGCAATTAAAACCTAACCATATCAACTATTCACCAAATATTAACCAAACTATGAATAAACACCGACGATAATCTGACCCGTAATAACCAGGATCTGACGGGTCAGACCCTGGATGCCTTTGGCACAATTTCATTCAATTGTTTAACTGCAATCGCCTTCGCCGTGGAAAGTAAAGGGCGTATTGCTTCACCAAACGACTACAAATGTATAAAAATTTTACCAGGAAACGTGGTATAGCTGCTGGGCTATGCCCTCAAATATGGCTAATTATGAGATTAACCATGATCTTTATGATCATCTCTTTGATGCAGGTGAGCGCCGCTTCATTTGCACAAAAGATAAGTATTAAAAAAAACAAAACCGGTCTGCTGGAGATTCTGCGAGAAGTGCGCAGTCAGACAGGTTACAACTTTGTCATCACCGATGACCAGGTGAGCAAAAGCCGGCTGGTTACCCTTCAGGTTCAGAATGCTGACCTGATAAAGGTGCTTAACCAGGTTTTTGCATCGCAATTGCTCTCCTACAATATCGAGAACAATACTATTGTTGTTACAGATAAGATACAGGCCGTAAGAAATAACAATCCTGCTACGGGCGTTACAATCGCTATTGTGATTAAAGGTAAAATACTGGACGAAAAAGGAGAGCCACTGCCTGGTGTGATCATCAAACACAAGGAGAGCGGAACTGCTACCGCTTCCAATGACAAGGGAGAATACAAACTGAGTATTCCCGAGGCAAGCGGTACGCTTGTATTTTCTTTTATTGGCTATCAGAAACAGGAAATTCCTGTGGGTAGCCAAAATGAAATTAACCTGAGCCTCCAGCCTGAGTCTGGAAAGCTAAACGAAGTGGTGGTAGTGGGTTATGGAACACAGGCGAAATCAACAGTTTCCAACGCGATTACTAAGGTCTCCGCTGAGGATATATCTGCCAGTCCTGCTGCTAACCTGGGTGCCGGACTTGCCGGACGGATGGCCGGTGTTACTATCAATTCACGCGGTGGTGAGCCTGGCGCAGAGGCAGTAGAGGTGTTTATACGTGGTAAAAGTACCACTGGTGATGCCAGTCCTTTGTACGTAATTGATGGAGTAGTACGCGACTATTCCGGATTAAGCTATCTGAATCCCAACGATATCGAATCGATCTCTGTCTTAAAAGACGCTTCGGCCGCTATTTATGGCTCCCGTGCAGCAAATGGAGTGATTTTGATTACTACCAAGCGTGGTGTGTCGGGCAAACCAACAATCACTCTTAATTATGATCATGGATTGTCGCAGCAAATGCGTGTTCCGGAGACCGCAGATGCCTTCACCTATGCCTCAATGGCAAATCTGGAACAAAGAATCAAAGGGCAGTCGGAACCTTATACTGCACAGGATCTTGAACTTTATAGAAACGGCAGCGACCCGCTCAACCATCCCAATACAGACTGGGCTAAACTGATTTTCAAAAACTGGTCTGTGCAGGACCGTACAGATATTGGAATTTCTGGTGGCAGCAAAGACACACACTACTTTGTTTCTGCAGATTACCTAAGTGCCAATTCTCCGTTCATTCAGGGCTCTACCTATAACAAGCAATACTCAGTACGTTCCAACCTGGATTTCAACGTAAACGATAATTTGAAAGTATCAGTAGATCTTTCCGGACGTAAAAGAGATGTCCAGGTGAGTCATCTTGACTATGCACATATCTATCTTGGTGTACCTACCCAAAATGCAATTTACCCTAATGGTCTTTTCGGCCCTGGCAGGACTGGCAATAATGCTGTAGTGATGGCCCGTGACCCGAATTATGGTTATAATAACACACAGAACGGCACCTTTTTTGGAAATGTATCTGCCGATTACAAGATACCTTTTTTAAAAGGACTATCACTGCAGGGTACTTATGCTTACGATAATGACAACAGTTATATCAAAAGCTGGGTTGGCTTGACTTACTATTACCAATTGAATAAGACAACCGGAGAATATGAAAAGAAGCTTAACTCTAATGCAGCCACACCTACACTTGGTGTGAGTGAGCCGCAGAGCAATTCGCAGACAGCCAACATCAAATTGTCCTACAAAAATACCTTTGCTGAAAAGCACACGGTTGATGCTTTTATAGGCTATGAGCAAAACTCTACCCAGGCTTACAGACTCGAGGCCGCCAGGACAGTCTTTGCCAGCAGTGCAATCCAGGAGCTTTTTGCCGGAACTGCCGATAAACTGTATCAGAGCAATTACGGGTCTTCAGCCCGTACGGGGAGGGAGAATTATTTTGGAAGGGCCCAGTATTCTTATATGAACCGCTACAACATCCAGTTTCAATTCCGTTATGATGGCTCACAAAACTTTCCGGTAGACAGGCGTTATGGATTTTTTCCGGGCGTATCTGGAAACTGGAATATTTCAAAGGAAAAGTTTATGGAAGGTGTCAGCTTTGTTGATAACCTGAAATTAAGAGCATCTTATGGAGAAATGGGTAATGACAAGGTGGGTGCATATCAATACTTAACATCTTACATATATGATGGAAATTACGTTTTTAACGGAACAACTAACCAGGGACTGGTACAATCGGGCGCCCCAAATCCAAACATCACCTGGGAAGTTGCAAAAACAACAGACATCGGTTTGGAATTTGGTGTCCTCAAAGGATTGCTGAGTGCAGAGATAGATTTGTTCAAGACCAACCGCAGTAATATTCTTGACTATCGTAATGCCTCTGTACCGAATTATACAGGATTGACTTTACCAAATGAAAACATAGGTCGCGTACAAAATAAGGGGATTGAGTTTACCCTGACCCATGCGTATAAGATCAATGAGGACTTAAGGTATTCAGTATCAGGAAATTTAACCTATGCAAAAAGCACTGTCGTATTCAGGGATGAGGTACCGGGTATCCCGGACTACCAGAAAGGAGAAGGCCACCCTGTAGGCAGCCAGGTCCTTTATGAAGCAATAGGGGTTTATAATGATGCAGCTGAGGTTGCAGCTACCCCTCACCGCGATGGTGCAGGTCCGGGTGACCTGATCATCAAAGATGTAAACGGAGATGGTATCATCAATTCACTGGATAGGGTAACTCAAAAATACAGTCCCTTCCCTGAGATTGTTTATGGACTGAACTTCCGGTTTGGCTATAAAGCGTTCGACCTTTTACTGGGCTTCCAGGGACAGGCACATGTGGTTGCACCACGTTTTAATCCTTATCCTTACGATCCTGTTGCCTGGGGTAATTTCCCAAGTTACTTAGCCCAGGATGTGTGGACTCCTGAAAATCCGAATGGCAGCAAGCCAAAACCTGGCCTGACGAGCGCATTGCAAACCAACGGTACCACGTATCACTGGGAGAACGCCGCTTTTCTGAAGTTAAAAACCGTAGAATTATCGTATAAATTACCGCAAAGCTTGCTGGCTAAAGCCGGGATAAAAGGCGCAAAAGTCTATACGAGCGGTTCTAACCTATTTTTTATAAAAGATCACTTTAAGGATTTAGGTATAGATCCGGAGGTAACTAACTCTGGCTGGGGCTATTCTCAGAACCGGGTGATCAGTTTTGGTGCAAGTGTAACTTTTTAATTAATTAGCATGAAAAAGATAGTATTATTCCTTTCCCTCATATTGACATTAAGCTCATGCAAGAAAAATATCCTGGACATCCCGCCTACAGACCGTTTGTCTGAAGATGCAATCTGGACGGATATAACGTTGCCGCAACTTTTTGTTAATGCACAGTACAATGCCCTGCAACATGGTATGAGCAACGATATTACCTACTATGGTGATGAAGCCTATAACCAATATGATGAAGGCAGCTACCATATTGTAGGTTTAAATCAGGTGAACGCCAGCAACGTTACTAATATTTCTACTTATTATAACTATTGGCAAACCGGATACTCGGCGATCCGTAATTTCAATATTTATTTTTCCAAGATTGACGGCACACCAATCAGTGCAGACGCCAAAGCAAAAATGACCGCTGAAATAAAGTTTCTCCGGGCTTTTGTTTACGCCAAACTGATCTGGAACTATGGTGGGGTGCCCATCATTGAAAAAGTATATGATATCAGCGATAACCTCACTGGTGTAAAACGCAATACCTATGACGAGTGCGTAACCTATATCCTGAAAAATCTGGATGAGGCCATTGCTGTTTTACCAAACCAGCAAACGGGAACTGATTTGGGCAGGGCATCGGCTGATGCTGCACGGGCACTGAAGACCCGTGTGCTTTTGTATTATGCCAGCCCGCAGAACAATCCATCGAATGATAAAACCCGCTGGCAGGCCGCAGCTACGGCTGCCCTGGAGCTGATCAACAGTGGCCGCTATGCATTACATACCAGTTACCACGGCTTGTTTATAGGCGAAGCGAATACGGAATCGATGTTTTCCAGGTATTTTTCGAGCGATAACAGTAATATCATAGGTAAACTTTTTGCGCCTGTAGGCTCCGGAGGAAATTCATTCGGTGCACCCAGCCAGAATCTGGTGGATGCCTACGAAATGACTAATGGAGTGATACCTATAGTCAATGGAGCCGTTAACCCCGATCCAAAGAATACTTACGATCCCAAAAACCCCTACCTTGGTCGCGATCCACGGTTTTATGCCAGCGTTTTATACAATGGTGCAACCTACAAAAACAGGAAGATTGAACCCTTTTCAGGTGGTATCGACGGCGACAGCCAGGATTCATCGCCAACAGGATATTTCAATTATAAGTTTCTTGACCAGACTTTAGTCGTTTCAGATAAGTTTGCCTATACGGCTCCATGGTCTTTTTTCA
This sequence comes from Pedobacter sp., assembly GCF_040513095.1. Taxonomy (GTDB): domain Bacteria; phylum Bacteroidota; class Bacteroidia; order Sphingobacteriales; family Sphingobacteriaceae; genus Pedobacter. Next base: position 2,287 of record NZ_JBEVDX010000132.1, on the reverse strand, counting down.
GGTTAGCTGAAATATTCCTTAGTTATGCAGAGGCGCAGTATAATCTGGGCAACGAGGCAGAGGCAAGATTGTACGTGAATAAAGTAAGGTCGCGCACTGGAGTGAACATGCCTGCCATTACAGAAACAGGTACAGCCCTTTTTGACAAAATAGTACATGAACGACAAATAGAACTTGTTTGGGAAGGTCATCGTTTTTACGATCTGAGAAGGTTGAAGTTGGCTCCAACCGTTGAGGCAAAGCCGATTCAGGGTGTGCAGGTTGTTAAAAACCAGGACGGTACTTTTACCTATAACCGCATCAACCTGTTGAATAAAGTCTGGAACGACCGTCTGTACCTGATTCCACTTACCTTCCAGGAAGTACAATCCAGTGGTGGCAGCCTGGTACAAAACCCTGGTTATTAGTAAACAATAGATGAGAATCAGTAAATACATGATAAAGAGAAAGACAGAATCTTTAAGCCTGAAATGGTCTGAATTTAAAAATCTCACGTGTCTCGCATTGCTAACCCCTGTAATAGGGGTTGGCTTGCCGGCATTTGCGCAAAAGATTGACCGGCATGCCCTGGTAACGAGGCATAACCTGCATATTACGGATAAACAGTCTAAAGGGCCTACTCAAGTAGGCAACGGGCACTTTGCCTTTGGTTTTGATTTTACTGGTTTGCAAACCTTTAATGACGATGCCAACACGATGTCTGACTGGGGCTGGCATAAATTTATACTGCCCAAAGGAGATCCATATCAATACAAAGGGCATGAATGGGATACTCAGGGCCGTCAGGTACGTTATGATGTGCACAATGAAGGCGAACGTGACCTGTATAAATGGATGCGTGCAAATCCGCAAAGGTTAAACCTGGGCAGGCTGGGCTTTATTTTCAGAAAAAAAGATGGCACGGTGATCTCGCTGAAGGAGATACAGAATGGCGCCCAGGATCTTGATATGTGGACTGGCGTAGCTGTAAGTACATTCAACGTGGAAGGTAAAGCAGTGAAAGTGACTACTGTTGGTGATCCGAACAGAGATGCTGTGGCCGTTAAGATTCAAGCACCGGCACTCAATGACGGACAGATATTGGTAGAACTTAAGTTTCCTTACGCCTCCAATGAAGAGTTTAGCAACGGTGCTGATTTTAATAGCCCGGACAGGCATACGACAGCAGCGCAGCTGTCTGCAGGCCAGGCCCTATTTCACCGCCAGCTGGACAGTACGCAATTTGACGTACGCCTGAACTGGAAAGGTGGTGCGAAACTGGCTGAAAAGCAAAGACATGAATATCTCTTGAGTCCCGCCGGTAAAAACTCACTGGAGCTGGTACTGGAATGGGATAATGAGAAGACCAATGCCAAGGCCAGAAGTTTTGATGAAATCAAAGCAGCAAGTATACAGCATTGGCAGCGCTTCTGGCAGTCGGGCGGCGCGATTGATCTATCACAAAGCAAAGATACCCGCTGGAAAGAACTGGAACGGAGAATAGTACTGTCGGAATACCTGATGGCAGTGAATGAATCCGGTCAGCTCCCTCCGCAGGAGAGCGGTCTCGTGAACAACGGCTGGTATGGTAAATACCATTTTGAAATGATCTGGTGGCATGCTGCCCATTATGCATTGTGGGGCAGGTTGCCACAAATGGATAATCTGACATCGATCTACCGCAGCGATGTTGATTATTATGCGCCAAAAGCTAAAGAACAGGGATATGCAGGTGTCCGCTGGCCAAAAACCCTGGGCGGCCGCGAACGCTGGGAGTGGCCAAATGAAACCAACCCGCTGCTGATCTGGCAGCAGCCTCATCCTATATTTTTTGCCGAGCTCGAATACCGCAGTAAACCAACCAAAGAAACGCTGGACAAGTGGAAAGATGTGGTGATCAAAACGGCCGACTTCATGGCCTCTTATCCGGTCTATAACAAACGCGAAAAACGATATATCCTGGGTTATCCGCTACAGGTAGTTTCTGAAAATGCCAACCAGCATACCACCATCAACCCGGTATTTGAGCTGAGTTACTGGCGCACTGGGTTGCGTCTGGCGCTGGAATGGGAGAAACGCCTGGGCATGCCTGTTAATAAAAAGTATGAAGAAGTACTGGCTGGCTTGTCAGCTTTGCCGGAAGTGGAGGGTAAATATGTTTCATGGGAAAATATATATCACATGTGGTCTGTCTATAATTTTGAGCATCCAGCCCTGATTGGTGCCTACGGCATGCTTCCAGGTGATGGAGTAGACAAGCCAACCATGGACAGGACACTGACTGCGGTAGAAAAAAACTGGAAGTTTG
>NZ_JBEVDX010000131.1:0-8658 GCF_040513095.1 Pedobacter sp. | reverse complement strand
TAAATAGCTTCAAAAGATATATATTCATCAAAAAATTATCCATTTAATACACTTCTGTGATATTAACCATCCTGATTACAATCTTACGGACAAAAAAACAATAGCAAGAAACCTCAATAAACTTTGATAAATGCCTGATTATGCTTAAATTAGTATCATAGCATTGCAGCTATATTGTACTATGAAATTAGTGAGTAATTCATGAGTCAAAATCGAAAAAGCTTAAAAAACGTCATTTAAAGGCCGTCAGGCTACTTTCATAAAGACCCGTCCGGTCCGCTAAAAGCTCTTCAGATTTCTGAGGAGCTTTTTTCTTTTATAGTATTCCAAAATATTTCCCCCTGCTTATATTGTAAAATACCGTTTACGCAGCCAGAAAGCAACATTTACCAATGCAATCAGTGCAGGTACTTCGACAAGCGGCCCAATTACTCCCGTGAAAGCTTCGCCGGAGTTGATACCAAATACACCGATGGCAACAGCTATTGCCAGTTCAAAATTATTTCCTGTAGCAGTAAATGCGATGGATGTGCTTTTTGAATAATCGGCGCCGAAGTATTTACCAGCGAAAAAACTAACTAAAAACATGACGGAGAAATAAATTACTAAAGGAAGAGCTATTCTGACTACATCCATAGGAATCTGCACAATCAATTTTCCCTTGAGACTGAACATGACTACGATTGTAAATAACAATGCAATTAAAGTAACAGGCGAAATAAAGGACACATATCTCGTTTGAAACCATGTCTCGCCTTTTATATCAATCAACACATAACGGCTGATAATTCCTAAAGCGAAAGGAATACCCAGGTAAATACCAACACTTTTTGCAATCTCAATAATAGTAATATCGACAGCATACCCTTTGATCCCAAACAAAGGAGGCAGGACTGTAATAAATACATAAGCGTAAACACTATACAGCAAAACCTGAAAAATGCTGTTTAAAGCGATTAAGCCGGCAGCGTATTCCCTGTTCCCCTCTGCAAGTTCATTCCAAACCACAACCATTGCAATACATCTTGCCAGGCCAATCAATATTAATCCGATCATATATGCTGGATATTGATGCAGGAATGTAATAGCCAGTACGAACATCAGAACCGGGCCTACTACCCAGTTCAAAAACAATGAAGCGGTCAGTACTTTTGTATCCTTGAATACCGCCCCCATGTTTTCATATTTCACTTTCGCAAGTGGCGGGTACATCATCAAAATCAGCCCGAGAGCCAGCGGTATATTCGTTGTTCCGCTTGAAAAGGAATTGATAAATCCTGATGATGAAGGGATAAAATAACCTATAGTTATCCCGGTTGCCATGGCAAGGAAAATCCATAAAGTAAGAAAGCGGTCGAGGAAACTTAGTTTCTTTCTTTCTGCCGCGGGCGCACAATGCGTTACTGACATTTCAATTCAAGTGGTTTTCAGCAAAGTCAGAAGCGTAAATTTTAATCATATCCCTTACTTGCCTGAACGCGTTCATAACTTCTTCTTCGGTTCCTGTTGCTTTTGCAGGATCCGGAAAATTGTAGTGAAATTTTTGTGCTTGTGTAGGAAAGAACGGACAGCTTTCTTTGGCGTTGTCACAAACGGTAATTACGTAATCAAAATTGATATGGGCATATTCATCGATATGATTTGATGTGTGTGCAGCTATATCGAGACCGCTTTCCGCCATAACTTTCACTGCTCTGGGATTAAGTCCGTGGACTTCAATACCGGCACTATAGATGTTTGCCTTATTCTCTGCAAAGTGCCTTAAAAACCCTTCTGCCAATTGACTGCGACAACTATTGCCCGTGCAGAGTACCAATACATTTTTCATATTTTTAGTTTATTCCTGCTATTTTACTTCTCCGCTCTAATAAATTGACATCGCGCCATTTATCCAGCATTTTCCCCACTTTTTCCCTGTATCCTATCAGACGGAAACCTTCATTTTCATGTAACCGCATGCTGGCAGTGTTTTCCGGAAATATACCCGATTGCAATGTCCAGATGTTAGACTTTTCACTTTCAGAAATGACATGTTTCAATAATTGTGAGCCAATGCCCATGCCCCTGAAAGTACCGGATATATAAATGCTGACTTCTGCCACTCCAGCATAAACACAGCGACTGGACACTGGTGACAACGCCACCCATCCTGCTACTTCATTTTTTATAATGGCAACATAGCGAAGGTTTGCTAAATGTGCTTTATCCCATTCATCCCACGAAGGTGCAGTCGTTTGCAGGGTAGCCTGCCCTGTTGCTATTCCTTCCAGGTATATCCTTCTTATTTCCGGCCAGTGCGCCGGCTTCAGATTTTCAATTATTGTCATAGCTAAAACTTTAACAGCAGCCCGATCCAGGTGTACAGGTGTCGGTCACCGCAGCCAGGTTAATCAATTGTATTTTCGGTTTCTGCTCTGGTGTGCAACATTCTTCAGCACTGTCGGTAGTGCCACAACTGCCCCCTCTGCTAATTGCTTTGCATTCTACGGCGTCTGGCACAAGATTAACGACCAGGCTGGCACCAACAACGGATATTTCAGAAGGGAACATCTGACGGGTATCAAAGTCGCTGTTGCCAAATTCAATCTTCACTTTTCCAAGCGGATTAAGCGGTAATTTACTTTCTACAAGTTGAATGATAGACAGCGCTTTTTCAACTTTCATTGCCCGCTCACTCTCACGGATTTTTGGTTCCCAGAGCTGGACAATGATTTCAGTCCATGCATTCATCACACCACCACAATCTACCGAAGTAACCGTAGCTTGCTTGATCTCCGTGATATGGTATGAAGCATCCACAAGTCGGTCACTGCCAAACTGAAATTGAAGTTCTAAAGAAGGCTGCTCAATCAATAATTGTTTGAAAGTCTGCCAGTCCATTGCTTCATGTTTTTTCATATTGCTATCCTTTTAATTGTAATATTACGATGTATTAATTCAAAAATTTTTAGCAGCAGGTATTCCCGCCTTTATAAGAATTAAACAAAGTACCTAACTCATTTTGTAATTGCTCCCATGCCTTGGGCTCTATGCAATAACATATGCTTACCCCTTCAATTGTTCCCTGTATCAACCCAGCATTCTTCAGCTCTTTCAGATGCTGAGAAATTGTGGCTTGGGCCAGACCAAGTTCTGTAACCAGATCGCCACAAATACACGCATTTGCATTAATGATATATTCAAGAATAGCAATTCTTGCAGGATGTGCAATTGCTTTAAGCATCACTGCCAGGTGATTTTGGCGGTCAGTAAAGATTTCTGTTTTTGTAAGCCCCATAACAATCGCAATATTACGATATAATGTTGATTATTCAAATTCCTGTAAAACATTTGATAAGTAAGTTCACAATTATATCTTTGCATTTAATCAATCTAAATAAGGAGAGTAATTTCATTCAGGGTTCACTCGCTTTATTTAAGGATAACGGCTCATTATAAATCATAGTCATGTATACAATAATTGTTTTACTGGTATTTATTGCCTTTTTCTTTTTATACAATCTGTCAAAAAAAACAGAATGGTCTGATAAACCAGCCTGGGCAGCTTATTTCGAGAAAAAGCGAATACTGTCTACCGTCCTAAGTGCAATACTGATATTGATCGCCGGAGTTTTGCTTGAAAATGATAATGGAATGGTATCAGGGATCTTCAGCTTAATGGTCATTCTCATGGCAATGGGTAGTGTGATTGTTTTACTTTTTCCTTTCAGGTACGTCTCAGTCAAACAAATGGCCCTGTTATTCCTCGTATTTATCGTTTTTGAACAGTTGATTTTCTAATTATGCCGGCTAATAAAAAATACCTTACCAAATCCCCTTTTCAGAAATTCCTGAAAATTACAGCTGGTTTTGTTGGTGGATATTGTGTTATGATCTCATTTCATTGTTTGCTTTGCTGCATTTTTGAGCCCAAAAACGTAATCATTACAGCTGCTTTTACAGGCTACATCCTTTGGGCTGTCCTGATGCTGGTTGCTTTTCTTGCTAAAAGCGCGTGGAAGATCTGGTTATGTTATATCGTACTAACTGGCATCTTCTACCTTCCTTTCGTCTTTAACCTTTAACCGGACCATGAAAAATAGAAATTATAATATATATTTTAATACGCATACGATCAGCGGTATTATCATATCGGCCATATTATTTGTTATTTTTTTCGCAGGTTCCTACACCCTCTTCAAAGATGAAATATCTGCCTGGCAGAGCAATACCTCATTTAAGGCGCAACCCGACAAAAAATTAAATTACAATAAGTTACTTGATTCACTTGATCAAAAGTACAACCTGAAAGGCCGCGATGTATCTTTTTTTTTCCAGAAGGGTACCTTTGATACCTATGTAGAAGTTACTGCATCCAAAGACAGTACGCTTGTTCCGAAAAAGAAACCTGAACCAGAAAAAAAAGCGGGTAAAAGAGGCCGTCGTGGTGATGGCGACGGTGCTTACTTCAAATACAATTTTTATAAGGGCGACAGTAAGACTTATGAGCAAACGTATGACCTGGGCGAGTTCCTGTACCGCCTTCACTTTCTTGCACAACTCAATCAGGTACCTATCAGAATTGGTACCCCATTCGGATATTTAGTTGCAGGTTTAGTGTCCTTTTTCTTTTTATTTGCACTGATTACAGGCCTGCTGCTTCACTGGGACAAAATCGTGTCTAATTTCTTTGTCTTCAGGCCATGGTCAAAAGTAAAAACCGTTTGGACTGATTCACATACTGCACTGGGACTAATCGGTTTTCCTTTTCAGCTGGTCTATGCTGTGACGGGTGTTGTACTCATTATAAATGCGATATTGCTGATGCCTTTCACCATGATATTGTACCATGGTAAGTCAGACAAGATGTACAGCGATCTGGAGTATTCAGATGCTAAGGTCTATACATATACGTATGAGGCCCTGCCCGGAAAAGTTGATGTACAGTCTTACATCAACCGCACTGAAAAACTTTGGGAAGATTCTCAGATAAACAGGGTGATGATCAAAAATTATGGAGATGCCTCCATGGCAATTATTGCTGAAGGTGCAGCAAATCCTCAACGCAGTTTTTCCGGTAACGGCAGGATTGTCTACGAGATTAAAAATGATAAAATAGCTTATCACCACTCCCCATTGGGCGAAAGCACCTATATCAGTAAGGTTAAAAGCCTGATCTATCACCTGCATTTTGGAGATTACAGCGGTTACGCCTTAAAGATCATTTACTTTATACTGGGAATGATGGGTTGTGTAGTGATTATTTCAGGTATCCTGATCTGGCTGGTTGCCCGCGATAAAAAGAATGTTCCTGAGCGTAAAAGAAAGTTCAATCTATGGCTGGCAAATATTTTCCTGGCAATTTGTCTTTCCATGTTTCCTGTAACAGCGCTGACCTTTATTGCAATAAAAATAAGCAGCTCAGTGGATATGGGTTACATCTATCGTGTATACTTCTACAGCTGGCTGTTGCTGTCGGTATACTATATTATCAGAAAAAACCTGAACCGTACAAACCGTGAAACACTGCTTCTGGGAAGTATCTTCAGCTTAGCCATACCTTTCGCAAATGGAATACGCACAGGCAATTGGGTATGGAAAACATATGCTGCGGGCGCTACTGACATCTTATTTATTGATCTCTTCAGTTTATCAATTGCAATTGTTGGTTTTATCAGTTTTTACAAAATCAGCCAACGCCACAAAACTCAGGTAGAAATATAAAAAAACAAATTAGATACAGGATTGCATTTTTTTCTATATTTGCAGCCCCGCAAGGGAGAACGGACCGGTAGTTCAGCTGGTTAGAATGCCGCCCTGTCACGGCGGAGGTCGCGGGTTCGAGTCCCGTCCGGTCCGCTAAAAAGCCTTAACTTCAAAAAGTTGAGGCTTTTTTATTTAAAACCTGCTCCTGAATACTCACCAGAATATAAAACATTAGCTGTTATAAAAAGAAAATGGCGGCCAATTTGCACCCGCCATTTTCTAATTAAAAGCATATACTTAAATGCTATAATCCTAACATTTGTCTAAGTTGTGAATCTGCTGCTTCACGGTATTCAGCCCTTTTCGATAAATCTGCCGCTTCCAATGCTGCCGAAAGCCCTGCTTTATCTAAATCATTACAATATGCCGGTGAACCTGGCTCCTGTTTCCAGGAGTCTGCAAGCGATCCTGTATCTATAGCATCAAAGCCAATAGCTTCAATCAAATCCAATACTACCTGCTTTCCATTAGCATCGTCACCTGCAACAGACAAAGCGACACGGCCATCTTCACCAGCAGGAACCGCTTTTGACTCCAGGCTGGCGGAATAAATATTGTTAAAGGCTTTGATCACGGTATGACCAATGTGTTGAGCTACCCATTGGCTATCCATAACTCCATTCTGAATTTCCCCGATTTCTCCGTCGCGTATAGGATAATAGTTTCCTGTATCAACAATGGTGGCCTTAGAATTTGTAAAAAGACCTGCTGGTAATTCTGGAATCGCCTTTTCAGGGATCGTGATAATAATTAAGTCCTCAGCTGCTGCTGCCTCCTTTACAGTTGCTGGTTTTGCACCGGTTTGTTGAGCAAGTTCTGTTAAAGTCTCCGGGCCCCTGGAGTTTGCAATACTCACGTCATGTCCGAGATCCGTTAAATGTTTCGCAAGTGCACTTCCTATGTTCCCTGAACCAATGATTCCTACTTTCATATACTTTTCTTTATTTATTATGGTGATTTAATATAACGCAGCAACCAAAAACATGTTTGCCCGGAGCCGGGATAACAACGCGAATTTACTTTCAATAAACAGTATGTATGCGTAGTATTAGTCCACCAGCTCTAGCGTCCGGTTCCCCTGATGAATAAAACATTCAATACATTTTCGCCTTCAATAATGTAACTAATCATGATTAACTTCATCTTATAGTTATAATCAGATATGACAGCAAGGTCAAAGAACATAAGGAATATCATTTTGCTGGGATTTATCCTGCTCAAATTCCTGTTGCAGTATTATTTAATCAATCCCCGGTACGATCTGCAACGTGACGAATACCTGCATCTTGACCAGGCAAACCACCTTGCCTTAGGTTATCTTTCGGTCCCGCCTGCAACTTCATGGATAGCCTGTATTATTCAGCTGGCAGGAGGTTCAGTGTATTGGGTCAGATTTTTCCCTGCATTGTTTGGGGCGCTTACTATTATCATTGTCTGGAAAACTATAGAAACTTTAAAAGGAAATCTTTACGCCCTGATATTAGGGGCAACCTGTGTACTGTTATCTGCCCTGATAAGGATTAACTTTCTCTTTCAGCCCAATTCACTGGACGTATTGTGCTGGACAGCATGTTATTTTGCTATCATCCAATACTTCAGGACAGCGCAACCAAAGTGGATCTACATCACCGCATGTGTGTTTGCAATTGGTTTTCTGAATAAATACAATATAGTATTCCTGCTTATCGGACTGCTGCCTGCTATCCTGATGACTGAGCAGCGGAATATATTCGCTAAGAAAGAGTTTTATATCGCATTACTGCTGGCCCTCCTATTGATCAGCCCAAACCTTTATTGGCAATACACAAATGATTTCCCTGTCTTCAGGCATTTCAAAGTACTAAATGATACACAACTGATCCACGTGAACAGATGGCTTTTTCTACGGGAACAGCTCTCTTATTTTCTTGGGGCTTTGCCTGTGCTTATCGCATCTTTGTATGCTTTGCTGTTTTACCGGCCTTTTAGAAAATATAAATTCCTGTTTTGGTCATTTCTGTTCAGCCTGATTACTTTTGTATATCTCAGGGCTAAAGGTTATTATGCGATAGGGATCTATCCTATTTACATAGCGCTTGGCTCGGTCTATCTGGCCGACATATTAAAACAAGGGAAAAGATTTCAAGCCCTAATATATCTGGCGCTACCTGTAATAATTTATGCATTATTGTTTAACATAGTTTTCAGGATAGAAAGCCCAACAGAGATTATCAAAAGAAATAATGTATATAAAAAACTTGGGCTGCTGCGCTGGGAGGATGGCAAAGACCATAGCCTGCCACAGGATTTTGCAGATATGCTGGGCTGGAAAGAATTAGCAGCAAAAGTTGAGCTGGCTTATAACGGTATGCCAAAGGATACACGAACTGTTATACTGTGCGACAACTATGGTCAGGCAGGAGCAATCAATTATTACGCTGGAAATAAAGCGATAAGGGCGGTATCATTTAATGCTGATTATATCAATTGGTTTGAGCTCGAAAAGCCGGCAGACAATGTCATCCGTGTCAAGGTATTTGCTGACAGCAAAGATGAATTTGCAAAGACAAGCCCCTATTTTCAAAAGTCTGTTGTTGCTGATTCCGTAAACAATCCAATGGCCAGGGAGTATAAAACAACAATTTTTGTATTCACCGGATCCAAAACAGACGTCAATAAAAGACTGAAGGCGGAAATCGAAGAAGAAAAATAATCCTTATTGATTGTGGGAACCACCAATCGGAGCAACATCAGGCACTACTGGTCTGACGGCTTCTTTCCTGATTTTACCCGGTGTTATAGAATTACCCGGAGTAATCGCCAATCCGCTAACTCCTCTCAGCAGCAGGGCAGGCGTATGGTCATCTACTTTGGCATTCAGACCATTTAAAGTCAAGCCGATAACATCCTCTGCGATCATAGCAGGACGCACTT
>NZ_JBEVDX010000130.1:0-4932 GCF_040513095.1 Pedobacter sp. | reverse complement strand
GAGGGGATACAAAAGTTAATACCCCCGAATTAAAATCATATTCCTGCTGACCATAATTGAATTTAGCATTGACATTTCGCTTTAAACCAACAGAGTAAAAGTTTTGAATCCATTTGAGTTCACTTTCCTTCACGGGATACCGTACTTTGCTGTAATCAATCAGGCTGATCATCGGGTGTTCAGGCTTGGGCAGATCACAGAAACCGTGAAATTCGGATATTGAATTAAAGCGGAACGTCTTTGCCATATATGCTAATTTACCTGATTATTTTACTTTGTACAAAATCATACCAGTGTGATTGAAATTCCGTCCCAAAATTGGCCGTCTTCTGTAATTATAAAGCTTTCTGTGCCGTAGGCCTCACAACAATTTCATTTACATCTACATCAGATGGCTGAGAAACCGCAAATGCCACTGCCCTGGCAATTGCTGCGGCAGGCAATAAGTCCTTCCTGAATTTTTCAACAGCTAATTTTTTCAGGTCCGGATCTGAAATACTTTCAGCTAGTTCTGATTCCGTGGCTCCGGGTGCTACCAGTGTTACCCTGATATTTGCACTTACTTCCTGACGCAGACCATCGGAAATGGCACGTACTGCAAATTTTGTAGCACTGTAAACCGTAGAAGTAGGTCCTACCCAACGGTCGCCTACCGAAGTGATGTTTACAAACTGTCCGCTATCTTTGCCTTCAAAAATCGGAAGTGCTGCAGCAATACCGTGCAAAACGCCTTTGATGTTCACATCAATCATTCTATGCCACTCTTCAATTTTGTAACTGTTAATCATTGAAAGAGGCATCAATCCTGCGTTGTTTACCAATACATCCAACGTGCCATACTGCTCTACGGCATAATTGACAAAAGCAATCACATCATCTGTGTCAGTTACATCAAGTTTCTTATAAATGGCTTCTCCGCCATCTGAAACAATAGACTCCACTATGGTTTTAAGGTTATCAATCCGCCTGGCCCCTAAAACGACCTTAGCACCCTCTGCAGACAAATGACGTGCTATCGCCTCACCAATACCACTGCTCGCCCCTGTAATGGCTATTACTTTTCCTTTAATGCTTTCCATATCTTTAGATTTTATGTTTAATATGATAGCACAAAGATGGCTGGCCTGCACTCAGGAATTGTAGCCCGATCCGGGAATAATGTAGTTAAATCGTGAATATGATTCGGGTATTTTACCTTGAGGGTGGTATTTACCAAGGCGCAGATTCACCTGATTGGGAAAAAGTGCCTGTTGGGCCATTCTCATCAAGTAATGCCATAGCAATAGCTGACTTAGCACCTTCTTCAGGAGTTAAGGGTGCCTGGTCTGACCCGATGGATGTTTTTACCCAACCTGGACTAACTGCATTTACTTTAATCCTGGAAGCATCAAGGGCATTAGCCAGAAAAACAGTGAATTGGTTCAGGGCTGTTTTTGACGCACTATAAGCGTAAGGTTTTAAAGCGTATAGCCAATGCTCTTTATCCAAGTGGGCACCAAAGGAACCGGACATGCTGCTGATGTTTACAATACGCCCCGCTCCGCTTTTTTTGATCGCGGGCAATAATTCCTGGGTCAACTCTACGGTACCGAAATAATTAATGTCAAAAGTATCCCGTAAGGTTCGAATGGGAACGGTTTCGGTGTTATTCCCGAACCAAGCGCCGTCCAAAAATACGGCGGCATTGTTGATCAGAATGTCCAGCACACCATATTCACTTTCGATATATTTTCTAACATTATCAATGTCAATCGATTTACTGATGTCAAGTTTTACAAAAGTAACGTCTAATGATAAATTCCTTAAGGCCGCTGCCGCTTTTTCACCTTCGGTTTCATTTCTTGCCCCCAATAAAACTTTAATATTGTGCGCTGCTAGTTGTTTCGCTGTTTCAAATCCAATGCCTTTATTGGCTCCGGTCACTAATGCTATCTTTTTCATTTTCCAGATTGTTTAATTCCAATGCAAAAGTAGCGTAGATGGCATGGCCAATGTTAGCGCAAATAACACCAATCCTTACTAATATCAAACTTTCTTTCACTACTTCCAGAGTAACTATTTCTTATGTAGTTTTCTGTAATCTGAAGGAGAACTGCTGGCATGCTTTTTAAAGAATTGATTGAAATGTGACGCTTCTTCGAAAGCGAGCGCAGAAGAAATCTCCGCAATGTTCCAGTTGGTTAATTTTAATAGGATTTTAGCCTCTTGAATAAGTCTTGATGCTATAATCTCAGTTACAGTTCTTCCTTTAGACATTTTTACCTGACGGTTCAGATAATTGGGATGTAGTGAAAGGCTATCTGCAAAATCTTTCGCAGTTTTTAATTTGATCGTATCGTTAGGGGATTCTATGGGAAACTGTGATTCTAACAATCTTATGAAAGAACAGGCTATAACCTCGGTGGTATTATTCGTTTTTACGAAGGAGCTGATCGGAGCAAGCTTTTGTACATTAAAAATGATCTCAAGTAGATAAGTGCGTAACAGATTATCTTTATAAGGGCTATCCGACTGTGATTCATCAAACATTTTATTGTAGACCTCAATAAAGAATTTAGTCTGCTCTCCAGTAAGGGAATAGATGTTCTGTCTGCCTGGTTTATAGATCGGAAATTCCAGCAGACGATAGCCACTGTTAGCTTTGGTAATAAATTCCTCTTTGAAGACGCAACTCATCCCGGAGTACCCTATACCTGCCTCCTGAACCCCAAAAGGAATTTTGGTGGTAGTACACAGTAAGGTGTTGCCCGAAATATCAATGTTTCTATCCTCAAATTCCAACTGATAGTCACCTTGTAATAATGTAACTGTGTAAAACTTCTTCCTGCTATATTCAAATGAAAAAATAGGATTAGCAGTTGTGCAGATGTCCAGTATATGAAAGGAATCTGCATAATTCCGAATTCTAGCTGATAAGGCAGTAATATTTGCGTAATCACTGGAGGATGTAGAACCAGATATTTTCATAATCAAAAATAAAATAAAAGTTGATCTCTTTCTACTGCAATAGAACTATTTGGGAATATTCCCATTATTAGAGTGAAATGTATTGGAATTATAGGCACTGTATTTATAATACATCAAATCATTTCTGAATTTTTTCAAAGATAGCTACGGTAAGATGCTGACTAAATAAGTTTTGATTGTTTTCCAAGTCTCAGTAAGAAAAAAATATTTGATTAATTGCTGTAAAACAATAATAAATTGTAGTTTTACAGTATCAATTCGTTCATATGAAAAATGTAAGAACTATTTCAAAATTACTGGAAATAATCACCAGAATTTTAGCCGCTGGTTATTTCGCATCATTTCTGCTCTCGGTAACTTCATTTTCAACCGGCTGGTCATTAAATCTGATTAGTGATAACCGCCGCTTTGAAATCTGTTATCCTTTCACCCAGACACCTTACCTTTTGGGTGAGTATAACGATGGCTACATCCTGATGTTCCTTTTGCTGCTTGGCCTCTACGCTTTATTCTTCTTTTTAGTAGGTAATGTGTTCGCCGTGTTTAGTAAACCAAAACTATTTACCGCGTATGGTATCAGGCAGCTCAAGCTTTTTTACCTTGGCAATCTGGTGCTGCCTTTAGCATCTGCTGTCCTGATCTCCCTTTTTTACAACATGGAGTCGCCGGCCGGAATTCTTATTACGCTGCATATACTGCTGGGCGTGTTAACTTATTTTATGGCCGCTATTTTTAAAGAAGGGTACCTGCTGCAAACCGAAAACGATCTGATCCTCTGATATGGCCATTATAGTAAACGTAGATGTGATGCTGGCCAAACGTAAGATGCAGAGCAAAGAACTGGCGGAGATCCTCGATATGACGCCTGCCAACTTTTCCATCCTAAAGACAGGGAAGGCAAAAGGGATCAGGTTTGATACGCTCCAGACAATTTGCAAAGCACTGGATTGCCAGCCCGGTGATATACTGGAGTATGTAGCTGACAAGTAATTATAGGTAACAATTATGAATTAATTAAACCCTTCAGAAAGAAGGGAGGGCCACTCTTTTGTCTAAATTTTTCCTTGATATGAATACACTATCCATCAAAAACCTTAGTAAAACCTACCTGAACGGCGTAAAAGCGTTAGACAGCTTATCTCTTGAAATAGGGAACGGTATGTTCGGCCTGCTCGGTCCCAATGGTGCAGGTAAATCATCTTTGATGAAAACATTAGCCGGTCTACAACTGCCAGACAATGGCGAAATAAAGTTCAATGGTCTTGACATTGTGGCTGACCCGCTTGCAGTGAAAAAGCAATTAGGTTTTTTACCACAGGATTTTGGGGTGTATCCCAAAGTTTCTGCTTACGATCTGCTCAATCACATTGCCGTATTAAAGGGCCTATCCCACGCGCCCTCCAGGAAGGAACAGGTGCTGGCCCTCTTAGCGCAGACAAACCTTTATGCGCAGCGTCATAAGGACGTTCATACCTTTTCAGGAGGCATGCGGCAGCGATTTGGCGTAGCCCAGGCGTTGCTTGGTGATCCGCAGCTCATCATTGTAGATGAACCTACCGCCGGTTTGGATCCTGAAGAACGTAATCGCTTCAACAATTTGCTTAGTGAGATCGGTGAAGAAAAAATCGTCATCTTGTCCACTCACCTGGTTGAAGATGTCAGAAGTCTGTGCTCCCAAATGGCTGTAATGAACAAAGGGACGATTATTGCCAGCGGAAAGCCAGCTGATTTTATTGCTGCTCTGGCGGGTAAATTATGGCAAAAAACCATAGCCAAGACAGATAAAACCGTTTATGAACAGCAATTCTGCGTAATCTCTGCACAGCTTCATATAGGCAGGCTCAATATCCATGTTTATGCAGATAAAGACCCGGAAAATGGCTTTGAACCGCTTAAACCCGCTTTGGAGGATGTATACTTCCACTTGCTTACCTCAAACAACTAACTTATGATCGCTTTATTGAA
>NZ_JBEVDX010000129.1:0-11018 GCF_040513095.1 Pedobacter sp. | reverse complement strand
CCGGTTCTCCCTGCGTCAGTAAATTTATCAAACAATGTAGCATGATATTGTTTCGGGATACCTATGCCGTCGTCTGCAATACTTAGGCTAACATGGGTATCTGTATCCCTGATATCAAGATGGATATGGCCATCATCATGGGTAAATTTTAGTGCGTTGGAGATCAGGTTATTAATTACCTGCATAAATTTATCTTCATCCAGATCTATATATACACTATTTTTATTGGCTGTCCAGGAAAAATTTGTCCTCAGCTCCATTTGCATGGCAAGCAGGTCTTCTGCTGCTAACCTGACTTTTTCAACCAGTTCCACACGGGTCTTTATCAAACGCAGACTGGCGCTTTCGCGAAACTCGCGGTCTACGAAATTACGCATCAGTCTGATGCTACTTTTACTGATTTTACTAATTAAGTCAATATATTGATTCACTTTTGGATTAGCGTATTCGCTGGTTTCCTTGTTTAATAAAACCGACAGATTTTGTATCGTACCAATAGGCCCTGCTAGATCATGCGTTACCACTGTGAGGATAGTATTTTTTTTGATATTGTGGTTGTGCAGGTTTTCCATGTTTTCTTTGTACACACTGATATCCTCAGCTTGCCCAACGATTAGGTTTTTTCCTTCATGAGTGATCCGGTATGCCTTAATCCTAATCCAAAGCTGAACTTTTTTGGGTGTTATCCTGCATTCCAGATCGGCCATCTGTTCAGTATTGATACATTCGTCAAGCTTAGAGAGCAGGTAACTGCGATCGTCCAGATGTATTGTTTCAAAGATTTGATCCTTGTCAATATCTATAGAATTTAGCTCAAAAAAGGAGAGAAAGGCCGGGTTCAGGTACACAAAATTCGCCGAGTGCAGGTCGTATGAAAAGAAAAGATCCTTAGAAATGTCTGCGAAAACCGAAAACGGATTGCTGTTAGCCATATTGAATTTAATTATTTGCGAAATAATGATATCCTCTAAGACATATTGGCTTGTTAAAATGTTTGGACCGTAGAGATTATATATTATACTCGTTTCCTCAAGAAAGAAATCAGGCGATCAGGCCATGTGTTATGGCAAATTTTACCAGTTCAGCTGAGTTGCGGCATTGGACTTTATCAATGAGCGACCGGCGGTGTCCCTCAACCGTCCTTTTGCTCAAAAACAGTTTTTCTCCCATTTCGCCGTTGGTCATGCCCTGTGAAATCAGGTTCAGTACTTCTATTTCCCTGGAATTGAATTCCAGATCTGTTGTTTCTGTAGCAGGTGCCCTTGACGATTGCTGGGGCCTGACAAATAGTTGATGGGAAAGGTTAGCACTGATATATTTGCCTCCGCCATGAATATGTTTTAAGGCAAACAGTAACTCTTCGCTGCTGATATCCTTGGTCAGATACCCTTCAGCACCATTGTCAAATGCTTCAGTGATAACCTCATGATCTTCTACCATCGTTAGAAAAACCACACCGAGAGTGGGATAATTAATTCTTATATTTTTTAGAAGTTCCATCCCGGTTATGTCCGGCATCTGTAAGTCGGCTAGGATTAAGTCAGGAAGCTCATTCTGCTTCAGGAACGCTAACACCTGGGCCCCGGATACAGCTTCAGTAATCACTGATATCATTGGATCAGATTCGAGTAACAATTTTATTCCGCAACGTACCAATTTGTGGTCTTCTGCTATAATAACTTTTATTACATCCATTTTGTAAATTATTAGCTCTGGTTTTTTTGATTTGTAAACTGATATTATATTTCTTTTAAACGAATAGCTACCGGTTTATGTTTGAATCAGTCCTGTTTTTTTTGGCATCATACCATATTTATCCTGTACAACGAAACGCAGGCTTTATGAGGATAAAATCACATCAGCTGCAGCTTTAATAATCTGAAGCCATGCCTTACCAAACTACCTGCCGTAATTATTGTTTGCCTGGTATGACGAAAATGAATGGCGTTTTGTTTTCCATCTATTTTGCTACTTTAGCAGCCTAAAACCAATTGCCTCAAATGAGTGATCAAGCAGAAGAACTGAGTGCTGAACAATTAAACCATGTATTATCCTTCACGCAGACAGCTACTGCCATACATGTTGGCAAAGATGCCAGGATTCAGTTTGCCAACAATGCAATGCTAGCCCTTTGGGGCAGGGGCAACGAAGTGATTGGCAAAACACTGACAGAGGCTATGCCTGAACTTAAAGGCCAGCCCTTTGCCGAAATGTTTGCAAGAGTGTGGAAAGAGGGCATCACGATTTCCGGTAGTGACACTGCTGCAGAACTAGTAGTGGATGGTGAGTTGTCCACGTTCTATTTTAATTTCGAATACCGCGCAGTTAAAGAGGAAAGTGGTGCTGTTATAGCCATACTACATACAGCTACTGATGTGACGGAATTGTTTCTTAACAGGCGTGCGCTGGAAGAATCGGTTCAAAACAAGGCTATGCTCATGCGGGAGCAGTCATTAAACGAGGAACTGGCCGCTTCCAATGAGGAACTCAGTGCAATCAATGAAGAGCTACTGGCGAGCAGAGAAGAACTTTCAAAGATGAACTCAAAACTGGAATCGATTGTAGAGGAACGGGTAAAGGCATTTGCCGAAAGTGAGGAACGCTTCCGGTCGATGGCCGACAATACTGATGTACAGATCACAGTAGCGGACGAAACCGGGAAGCGATTTTACTTTAATAAAGCCTGGTCTATACTTACCGGGAGAACTCTTGAGAAATTGCTTGAGGTAGGCTGGCTGGATTTGATCCATGAGCATGACAGGCAGGAATTTCTTGATATCCATGGTGCTGCTCTCGCAGAAAGGGAATCTTACACTACTGAGCTAAGGGTATTGAGTGCTGAAGGATCCTATCACTGGCTGCTGAAAAAAGGCACGCCAAGGTTGCTTTCGGACGGCAAGTTCGCGGGTTACATCAGTTCTTGTATTGATATTACCCAAAAGAAGGAGGATGAACGTATTATGCAGGACTTCATTGAAGAGCTTGCCACTTCTAATGAAGAATTGGCGGCCGTTAATGAAGAGCTTTTGGCAACAAATGAAGAATTGGCTGCATCTTATAGTGAATTGTTACGCAGTGAAGCGCGTTTCCGCAATTTGATCAGACAGGCACCTGTTGCTATCTGTGTGATCCGTGCAGAAGACCTCGTGGTCATGGATGTGAATAAGAGTTACTTAGAACTCGTGGGCAGACAACGGGGCCAGCTGGAAGGCCATACCATCTGGGATGCGGTGGCTGAGGCCGCCGAGGTTTATGCACCTGTAATGCAGCAGGTGATCACTACAGGGAATGCTTTCCATGCCCTAGAACATGAACTCAATCTGATCAGAAATGGAGTAGAGGAAACTGTATTTGTTGATTTTGTTTTTGAGCCGGTGACAAACTTAAACGGACAAACCGCTACCATAATAGTAGTTGGCAATGAGGTAACCGACAAAGTGCTTGCCCGACGACGGATTGAAGATGCTGAGGAACGCAGTCGCCTGGCGATCGAAGCTGCTGAGATAGGGACATATGAGTTCAGTTACATTGACCAGTCAGTTACTTCCTCGGAGCGGTTCAACGAGATTTTTGGTCTTGAAGGACCGGTGAGCAGGGCAGAAATACTTGCTACTTACCATGCTTTGGATACGGGAATCAGCGAACAGGCTCATGCTATAGCCAAAAAAACCGGCAGGCTTTTTTATGAGACGCGTCTTGCACCTTCAGACGGATCGCTCAGGTGGGTACGGGTGCAGGGAAAAGTGTATTATGATAACGATGGAAACCGGAGCAGGCTGTTGGGTACAGTAATTGACATTTCTGAGTTCAAGAGACTGCAGCAGCAAAAAGACGATTTCATTTCAATTGCCAGTCATGAGTTGAAAACTCCGATAACAAGTCTGAAAGCCTCTTTGCAACTATTGGAAAAAATGAAGTCAAATCCTACAACTTTGCTTCCAAAGCTTATTGAACATTCTGCTAAAAGCATGCAGAAGGTTTCTATTTTGGTAGAGGATCTTTTAACTGTTACCAGGATTAAGGAGGGGCAGGTAACGCTGAATAAAACGGAATTCACTTTGAGCCATATGGTTGACGAACGTCGCTTACAGCTCAGCCAGTTGGGAACCCATGAGCTTATTGTAGAGGGAATAAGCGGGTTGCAAATCCTTGGAGATGAGAACCGCATTGAGCAGGTAATCTCCAACTTCATAAACAATGCGGTCAAGTATGCTCCACAAAGCAGACAGATTTTTTTGAACGGGCAAAATCTCGGTAGCTTAGTAAAGATTTCAGTAAGGGACACCGGGCCCGGCATCCCGGCAAGTAAGCTGCCGCATCTTTTTGAGCGCTATTACAGGGCCAGCGAGACGGGCGCTCAGGTTTCAGGATTAGGTCTGGGCTTATATATCTGTGCTGATATAATTAAACGCCATGGAGGAGAAATAGGTGTTGAAAGTACCGAAGGTGCCGGAACACTTTTTTGGTTTACTCTTCCTGTGGAGGATTAGTATACGTGGCGGGGTAGGGTTCAGACCCTTCCTCCGCTCTTTCGAAAATGCATTGAACGCCGTTTAAAAGAGTTCTCAAATCCCTAACGCTGAAATATTGTTTGCTGACTTTGACCTCTTAGATAAAAGGACCGTATGAAGTTCAATGGATTACTCAGATCGGCATCACTCTCCCGGGCAAATACAATATCTGGACTAAAAAACGCTGAATTCTCTTTTAAATCCGCATTTGAAAGCGCCCTAAATCCCATTTGCCAGGACTCGAAATATCTGCCGGTAGCAGTAGAATTTATAAGAGGGGTTACGTTAATATGCCTTTTATCCTCCTTTATCTTATTAAAAATCTTTTTCACCTCCTCTTCTGTGCCCTCCAGAATTTGCATAAACCTGCCTGCTTTTCCAGACTCGATATCACGCTTCCCTGAACTAACAAAGATTCCTTCAACATACAATAACATTCCTGTAATTCCATGGTCGTAGTTCCATTTTCTCGATTCTTCTAAAATGATAGAGAGTTCTTCATCAGTCATCGGGTGTATTGCTGTACTGATGTAAATAATATGGTGTGTCAAGTTGAGGTATAGTGGTTTGATATTTACTGATCGTATTAACTCCGGACAAAATACACAATTCTGAAATTCTTTGAAAATGTAATTTAAGATTAAAGTAGATGTTGATGGAACTTGGGCTGGTTGAACCTTTTCTTTATCTCTCCTTTCATCCGGACGCAGTTGACAATATTATACAGCATTAAAACAAAAGCTCAATTCTATATGATCATTTAAACGCAGGAATACCATTCCTAAATCCAAACCATTGATTTGAATTATGCTACTTTTTGCATAGTACCCAGGTGAGTGAACTTGAAGCCTGATGTAAATTTGAGGCCATAACCCATTACCCGATCAAGACTACTGTGACCCAGCAGCACAAGGCCTGCTAATTCTACATCAGGTAATTGAAGTAATATACCGGTCCCCGCTACAATGACGGCCACTAGTTGGTGATGGAATAGGTTGTAGGTAAAAGCTCCTGCCTTGTTATTGATCAGGTAGCCAATCATACTGAGGTCTGGTGCTAAAAAGATGGGTATCCATATCCACCAGGCCAAATGTGTTGGTAACCTGTTGATGAACAGAATAGAGATAAAAAATGGAGCGATGGCTTCTGCCTGAATGAGTCTTTTCATTGTCTTTTGATTGATAATCAAATTTCAGAAATAACAGGACCAGGAAACGTTAACAAAAGATAATAAAATTCTATATTATCTTTCTACTGCTAATTCTGCTGCGGATGCGGCTTAAGCTAACCGGAGTAATCCCTAAATAATTTGCAATGAGGTGCTGTGGTATCCGCTCTATAATCTTCTTTTTAGTTTCCTGCAGCAGCTGCAGATAACGCTCTTCTGGTGTGAGTATCAACAGTCCGGCCATGCGTTCTTCCAATCCAAGTACCAGGTATTCAGCCAGCTTTCTGCCAAAGCGTTCCCATAAATGCGATCTGTCGTAAAGAGAGAGCAGCACCTTGTAAGGGAAGATGATGAGTTGGCATTCAGTAAGTGCTTCAATCGTTAACTGTGAGGGTTGGCCATTAAGTGCACTAAAGTATGAGCTGACCAGATGATTTTCAAAATAGAAGTAAGTAGTTTTTTCCTCACCATCTTTTGTATAGTAGTGTCTCATGTTCCCACTCAGGACAAATCCAATTTGCTGTTCCTTCTTTCCTTCAGCTATCCAACATTCCCCCTTGACAAGATGGCGATAAGTTAAATGCGGTACTAAGAGTTCCCAGTCCTGATTCGTTAGCTGAGCGAGCTGACTTATGGCATTCCTTAGCCTAGCCATGTGGTTTACATCCATAAGGCTAATTTAAGTATTGTAAAGGCATTTTTATTGTGCTCAGGCCTTTTGGTGGTTTTATTTTTGAACAGGTACTGAGGTAATTCCCGGGGTTACTCCAGATTAAGCTGTTTGAATAGCTCTTTAGTAATGAGTTTTACGTTTGAAGCAAGCTGGTCATAGTTACAATGCCGAAGTTTCAGCGGGAAAGGAATTCCATTTTCCCGACGGATAAGATCTATTGTCATTACCGAATTTAAAGAAATCTCGTCATCTCCCTGAAGTGCGGAATATAAAGCCCTGGCAAATTGTTCATTAGGGCCGAGCATAAAACAACCATACGTTTCTATATCCTTGGCCGTTTTCATATTTAATGATATTTCATAAATGATTTCCATAGCTAAAATAAAAGGAAGCCGCCCAAAGGCAGCCTGGATTAACAATCATTATTTGACTTATGTTATTAATTAAACTCAGAACTCATATTAAGCCGATGTATTTCAAATGAAATGCCACCGTATCATATACCTTCTAAGACCTGAAAATAAATCATAAAAATGAAAGAATTGCAGTTTCCAAATGTCAAAAATTCATTATGAAATCTTTATTGATCATCTAAACTACTGCTTTCTAGTTCGCAGCAACCAACTATAGCATTTCTTCCAATTCAGAGAGCCGTTTTAGCAATCTTTCAGCTTGATCTATTGCTTTATTCTTCACATCATCTGTTGTATAACCAGCTTCTAAAGATGTTCCATGAAAATAAATGGGGTCAATGTATTTCATTTGTGCATAATAGGCTGTTTGTTCAAGGTTTTTACAAAATTCGTATACACGGAAATGATGGTTACCCAAAGTATTATATTCGTCTTCGGGTGCCCCGACAGTAAAACTTGGTATGAAATTTTTATCCTTTAGTTTGTCACCTTTTGAGCCATAAGCGAATTGATATTCAAATACCAAGTCAAACCACTGTTTCAAAATGGCTGGCATATTATACCAATAAACCGGATATTGAAAAATAACAGTTTTATGTCTTAACAAAGCATCCTGCTCTGCTTTTATATCAATTTTGTAATCAGGGTATAATTCGTGAATATTCCTTATTTCTATTTGCAGCCTGCTATTCTTAAGCTCCTCTATAATGGTTTTGTTTGCTGCAGAGTTCTTAAAATTTGGATGTGCTAAAATGATCAGTGCCATACTATAATAATTTGAGTTGCAAAACTATCTATAGTATGTTAAGTTTGCAATAACTATCAGAATGGATAGGTTATCAAATATATAGTATGAAAACGGAATGCCTTGGCGATTATATAAAACTAAAGGGGAAGACATACCCCTGCACATTAAGTCTGACCATGGATTTAATTGGCGGAAAATGGAAAGCTGTTATTTTATACCACCTGACAGACCATGATAAAAGGTATAACGAACTCCGTAAGGAAATGCCTGCAATTACCGAAATGACTTTAAGTTTACAGCTAAAGCAATTAGAGCAGGATGGTCTGGTGTCAAGAAAAGTTTATGGTGATAAACCACCTGTAAAAGTTGTGTATGGCCTCACTGAATTTGGCAAAAGTTTATTGCCTGTTTTAGAAGTATTAACAAATTGGGGCAATCACACTGCAGAACGAGATGGAGAATTTTTTACTGAGTATAAAACTTAGGGTGCATCATCATTTCCCTGATTGTACAATTTGTTAAACAGTCTGGTAATATAAAAATAAATCGTACGAATCACTTCGTACTTTAGATGGAAATTCGTTATTTGGCTGCACAATGATGACAATTACCTTCTAGTTTTATGAATAAAGTACTATTTCTCGTGATTTTTTTATTTACTGGTCTCCATTTTACCCGGGCGCAGGACATCCTATGCAGTGATTCACTTCAACTTCGTGAAAAGCTATCTGAGATCAGAAACAGAGACCAGGGAGACCGGGCACGTATTATTAAGGATTTGGAACGAAAGACACCAGAAGAAATCAAGGCAGCTGCACTCGAATTGAAGATTTCCGACAAGAAAAACCAACTGTATATCGCTGCTTTATTAGATAAGTGTGGATGGCCTAAGGGGCTTTCAGCTATAGATAATCATACAATTTTCCTTATCATTGACCATGCTGATACTACCTATATGGCCAGGTATTTTCCCATGTTGAAAACTCAGACCGAGCTCGGCGTTGTATCCAGAAATGATTTCGCTACCCTACAGGATCGCATTCAACTACGCAGCGGTAAAAAACAAACCTATGGTACACAGACTTTTAAAGCAGGCGACGTAGTGACTGTGTGGCCTGTAGAGGATATGGAAAACCTTGATTCCCGCCGTAAAGCAGCGGGCCTGCCTTCGATGCAGGAATACATTAGTTTGTTGAACAAAACCTATAAGTCAGAAGTTTTGTGGGATAAGGAAATGACACTCGATGAGGCAAAGGAAAAAATGATGAGAAAAAAATAAATTTGCCAATAGATGAAGTGTGTCGCTAGCCATATGAGCACTTACCAAAAGGGCTATCCCACCAAAAATGAAAGAAAAATGAAAACTGTTTAGCAATTTTTTGAAAGACTAAAACAAAGCTTGTAAATGACAGTTATATGTGTACTAAAGTTAAGCTAGGCAACTCTCCGATAAATCCGTCAAAAAATACGGTATGCTACCATTCAATGGAGAGAAGCTGGAATTTATAGCCAAGAACATGCGAATCCCTTTCAAAAGGATTTTTGATGTATTGGCTTTATTGATTTATCAACAGATGATTTGGTTCTATTCCTTGTTAATGAGCGTCTGAAAAATCGGGAGAGGCACGCTGAGAATTACACAAATAAATTATTCAGATAACCTAAAATACAATTGGATATTATGTGGCAGTGCATGAGATTTATGCTTGAAATAAATAATACTTAATCTACTTCAGAATTGGAATTACATTCCTCTCGCAACTAATCCTGCTTACCATCGCGGCTTCTGCAAATTTCACAATTTGTTCATCAGTGAGGCCTTGGTTTTTCATTATTTTTTTCAACCATTTCCTCCTTTGCCTCTTTCCTTAGGATTCTTTTTCCCTCTAATTTTGCTTGTCCCAGTAAAATCTCTTTAATCGTCATAGTTCTGATAAATTTATCTTTTTAAGAATTGACTTATTGTTATAAAATAGTTATTGTTTCTTTAAATTTGAAATACACCTAGTGGAATAGGATACTCATAAGTATGACTGCTTTTTCTTCTGATAGCTGCTTGGCAGAAATTAACTGAGCAATTTTTAATTTTTCAGCAGGTAACCTTTGATTGTTTTATCTGTGTTTTTATGTTTTTTCCTGAGACTTGCTACTGTTTGGCAAGAGCATAAGCATGCAGGCATATATCTGGCAGCGCTTTTTATAACTTGTGTGTATAATAAATTTTTCTGAATAAGATCGTGCGGATTCTACCCCTGAACTGAGGAATTTTATACAATCCCGGTAATTGCTGTAGTAAATTTTGACAGGCACGAAATACGTTTTGAGCACCGTAATGTTACGCGTATTTCGCTGTTTAAATACCTCATCAGAGGGTATCGGAATCCCACTGATCGGCTGCAGATTCAAGAACAAAGCGCTGGTTTCCATTTAGAGACGGTTTGTTAATTTGGACATCGCTTACCACTGATTTCTGCAAAATTAAGCAGCAGTTAACGGCATAAGGTTTGGATGGGTACCATTAAACTCAAGCTTATGGTACCTGATCAACTGATTGAAACCCCAGAGGAAAAAACAGCTGCTCTTCGCTTTTCTGAAAAACCTAAGGAACAAGACAGCACGTATAAAAAAGAACAGGCCGAAGATGATGACAAGGCCGACGCTCTGTATGATCTTGAAATAGCAGGTGAGGATGGAGATGAATTCCTGACTGATAACGACCTGCAGAGTGATGATCAGGACTTTGATGAAGAGTCTATTGAAGATAATTGCAATCCTGAGGATGAAAATGGATAGAATTAGAATTTTTACCTGGCATATTCACGGCAGCTATTTGTTTTACCTCTCTCAGGGTAACTATGACATTTTTATTCCGGTGAACACTGAGAAGTCTGAAGGCTATTATGGAAGAGGCGAAACCTTTCCATTTGGCTCAAATGTCATTGAGGTCGATGCGGCTTCGGTTAGGGGTATGCAGTTCGATCTGGTTCTTTTTCAAACTGACGAAAATTACCTTAAAGACCAGTATGACATTTTATCTGAAGAGCAACGGAAGCTGCCCCGGATATACCTTGAGCACGATCCGCCATGGGAGCACCCTACAAATGCGCTTCATCCGGTAAATGATCCGGAGGTGGTCCTCGTACATGTAACACATTACAACAAACTCATGTGGGATAATCACGGTCTCCAAACCTTAGTGATCGAACATGGGGTGACAGCTTCAAACGCACTCTACAGGGGAAACCTGAATAAAGGCATTGTTGTTATCAACAACCTGCCCTCCAGGGGCCGTTTACTTGGGCTGGATATCTTTAATGAAGTGCGGAAACATATACCGCTTGACCTGGTAGGCATGAACACCGGGGATTTAGGTATTGGTGAAGTACTGCATCCACAGTTGCCTGAATTCATAGCTCAATATCGTTTTTTCTTTAATCCGATACGCTACACCAGCCTGGGCCTGGCAGTTTGTGAGGCGATGATGCAGGGGATGCCGGTAGTTGGA
>NZ_JBEVDX010000128.1:0-13248 GCF_040513095.1 Pedobacter sp. | reverse complement strand
GGTAACTAACAAGATGATCAGGGAAATAAATAGTATTGGCTTTCTCATAACAGAATTGGTTAATGGGTAATTACAGTATTAGGTGGAACATTGGCTTCGGCATAAATGGTAATGCTCTTTTTTACTTCCAGCTTGCTGCCGTTCTGGTCGTTAACAATAACCACAAAATCATATTTGCCCTCAACAGCATCAGTAGGGATATAAAAATGTTTATGGACGGTGGTATTCTTTGCATCATTATAGGTGTCCCATGTAATTTCATGGCTCCATGCTTTTATATAGGTTTCGCCGGTACGGGGTAAAATTTTCACTTGCACATTTGCTATCTTTCCGCTTACCAGCACATCTGCATTGAAATGGAAGTCTTTGCCAATTACCCCTATCTGGTTATTGTTTATGCCTATTTCCAGGTTTTGAATTGTAGGCTGTAACGGTTCAGGATTATCTCCGGAATCTTTCTTGCATGCCGTAAAGCACATGCCGGTCAGAAAACATACGATCATCGTACTTTTCATTGTCATGAGTTTTGTGTGTTGAGATTTCATCATTGATTAATTGTTTGTTGTTGAATGAGTTTGTGACTGGATGCTGAATGGCACTTTTAGCGATAAAATGATGTTGCGTCCTGCCTCTGGCAATTCTATCAGCCGATAGAAGCTGGTATGATTGAGATACCTGGTATTGAACAGGTTCTGCGCCTGCAGGCTGATCATAACAGGCTGATTGTGAATACGAATCTTTGATCCCGCCTGAAGATTCACTACGCGATAGCCCGGGGTTTTCTTTTCTGGCGGTACAATATTATCCTGCGCAGCAGTAATTCGGTAATCAATAGAGAAGTAGCTGTCCTCGAGGCGCCCTTTTAGTTCAGGGGACCAGGTCAGGTTGAATAAGGCTGAAGCCGGAGGCGAGAAAGGCAGTGTATACCCCTTTTTGTCTCCGGACAACTGCTTCGCATACAGGTACTCGGCAAGTACTTCTGCACTCAGGTTGTTAAGTACCTGATATTTGAATTGCAACTCCCCGCCGTAGCGCTCAACACGGCTTTGTGCGTACTCAAATACCTGGTTCCCGGCGCCGTAAAAGTAATCGTGTGCAGCTGTTGGGTTTAGGTAAATATAATTTGGGAAGTAGTTATAGAAAGGACTGAGCTGAACAGACCAGCGTGGAGCAGCCCAGGCTAAACTCACATCTGCCTGGTAGGATTGCTCTGGTGCTAATGCAGGATTGCCACGTTCATAACTGAAATAATGATAATTTACACCATTTGCAGCAAGTTCTTTTGCAATAGGCATTCTAAAACTCTTCCCTACATTGGCTTTTAAGCTAAAGCTACCTTCGGGGTTATAATTCAGTCCGGCAGACCATACCAGGCTATTGAATACACGATTGAGGTCTTCCGCCCGGGTTAACTTTTTTGCCATAGTGACCCCATCAGTAGTTAAGGTGGAGTTGAACCAATCCTGGTAGGCAAACATATTGATCTGCCCATAATCATACCTCAGGGCTCCATGCAGTAATACCGATTCGCTAAGTTTAAATTTGTCGTAGACAAAGGCACCCGCGGCAGTCTGCTTGAAGGCTGGGACCAAAAAGCTCCAGCCATATATGGCGTTATTCTGCTGCTCCAGGTTGGCACCCAGTTTAACTTCATGCCTGCCCAATGAGATGTTGTCCCGCAGGTTAATGCTATATACCTGCTTATCAAACTCCCTTTCCAGGCTGGCGGGAATCTGCAGCTCTGCAGGATAAACCGGCGGCATGTATCCATGATTTACATACTGGCTGAATTCCTGTCTGAAATTATGTTGATAGCCCAGTTCCATTTCAAGATGGTTACCCGCCAATTGGTACTCAGTATGATTAATTACCTTCAGATGATTTACCCTTTGGCTGGGCATGAGGATATCTCTGCTTGATGCATCATGCAAAACCTCGTCTACACGCCTGGGTTCGAGCCCGTGGGCATTAGCAAAAAAGCCACTTTTACTATAGGTATTACTCAGGTAAAATATTGAGCGAAACCGATTGTTGACGAATCCTGTATTCAGGTGTATGCCTGTTTCCTTACCTGCTGTATTCCTAAGTTGATTCTTATGCAGATTAACCGCATAATCATATACATAAACTTGATCAGTTGGTACACGGTAATCGCCATAGTCCTGATAAGTAGCTCTTGCACCTGCAAACCAATGCTGGTTTCTGCCATACAAGTTTACAGAACTGCCATAGAGGTTATTATTTGTTTTACCAATTATGTCTACAGAGCCGCCTATGGTGTGAGGTTTCGGTATAGCTGCAGGTTTGATATCTATGGCTCCGCCTATGGCATCTGATCCATATACAAAAGATGCTGCGCCTTTGATTATTTCTATTTCGCCGGCGGCAAACTGGTCAATCTCCAGCCCATGGTCTGCCCCCCATTGCTGGCCTTCGTGTTTTACGCCTTTATCTACGACTACTACCCGGTTAAATCCCAGTCCGCGGATCAGAGGTTTGGATTGTCCGGAACCAATACCTATAGTTTTGATACCCGGCAAACGTTCCAGCGTTTTCATCAGGCTTCCGCCGAGGTTCCGCTGGATGAAGTCGGCATTTACCACTTCTACATTAAGTGATTCTTCCTGCCTTCTCAGCGCAACATGCCTGTCTTTTA
The DNA here is from genome assembly GCF_040513095.1 of Pedobacter sp. GTDB lineage: Bacteria > Bacteroidota > Bacteroidia > Sphingobacteriales > Sphingobacteriaceae > Pedobacter. The sequence goes on along the minus strand of NZ_JBEVDX010000128.1, from coordinate 10,592 downwards.
TTTTTACTTCTTCCAGTTGATGCTGAAGGTTTGGTAAGGTTATTGGCACCTCTATATTAGTAGACTGCAGGTTCACCTTTACAGTTACTTCACTGATAGATGGCAGGCCAGCGCGGAGTTCATAACTGCCTGGATACAATCCTTTAAACAGAAACGATCCCGCAGTATCAGTGATTACCTTTTTAGTTCCTGGACTTAATTTAACTACTACACCTTTAACAGGTTGACGGAGTTTATCTGTAATTTTGCCAGACAGTATGAGGTTTTGCCCCTGCATTTCTGTGACAGAAACGACGAGCAGCAATAGCGTAAAGAATTGCTTCATTTATGATGAAGGATGAGATTTTGCGGGCAAGCTTATTTTAGTGTAAATTCTGCAGAGAGAACATACCTGTAATAAGGGAACCCGAAATTAACTGATAGAAAAAATAGCAAAGGATGCTACTGCAAGCATTGGTGCAGCAGCTTGAAATCAATTAGCAGAAAGAAATTGATTTATGAAGCGACTCTGGGCGGTCCCTTATTGGTGAAACCCTGTAGGGTGAATTTATAGTTCCCTATGAAAGTATGGGTGTGATAGCTTATCACATCTGGTAGAGGAGCTACCAAAACATATGAAAAAGAATAAAATTCCTGCTTGCCCTGCTGATGCATAAAGTAATCACAAATCTTACACTGGTCCTTTTCGAAAACTATATCATCGTCAACTGCAGATTGCTCAGTTTGTGCAGAACGTTTATGTGTATGGATAGCCTGGATAACTGAGATCGAAAGGAAGAGCAATACCAGCAGTAGTGATCCTAGCTGATAACATTTGTGAAGAATATTTTTATGTCTCTTTTTCAATTCGCATCAAAGTTGCATTAAAAGATTTGAATTAGCAAATGAAAAAAAATTAAGCGCCGAGTCGCTGGCTGAAAAGCTGTGAGTACAAATGAGAGCTACTATTGTTCTTTCAGTTGGACTAAAATAAGAATGGAAAAGATAAAGCCTTTGGAAATCCAAAGGCTTTATTGTTATTTATTGATCTTTTGGTTTTTGCTGTTCATAGACCTGATGAGCAACAAGACTATCTGGTGTAAGACTACCCATACCCACCTGAACTTTATTCTTGAAGCCGGAAATAACTTTATCTTTTCCAGCCATCAGGGCATCATAACCATCCTTTGCCACATCTGCAGGATCAGACAGTGAATCTTTATCCTGCACTGCTTTACTGTCTAACATATCCGCTTTAGCGAAGAAATCTGTATCAGTTGCTCCCGGCATCAGTGCGGTGACTGTGATATTTGTATCGCGCAGCTCTTCTCGGATGGCCTCAGTAAATGAAAGCACAAATGCTTTTGTTCCATGATACACTGCCTGCCATGGACCTGGGGTTTTACTGGCGATAGAAGCCGTATTGAGAATCTTCCCCGAATTTCTTGCGGTCATCTCCTTTAGGAAAAGCTTGGTCAGCACCACAAGAGAAGAAATGTTAAGATGAATAATGTCCAGTTCGCGGTCTATATCTGTATCTTCGAACTCTCCGTATACACCCTGACCGGCATTGTTAACCAGTACATCAATGCGGATATCCTGCGACTGCAAGTCGGCAAATAAGCCAAAAGCCTCTTCAGGGTCAAAAAGATCTTTAGCAATAGTGATAACCCGTATCCCGCTCTTTTCTAGCTCTGCTGATTTCGAATCAAGCTCAGCCTGATCGCGGGCAACGATTACCAGATTGTAACCGTCCTGGGCAAAAAGTTTAGCCAGTTCATAACCTATCCCACTGGTTGCACCAGTGATTAAGGCGTATTTATTTGTGTTTTCCATAGTATTGAACTTAAAGTTGATAATTCGGTTAAGGTTTTAAAACAACTTTTACGCAATCGTCTTTCTTTTCGTCGAAGATTTTATAGCCGTGTGCAACTTCACTAAGTGGTAAAGTGTGTGTAATGATATCATCGAGCACTACTTTTTCGTCTTTTACCAGCTCGATCAGCTTATCAATATAGTTTAAAACCGGTGCCTGACCCTGTTTGATGGTCAGCCCCTTATCAAAAATCCTGTACAAAGGGAAATTATCATAAGGACTTCCGTAAACACCTAAAATTGAAACAGTCCCACTACGACGCACCGCTTCGAAACAAAGTTCAAGCACTTTTATGCTCCCCTTTTCGAAATTGATAGTCGCCTTTAACTTGTCCATAAGGTTACGCTCAGGCTCAAAACCAACTGCATCAATACAAACATCTGCTCCTCTGCCAGCAGTCATCTCGCGAATTGCTTCAACAACATCAACTTTATGTGGGTTTAGCGTATCTACATTATTCACTGCCTTTGCTTTTTCCAGTCGGTAATCCAGCGGGTCAATGGCAATAACTCTGCTTGCCCCATGTATCCAGGCTGCTTTCTGGGCCATCAGCCCTACCGGACCTGACCCAAATATGGCTACAACTTCTCCACCTTTCATTTGCGCCCAATCCACGCCTGACCATCCTGTAGGGAAAATATCGGTCAGGAATAGAGCTTGTTCATCAGTGATATTGTCCGGAATAATCCTTGGACTCACATCAGCATAAGGAACGCGCACATATTCCGCCTGCCCACCCGAGTATCCTCCATAAAGATCAGTGTAGCCAAACAATGCTGCACCCTTTTGGTCCATCATGTCGCCGTTAGGTCCATAGTGCTTGTAGTTGGAATTTTCACAGCTTGGAGAAGCTCCATGGTTGCAGAAAAAACAAGAACCGCAGGCGATAGGAAAGGGCACAATTACCCGGTCTCCTTTTTTCAGGTTTTTAACTTCTGCACCAACTTCCTCAACGATTCCCATAAATTCGTGCCCCAGTACCATATCAGTGGTTTGAGGGACAGCCCCGCTCAAAATGTGCAGGTCTGATCCGCAGATTGCGGTAGATGTTACTTTTAAAATGATGTCTGTTGCAAGTTCGATCCTGGGATCAGCTACGGTTGTATAACTGATGTCTCCCGGTTTGTGAAATACTGCTGCTTTCATAATTATGTTTTTATAGATAGGTAGGTGTTGGAACATCCCATCTCTAAAAATGTTTAATCATTTTGACAGTTTTAAAAACCATACATCCCTCCCGAAACTGAAAGTTGCTCACCTGTAATCCAGGCTGAATCATCAGAAGCAAGAAATACGACAGCTTTAGCAATATCTGCAGGCTGGCCACGGCGACCAAGTGGTGTATTGGCAATAAACATTTTTTCATAATCGCTGCCAGCAGTAACCCCTGCGTTAGCGGCACCTTCTGTAGCTGTAGCACCGGGCAATATTGAATTGATACGAACGTTTTTAGCACCCAGTTCCTTTGATAAAGAAATTGTTATGGCATCCACTGCTGCTTTTGTTGCTGAGTACAATGATGCTGAGGGAAGTGGGTATTTGCTTGCGCCGGAACTAATATTAATGATGTTGCCGCCCTTATCTCCAAACAGCTTTAAAGATGCCTGAATAGTAAGGATAGGACCCAAAACATTGACATTGAAATGCTGATGAAAAGCTTCCACTGATACCTGTTCAATTGGCAGATATCCCTGATGTACCGCATTGTTCACCAAAATATCCAGTGTGCCGAAAGCTTTCTCAGTTTCTTCAAAAAGCCTGATGACATCGGCTTCTTTAGATACATCTGCCTGTACCGAAATCGCATGCCCTCCATTATCAGTTATCTCCTTTACCACACTGTCTGCTGCTGCTTTACTTGATGCGTAATTCACAACAACCTTCGCACCAGCCGCTGCAAAGTGTTTAGCTATTGATGCACCTATTCCTTGTGAAGCTCCTGTAACGACAGCTACTTTGTTTTCTAATTTTCTCATGATTTTATATTTAATGTGTTCAAATCCTTCAGGATAATTTGTGTTCTGAAGTACATGTCAAAGATGCAGCCCGGCAAGGAACCGTCGGTTGACCTGAATCATTAAATGCTTGTGGTATAGCTCAACTCAGGGTAGTGATTTAAGTCACGTTATTAAGATAACTAATTATCAGATAGCCGATTGTGATTGAACTTTAGAAGAGTGGAAACAGAAAACCTAAAAGCTTACGATGCTTATTTGAACGAATTTTTCCTGATCCTGCTCAAAGTTTCACGGGATAAACCCAGATAAGAAGCAATCATATTTTGGGGGAAACGTTTTACAAACTGCGGATAGTTGCGCATCAGGTCCTCGTAACGCTCTTCTGCCGTATAGCTCATAGCGGCCTGCATTCTTTTCTGGTTTGCAATGGTGTAATTCTGATTGATGACATTAGCCATTGTTGCAAAAGCAGGAATATGCTTTAGATGCTCTTCTATCTGGGCATTGGTGGATTGCAGCACTTCAAGATTTTCCAGCGCTTCAATGTTGAAGCGAGTTGGCGTTAAAAGGTAAAAGCTTTCAAAATCTGCGAGCCACCAATTTTCCATCGCTAATTTCAGTGTATTTTCATGGCCTTTTTCATCTACCGTGAAGGTCCTTGCGGATCCTTTGACGATGAACCCAATGTACTTGCATACGTCTCCTTCCTGTAAAAAGAATTGTCGTTTCCGAAGTTTCCTTGGTTTGAAGTGTAACATCAAAAGTTGCTTGTCACTCTCTGAAAGCAGTTTGCCTGATATTTCCTGAATGTATTCAAAAAGCGCTTCAAAATTGGACATTGTTGAGATTTAGTAGTACCCGCAATTTACTCAATCTGTCCGATAAAACACAAAAAAAACAGAAGCACCATGTCTCCGGCTTCCTGCAAAATAGTTCATCTGCAAGGCAATTCTGCTCTCCTCAGCATTCACAATTGGTGCATAATCCGGCAATTTAATAGTGTTTGCCTGATAATTACTATTTTTACTGTTCGTAGAAAGGATCATCATGCCTGAATCAGAGAACACCGCAGCAGAGTTGATATTTAAAACTGATATCATTGTAATTGGAGCAGGCCAAGCCGGACTTTCCTCTGCTTATTATCTAAAGCAGCAAGGACTTGCGGAAGGCCGTGGATTTGTGATTTTAGACCAGTCGCCCCATCCGGGTGGTGCCTGGCAATACAGGTGGCCTTCGCTTACGCTGAGCACAGTAAATGGTATACACGATTTACCTGGCCTCTCCTTCTCCAGCACCATTGAAGTTCCGGATTCAGAAGTCAAAGCAAGCACTGCTGTTCCGCATTATTACAGCGAGTACGAAAAAAAATTTGATTTCCATGTCTACCGGCCGGTTAAAACCAATCTTGTGTGCGACCGCGGTGACAGGTTCCGCATTGAGACCGATCACGGACTGTTCTCAGCGAGAGGAATCATTAACGCAACTGGCAGCTGGGAAGCTCCTTATATTCCCACCTATCCCGGATCAGATAGTTTTGAAGGCATTCAGCTGCATACCAGGGATTATCATAGTGCCAATGAATTTGTGGGCAAGCATGTCATCATTGTGGGCGGCGGCATATCCGCGATACAGCTGCTCGATGAGATTTCCAGGCTGACCACCACGACCTGGGTAACCCGCAATGAGCCTAATTTTAGGGATGGGCCCTGGCTGGAGGAATTTGGGCGGGCCGCGGTGCAGAAGGTGGAGGACCGCGTCAGACAGGGACTTCCTCCGGGATCAATTGTATCAGTTACAGGCCTTCCTCTTACCCCTGCAATCGAGCAAATGAAAGCGCGGGGAGTGTTAACCCGTCAGCCGATGTTCAGCGAGATTACTTCAGATGGAGTTCGCTGGGCGGATGGGCGTCAAATTACTGCCGATGTGATTTTATGGTGCACCGGCTTCCGCAGTAGTTTGGATCATCTGGCACCTTTAATGCTGCACGACGACAAGGGCGGTATATTGATGGGAGGAAGATTAGCCACACAAGTGATGAAAGACCCCCGGATTCATCTTGTTGGTTATGGTCCTTCCGCTTCCACCATAGGTGCCAACAGAGCTGGAAGAGCAGCAGCGACAGAACTGAAGGCGCAGCTGGGGCTGTGATAGCGTTCATCTCTTATTTCTGAAATCAACAATATGGAATTCGGCTATTTATAACATCAATTATAAAACAACGAGTTAAACTTTATGAAAAAAGCATATTTGACTGCCTATCGGATGAAAATCATATCGTCCCTGATTTTTAGTGTTCTTTTGACGTGCGCGGCCTTCGGTCAATCACTGAGCGTGATTAACAAAGATGCATACGCACTAAATTCTGATCTCAGTTCATCTGATACTGATCTGGCTTTCCTGAAGAGTGAAGTAGAAGGCAAAAAGGTCATTGGTCTGGGGGAGTTTTCTCACGGAACCAGAGAACTTTTTATACAGAAAACACGCATCATCAAATATCTTATTGAAAAGTGTGATTTCCGATTGCTGTCATTTGAGACTCAGGAACCTATAATGGCAGCAATTAATGCATTTTTACAAACTGGAGAAGGAAACTTAAAAAGCCTTATGGCGCCTATGGGCTTATACAATACGGAAGATATTTATAACCTTTTCCAGCTAATCAGACAATTCAATATTACGAACAGTAAAGACAAAGTAATTTTACTGGGATTGGATGATCAGAACTACTGGTCTAACCCAATAACCCGAGACAAGTTCATGGCGCAAAATCTCATTAAAAGCTATGAACTTAAAAAAGCGAAGACTATCATCTGGACACATAATGTTCACATTATGAAAGATACTACATCTAACTCAATGTCAATGGGTTCATTTTTGAATCAGCATTTTCGGAATGATTTTTATACAATTGGCTTTGATGGTTTTAAAGGAACAGTAAGCGTCCTGAACGATGATAAATTCGAACCGCACCCATTTCAGGCAAAAGAACACACTTTATCGACAATACTCGATCAGGCAAGATATCCATCATTTTATCTACCATTTCATAAAAACAGTATGATAAACGGTAGTAGCCAGCTGATTATTAATTTCTATTCTGACTGGAGAGAACCAAAACCACTGAAAGTGAAACCAGGCCTGGATTTCGATGGTATAATCTTTATAAGGAACACCTCTGCAACAACTAAACTAGAATGATGAGGGCACGCCTTAAGATCTCATTTATCTCAGCAGCTAGTAACTTATGACGGTCTTCCCAATAGCTTTCCCGCTTTCCAATAACCGGTGTGCGTCCTTTATATTTTCAACACTCAATCCCTGCAGCGTATTGTAGATTGTGCTTTTTAATCTACTCTCATCAAATAAATCAGCCGCAATGTTTAAGATATGAGATTGTGAGATCATATCTTCTGTCTGGTAGGAAGATCGCGTAAACATAAATTCCCAGTGGATGCTTACGCTCTTTGGTTTCAATTGAATCAGATTTACTGGTTCCTTGGCGTCACTGATTGAACCGATTTTTCCCTGAGGTTTGATCAGTTCTGCAAATGCATCCCAATAAAAGTTGAGATCAGCACAATCGAAGATAAAATCGACTTGTTCAAAGCCAGCTTTATGTACTTCATTGATCAGGTCCTTGTGATTAACTACGTAATCTGCGCCTTGTAATTTGCACCACTCTACAGTTTCATCGCGTGATGCTGTGCTGATTACAGTAAGCCCTCCTACCTGTTTTGCAATTTGGGTAGCAATGGAACCTACGCCACCAGCTCCGCCGACAATCAGTATCGATTTGCCTTTGTCTTTATCCCTTATCCCGAATCTTTCAAATAGCATTTCCCATGCAGTTATGGTTGTCAGAGGCATAGCTGCTGCCGCTTCATAAGATAATGATGATGGTTTTTTACCTACTATTCTTTCATCTACCAACTGATATTCACTGTTGCATCCGCTTCTTTTAAGGTCACCCGAGTAGTAAACTTCATCACCGACTTTGAGACTTGTGACTTCCTCCCCTACTGCTTCTACCGTTCCGGCAGCATCCCACCCTATTACTTTAGGCTCATCCAGGGTCACATCTTTGGCACTTTTCTGACGGATTTTATAATCCACTGGATTGACACTGATTGCCTTGATCTTAACTAAAATATCCCTTCCGGAAGCCTCAGGGACAGCAGTTTCAAATGAGACAAAGCTATCCTGCTCCGTAATGTCCAGTGATTGTTTAAATCCTATTGCTCGCATATTTTTAGGTGTTTTTTGGTTAAGGATGTTTATCTGTTTAAGAATTGCTGAACGAGTTGTTCCCATTCCATAGCCAAAGCAATATCCGGTCTGCTTTGTTTTGCTCTTTTATACCAGTAATCGGCATTCCAGATATCTCCTTCCTTACGGTGCAGATAAGCATGGATATGAGCGGATGGCTGATCGTCTAAGTGATCCACCTGATGATGTGCTTCTGCCCAATCGCCTTTTCCATCATACCAGAGGGCTTTCAGTTGTACCGATAAACCTTGTGGAGGAATTTCGTTTGTTAAAGAGTCTTTGAATTCTTGCAGATTTTCCATTTGATACTAAGATATGCTATTAAAATAATTTAGGCAAATTAGGTCAACATCAGGCTTCAGGAGTAACTGTTATCGCTTGCTGGTATTTATTGATGCTGAGAGTATCAAAAGATTGAACGTGTAACAACACTTTTTGAACGTTCCCCTATCATTGGGCCTTGCAGCAAGCGCTAACTTTGAAATAAATTAAGACATATGAAAAGATTTTTTACAACCTTAGCAGTGGCAGCAATAATAAGCACTACAGCAGTAGCACAAACATTTACCTTGAAGAGTAATGAACTTGGTGGTCAGCTAACCAACAAGCAGTATGCAAATGCGATGGGATTTACTGGTGAAAACAAGTCGCCTCAACTCTCCTGGGAGAATGCACCCAAAGGAACAGAAAGCTTTGCTGTTACCATTTATGATATGGATGCGCCATCTGGAAGCGGTTTCTGGCACTGGGTGGTATTTAACATTCCTGCGAATGTTCATGAGCTAAAATCTGGTGCAGGAGACGCAACAAAAAACCTGATACCCGAAGGTGCTATACAAAGTAATACAGATATGGGTGCGCCCGGTTTCGTTGGTGCTGCCCCTCCTGTCGGTCCGGCACATGGCTATCTGATCACGGTTTATGCTTTGAGCAAAAAACTGGAGCTGGACAAGAATGCAGGTCCTGCTTTTGTAGGATTCAACATGCACTTTTTGACACTCTCTAAAGCTTCATTAATAGTTTACGGCAAGAAGTAAAACCCGGTTATACAACAGCATGTTGGAATAATTAAACATGCTTCTCTGTTGCCTGAAAATTGCTAAATGTTTATCTTTAAAAAACAATGAATCGAACTAAAGAATTCTATCTACCTAAAGATCTTAACTTTCAACCTTCAGGCATAGATGCCCCTGAGGTATCCATAATTAATTATAATTCTGAGGTTGCCAGCGCTAACAACAGAATTAAATTAGGTCAGAATCTTTTTAGTTTTTTGCTGGAGGGTGAGAAAGCAGTACAGTATTCCGGCAAGTATGCCCGAATCAATCCCCATCAATTTTTATTGCTCTCTGCAGGTAACTATCTAATGAGCGAAAAGACTGCCTCTGAGGCTGGCCACTACCGAAGCATCCTCATTTTTTTTAAAAATAAAGTTCTCGCAGATTTCTTTATTAAAAATCCCAGGGTACTTTCGTCGCCTTCTGCAAGTGAAGATGCTTTCCTGGTTTTTGAAAAAGACGCTTTTTTACTGAATTATATCGAATCACTCAGCCATATTATTGCTGCTGGCAACTCATTGTCGCCAGCCATCCAAAACATCAAACTGGAAGAATTGCTTCATTACTTATGCGACAAGCATCCTGGACAACTTCAGAAACTATGTACATTTGGTAATAGTGCTGGTGATGACGATATAATTCGCCAGGCAGTAACAGCAAATCTGGACCACCCGATTACAGTTGAAGAACTTGCATTTTTATGTAACGTCAGTTTATCTACCTTTAAGAGAAGATTTGCAAAGATATACGGTACGTCGCCCAATAAATGGTTATTAAAGCAGAGAATGGAGAAAGCCGCATACCTGCTTAAACAAGGAGAATATAAAGCCAGTGAGATTTACTTTGAGTTGGGTTACGAAAACCTTTCAAGTTTTATCCAATCTTTTAAGCAGGTTCATGGTATAACCCCGAAGCAGTACCAGTCATCGAATTAACTATTAATGCGGCTCTACTTTTTATCTGTTGATGCCACTAAGCTGTAGGCCAGTTCGTCAATTTTGTCATTGATTTCAAACACGTTAGATAAAACAACTACTGCAATTTTAGCTTTAATGCTTCTCAGATACTCTTTGATTTCGGTCTTACCATAATCACTGTATGGATTTGTCATCTCTTTTAGCTGCAGGTTTTCTGGCAAACGAGGCAGCCCTGAGGTATGATTTCTCCTTTTAGGTGCTGAACCGGAAGGCAGAACCATTTTCATTTGCAAGTTCTTGCATTGACATTTGTCAATCTTTAAAATTAACTAGGACCGGTAATTGGCACTCCAGCTATATCGTTCCTTACGGTGCAGATAGTCATGGATTTGAGTGGATGGCTGGTCATTAGTCACGTCGCCTTTATCTTTTACCCTAAAAAGGGAGCTGCTGCCATGGAATGGATCAGGGTAAATGAAACCAGCTGCATTTGCAGGAAAAATCACTAGTTTAGCCGTTAAACTCGCTTAAGACCTCG
>NZ_JBEVDX010000127.1:0-31576 GCF_040513095.1 Pedobacter sp. | reverse complement strand
GTTTCAATCGTGTTATTCGCTTTCCGGCATCCGCCGTGCTGCGTTTCCCTTTTTTGTTGGGACTGCAAAGGTAGAAATCTTTTTTAATTTGTCAAGCTTTTTATTTTTTATTTTTCAAGGCTCTAAAACCTTTCAAATATTTGAAACCTTAACAACGATCTCTCTTTACACGCCTTTCAAAAAACTAACTTCTTTATCTCTCTCACTGATCCTCTTCCTCCGAAGCGGGATGCAAAAGTAGGAAAAATATCAATGCAGCCAAACAATTTGGCACATTCATTTGTGTACCCTACATAACTTGATGATTTTCAGCAAGAAAAACTTTTTTAGTAGTTTTGCCTATACTTTACTATGGACAACAGCACTACAACTGCAGCACAAGAGCACCTGATCCCAGGGAATTGGTGCACTACTGGTACTTTGCTAATCGTCTCCTGGTGTTGTAATCCAAACTATGGAGAAGATACGTGAGCTATCTGTAGTATAAAGGAATATGACTGATAGTGTCATTATAAGTACTTTACACGGTTTAAACAGGGTTTTTGTTCGCTATTAACAGGCGATTAACAGGCGGTTGACAGGCGGTTAACAGGGTGTTGACAGGCTAAAAAGGCCAAATGAGCCTGTCAACACCCCGACAACCTCCCATCAACAAGCTGTGAATACCGAACAAGAACCTTTGTAAAACTCTATAGAATGCCTGTTTGTACAGAAAGACTACTGGTCATTAACAGTCGGTTAATTATAGTCAAATTACTGAGCAGACCCTCTGCCCTCCATAGCTTCGCGGTTAATCAGAATCACAGCATCGTCTAGCTCCTTCGAAGACACAGCCAGAAGATCGATTATCTCCCGCAGTTCACAATCCTCAACCGCAGCAGCCCTGATCAGTTCAATCAATCCTAAAATATTGCTTAAGGGACGCCTCAGCTGATGCGAATGTATCCAGGCAATCTCCTTCAACTGCTCATTCTGGCTCAGCAGCTGCTGTTCAAATCTTTTCTGCTGATCAATATCCTGCAGCGCGCCAATCATCCTGACAGGCTCCCCCTGGTCAAAGATAACATATCCCCTGTCCCTAACGTATTTTACAGACCCATCTGCGCAGGTATAACGGTACTCTGACAGCCAGTCCTTTCGTTTATCTTTGAGAACACTTTTAAATTGTTCCTGGACACGCTCCCGGTCATCAGGATGAATTTTCTGCATCGCCCAGAAGGAATTGGAACTTGATTCCTTGGTATATCCGTAAGTTTCAAAATAACCCTGCATCCAGGTTAATTCATCATTTACAAGATTGTAATCCCAGATCACATCGTTCGTCGCTTTGTTCACCGTTTCATATAAATGCAGCAGGTCGTCTATTTTCTTTTCATCATTAATGGACTTGTCAATATCAGTGATCATGACCAGATAGGCCCCTTTTGCTATCGATGGCACATAGTGGAAGTTAATCTGCACAAAGAAAACATCTCCGTTTTTCTTTTGGTGCAACCACCTGCCGGATTCATTTGTCAGTTCGCCAAATTCTTCCAGAAAATCTTTCACCCTTTCCCGTTCTGCTTCCGGCCGGATATCAAAAGCTGTCATATTGAGAAACTCTGCTTCGGTAAAGCCATAAAGCTTAGCCATGGCATCATTTACCGCAAGGAACTTCAGGGTGTTTTTAGTCATGACATACATAGGAAGCGGACTGCCGTTAAAAAGCTGCTGATAATTGAGCTCAGTGCTGATGTTAACCTTTTTATAAAGTCCTACGGCAAAACAGACGATAACCGCCGCAACAAACAGAAAAAGAAAATTTCTGCTGAAAGAAATATTCCTGCTCCCGCCAGGAATTGACGCAAAGGAAAACAGTTGCAGGAGGCTGTCAAATAAAAGAAGGCAAACAATACCAACCATCAAACAAAAAACAATGATTTGAAATAGGGATAAGTTTTTCATCAGTAGCTATGGTTTACAGGCCATCAAATCATACACGCAGAACATCCACACTGCCTTTAGTTAATAAATAATTAATATACCAAACTCTAAAGAACAAACATAATAAAAAGATATCGTATTTTTAAACAACGCCGCACATAAACCTAACAGGATAAAAATGAAGGAATCTCAGATACAAATAAAGGCTAAATGATCATTTAGCCTTTATTATTAATTTTTGACAAAGTATAGTTACTGCCGTAATTAGTACTGGTCAGTAGCCAGTAAAACAAGTGTACAGGCATTCATTGTTTCAATGCCGTTAGCCCTCAGAACAGATTTGAGTTCATCATTTTCTGTTCCCGGATTAAAAATCACCCTCTTGGGATGTGTTTCAAGGATATAGTCAAAGTACCCGGCCTGCAATGCAGGACCGATATATAAGGTTACGGTATCCACATCTTCATGGATGTCTGCCGGTTTTTCTATAGAAACACCAGCAACTTCGCCACTTTTGATACCTATATTCACAATTGAATGACCTTTTGATTTCAGCATGTGCGCTGCACGATAAGCATATCTTGCAGGGTTAGGAGTTGCGCCTATAATTAAGGTGTTTTTCATAAGTACAGATTTAGTTTCAATGAAGCGTTAATCTATGTATATCCTTAACAACAGCGCCACTTCGCAAAATGTTTAATTAAAATTAAGCACAGCATTTGCACAGTTTACCCCATCAATCGCAGCAGACACAATTCCTCCGGCATATCCTGCACCTTCCGCACAGGGATATAAGCCTGCAACCTGCGGATGCTGAAAGGTTTCCCTGTCCCGTGGAATACGTACCGGCGAAGAACTTCTGCTCTCCACTCCCACCAGTATTGCCTCGTTGGTGTAATAACCTTTCATCTTTTTTCCAAATACAGGCAAAGCGCTTTTCAGGCTGGATGCAATAAAATCCGGCAGGGTCTCTTTCAGCATTACACTTTTTGTGCCCGGCAGGTAAGAATTCCGCGGCAGGTCTGCAGATACCCGGCCCTCTACAAAATCTACCATCCGCTGCCCGGGGGCAACGAGGTTACCGCCACCCAGGACAAAAGCAGTTTGCTCAATGCTGTGCTGAAAGTCCATCATCCGAAGCGGATCATCTCCGGCTACATCTTCGAGGGTTACCTGTACTACTGTTCCCGAGTTTGCAAAAGGGTTGTTCCTTTTGGAGGGCGACCAGCCATTGACCACAATTTCGTTTTCATGGGTAGCGCAGGGCGCGATAATTCCGCCCGGGCACATACAAAATGAAAACACCCCTCTGCTCCCTACCTGTTCTACCAGACTGTAATAGGCCGGGGGCAAAAATTCGCTTCTCACCGGGCAGTGGTATTGGGCAGCATCAATAATCTCCTGCGGATGCTCAATCCTTACACCCAGTGCAAAAGGCTTGGCCTCTACAAGAATGCCTTTTCTATGAAGCAATGTATAAATATCGCGTGCAGAATGACCTGTTGCCAGGATCACTGCTTCGCCTGAAAGCTTTTCTTCATCATTCACTACAACGCCGCTGATCCTGCCAAATTCAATGGACAGATCGGTAACTTTCTTGTCGAAATGCACCTCCCCACCGGCATTCAGAATGGTTTCCCTGATGGCAGTAATGATATGGGGAAGTTTGTTGGTACCGATATGTGGACGCGCATCTACAAGAATATCATCCGTCGCCCCATGCTGCACAAAGATCTGCAATACCTTATTGATGTCTCCCCTCTTATTGGAGCGGGTATATAATTTACCGTCAGAGTAAGTTCCGGCACCGCCTTCTCCATAACAGTAGTTGGATTCTGTATTGACTATTCCTTCCTTATTGATGAGCGCCAGATCACGTCTCCGCTGTTTTACATCCTTACCGCGTTCAAGGACGATCGGTTTCATCCCGTTTTCGATACACTGGAGTGCTGCAAACAGACCAGCAGGCCCGGCACCAACAATGATTACGCGCTTTTTCTCAGTTACATTCTGATACTTCAGTGTGAATACTTCAGCAATCTGCGGCTCATCGATAAACACTTTTACCTGCATCCTGTAAATCACCTTACGGGATCGTGCATCAATTGATCTTTTGAGAATTTTATAGCCTTTAATGCGCGACTGATCTGTTTTCAGGGCAATAGAGAGCTGATTTAAGATCCGCTCCTCCAGTCCTGCATCCTCCGGGGCAATCGTAATTTCTATTTCTTTCTGCATAATTCCTGTCAGGTTTTTATCCTGAACAGCAGCAAAGATAGAGAAATCGGCACATCTTGTCAGGTTTTTGCCCTCAAATGTAACATAGGTATGGAAATTGTATCTTAATGTGTAAATTAACCCTTGTTAAACTAAAACAGAATAAAATGAAAAAAGCAATATTAGGAATTATCGGAGCAGTGTTTTTCACAACGATGCTGAGCAGCTGTGGCTACAATTCAATGGTCAAACTGGATGAAGATGTGAAAACAAAATGGAACCAGGTGGAAACACAATACCAGCGCCGTTCTGATCTGATACCTAATTTAGTAAGCACTGTAAAAGGCGCAGCCAAATTTGAACAAAGTACGCTGACTGCTGTGGTTGAAGCACGCTCTAAAGCCAGCCAGATTAAGGTAAATGCTGATGACCTTTCACCTGAAAAAATCGCACAGTTCCAGGCTGCGCAAGGCCAGGTAGGACAGGCATTGAGCCGGTTAATGGTGCTTACCGAAAACTATCCGGAGCTGAAAGCTACACAACAGTTCAGCGACTTATCCGTACAACTGGAAGGTACTGAAAACAGGATTGCCGTTGCCCGCAAGGACTTTAACGATTCTGTACAGGAATACAATACCAAGGTAAGATCATTCCCGAATAACCTGACTGCAGGCATGTTCGGCTTTAAACAAAGAGCCGGATTTAAGGCAGATGAAGGCGCACAGAACGCTCCTAAAGTACAATTTTAATCTACAGAACAACAAATAAGGGTATGACGTGTTTTATCAGCATGGACTACCCTTATCTGTTTAATTCAAATTACATATGTCGTTTCTGACTGAACAAGAACAAGACCTGGTTACCAGCGCAATTAGCAATGCTGAAAAAATGACTTCAGGCGAAATTAGGATTGCAGTAGAAAAACATTGTCAGGGTGAAGCATTTGAACGTGCAACAGCCTATTTCGAGAAACTGGGAATGGACAAAACAGCATTACACAACGGTGTGCTGATCTATATCGCTTATGCGGACCGTAAATTTGCTATCATTGGCGACAGAGGTATCAACCGTGTTGTGCCGGCGGATTTCTGGGAAACAACTCAGATTGCAATGAAAGCACATTTTGCAGCAGGTAACCTGCTGAATGGTATTATCGCCGGGGTACAACTGGCCGGAGAAAAATTAGCCACGCACTTCCCTCCAAGAAACGGAGATATCAATGAATTGCCTAATGACATTATTTTTATGGACAAAAGGAATTCTAACTAAGAACAGATGAAAAAAATAATCTTAGCCTTATTCCTGACAGTACTATACACCAGTGGCTTTGCACAGGATTTCCCTGCAAAACCTTCTACGCTGGTCAATGACTATACAGGTACCCTTACAGAAGTACAAAAACAACAACTGGAGAATAAACTGGTTGCTTTCGACGACTCGAGTTCTACACAGATTGCGATAGCCATCGTCAAAAGCGTTGGCCAGTATGACATCAATGACTACGCCCTCGGCCTGGGCAGAAACTGGGGCGTAGGCGGTAAAAAGAAAAATAACGGGGTGATGATTGTTGTGGCACTGGGCGACCGCAAGATCGCGATGCAAACGGGCTACGGCCTTGAAGGTGCACTGCCTGATATAATCACCAAAAGGATTATTGATAACGAAATTAAACCCTATTTCAAATCAGGGGATTATTACAGCGGACTGGATGCCGGTACGACGGCCATCATCAAGTATACCAAAGGTGAATACAAAAATGACAATCCTAAAGTGAAGGGATCAGGAAAAGATGCCGGAAGCGGAATCTTTATCCTGATTGTCATCATCATTGTAATTATCATTATTATCAGAAAAGGCGGAGGTGGAGGTGGCAGCCAGATATTAGGCGGCCGTGGTTCCGGTTCCGGATTCTTAACGGGTATGCTGCTTGGCGGGCTCATGAATAGCGGCAGAGGCTCCGGCGGAAGCAGCTGGGGCGGTGGAAGCAGCAGCGGTGGCGGCGGATTCGGCGGCTTTGGTGGTGGCAGTTTTGGTGGAGGAGGCAGTAGCGGAAGCTGGTAGCATATGTACAGACGTGATCTCTTAACCGCCGAAATACAAAAGCTTGCGCAGGCTCTGGCAAAGCTCATGGGCCTGAAGCAGGAAGGCAAACTTGAAGAAGCCGGCCGCGCCATTGATGAGCTGCTGGAAAACGATTTCGGTATCCTTTATACCGATTTGCTGAGCAGAAGCCTGGAAGATTTCGACCTGTTCCTGCAGCAGAAAGATTTCCCCTCAGAAAAACTGGACTTCTTCTCACAGCTGCTCTACCTGAAATTTAATACTGAAGATCCAACCATTGAGAATATATCATTAGCAAAGAAACTGAAGCTGATTTACCAGACCCTCGAAATCAAACATCATGTTGTCAACATGATCAGCATTGGGCGGCTGAAAAGCATAGAACAATACTTAAACCTTAATTCCTGATGGAGATTTTAAAATGGCAGAAACTTTCTTCCAGATACCTGGTGAAAGAAAGATGGGCCACCTTACGTGTAGATACCTGTAAATTACAGAATGGTGCGGTTAAAGATGATTATTATGTACTGGAGTATCCCGACTGGGCAAATGCTATTGCAGTCAGTGCAGACAATAAGCTGATCCTGGTGCGGCAATACCGCCATGCGGCAGATATCATCTCGCTCGAAGTTCCGGGCGGTGTGATAGAACCCGGAGAAGATCCGGAGATCGGCGTAAGACGCGAACTGCTGGAAGAAACAGGTTATTCATTTGAGAGCTGTGAGCTGATTGCAACACTCTACCCGAATCCGGCAACTTCGACTAACAGAACCTTCACTTATTTGCTGAAGGGTGGCGTAAAAACGCAGGAGCAGCACCTGGATGACCATGAGATACTGAATGTAGAAGAATATTCTATTGATGAAGTAAAACAGCTTTTAATGGAGAATAAGATTGATCAGTCGCTTCATGCGGCTGCGCTATTTTACGGTTTGTTAAAGCTGGAAGCAATAAAGTAAAGACAACTAGCCTGAAAGCAGGAATGCTGACAGGTAAAGATATAAGAACAGAATTAGCTCATTTTGAGCTTTTTCTGTATATCATGTACATAACCTTTAAATTTCTTATCGGTATCAATAAGATCTTCTACAGTCTGGCAGGCATAAATTACAGTGGAGTGGTCGCGGCCACCAAAGAAAGCCCCAATGGTCTTCAGAGATGATTTGGTATGGCTTTTAGACAAGTACATGGAAATCTGGCGGGCCTGTACAATTTCCCTCTTGCGTGTAGGAGATTTGACCATATCTACAGGAACTTCAAAGTATTCACATACCAGTTTCTGAATATATTCCATAGATATCTCTTTCGTAGTATTCTTGATAAAGTTCTTTAACATCTGCTTGGCAAGCGAGAGATCAATATCTTTTTTATTCAGCGTAGACTGCGCCAGTAATGAAACCATGGCACCTTCAAGCTCCCGTACATTATTGTCAATATTATTGGCTACGTATTCCACTACTTCCTGCGGCAGTTCAATTCCGTCAGCATACATCTTCTTTCGCAGGATCGCGATCCGTGTTTCCAGATCAGGAATCTGCAGATCGGCAGAAAGGCCCCATTTGAAACGGCTCAGCAGACGTTCTTCCAGTCCAGCTAAATCTTTAGGCGCTTTATCTGAAGTTAAGATTACCTGTTTGCCAGACTGGTGCAGGTGATTAAAAATATGAAAGAAGATGTCCTGAGTCTTTTCCTTGCCTGCAAAATTATGTACATCATCCATAATGATGACATCCATTGCCTGATAGAAATTCACAAAGTCATTGATTGTATTGTTCTTCAGAGAGTCAACAAACTGCTGGCAAAATTTTTCGCAGGAAACATAGATCACCAGTTTATCCGGCATTGTCCTTTTGATTTCATTTCCGATCGCCTGTGCAAGGTGGGTTTTCCCAAGGCCTACACCACCATAGACCATGAGTGGGTTAAATGAAGTGCCCCCCGGCTTTGCCGCTACAGCATATCCTGCTGATCGTGCCAGCCTGTTGCAGTCGCCCTCGATATAATTCTCGAAAGTATAATTTGAATTGAGCTGAGGGTCTACATTCAGTTTTTTTAGTCCCGGAATAATAAAAGGGTTCTTGATGTCCTTGTTGATAGAAACCGGAATGGGCATAGATTGCATTTTGGCTTCGGCACCGTTACCGTTTGAGGGCATGTTTGTGGTATAAGGCGAACCACTGTTGGAAGATTTATCTACAACGATGTTATACTCCAGCCTGCCTTCTTCCCCCAGTTGCTTTTTTACCGTTTTACGGAGCAGCCCTACATAATGCTCTTCCAGCCATTCATAGAAGAATAAACTAGGCACCTGTATTGTTAAAACCTTGCCATCCAGCTTAAGGGCAGAAATCGGTTCGAACCAGGTTTTGAAACTTTGGCTCGGGATATTGTCCTTAATAATCTGCAGACAGTTTTTCCATACTTCGGTACAAGTTTTTTCCATAGGTATCCTCTAATTGTTGGTTTTAGGTGGCTGAAACAGGTTATTGAAAATACCGTTCCCGGAGATCGAAGATTCAAAAAATTATCAACAAATAAAACTAAAATTTCATTTATTTAGTAAGTACTTAGGCAGCAGAGTCATACCCCAGTTAACCTCAATTTTTTGTGTGGATAACTATTTCTTAACCTCTTTTTACTGCTCTCCAAACACACTTCGCAGCACATCTGATATTTCTCCAAGTGTAGCATAAACTTCTGCCGCAACAAGGATAAACGGCATCAGATTTTCGCTGGATTTTGCTGCTGTTCTTAAATTATCAAGCGCAGAGGCCACTTCCGAGGCGTTTCTCTCTTTTCTCAGCCGTTTAATCTTTTCGATTTGTATTGTCCTGATCGATTCATCAATCCGAAGTGTATCGGTAACAACTTCCTCTGTTTGTGTAAATCTGTTCACACCAACAATAATCCGGCCACCATCTTCAATTTCCAGCTGATATTTGTAGGCCGTTGCAGCAATTTCATTTTGGATATATTCATTTTCTATAGCTGCTACAGCTCCTCCCATAGTATCAATCTTATCAATGTATAACTGCGCCGCGTGTTCAATTTCATCCGTCAGCGTCTCTATAAAAAACGATCCTGCCAGGGGGTCTGCTGTATCGGCTACCCCACTCTCAAATGCTATCACCTGCTGTGTACGGAGGGCAAGTTTTGCAGCAGCTTCGGTAGGGAGAGACAGGGCTTCATCAAAGCCATTGGTATGCAGGGATTGTGTACCTCCAAGTACCGCAGCCATAGCCTGGTTAGTGACCCTCACAATGTTGTTCATTGGTTGCTGTGCAGTTAAAGTAGAGCCCCCGGTCTGGGTATGGAAACGCAGCATTTGTGCTTCCCCGTCTGTGGCCCCCAGATCCTTTGTAATCTTTGCCCACATCCTCCGGGCAGCACGGAATTTCGCGATTTCTTCGAAGAAGTTATTGTGGCAGTTGAAAAAAAAGGACAGCCGTCTGGCAAAAACGTTGATGTCAAGTCCTTTTTCCAGGGCAGCTTTCAGGTAGGCCTTTCCATTCGAAAGCGTAAAAGCAAGTTCCTGTACCGCGTCAGCTCCTGCCTCACGGATATGATAACCTGAGATGGAGATAGTATTCCACTTGGGCAATTCTCTGCTGCAGTACTCAAATATGTCTGTGATGATACGCATGGAAGGTTTTGGAGGATAGATATAAGTACCCCTTGCAGCATATTCTTTGAGGATATCATTTTGTATGGTCCCCGATATCTGACTGAGATCTGCCCCCTGTTTTTTTGCCAGGGCAATATACATTGCCAGCAGAATGGAAGCTGTTGCGTTGATGGTCATGGAAGTAGTGATCTGCTCCAGGGCTATGCCTTCAAAGAGGATTTCCATATCCTTCAGCGAATCGATGGCCACCCCTACCTTGCCCACTTCCCCTTCAGAAAGCTCATGATCGGAATCGTAACCGATCTGTGTAGGAAGATCAAATGCCACCGAAAGCCCGGTTGTCCCCTGCTGAAGCAGATAGTGGTATCGTTTATTGGATTCCTCTGCCGTACTGAAGCCCGCATATTGCCTCATGGTCCACAGTCGCCCCCTGTACATATCCTTCCGGATCCCCCTGGTGAAAGGAAACTCACCGGGTTTTTCTGTTACCGGAGATGCAGCAGTGTACAAAGGTTTAATCTCAATTGCAGAGCTGGTGAAACATTTCTTCTCTTCCATAGTATCATCCGGGGTTAATTTAAAATAACTGGTGGATATCCTGTTTGATCAGTTCAACGGTCAGGTCGTACGGGTTTTCAGCAATCCCTGCAACGTGTTCCAGAACTAATCTGCTCAGATCTTTGCCGCTGGCATCCGGAGGAAGTGTTCCTATAGCATTGTTGATCATCGCAATGGTATCTTCTTTCAATTTACGCAATACATTCCAGCTTTCAGCATTGATGTACAACTGCTGACTCACATTGTGCTGGTACTCTGTGCGCACTTCATTGAGAATGCGCGCCTGCAGTTCAGCAGCTGGAATGCCCTGCTCATACACTCTGATGAAAAGATTGGCCGGATTTAGCCGCTCTACAAAAACGATCATCCTTTCATGCGCCTGCAAGCGAAGCTGAAGTAAAGGCGCTTTGTCGTCTTTTGCGGGTTCCACAGGCCTTTGAAAGAAATATCGGAGGAAATCATTTTTCAATAAATACCAGGAAGCCACTACCATAAGTGTTCCGCCTGCAGCCTGTATTGCTACCTGAGTCAGAAAATATTGTACGTTCATTTTGTCTTTGTGTTACTATTAGATTGGTCACAAAAATGTGTTTTTATTATGAATAAATTTAATTAAACCATTTGTTATTATCTTTGTAAATATACCTGCTGCATCTGCCCGGGCAGGAATTCCGGACAGGACGGTCCGGAACTACATTTAATACCTAAATTGACATATCATGAGCATAGTTGATACAGCATTTGCGCCGGTTTCCTTTACTGAAACGGCTGTGAAAGAACTTTTAAAATTAAAAGACCAGCAGGAAATATCTGACGACTTTGGTTTGCGCGTTGGTGTTGAAGGTGGCGGATGTTCAGGAATGAGCTATCTGCTTGGTTTTGACCAGAAGAAAGATGGAGACCAGGAATTTACGATTGACGGAATCAAGATTTATATGAATAAGGCACACCAGATGTATTTACTGGGTATGCAGGTTGACTGGCAGGATGGCCTGAACTCAAGGGGCTTTACTTTCAGCAACCCAAATGCAGACAGTACCTGTGGTTGCGGAACGAGTTTTTCTGTGTAAGTTTTTATCATTTCGCGTGTAACATTTTACAGGTCCCGTTGTCATAACAGCGGGACTTTTTTATTTTGCCCTATCTAAATCGATTTCAGGAAATGACCTATACCGAAAATGTCAGACTTGCACTGCAGGCGATACAAAGCAACCGGCTCCGTACCATGCTCACAGCATTGATCATTGCCATTGGCTTGTCGGCACTGGTAGGTATCCTGACTACGCTCGACGCAGTGAAGAAAAGCATGACGGAGGCTTTCTCCAATATGGGAGCCAATTCCTTCACGATCAGGAACCGGGGAACAGGTATCCGCATCGGCGGTCCGGGTGAAGGGCCAAAACCTTTCAAATCCATACGTTATGAGGACGCCTTCGCACTAAAAAACCGTCTGGATGCACCTGCAACAGTAACCATTAGTGTGACTGCCACCAGGGGTGCCACAGCTAAATACAGTAAAGAAAAGACCAATCCAAACATATCGATCCAGGGAATTGACGAGAACGGACTCAAGGCACAGGGCCTTGACCTGGCCCAGGGCAGGAATTTCAGCAGTGCTGAAGCAGAACTTGGCAATAACCTGTGTATCATCGGAAGCGAAATTGCCTCCTCCCTGTTTAAACATGAATCTCCCATCGATAAAGTGATTACAGCCGGGAACAGCCGGTTGAAAGTAATCGGTGTCCTGGCAAGCAAGGGCTCTGGCATGGGTCCCAATAACGACAGAGCAGTATTTATCCCGCTATACAAGGCAAAAGTAATCAACTCCAGCAGCAACCCTTCCTATACGCTGACCGTGACAGTGAACAGCAACGAACAAATGGAAACCGTTATCGGTGAAGCTACCGCAGAATTCAGGAAGGTAAGAAAAGTGAAAATTACAGAACCCAACAACTTCGAAATCACTAAAAGTGATGCGGTAGCACAAACACTATTCGAGAACCTCGCTATGATCGCTGTGGGAGGCATCACCATCGGTATAATTACGCTTATCGGAGCATCTATCGGGCTCATGAATATCATGCTGGTATCGGTAACAGAAAGAACCCGTGAAATAGGCATCCGGAAGGCAATTGGAGCCAATCCTTCAGTAATCAGGAAACAGTTCCTTATAGAGGCTGTAATGATCTGCCTGATGGGCGGCACCATGGGAATACTGTTCGGGATTTTGCTGGGCAATGCTATTTCACTGGCCATGGGGGGATCGTTCATTATCCCCTGGATGTTTATCTTTGGCGGATTTGCACTTTGCGTACTCGTTGGTGTACTGTCGGGATATTATCCGGCAAGAAAGGCTTCCAGGCTTGATCCTGTTGAGGCACTGAGGTACGAATAAACAAAGGGAGCGTATCTTAGATACGCTCCCTTTCTATTTCTATAGTATCAAAAATGATTGTTACCTCGCGCTGTATTGTGTCTCATAATACTTCTGATAATTACCCGAAGTCACGTTCGTTAACCACTCTTCATTCTCCAGGTACCACTCTACCGTTTTCTCCAGTCCTTCTTCAAACTGCAGGCTTGGCACCCAGTTCAATTTCTCCTGTAGTTTGGTAGAATCAATTGCATAACGCAGATCATGTCCTGCACGGTCAGTTACAAAAGTAATCAGGCTTGCCGATTCCCCTTCTGCACGTCCCAGTTTTTTATCCATGATTTTGCAGAGCAGATGGATCAGGTCAATATTTTTCCATTCATTGTGCCCACCGATATTGTAAGTCTCCCCTGTTTTAGCTTCGTGGAAGATTACGTCAATTGCACGCGCATGATCCTCTACCCACAACCAGTCGCGGATATTCTCTCCTTTACCATAAACCGGTACCGGAAGGCCGTTCTTAATATTATTAATCGCTAAGGGGATCAGTTTTTCAGGAAAGTGATGAGAACCGTAATTGTTTGAACAGTTAGAGATCACCACATCAATTCCGTACGTATCATGGTATGCCCTTACAAAATGATCTGAAGAGGCTTTGGAAGCTGAGTAAGGGCTATGCGGATCATAAGCGGTAGTTTCTGTAAACATGCCAGTATCACCGAGTGCGCCATATACTTCATCCGTTGAAACATGATAAAATCTCTTTTTGTCATAATCACCCTTCCAGAACTCGCGTGCCGAGTTTAGCAGGTTGACAGTTCCGATCACATTAGTCATAACAAATGCAGTAGGATCAGTAATTGAGCGGTCAACATGTGACTCCGCTGCAAGGTGGATCACTGCATCAAAATTTTCCTGCTCAAAAAGTGCATTGATTTCTGCAGCGTCTGTGATATCGGCCTTTACAAATCTGTAATTAGGACTGGCTTCGATATCTGTTAAATTGGCAAGATTACCAGCGTAAGTCAGTTTATCGAGATTTACAATTTCGTAATCAGGATATTTATTCACAAATCTGCGCACAACGTGAGAGCCGATAAATCCTGCCCCGCCGGTAATTAAAATCTTCTTCATTGGAGTATATATTTTTGAGGGTGATGAGCCAGGGCTCATTGGTACTATTTAAATTTCTTCAGGCAGCCCTATTTCACGTGCGGCCCTTGTGAGTTGCTGTTCTTCCAACTTTATAAGTACGGCGTTAAATTCATCCTTAAGGTCATACTGTAAATCCTCATGCAGCCTGGTATACTTCTTATACAGCGCAAGGGTAGTCCTTAAAAAATAAGTTTTGAGCCGCTCGTTAAACTTTGCCATTGGGGAGAAAACACTCTCCTTATAGTCCAAAGGTACAAGTTTTAACAAATGTAAGCGAAGTTCAACTTCAGTATTTGGATCTTTGGTTACTTTATAATGGTGGTTAACCCTTCCATTGAGTTTTCTGAATGCGGCCAGGGCATCTTTGGATGTTGATTTCTTTATTTTTAGCAGGGCTGAAATGGAGTCATCAATTTCTTCCGCGAGTGCAGTCCGGCGATCGTCCAGGTCAGCTTCGCCTTCCAGGAGTTTAAAATGAAGGTGCTCAGTGAGCACCTTATCTTTTGCGATCAGACGAAGCAATAACTTGTCCTTTTCTTTGGGAGGAATAGCCGTTATTGCAGCCTTAAGATCTTTATGATCCTTTAACAGCATTTAGAAGGGGTTATCTTTCAGGTATTTTTCCCAGTTCCAGGCAGAAAGCATCATTTCATTAACATCGAGTTCTGCTTTCCAGCCAAGACCGCTGGCGGATTTTGTGACATCTCCCCAAACCTGTTCTACATCACCATCTCTTCTCGGGCCTATGGCATAGTTTACCTTTTCGCCGGTAGAGGTTTCAAATGCCTGGATAATCTCCAGTACGGACGAGCCTTTTCCGGTTCCCAGGTTAAATACTTCATAGTTACCTTCAGCTTTTGCAGCTTCAAGACGTTGAATAGCTGCCACGTGAGCTTTTGCAAGATCTACCACGTGGATATAATCCCTTACAGCACTTCCGTCCGGTGTATTGTAATCGCTTCCGAAAACTGTGATCGGACCACGTTTGCCAATAGCAGACTGGGTGATGAAAGGTACCAGGTTCTGAGGAACACCGATAGGCAGTTCACCGATCAATGCAGAGGCGTGTGCTCCAACGGGATTAAAATAACGCAGGGAAATCACTTTTAAATCAGGGGATACCGCGCAGGTATCCCTTAAAATTTCTTCAGCAATCTGTTTCGTATTTCCGTATGGAGATTCAGCTCTTTTAACCGGCGCGTCTTCTGTAACAGGCAGCTGGTCTGGCTGACCATATACTGTACAGGAAGATGAAAATACCAGGTCGACCTTACTGTTAAAAGCAGTGATCACATTCAGCAGCGAGTAGAAATTATTCCTGTAATATTTCAGGGGAAAATTCACCGATTCGCCCACAGCCTTGAAGGCCGCGAAATGGATTACGCCTGTAATATCCGGATGAGCGGCAACAAAATCGATTACCTTCTGCTCATCACAAAGGTCCAGTTCCGTAAATTCCGGCTTTTTCCCGGTAATGATTTCCAGCTGGCTGAGGATCTTTGGATTGGAATTTGAAAAATCGTCCACAAGAACTACCTCGTAACCTGCATTGATCAACTCAACTGCGGTATGAGAACCAATGAATCCGGTACCGCCGGTAACTAATATTTTAGCCATTGCTGATTAACGGTTATATGTCGTAAAATCTTTATGTTCTTTATTTACCAAGGCTTCAGCAGGCAGGCTTTTGAAGTATTCGTAGGTGATCTTTAACCCTTCAGCGCGGTCAACTTTAGGCTCCCAGCCCAGTAAAGCCCTTGCTTTGGTAATATCCGGCTGACGCTGTTTCGGATCATCCACCGGAAGTTCCTTGTAAATCACCTTCTGTGTAGTACCTGTCAGTTTAATGATTTCTTCAGCAAACTGCCCGATCGTGATCTCATCAGGGTTTCCGATATTTACCGGCTGTGCGTAATCGCTCAGCAGTAATCTGTAGATACCTTCTACGAGGTCATCTACATAGCAGAAAGAGCGTGTTTGTGAACCATCACCGAAAACGGTAAGGTCTTCGCCTCTCAGTGCCTGGCCGATGAAAGCAGGCAATACACGACCGTCATTCAGGCGCATCCTTGGTCCGTAAGTATTGAAGATACGTACAATGCGTGTTTCAAGACCGTGGAAGGTATGGTAAGCCATGGTGATAGCTTCCTGGAAGCGTTTTGCCTCGTCATATACACCCCTTGGCCCAACCGGGTTTACATTACCCCAGTATTCTTCAGGCTGAGGGTTAATATTAGGGTCGCCATAAACTTCAGAAGTTGAAGCAATGATCATCCTTGCATTCTTGTTCTTTGCAAGTCCGAGCAAATTATGTGTTCCAAGTGAACCCACTTTCAGGGTTTGGATAGGGATTTTCAGATAATCTATCGGGCTGGCCGGAGAAGCGAAGTGCAGGATGTAATCCAGCTTTCCGGGTACATAAACATATTTAGACACATCATGGTGAGAAAACTCAAAGTTCTCCAGCGCAAAAAGGTGTTCTATATTTTGCAGGTCACCTGTAATCAGGTTATCCATGGCAATTACATGGTAATCTTCCTTTATAAACCTGTCGCATAAATGCGAACCCAGGAAACCGGCAGCTCCGGTTATCAATACTCTTTTACGCTCCATTTTCTACCAATTTACGGCCAATACTGTTGTAATAATATCCCAATTCAACCATTTTATGGAGGTCATATAAGTTACGACCATCAAAAACAACTTTATTGGCTAATTTTTCTTCCATTTTCTCAAAATCAGGATTACGGAATACCGACCATTCTGTAGCGATCAGCAAAGCATCTGCACCTGTTAAAGCATCGTATTGGTTTTCAGCATAAATCACTTTATCACCAATGATATTTTTAACATTCTCCATTCCTTCAGGATCAAAAACAGTTACTGTGGCACCAGCTTTTACCAGGTCGTCAATGATGTACAAAGCCGGAGCTTCGCGGATATCATCTGTTTCAGGTTTAAATGCCAGTCCCCATAGTGCAAAGTGTTTGCCATTCAGGTCGCCTTTGTAATATTTACTAACCTTTTCTACCAGTACGGTTTTTTGTTTTTCGTTGATGGCCATTACAGCTCTCAGGATTGCAAAGTCATATTTGTTTTCTTCTGCAGATTTGGCAAGCGCCTGTACATCTTTAGGGAAACATGAACCTCCATAACCAATACCCGGGAAAAGGAAACGTTTACCGATACGCTCATCAGAACCAATACCCCTGCGGACAGCATCCACATCTGCACCAACAAGCTCGCATAGGTTAGCGACCTCATTCATAAACGTGATTTTTGTTGCCAGGAATGAGTTTGCAGCATATTTAGTGAGCTCAGAAGATTTTTCATCCATGAAAAGAATTGGATTTCCCTGGCGTACATATGGGCCGTATAATTCGCCCATTAATTTTTTTGCACGTTCGCTGCGTGTTCCGATTACTACGCGGTCAGGTTTCATAAAGTCGTCTACGGCAACACCTTCACGAAGAAACTCAGGGTTTGAAACCACATCAATTTCGATATCGGTATGTTCAGCGAATACCGCCTGTACTTTGTCTGCAGTACCTACCGGCACTGTTGATTTATTTACGATTACCTTGTACTCGGTAACCAGTTTGGAAATGTCTTTGGCAGCCCCAAGGATGTAAGACAAATCTGCGGCCCCGTCACCACCCGGAGGCGTTGGGAGTGCCATAAAAATAATTTGAGCGTCTTTCACTGCTAAAGCAAGATCAGTAGTAAATGTCAGGCGTTTCTGCTCGATGTTACGCAAAAACAAGACATCAAGTCCTGGTTCATAGATGGGTATTTCACCATTCTGCATTTTTAAGACTTTAGC
This sequence comes from Pedobacter sp., assembly GCF_040513095.1. Lineage (GTDB taxonomy): Bacteria > Bacteroidota > Bacteroidia > Sphingobacteriales > Sphingobacteriaceae > Pedobacter. The sequence continues at coordinate 13,840 of NZ_JBEVDX010000127.1, read as the reverse complement.
TTCATTGATGTCTACACATATTACAGTGTTACCTGTTTCAGCAAGACAAGTTCCAGTTACGAGTCCAACATACCCTGTTCCGATTACGGCAATTTTCATATGAATATATTTTTAATAATTAAGTAGCTTACATAAACTTGTATGAATTCATAACGCTATAGTGTTGTGTAGCAGATAATCGTTAAATTTTCCGATTAAATCGACTATCTTCGGCTAAGATAATAAATAAACGTACAAAATGCTCTGGCTTTATAATTTTGCAATTTTTTTATACAAAATAGTTCTCCACATAGCTTCGATATTTAACACCAAAGCTAAATTATTTTTAAAGGGCAGAAAAAATATATTCAATATCATCAAAAATGAGGTTGATGTTACAAAAAAACACATTTGGTTTCATTTCGCTTCTTTAGGAGAATTTGAACAGGGAAGGCCCGTATTGGAGGAGCTTAAGAAATTATACCCTGATAAACCAGTCATTATTACATTTTTTTCACCTTCAGGATATGAGGTCCGCAAAGACTATCCACTGGCAGAAAAGGTCTTTTATCTGCCCCTGGATACCAGGAAAAATGCGGCAGAATTTGTCCGTCTGATCAATCCGGAAATTGCAGTTTTCACCAAATACGAGTTCTGGTACCATTATTTCAGGGCACTGCACCAGCAGCAGGTCCCGCTCTTTATTATTTCAGGAATTTTCAGACCAGATCAGGTATTTTTTAAGTGGTACGGGAATTTTTACCGGAAGATCCTGGGCTTTGTAACTTACTTTTTTGTGCAGAACGCGCAGAGTGTAAACCTGCTGAAAGCGTTAAACCTGCAAAATGTGTCACTCAGCGGTGATACCAGGTTTGACAGGGTGGCAGAAAATGCGCTGATGCCTAAAGAGCTGCCGCTGATCAGGAAATTTTGTGCTGATGCACCTGTGTTTATTGCCGGCAGCACCTGGCTTCCTGATGAGCAGCTGTTAAAAGATTTGCTGGTACAGTACCCGGAATGGAAGTTTGTTATTGCACCACATGAAACACATGCCGCACATATAGATGAACTTTTAAAACTGATGCCGGGAGCCTCAAGATATACGCAGCTGGAAAAATTACCTGCTCAAGCAGAGGACTCAGCACTCAACCATCAGGTATTGATCATTGATAACATAGGTATACTTTCATCGGTTTACCAGTACGGCAGAATAGCTTATATCGGGGGTGGTTTTGGAACTGGAATTCACAACACTTTAGAGGCCGCAGCGTTCGGATTACCTGTAATCTTCGGCCCTAAATATGATAAGTTCCAGGAAGCAAAGGATTTGCTTGCATTGCAGGCAGCTGTCAGCATACGCTCTGCAGAAGAACTTTCTGCAGCTTTTAACAAACTGCAGAAAGACGGGCAGGCAGGCCTTGCTGCTAAAAAATATGTTGAGGATAAAACCGGATCAACGGCACAGATCATTAAACACTTAGGGCAGTATATTTAGGCATATGCTGGTCTAAGACCATCTTCACCAATCCAGCTATCCATTTTGGGGAATCGTTTAAACTTGGGACCAGTTGTACCTCTTCACCTCCGAGTGCTTTAAATTCTTCACCGTATTCAACTGTTACTTCATAGAGTGTTTCCAGACAGTCGGCCACAAAAGCAGGACAGAACACAAGCAATTTCTTTTTGCCCCTGGCAGCCAGTGCTTTCAATGTATCTGTTGTATAGGGTTGTACCCATGGTTCTTTGCCCAACCTGGATTGAAAACATACTGAATATCTGTCTGCCGGTATGTCCAGACGTTCCGCGATCAGACGGGCTGTATCATGGCATTGTGCAGAATAACAGAACTTATTTACATCAGTCAGCGTATCACAGCAATTCTCTGTTTTGAGACAGTGGCTGCCGGAGTGGTCACATTTCTTCAGCTGTCTTTCAGGTAATCCGTGGAAGCTGAATAAGATCTGATCATAGGTTTCGGGATTGAATTTTCTGGCATTGTCAGCGAAGGTTTCAATCATCACTTCGTTATCATGAAAGGAATTCACAAAAGATACCGGTGGGATAGTCTGCCATTTGCCAACGATCTCCATAACTTTCTGGATCACTGATCCTGTACTGGCCGAGGCATATTGTGGAAACAAAGGGATCACCTGGATACTTTCTACCAGACCTGCTTTCATATTGGCAAGCGCGCTGTCTATTGAAGGGCTCTGATAACGCATAGCCAGTTCTACATGGTATTCCGGGCCCAGCTGTTCCTGAACCATGGCAGCCTGTATTTTACTGTAGTACAATAAAGGTGAGCCGTTTTCGTCCCAGATCTCTTTGTACAGTTTTGCTGTCTTCGGGCTACGGAACGGAACGATAATACCTTTAACCAGCAATGTCCTGTTGAATGCCGGTATATCGATTACCCTTTCATCCATCAGAAACTCATCGAGATATCTGCGTACATCACTTACTTCAGGACTATCGGGAGTCCCCAGATTCACTAATAAAACACCTTTTTTTCCCATAAATACAGATAGAAATCAACCTGAACTCAAATAACAGATTGATAACTTAAACAAATATACACTTAGCTAAATTGCCCACGAAGAGGCTGTTTAATAATTACTTTTTAATGATGAACAGCGGCGGGTCAGAATGATTCCAGCTGGCCTTTTACCTGTTCCATCAGCCACATAGGGGTTGATGTTGCGCCACATATACCGATCCTGTCATTTGGATTGAACCAGCTCAGGTCCAGTTCATCAATGCTTGAAATAAAATACGACTGCTCATTGTATTTTTTGCAGACATCATAAAGTACCTTGCCGTTGGACGATTTTTTACCGGATACAAAGATGATCCTGTCGTAATTGACTACAAACTTCTCCAGATCTTCATAACGGTTTGATACCTGGCGGCAAATGGTATCATTGGCCTTTACTTCATATCCCCTGCTCAGCAGCTGGTCTTTGATGTGGTAGAATTTCTCGGTGCTTTTAGTGGTCTGGCTGTACAGCGTAAACTTTGCCGGCAGCTCTACCCCATCCAGTTCTGCAAGATCCTGGAAGACAATTGCATTTCCGTCAGTTTGCCCCTGCAGGCCGATTACTTCTGCATGTCCGTGTTTACCGAAGATCAGGATCTGCTCCCGCTCATCATATGAATTTTTAATCCTGTTCTGTAATTTCAATACCACAGGGCAGGAGGCATCAATTAAAATCAGGTTATTCTGCAGGGCAAGCTCATAAGTGGAAGGTGCCTCGCCATGTGCCCTGATCAATACTTTTTCGTTGTGAAGGGCCTGCAGCTGCTCGTGATCTATGATCCTTAAACCTTTATCGGTCAGCCGGCGTACCTCTTCATCATTGTGTACAATATCACCCAGGCAATATAAATAATCTTCTTCAGCCAGAATATCTTCGGCCATTTCTATTGCATAAACAACTCCAAAACAAAAACCTGAAGCTTTATCAATAGTAACAGACAAATCGTATTTCATATCATTTATTTTATCAATGGCCATCGCGCTCACAATTTGAACTACAAAATTACACAAAAAGAGTTTGGTTGTTTGTTATCTTACCAACATATTAGCAATATAAGCTACGCTTACTTCTGATAGCCGGAACTTTTTTTTCTGATCATACGCATCGTGCGCCTGTAACTTTCGCGAATGACTGCAGCCAGCAGGAAAAGCATTTGGACGGGATGCAGGAGCACATTCCAGACGGGGTTCTGACCAGAAAGGAAGGAGATCATGATCCTGCTGAGGAAGATGAGGCCTGCGGGAAGAATGAGGAGGCTGTACTCGTAGTTCAGCAGCATAATCAGCGGGCCGGTAACCACAAGCAGCACATACAGTAAAGCAGCAATGATGTTATTGCCAAAAGCTTTTAGCAATTGTCCTCCGGTTTTGCTGAATAAACGATTCGTATTGAGCGGTGCAGGCAGAGAAATCAGCTGATGTCCGATCAGGGTTTCTACCTTGAAGCCTTCCTCCTTTACAGCCCTGACCACATCTACTGCTTCAGGGATTTTTTTATTAACTTTCTGCTGCCAGCCGTATGCTTTATAGGTTTCGGCCTCAAAAAACATGCATTCACTGCTCCCTGCAGCGAAAACGGGACTTGAAAAGAGGCGTACCAGTCTTAACGGAATCAGGTTGAACAGGATGAAACTGTTTAAGGGAAGCAGGATATGGTTCATCAGGCCCGAGAGTTGCTGACTGGGAAAAATATTGAGCAAAGTAAGGTTAAAGACTTTCATCCTGTAGATGAGACTGTTGATGAAAGCATTGTGGATTACAACCTGAGGCTCCAGGAACAGCAAGTATTCGCCTGTGGTCTCTTCAACCGTAAAAGTGTTTCTTTTTCTGAGCTGAAAGCGGGGATCACTGTCACACAATGCTTTGAGCTCAGCACTGGTTTTTAATTTCACAGGCTGGATAACGATCACTTCTATATTCGTATAATCCTGTTTTTTAAAGGAATTCAGCAGGTTGATCAGGCTGTAGGAATCCGTAGTTACCTGTATAATTACAGACACCTTGCTGGTAAAATGCTTTTTGTATTTACCCAGTTTCGGGTTGGACAGAAAATTAAACAGGGTGACACTAAAACGCAGTACCAGGAAGATCAGGATGATATAAATGAACGCCAGATTAAGCATAATCAGCTCAGGTAAACGCCATCCTCCTGCCCTTCCACATCCAGGACCACATCCACATGTTCCTTTAATACGGTAGCCATCTGCAGGCCTACAAAATCTGTAGCTACAGGGAATATTTTATGGCTTCTGTCTACCAGTACCACGGTACGAATCTTTTTATGGGGGGTATTGAGAAATACACCAAAGCCATAGGCCAGTGTTTTGCCGCTGTTCAGCACATCATCCACGAGGATTATTACTTTATTTTTGACTTTCGCCGGTTCCGGATCGGTCACAGCAGAGAGGCTGCTTTTATCTTTCTCCAGTTCTATTTTAAACATGGTTACTTTCAGATCTGATATGTCGAGCAGGATATCTTTTAGCCGCAGTGCGAGTTTATATCCCCTGTCCCAAATACCTGCCAGCACAATTTCCTTTTCATTTAAGTTATCTTCCAGGATCTGGTAAGCCATACGGTTGATTTTTTGCTGGATTTGTTTTTTATCTAGAATAAGTAATCGTGAATCGGCCATTTGTAAATGTTTGTTATCGTACAAAAAGAAGGATTTTATGCTTCGGAATCAAATATCTGAAAAATAATTTCAAAACGTTGCAACGTTTGGACCTGTATGGCGTCTAATTTAGATAAACCTAACAGAAATAAACAGATATGAAATCATTATCCTTAATCAAACCAGCGTTTTTATGCCTCTTCACAATAGCGGCCCTAACGCTGGATTTAAAAGCCCAGGAAACCAAGAATGTAGCTATAAATAATTTCTCAGAAGTTTCCGTAGGCGCAGGTATAGGCCTTTATATCACTCAGGGCAGTTCTGAATCGGCCAGAATAGTTGCTGATGACGATGTAATCGACGATGTTGTGCTGGAGAAAAGCGGCAACCGCATCAAAGTAGGCTGGAAAGATAGCTGGGGCATAAAGAAAATGTGGAAAAACAGGAATGCAAAAGTATACATCACCTATAAAAAGCTAAACAGCATCTCTGCCAGCAGCGGAAGTTCCCTGACTACCCAAAACACTTTAAAAACCGATCACCTCGATGCATCCGTATCTTCTGGTGCCAGCATGAATGCCAAAATATCCTGTAATGAACTACAGCTGCAAACCAACAGTGGTGCTTCGGTCTCCCTCGCAGGAACAGCTACAAATATGGAAATTAAATCCAGCTCCGGAAGCTCCGTAGATGCTTTAAATCTGGCTACTCAGTATGCAAGGGCGGATACCCACTCAGGTGCCGATATCAAAATTAATGTGACGAAGGGACTGGAAACTAACACCAGCAGTGGCAGCAATATCCGTTACAAAGGTGCCGCAGCTTTAAAAAACATAAGCAATTCCAGAAGTTCAAGTGTATCCAGAATAGATTAATGAATATATTTGGCTACCAGAAATATACTCATTCCTATGAAATCCTTGCAATTAATCAAGTCAGTTCTCTTTTTATTCCTGATCACATCTCTCAGCTCAGCTGCCAAAGCGCAGGCTGAGCAATCCCGGGATGTCGTCTTAAAAGATTTTTCAGAAATCCATGTCAACACCGGCATAGAACTGATTATCACCCAGGGCACAACGGAGTCTGCAAAAATTGTTGCAGATGAAAGCCTCATCAACGCAGTGGTCGTGGAACAATCGGGAAACAGTGTGAATATCAAATGGGAGCTGATCAAAAGCACTAAGAAAAGATGGCTGAACAGAACTGCAAAGGTGTTTATAAGCTATAAAAACCTGAACATTCTTGAGGCCAGCGACGGCAGTTCTGTGAAAACGGAAAATGCCATCAAAAGCGGTATCCTCAATATCGCAGTATCCTCCGGAGCCATAGTATCAGCTTCATTGGACTGTCCTCAGCTACAGGTAAAAATAAGCAGCGGAGCCTCTGCTTTACTGAAGGGATCTGCAGGTAAATTAACGCTGGAATCCAGTTCAGGCAGCCGGGTAAATACACTGGACCTTCTGACTGAGTACGCAAATGCAACTGCCAGTTCAGGTGCCGATGTAAAGATCAGCGTAAGCAAAGAGTTGCAAGCTACAGCTAACAGTGGAGGCAATATCCGGTACAAAGGCAGCCCTGTTGTTACAAACTCGGCGGGTTCCAAAAGCGGCAATGTAAAGGCTATACTTTAAGCCTGGCCACCATGCTTTGACATCATGCTTTCCAACCATGATTTGACACCATGCTTTCCAACCACGCATGGCCACCATGCTTTGACATCATGCATGTCCACCATGCTTTGCCACCATGCTTGTCCACCATGCATGGCCACCATGCATTGGATACGCTGAAAAAAAATAATGAACCCTTCTATCGCTGCCTTATGGTGCCCTTCAGCAGCATGCAGCAGCGATAGAAGGGTTCATTATTTTTTAGAGAAGATCTAAAAAATATTACCTTTTCGAAGCACCCGCAGTATAAGGGTAATAAATAAAATTCGCCCCTTCAGGAACAATAACAAAAACACACATATAATCTTCAGGCTTTTTATAAGCCTTTAAAAACAAATCCTTATAAGCCGGCTGAATAATCCCCTTCTCTACAAACTCTTCAAACATGGAAGCCTGGATAGTCCAGTTCGTATTCAGTTCTTCCCTGTTCAGAATCATTTCCCCTATTGACACTGTATGCTGATGGGCCACAAAAATCGGATGCTTGGAAATGCCTTCAGCAATAATCTCGATAGCAATTTCATGAATCGAATCTTTATACAACTCAAGATCTTTTTCGAGACTCACCAGCGGGCTCACTTTCTTCTCCTGACCTGCCTGATCAGGCTGCTGCGGCATTAATTCTTCTATATCCATGTCTAATTATTTAATCAGGTTTAACAAAACTACATTTTCGACATGCTGGGTATGCGGAAACATATCCACCGGCCTGATCCTGCTCACTTCATATTTCTCTTTCAGCAAAGCCAGGTCTCTTGCCTGCGTAGCTGCATTACAGCTTACATAAACAATTTTCTCAGCTTCCATTTCGAGTAAACGCTCAACCACATCAGTATGCATCCCTGCGCGCGGAGGATCAGTAATCACAACATCCGGTTTACCATGTTCTTCAATAAACGCAGTAGTGAGAATATCTTTCATATCACCCGCATAGAACAGGGTATTGGCAATCCCATTCAGTTCTGAATTGAATTTCGCATCTTCAATAGCCGTAGGCACATACTCCACGCCAATTACTTTTTTCACACTACCTGCGATAAAGTTTGCAATTGTACCGGCACCAGTGTAAAGGTCGTATACCAGCTCGTCGCCTTTAAATCCGGCAAAATCTTTAGTAATTTTATACAATTCATGCGCCTGCAATGAATTGGTCTGGTAAAAGGACTTAGCGCCTATTTTAAATTTAAGCCCGTTCATTTCCTCGAAAATATACTCCCTGCCAGCATAAGTTATCACATCCTGATCAAAGATAGTATCATTCTTTTTCTGGTTGATAATATACATCAGCGAGGTTAGCTCGGGGAAATTAATCTTCAGGTATTCCATCAGACCGTCTACCTGTTCCTGCTCTACGTAAGCAAACACTACTACCACCATTACCTCACCGGTTGAAGAAGTTCTGATGATCAGATTGCGCAGGTTTCCTTCATGGTTACGAAGGTCATAAAAGCTCATACCGGTCCTGAGTGCATATCCCCTAACCTGGTTTCTCAGGGTATTTGAAGGTTCTGCCTGCAGGTAACAGTGCTGGATATCAAGGATCTTATCAAAGCGCAGCGGCACGTGAAAGCCAAGGGCATTCATTTCCAGGTCATCACGATCTTCCATGTCCTGGGAGTTCAGCCAGCGCTTATTTGAAAAGGTATATTCAAGTTTATTACGGTAATATTTGTTTTCTGCCGAACCCAGGATAGGTTCCATCGAAGAAGTATCCACTTTTGCCAGTCGCTGCAGCGCAGCTTCAACATTTTTCTGTTTAAAGTGCAGCTGTGCGTCATATTGCATGTGCTGCCATTTGCAGCCCCCGCAGGTACCAAAATGCTGGCAAAAAGGGTCGGTCCTTAAATCAGATGCAGTATGCAGCGTTTCTATAACAGCCTCTGCAAAATTCTTTTTCTTTTTTACAACTTTGACATCAACGATATCGCCTGGCACGGCTTTATCTACAAACACGACTAACTCGTCTGCTTTTGCTACTCCTTTGCCCTCTTCAGCAATATCAATGATACTTAAGTTGGGAAGGATAGTAACTGTTCCAGCTTTTCTATTTCTACTCATTCTGCTGCAAAGCTAAAGCTTGTATTTAACAGTTCCTATTTTTTGGGCACAGGGATTTCAGGGGCATGAGATTTATACCCATCAACAGATGATCTGTAATCAGCCTTTATTTTCCAAAAACCTTCAGGATTAATCCAAAAATGCCTTCAACGAGATTAAAGCTCACATCAAATTTTTCATCAACCAAAATAGAAATTTCTAAGATCTCTTTGCTCATTTGAAACGACGTTATACGTAAATATAACGGTTTCTATACCGAAAACCAAATCGGTACACACAGAAATAACACTAACTTATCCGCTTGTTAATACCGGACAGGCTTAAAGTGCCGCTTTGACCAGGAAAGGGAGTATTTCCTTTTGGAAACTAACGAAATTTTTGCGCACATCAGAATCGCTGACCGATGTAAATGCGAAAGAAAAAACTATGCTTTTGCTTGCTTTCAGCAGAAATGCCAGTCCTTCTCTTCTGGAGGGGTTATTTTTGAAGTGGTCGAGCCCCAGGTATGCGGATAGCAGCAGCGACTCCAGCTGGTCTGACAAATGTTTGAGAAACTCCTGTGAGTTTGCGTTTTCGCGGACAAAGTCCCAGCCGATAAACTCATTGCATACCGTATAGGTAAGCCTGCATGTTTTCATCACCAGTGCTTTCAGGTGCTCTTCCTCATCGCTGAACTGCGCTTTATTTTTTAAGATTTCATGGAGATTCAGATCAAGGTAATCCATCAGGATCGCATCCAGCACCTGCTCCTTACTCTCGAAATATTTGTATATGGTAGCTTTGGCGATCTTTGCCTTTTTGGCGATTTCGTTTACGCTGGTCTTATGATAGCCATATTTCCTGAACAACTCTTTAGCAGCTCTAATGATGCTCTCTTTAATCTTTTCTGGTTCCATCAATTAGTTACTTGTAACGTATTACCTGATACTCTTACACTATACTGCTTTAAAGAAAGGGTAGCCGGGGCTTTCGCCGGACTACCATCTTCTAAAAGAAATTTTGCTCCGGAACACGGATCGGAAACTGTAAAAGCTCCTTCATCCAGAACAACGGCGCACCTGTTTTCGGGGTTCACCGTGCTGCAGCGATCATATGCTACGTAACCGTTGAGTATTGTTCTGTACAACACCAGACCGGATACGCCGTAACCATTGATCAGTACTGCGCGACCTGAACTGCTTAAATTGATCAGCCTTGGATCTGTTAAAGGAAGGTTCAGGTTAACAGCTACATCAGGTACTACATTGGTAGCCTTCCCGCATCCACTAACAACCAACACCAATAAAATTATCCAGGCAGCTCTGAACATTAGATCAACGACGTTTTAAACTGTTTAAGGAACCTGGCGTCATTTTCTGAGAACAGACGCAAGTCCTTTATTTCAAATTTCAGGTTGGCAATTCTTTCTATACCCATACCGAATGCAAAACCACTGTATTTTTTGCTGTCAATGCCACAGTTTTCCAATACATTGGGGTCTACCATTCCGCAACCTAATATTTCTACCCAACCGCTGTATTTACAAAGCTGGCATCCTGAGCCTTTACAAATTGTACAGGAAATATCCATCTCTGCTGAAGGCTCGGTGAATGGAAAATAGGATGGGCGGAAACGCACTTTTGTTCCTTCGCCATAAAGTTCCTGCACAAAATAGAAAAGCGTCTGTTTCAGATCGGCGAATGACACCTTTTCGTCTACATATAAGCCCTCTACCTGGTGGAAGAAACAGTGTGCCCTTGCGGAAATAGCCTCGTTGCGGTAAACCCTTCCTGGCATTAAGGCCCTGAATGGCGGTTTGCCCGCTTCCATCATCCTAACCTGCACTGATGAAGTATGAGTTCTTAATGCAATATCTCCGTGTTCACCTCCTTTTCTGATAAAGAACGTGTCCTGCATATCTCTTGCCGGATGTTCTTCAGGAAAATTCAGTGCAGAAAAGTTATGCCAGTCGTCTTCTATCTCCGGGCCTTCTGCAACCACGAATCCCAGTTTGCTGAAAATATCAACAATCTCTCTTCTTACCAGTGCCAGCGGATGTCTTGTTCCTACCTCGAAGCCTGCGCCCGGAAGCGTCAGGTCCAGACCTGAATCTTTGCCTGCAGCTGCTGTGCTGTCCTGTTCTTTTAGGGTCTGATATTTTGCTTCTGCAAGCTGTTTGAATTCATTTAAAACTTTCCCCAGTGTCCTCTTTTCTTCCGGTGAAACAGCCTTGAATTCATCAAAAATATCTTTTATAATTCCTTTTGTACCAAGGAACTTTATTCTAAATTGCTCTAATTCATCTGCATTTTCAGTTGAAAAAGCATTTATCTCAATCGTATACTGTGTGATCTTATCCTGCAACATAATGCCAAATATACAGCTAATCCTTAATATATTTATAACAGGCATTCCTTTACATTGCAGGGCCGCCTTCTGAAGAAATCAAAAAGCGGCCCTGCGGAGATTTAAAAAAAAATTAATCCCGGATTACTTTCAGCTCTTTACCGACTTTCACAAAAGCGGCGATGGCCTTATCCAGATGGTGCTGCTCGTGCGCCGCTGACAACTGAACCCGGATACGTGCCTTGCCCTGCGGAACTACAGGGTAATAGAATCCGATTACATAGATCCCTTCATCCAGCATTTTAGCTGCAAACTCCTGTGCCAGTTTTGCATCGTACAGCATTACGGGAACAATCGGATGCACACCTTCCTTGATATCAAATCCGGCAGCGGTCATTTGCTGACGGAAATACATCGTATTTTTCTCAAGTTTGTCCCTGAGTTCAGTGGTTTCACGCAGCAGGTCAAGCACTGCAATAGAAGCACCTGCGATAGCTGGTGCCAGTGTATTGGAAAACAGGTATGGTCTTGACCGCTGGCGCAGCATATCAATAATTTCTTTTTTACCGGCAGTAAATCCCCCGGAAGCGCCACCCAGGGCTTTTCCTAAAGTCCCTGTGATAATATCGATCCTGTCAATTACCCCACAGTGTTCATGCGTACCCCTTCCGGTTTTGCCCATAAAACCAGAGCAGTGCGACTCATCGATCATGACCAGTGCATTGTATTTATCTGCAAGGTCACAGATTTTATCCAGCTGTGCAATGGTACCGTCCATAGAAAATGCACCATCGGTAACAATGATTCTGTGTCTGTTTGCCGAAGCGGCTTTCAGCTGCTCCTCCAGGTCGGCCATATCATTATGTTTATAGCGGAATCTTTTGGCTTTGCAAAGGCGTACACCATCGATAATCGAAGCATGATTGAGCTCATCAGAGATGATTGCATCCTGCTCGTTAAACAAAGGTTCGAATACTCCGCCATTGGCATCAAAAGCCGCTGCATATAAGATCGTGTCTTCAGTACCCAGAAATTGAGACAGTTTTTCTTCCAGTACTTTATGTACATCCTGCGTTCCACAGATAAAACGGACAGAAGACATTCCGTAGCCGTATTTGTCAATAGCATCTTTTGCTGCTGCCGTTACTCTTGGATCTGAGGAGAGACCGAGGTAATTATTTGCGCAGAAATTTACAACTTCCTGCCCGGTGCTGACTTTGATATCTGCCCCCTGGGGAGTTACAATTACGCGTTCACGTTTGTATAATCCGTCTTTCTCTATTTGCTCAAGTTCCTGTTTTAGAACAGGTTGTAATGTTTTGTACATAGCGTTGTTTATAATTGATCGGCCAAAGTTATAAAAATATCACTATACTGCTGCCTGCAATATCTTCTGCAAAACAGCGTTTTGCGATTTTGGGCAAACAGGACCTACAAAACCTGCTTGTCACTCAGCATTAACAAAATAAATGTGCTCCTAACGTGCTAATCGCTTTAAATTAACATTGATGAATAAAAAATAATTTAAACCACTTACATATTCCGATAATTATTTCTTATATTGCAATAAATTATAAGGGTAAGATAAATCAGCCTTTTAAGTAAAAAGCTATATATTAATTATTAAACTTCTTAATTAGATAAATGACTGACAATCAAAGAGAAAATTTCGGACCACGATTAAAAGAGATACGTCTGGCGAAGAAAATGACACTTCATGAGTTTTATGGCGTGATCTCAAAGCATGTAAACAACTTCTCGCCTATAGAAAATGGCGCAAGGAGCATCGGTAAACGGCTTTCGGAAGATGTGATACGGCACTATCACATCAATGAAGCCTGGCTGGCCACGGGGCTGGGAAATATGTTTACCGATGACGAACTGAATACTGCTACCCTGGCCAACAGATACGATAGTACTGAAGGTGTACCTTTTATCAATATTAATCCATCTGAGATCTGTTCAGGTGAATTTAACATCCTGCGGGAAAAACCGGAATACTATGTAAACTTCAGGCCCTTCAATGACTGTGACGCTTACTTACCAGTATACGGGGACAGCATGTACCCGAAGTATGCAAGCGGAGAGATTATTGCGGTGAGGGAAGTGATCAACAAAGATATTATTCAGTGGGGCGAGGCTTACCTGATCATTGCTGACGAATACGCGAACAACATCACAACCGTGAAGCTACTTTTTGAGCACGACAGCAACAGCAAAATCGTTCTCCGGGCATCAAATCCCAATTATAAAGGAGATACCATCCTGGACAGGAATGCCATCAAAAAACTGTTTCTTGTAAAAGGAAAGATCACCAGAAATCAACTGTAGGATGCTTTACAAATATTGGTTAACAAGAAAGGGATGATCCATCCAGAGTCATCCCTTTTCTAACCAAATATAAACCTGTATGAACGGGTTTTTCTTTTATGATAGTATTTAAAACATACAGTTCTCAGAAGAGAAATTCCATAAATTCAATACTTATCGTGTCAATCTCGTCATTTATCAGACCTTCAACACCCGAAGATGGCAATTCCAATCATTCACTACACAATATTAACACTTTTTAACAACTTTGCATAAGACGGAACTTACTTTATAAGCGAAATGTCAAAAAGTTAACGTGAAATACCATAATTTATTATTGTTTACGCT
>NZ_JBEVDX010000126.1:0-50888 GCF_040513095.1 Pedobacter sp. | reverse complement strand
GTTTCAATCGTGTTATTCGCTTTCCGGCATCCGCCGTGCTGCGTTTCCCTTTTTTGTTGGGACTGCAAAGGTAGAAATCTTTTTTAATTTGTCAAGCTTTTTATTTTTTATTTTTCAAGGCTCTAAAACCTTTTAAATATTTGAAACCTTAACAACGATTCCCTTTACACGCCTTTCAAAAACTAACTTCTTTATCCTTCTCACTAATCCTCTTCCTCCGAAGTGGGATGCAAAAGTAGGAAAAATATCAATGCAGCCAAACAATTTGGCACATTCATTTGTGTACCCTACATAACTTGATGATTTTCAGCAAGAAAAAAAACACATCAATCAATCATGACCCGGATACAGTATAGTCACTGTATGTATATTGGTTGATTCAACACCCTTATTTCGCCGTACTTCCTTCGTTTCTGTACCGTACCTTCCGTACCCCTGCTATATAACAATCTTACTGTAACTATACCAAAGCGGTACAATTGCAGTAAGATTGTCGTATGGTTGCGGTATGGAAGGTACGGTACAAATGCGGTTAATAAACGGCAGAAAAGCATTCCTGGACATATCAACTACACTTTGCGGTAAGTTTAAAGGGGGTTTAGTTTGGGTAACTCCACAGAAGCAGCACTTTAATAAAGCTTTGACACCGCTAAAAACGCTAGAGTTTTCAGCGGTGTTAAAGAATAGTTATTGTACAGTTCCTGTGGAGTTACCCAAACCAAGGTACGGGCGAAAGCCCTTGCAAACCTAACATAACCATTTTTCCTCAGACGCCACAACAATCACACAAGCATCACAATTAGTGACTACCGTCATATATATTATACTCCCCTACGCTCAACTTTGCTGGCAATGAAAGATAAATCAAATCACCAGATCGCAATCTGGCTTTACTGCGGCGCATTCTGCATATTTATACAAATCCTCCTGGGAGGAATAACCCGCCTCACAGGCTCAGGCCTCTCCATCACAGAATGGCAGCCACTACTGGGAGCAGTTCCTCCCCTGACAACAACAGAATGGGAACACAGCTTTAATCAATATAAACAAATCGCCCAGTTTAAGACCCTAAATTCACACTTTGCCCTCAAAGATTATCAAATGATATTTTTCTGGGAATGGCTCCATAGAAACTGGGCAAGAATGATCGGTCTGATATTTATGATACCCTTTATTATATTCCTTGCCCAAAATAAAATTAAGCCAAAAATGTTTGTCAGGCTTATCCTGTTATTTATTCTCGGTGCCCTGCAGGCAGTCATAGGATGGATCATGGTAAAGAGCGGTCTAAATGATACTTCAATAGCCGTCAATGAAATCAAACTGGCTGTTCATTTTATAACGGCGATACTGCTCCTATCCTATATATTATGGATGGCTTTCCAACTCAGCATCTCCTCTCTCAGCATCAATTACAGCAAACGCGTAAAAACCTTTGCAGGAATAACCTTCTTGTTCCTGTTGTTTCAGCTTTACTATGGCGGATTGATGGCTGGTTCAAAAGCCGCGCATGCCGCTGTCACCTGGCCGGATATTAATGGGTACATCATTCCTCCGGAACTATTCACAGCAAAATCACATTTGCTGACTATCCAATTTATCCACAGGATGCTCGCCTATGCCATTGGAATCCTGGTAACCATCTTATATAAAGAGTCAGTTTTTCTGAAAGCGAAGCGGGCAACTTCCATCCTGCGCAACAGTATGCTGGTACTGGTCTGCATTCAGATCATACTGGGCGTGCTTACACTGCTGAACAGCATCGGGTCCTCCTTCCGTACCTGCGCAATAATACATCAGGGAACAGGCATACTTTTAACGATGAGCGTGCTGCTCATCTTTTACCTCAGCCATAAAATAAACACCCAACTACCATCTATTCAATTTAATTCTTAAATTTGCAGCATTAAACGCCGTTTGCAGCGGTATTAATCATTATGAAAAAATTTCAGACACTCCTTTACTATTGCTATAGTCCTATAGCTGAGGCAGAGCAATTTGCCGCCGACCACCTTAAATTTTGTAAATCCCTGGGTCTTGTAGGCCGGATTATCGTAGCCGATGAAGGTTTAAACGGAACCGTTTCAGGTACCAGAAAAGCCTGTGCGGTCTATATGGAAGCCATCCATGCAGATGCACGTTTTGCAAAAACAGAATTTAAGATAGACGATGTAGAAGAACCTACTTTCATCAAAATGCACTGCCGTTACAAATCCGAGATCGTCCACTCAGGTTTAAGAGATACCAGCATCATCAATCCCAATGAGAAAACAGGTAAACATTTAGAGCCTGCCGCATTCAAAGACATGATTGATCAGGAAGATGTGATTATTCTGGATGTGCGCTCCAATTATGAGCACAGCCTTGGAAGGTTTAAAAATGCCATTACACTGGACATCGAGAATTTCAGGGATTTCCCCGAAAAAATTGCTGAACTGGAACAGTACAAAGATAAAAAAGTACTTACTTATTGCACAGGTGGTATAAAATGTGAAAAGGCTTCGGCTCTTTTATTACACCACGGCTTTAATGATGTATATCAGCTGCATGGCGGTATTATCAAATACGGCAAAGAAGCTGGAGGTGAAGATTTCGAAGGCAAATGTTATGTATTCGATAACAGGATCGCCGTAGATGTAAACACAGTAAATCCAAGCGTAGTTTCTACATGTTACAGCTGTGGGACTACAACAGCCAAAATGATTAACTGCGCCAATCCGGAATGTAATGAGCATATCACACAGTGTGATGAATGCGGAACCAAACTTGAAGGATGCTGCTCAGAGGCCTGTCTGGCTCACCCACGTAAAAGGCCATACGATGGCACAGGCTACTATGTTAAAGTTCCGCAGCCTGTAAACTTATCCTACAAGTAAGCGCATCAATCATCAGAAATACCCAAAATAAAAAACCTTTCTTTAAATAAGTATACTTGTATAACTGATTTAAAAGAAAGGTCTATTTTGATCATTAGATTTTAACCTTGCCTTATTTTTCACTAGTTTTGATTTGAAACAACTAACCATTTTTCTTAACAGAGCAATTTGTCAATTAACAGCGATAATAGTGAAATAGCGCTTCTGCAGCAAATTATCGCAGGAGATGAAAACGGCTTTGTAGGAATCTACGAGATCTACAACCGCTCAATCTATAATTTCATCCTCAGGTATGTAAACTCTGTCCCTATGGCCGAAGACCTTACTCAAGAGGTGTTTATGAAGATCTGGGAAAACCGCACTAACCTCTCAGAGGTTAAATCGTTCAAACCCTATCTCTTTACAACCGCACGTAATCACACACTGAATAACTTAAAAGTTGTATTTCGTTCCGAAGCCGCCATCGGGGAGGTGATCGCAGGATTCGTAAAACTTCGTAATGCAACAGAAGACCAGATTATTCATAAAGATTATGCTCAGTTTTTACGAAAAACCCTCGACGGGCTACCCGCCCGTTCAAGAGAAATTTTCAAGTTATGCCGCGAAGAAGAGAAAACTTACGATGAAGTCGCTAAATCCCTGAACATTTCCAGAAACGCCGTAAAAAATCACATGGTACAGTCAATGAAAGTCCTGGGATCTTCTATCAAGAAAGAATTTGGAATTTCCCTGATCTACATTATTGCAATATTGTCCTTATTTAAAAGCTAAATCAATTTATCTGGACAATTAGCCATATTTTTTTTCATTTCCCGCTACCCTAGCTGGCAATTCTGTTGTCTTTAATGATAGACGAACAAATATGCAGCACGATTACTTCAAACATTTGGTTAAAAGATATCTTGAAAAAAAATCTACAGACGAAGAACTGGAGGTTTTTGTACACTTGATGCAACAGGGTAAATTGGATCAGTATATCCAGGACGAAATGGATGAAGAAATTGAGGAAGAGCGGGAAGAAGACCAGCCGAACAAGCGAAAAAACACCTTATTACGCTGGCCACTTGCAGCTGCAGTCACATTATTGATCTTATCTCTGGGATACGCCGTATTTCAGCAGCGAACTACAGGCATATCTTACGTAAATATTAACAATAAAAAAAGCAGCATACTCAAACAGAACCTGCCCGATGGAACAACTGTTTGGCTAAATCCGAACACAACTTTAAGCTACCCAAAAAAATTTGGTGACCTGCGGAAAGTGGCCATGAGCGGAGAAGCCTTTTTTGAAGTTACAAAGGACCATGCTCATCCTTTCGTAATTACAAGTGGCAAGGTCATCACTAAAGTTTGGGGCACGAGTTTTCGTATCCGTTCCATTCCCGGGGAAAGTATTGTCAAAGTATCCGTACTTACAGGCAAAGTATCAGTAACTGCTCCTTTACATCAATCTGAAAGTCAGTTTATACAAGGTTCCGATCGGTTAAAAAACGATGATGCAAGACAAATCTTACTATTGCCACAGCAGGAGGCTATTTATAAAACAGAAGATCATCGTCTGGTAAAAGCACCAATATCTGAAAGTTCAGATGTTACCATATGGCGAAAATCTAGCCTTTCCTTTGAAAATGCGCCCTTGAAAGTTATCACTGCCGAATTGAGTAAATTTTATCACGTTAAGCTGAATATTGAAGAAAAAGAGCTGGGAGACAACACGCTTACGGCCGACTTTACAGATAAAAACCTGGCAGATATCCTTGTACTGATCTGCAAATCGGTACATGCTACCTACAGCAAGGAAAAAGATAATATTACCTTAAGAACCACTATTAACTAAAACTAATCTTAAACCTATGAAAAACATGCCTGGATAAAAAGCCCAATCATTCGGAAAAAAGAGACAGAAGTGTTCGTACCACTCCTGTCCTTAAGAATTAACCCCCTGTTGAATAGATCGAAAAACGATCTACAGGGAATCTATTTGTCTCATTATTTCAAAAGAAACAATCTAATTTATGAATTTAATTTTACAAGACCGTATTGGCTTATTTAAAATTATGAAAGTCACATTAAGTCAGTTAGCGATTGCACTTGCAATTTCCGGTGTATCCTATGCAGGAAATACTTCTGCACAGAACGCTGTACTTGACAAGCCCATCAGAATTTCTGCTAAAAACAGCAGTCTGGAATCGGTACTAAAAAAGGTATCAGCGCTGACATCGGTAAAATTTGTGTACAGCAAAGACTTTATCGATGCAGATCAGCTGATTACAGTTGATGCAGAGAAACAAAGTCTTGGTAAAGTGCTCAATACAATATTAACCCGTCACAATATCCATTTTGAAGTGATCAACGGAGATATTGTTCTGGATGCAATGTCGGCTCATTCTGGAAACGCAGGGATTGAGCGACAAATCACTGTTACCGGTACAGTGACCGGAAATATGGGAGACCCATTGCCTGGAGTGAGTGTCTTTATTAAGGGAACAAAACAGGGTACCACCACAGACGCTTCAGGCAGATACAGTATAAAAGTAACTGAGGCAAACAGTATTCTTACTTTTGCCTTTATCGGCTATACTTCAAAAGATGTTCCTGTTTCCGGAAGAACCAGCATCAACGTTACACTTGCGGAAGATTCACAACAACTGGGTGAGGTAGTTGTTACTGCCCTTGGTATTAAACGTTCGGCCAAAGAACTGGGTTATTCTACACAGCAGGTAAATGCAAAGGACCTTACCCAGAGCAGGCCAACCAATCTTGCTGCCGGTTTATCAGGTAAAGTAGCAGGTCTTCAAATTATCCAGACAAACAATCAGATTGACGCTGGTGACCAGGTACGGGTAGTACTCAGGGGAAACAGATCTTTTCAGGGAAATAACCAGGCTCTTCTTGTACTGGACGGAGTAGTAGTTCCTTCAAGCTACCTGAACTCCATCAACCCAAATGATGTGGAAAGTGTGAATGTACTTAAAGGAGCGAATGCTGCTGCGTTATATGGGTCTGAGGCTTCCAACGGTGTAATGATCATCACTACAAAGAAAGGGACAAATGATGCGCTGGAAATAACCTATACGAATACAACCCAGCTCAATCAGCTTTCTTACTTCCCAAAAATGCAAACACAATTTGGTGCAGGTTCGGGACAGGATATCTATGGTTTTCCTCAATATACACCTATAGAAAATCAAAATTTTGGCGATCGCTTTGACGGGACAGTACGTCCTATTGGAAGAACACTACCCGATGGTTCAATACAAATGGTCCCCTACTCAAACCTTTCCAAAGAAAAAGAAAAGTTCTTTGAAACAGGTATAGATGAACAGAATGACCTTACACTGAGCACAGGAAATGACAAAGGTTCTATGTACATCAACGTACAGCGTGTAAACAGTAATGGTTACGTTCCCGGTGATTACTCCAATCGTACTGCCGCAAGGTTTAACGGATCCAGGACCTATAAAAACCTGAGAGTAGATTATAATTTAAACTACACCCAGAAAAACGTTGATAAATCAAATGCCCAGATATTCAACAATATCATCAACACCCCTGCTAATATTCCTTTAACCAATTACAAGGACTATACCTCGGGTTATGGTTCACTTGATAATTATTTTAACGACTATGGATTAAACCCGTACTATTACCTGCAACAATCCCGCGGCAAGGAACGCAGAGATGATCTGTTAGGAAACCTGGCCATATCTTACGATGCAACACCATGGTTAAATCTTACTGCAAGAGGTGGTATAACAACTTACACCAGAAACGGTAAAAACACAGGCCAGGCATATAACTATTCTGATTTTGCAACGGCCAGCGGTAAGGCTATTGCCAATCCACAAACCCATGCAGGTTCAGAGAATGATTATTCTTATTTCAACAGCCGTGCAGAAGGTAACTTTCTCGCAACAGCGAAAAAGAAGTTCAAAGATATTTCAGCTACACTGATTGGCGGTGTACAGACCATTCAGCAATCTACCCGACTCCAGGATGCAGGTACAAACTTTCTCGTTATCCCGGATTTTTATAATGTGGGTTACCGCTCAGGTGATGCAAATGTATCACAAAGCGATACTAAATACAGGCGTTTGGGTGCTTTTGGTGATTTAACACTCGGTTATAAAGATTATTTATTCCTGCATGGTTCTGGCCGTAATGACTGGGATTCGCGTTTAGCTGCCGAAAACCGTTCATTCTTCTACCCTTCTGCCGATGTATCCTTCATATTTACAGAAGCTTTTAAAGCACTTAAGAATAACAGTGTCCTGACTTATGGTAAGATCCGCGCCGGTTCTGCCAAAGTATATGCAGTACAATTTGATCCTTATTCCTTACAGTCGACCTTTGATGTAGGCAGTGGCTTCCCATACGGATCTACCGCAGCATACAGTGTAGGTAATGTTGTATCAGAACCTAACCTCAAGCCAGAGCAAACCTTATCCAATGAAATTGGGATAGAACTTGGATTTTTCCATAACAGATTATCCCTGGAGTCTTCGGCATACTGGGAGACCACAAAAGACCAGGAAATTATTCAGGGGATTAATATTTCCAATGCTACAGGATTTACCAATGCGATCATCAATAGCGGATCTGGTAAAAATCATGGTTTTGAACTCTCGTTGAAAGGTACACCAATTGAAAGCAAAGACGGCCGCGGGGTAACGTGGAATCTGGGTATGAATTATTCTTATAATAATAACGAAGCTACGTCAATCTATCAGGGATTACCTAACCTGAGCATTGGCAACAGCAATTACATTGTGCAAGGGCAGTCTTATCCACAACTTATGGGTAATGGTTTCCAGACAGACCCGCAGGGCCGAACAATTGTGGATGCGTCGACAGGATTCCCAAAATTAAGTGCGGTTAACGTAGGCTTTGGGCAAACCACACCTAAAAATATCCTGGGTATCAGTACGACCATAAACTACCGGGATTTTGCATTATCCGGTACTGCGGAATACCGCAGCGGCAGTGTAGTATATAGTGGTGCAGGAAGTACAATGGACTTTTCAGGTATCAGCTACGGATCCGCGACCAATGGTCGGGAGCGTTTTGTATATCCCAATTCAGTTATTGAAACCAGCCCTGGTGTCTACGTACCAAATACCAACATCACTACAAGGACCGGGGGAATCGACTACTGGGCAGGTTCTACTACGCGCTATGGTGTAATGCAGAACTATGTAACCAGTGCAGCCTTCTGGAAATTACGGGAACTATCACTTGGTTATCAGGTACCAGCTAAATATCTGCAGCGCACCAAATTTATTAAACGTGCAAACTTTGCGCTGGTTGGACGCAACCTGTTCATGTTCAGACCAAAAAGCAACATGTATTCAGATCCTGAATTCAACGCCACCACAGATAATGCACAGGGATACAATAACTTAAACCAAACTCCTGCAACACGTATCTATGGTTTCACCGCATCTATCACTCTATAAATCAAAGCACACGAAGATGAAAAATAATATAAAAGTACTTTGCGCTGCCGCCGTGTTATTTTTGGGCGCCTGCAAAAAAGATTACCTGGATATCAACACCAATCCAAATAAACCCACAACCGTAATTCCAGGTTTAGTATTGACCAATGCCCTTAATGCAACAGCAACTAATACTACAGGCTCTATAAACTATTATCAGTTTGCTTCTGCATGGATCGGATATTGGAACTATAGTGGTGCCGTTGCTGCCTTTGCCGAAGAACGCAGTTATCAGTTTACGTCTAACTATGGCCCTGGTGTGAATATCTGGGCAGGATTATACAACAACCTTGAAGATTACGATTATGTAGAAAAACAAGGCATTAAATTGAATAACGCATTTTACAGTGCAGTGGCAAAGACAATGAAAGCGTACGATTTCCAGAACCTCGTGGATATCTATGGGAACTTACCCTACAGTGAGGCATTGAAATCTACTGCTGCAATCAGGCCGCATTATGATAAGGGACAGGCGATCTATGAAGACCTGGCTAAAAAACTTGACACCGCGGCAAACCTGTTTAAAGGTTTGGTAGGTAAAGTTGCTACAGTTGATGGTGCTTACGACATCATGTACGCCGGCGATGCTGCCAAATGGGCTAAATTTGCCAATACTTTGAAACTACGCATCCTTCTGCGTCAGTCAGAAATGACAGGAAGAGCTGCCTATATAAGTACTGAAATGGCAAAAATCACTGCCAATGGTATGGGCTTTATCAATGCCAATACCGCCGCTACCGGACATGGTGATGCTGCCTTTGTGAATCCGGGTTACAGCAACTCAGCCGGAAAACAAAATCCTTTCTGGGCCAACTTCGGTTACTCACCCTTAGGAAAAACTGCACCTACAGATGGGCACCGCTATTATATCGCCAGTACATACGCGCTTGCATTTTACCAGAACAATGACGACCCAAGGTTACCATTCGTTTTCACCACGATTAATGACGGTGCCGGAACAGGATACTCAGGAAGTCCCTTTGGTCCTACTGCCAGTACAGATGACAGTCCTCAGTTTAAATCAGCGATTGGAACAGGACTTCTAAAATCAGCAGATATGGCGCAGCCAATCGTGACAGACTTTGAAAGTCTGTTTCTGCAGGCCGAGGCAGCGCAGCGTGGCTACCTGACCGTAGACACACGAAGTTTGTATGAATCAGCAGTGCAGCAAAGTTTTACTTATTTAGGCGCCGGTTCTGCCGCAGCCTATCTGGCAGCGAGCTCTTCAGTGAGTAACTGGAACCTTGCTACAGACAAACTCACGCTGATTATGACCCAAAAATGGGCGGCCATGAACGGCATCAATGATATCGAATCATGGTCTGATTACAGAAGGCTGAACATTCCCGCTGATGTGCCAATTTCAAATAATCCTGCAGCATCAGTACGCAAAGTACCTGTGCGGTTACTGTACCCGCAAAGTGAATACAACTACAATCCGGACAATGTACTGGCAGAAGGCACAATAAGCCAGTTTACTACAAGAATATTCTGGGACATTAATTAATTCAAAGAACAAAATCAAATGAAAAGAATATCATTATATACAACTATGATCGGGTTTGCAGTGTTAAGCAGCCTTTCTTCCTGTCTGAAGGATGAATCACAACCTGATTTCACGAAAAATCAGGCTGTAATTGAGCTTCCGATTGGTTCTTCCGCAGCAAATGGTGGTGGCAACTCTATAGCCGCGGCATTTACGGTTGACCAAACCCCCTCTGATTACTTTGTGTATGTTAACTACGCAGCTCCGGAAGCAGCAGCACAGAATGTAACGGTTACACTCAAAGTTGATACTTCGGCAGTAACAAAGTTTAATACTGTTAATGGTACTACCTATGCACAAATGCCGGCGAACGGATATACGCTTGCAGGAAATACCGTAGTGATCCCTACCGGCCAGAGACTGGTAAAGTTTCCTATTAAGATCAATACCATTAACCTTGATCCTTTAAAAACCTATGCACTCCCGATAACCATAAGCGATGGCGGTGGCTTTACGGTCAGCGGAAATTTTGGGACCCTGGTTTCTATCATTACCCTGAAAAATAAATGGGATGGGGTATACACGGTAACAGGTACTATGCTTGATACGCAGAATAGCGCGTTAACCGGACAGTATCCAAGAACGTTAAAACTGGTTACCCAGGGCCCCAATACAGTTGCAATCCAGGATGGCGACTCCTTTGCACACGGCATTTTAAATGCTGGTGCCGGCAGTTCATACGGAAGTTTTAGTCCGGTATTTACAATAGACAATACGAACAGCACAATAACCAGTGCTATCAATTACTACGGGCAGCCCGCTTCGAACGGACGATCAGCCAGGCTTGATGCTTCGGGTGTAAACAAATTCACGATGTCTGCAGATGGTAAAACCCCGGTGAGTATGAAAGTAAAATATATACTCGTTCAGAATGGCGACAGAACATTCTTTGATGAGACCTGGACCTATACAGGATCAAGGTAAACACAATTTTATGGGTGTGTTGGAAGGCTGAAGACTAATTTCTTCAGCCTCCTTTAATTTTAAGATTTAATAATGAAAAAAATAACCCTTACCGCGGGTATATTGCTCTTTGCAGCAATGCTGCATGCACAAAAGAAAGGTGTGCCCCTTACAAGCTATGTCAATCCTTTTATCGGCACCGGGGCGGTTGATAATAACAGCCTTGCCGGGAGTAACTTCCCCGGACCGACAACTCCCTTTGGATTTGTACAGCTGAGTCCTGACACCGAAGATAAGCCGGATAATCCTGCTTCAGGTTACGATTACAATAGCCATACCATCGTTGGATTTAGTCATACGCATCTGAGCGGTACTGGCGTAGCCGATCTGTTCGATGTACTGCTGATGCCCACCACAGGCGAAATCAGACCCGTGGCGGGAGATGCAAAGAAACCAGGAAGCGGCTTTCGCTCTTCCTATTCACATCAGGAAGAAACAGCCAGACCAGGATATTATCAGGTAAAGCTAAAGGACTATGATATCAATGCAGAACTAACCGCGACTGAACATGTAGGTTTGCAGCGCTACACCTTTCCTGCCAATACGAACGGGCATGTGATGATAGATCTTGACCACTCACTGGATAAAAGCCGCACTTACTGGTCCTGCAAGATTATTGGTGCCGAGATCAGGATTGTGAATGACAGTACGATCGAAGGATACAGGATCCTCACCGGCTGGGCAAAACTGCGCAAAGTTTATTTCCATGCAGAGTTCTCACAACCGATCGTCAGCTCCATACTTTTCAGTGGAAAACGCGGCACTGAAAATACCAGTATCATCAACGGCACCAATATCAAGGCGGCCCTTAATTTTGATACAAAATCAAAATCAGAGTTATTAGTGAAAGTTGCACTTTCTCCGGTAAGCGTAGAAAATGCGAGAGGGAATATGAAAGCTGAACTTTCAGGATGGGATTTTGATGGCGTGGTAAAACAAACTTCAGACAAATGGGAGAATGAACTGGGCAAAATGAACATTGAAGGGACTCCGGTACAAAAAGAGATCTTTTATACCGGACTGTACCATGCGTTCACCCAGCCGAACAATATGGCTGATGTCAATGGTGATTACCAGGCATCAGACCTGAGCATAAAAAACGCATCCGATAAAAAGCACTATTCTACATTTTCACTTTGGGATACCTTCAGGGCAGCTCATCCACTGTACACTTTAACACAACCTGAGCGTACCGCTGATTTTGTAAACAGCATGATGCGCCAGTATGGTACCTATGGATATTTACCCATCTGGCAGCTGTGGGGCGATGAAAATTATTGCATGATAGGCAATCATGCGATCCCGGTAATTGTAGATGCGGTATTGAAGGGTATTAAAGGAATTGATTCTGAGGAAGCCTATGAAGCGGTAAAGGCGTCCTCTACACTCAACCATCCCGGCTCTCCGTTTTCTGACTGGGAGAAATATCAGTATATTCCCGAAGATATCCAGTCACAATCAGTTTCTATTACGCTTGAGATGGCTTATGACGATTGGTGTGTGGCACAACTGGCAAAAAAGCTGGGAAAAATAGATGACTATCAACATTTCATGACCCGCTCCTCTTTCTATAAAAATCTCTATGATACAAAAAGCGGATTTTTCAGGGCAAAAAATAAGAACGGCGAATGGCTTTCACCTTTTAATCCGCTGAAATATGGTGGCAATGGCGGCAACCCATACACAGAAGGAAATGCCTGGCAGTATTTCTGGTATGTTCCTCAAAATGTGCCGGATCTGATGAATATCGTGGGCGGCAACAAAGCCTTCACAGATAAATTAGATAAATTTTTCACATTGAAAGATCTTCCTGGAGAAGTAAATGGTAATGCCTCAGGTTTCATCGGCCAATATGCCCATGGAAATGAGCCCAGTCACCACGTAGCTTACCTCTATGATTATGCAGGACAACCCTGGAAAACGCAATATTACGTGGGCAAAATCCTGAATGAATTATACAATAATTCCTCTTCCGGTTATTCCGGTAACGAAGACTGCGGGCAAATGTCATCCTGGTATATTTTCAGCGCGATGGGCTTCTATCCGGTTAATCCGGCAAGCGGCATTTATATGCTGGGTTCACCAATATTGAAACAGGCAAAATTAAAACAGGGAAACGGGAAGGTATTTGAGGTGACAACACAAAATGCATCCAAAGAAAATGTCTATATCCAGTCCGTAAAACTGAATGGTAAAGCATATGACAAAACGTATATCACGCAGAAGGATTTGACTAAAGGCGGAAAGCTTGAATTTGTGATGGGCAAAAAACCAAATTACAAATGGGGTACACAGAAAAATGCAGTTCCTCCACTGGAATCATTCTCAGGCACTGAGTAAAAAAGCAGTGGGGCCTGGCAAAGGGGTACTTGAATATTGTAATTAATAGCTAATTTGCGCTAATAAATATTCAAGTACCGTTTAGCATCCATGAAGGCTCGCTTTTACACCTGTTGCGCTCTGTTTTTATCCTTCTTTCTCCTGAGCATTGTTGCCCGGGCAGATTATATCAAGGGCATTGGGGTTCCATATGTCCAGAATTTTCCTAAATCCCTTTACCTTTCCGGGAACCAGAACTGGGCAATAGCAAAGGATAAACATGGCATCATGTATTTCGGCAATGCGCAGGGCTTGCTAACTTATGATGGAGTATACTGGCAGCAGTATATCATGCCTAACAGGCAGATTGTACGTGCGGTAGCTACAGGAGCTGACGGAATGGTATACACTGGCAGCTTCGGCGAATTCGGCTACTGGTCGCCCAAAAACAAAAAACTAACATATACTTCTTTGACGGGTCTTATTCCAAAGACAAATCCGATCAAAGATGAGATCTGGAAAATCTATACCGATGGCAAGAGGGTAATTTTTCAGTCGTTCAGCACTATATACATTTACCAGGATCAGAAGATCAGTATTGTGAATGGGCCGGGCTCACTGCTCTTTCTGCAGCATGTAGGCAACAGATTTCTCATCGAGGTCACCGGTAAAGGACTTTTTGAACTGAAAGGGAAAACCTTAACGGCAATGCCTAATGCGGGCAAAACCTATCCGCTGAATATTATGACCATATTACCCTATAGGGGTAACCAGCTGCTGATTGGTACCAGCAAAGACGGACTATTTGTATACAATGGCAGCTCATTTGCCCCTTTTATTACCCCTGCAAACGATTTTCTCAAAACATACCAGCTGAATAACGGCAGCAAAATCGATAAACAATATTACGCTTTCGGCACAATTCTGAACGGACTGATCCTCATTGATGAAAACGGAAACGTGATCCAGCGGATCAATAAAACCGGCGGATTACAGAACAACACCATCCTCAGCCTGTTCACTGACGAACAAGCTAACCTCTGGACTGGGCTGGACAATGGGATTGACCGCGTAGAGCTTAATTCTTCCCTGTATTTCTATCTCGACAAAGCCGGGCAGTTTGGTACGGTATATTCCAGTCTGATCGATCAGAACAACATTTACCTGGGTACCAACCAGGGATTATTCTACAGTCCATGGTCGGCCGTAAAAGGCAATAAATTGAACACCTTTGATTTTAAGCTTATCCCTAATTCACAGGGGCAAGTATGGGACCTTAGCCTGATAGACGGGCAACTGATCTGCGGGCACAATGAAGGGACATTCAAGATTACCGGCTCCAGCATGGAAAAGATTTCAGCGGTAAACGGGGGATGGACAATTAAAAAATTAAACAGCTACCCGGATTATTTAATCCAGGGAACCTATACCGGGCTGGTGCTCTTCAAAAAAGACCAGGCGGGGCAATGGAAGTATTTTACCAAGATTGAAGGATTCTGGGAACCATCCAGATATGTAGAGCAGGATGCTCACGGGGATATCTGGGTAAGCCATGCATACAAAGGGCTTTACCGGCTCACACTCAGTCCCGATTTCAGAAAGGTAATCCAAACCAGGCATTACGATGCAAGGAATGGCCTGCCGGGCGATTACAACGTCAATATCTTCCAGCTCGAAAACAAACTCATCTTTTCATCGGATGCGGGATTTATGCTGTACGATGAGATCAGCGACCGCTTCAGTAATTATACAGCACTGAACAAAGGGCTTGGAAGTTTTGCCAGTTCAAACAAGATCATCAGCGCCGGCGTAAAAAAATACTGGTTTATCAACCATGGAAAAACCGCCCTGATAGATTTCCGGGAACCCGGCAAACTGGCTATCGACTCCAACCTTTTTAGCCTGCTGGACGGAAGGATGGTGCAGTATTATGAGAACATCAGCCAGATCAGCGCCTGGATGCACCTGGTTAGCGTAGATGATGGTTTTGTGATCTACGATGCAGCAAACAAGACCGCGGCAGACAGGAAAAAGATACTTCCGGCGGTATTGATCAGACGTGTAGAGGATGTTACTGATACCTACAGGACCATCAGTGAAAACGGAAACAGTGGTTCAGATATTGAAATACCCTACAGCAGGCATAACATCAGGATCTCCTATGCCCTGCCCTATTACAGGCAGGCAACCATAAAGTTCCAGTACTATCTTGAAGGCTATTCCAGACAATGGTCGGAATGGAGCGTATCCTCACAAAAAGATTTCACCAATCTGGGCCGCGGTAAATACCGGTTTTTGGTACGGGCCAAGATCAACGACAACCTGGTGAGCAAAACAAGCGTCTTCGAATTTACCGTTCTTCCTCCTTTTTACGCCAGCAACTGGGCTATCGCTATCTATGTTCTCCTTGCAGTATTCCTGTTCCTGCTGGGCCGTAAACAATACCGGCAGAAACTGCAGGAAGACCGGGAAAGGATACTTAACAAAGTACAGCTCGAAAAGGATATCTTCCTGAAAAAAGAAGCCGAAGCAACCGAAAAACAGATCATCAAAATCCAGACGGAGAAACTGCATGCAGAACTGCAGAGCAAAAACCGCGAGCTGGCAAGCTCCGCCATGAGCCTGGTTTATAAAAACGAACTGCTGCAAAAGCTGAGCGAAGAAATGATCAAGCTCAAAGATAAGGACGGTAAAAAAGTGGCCGATGAGCAGATCCGAAAAGTTCAGAAAATCATTGATGAGGGAATGAATGACGAGCGCGACTGGAACTTATTTGAGACAAGTTTCAACGAAGCGCATGGCAGTTTCTTTAAAAAACTGAAGTCAAGCCATCCTGATCTTGTACCCAACGATTTGAAATTATGCGCCTACCTGCACATGAATATGAGCAGCAAAGAAATGGCTTCGCTGTTAAATATTTCACTGCGCGGAGTCGAAATCCGCCGCTACAGGTTGCGTAAGAAACTCAACATCCCTCACGACAAGAACCTTGCAGAGTTCTTTATGGAGCTTTAGCACTACATCATTACTACACACACTCAGGAAAAGAAAAAATATATTTTTATTATTACTTTTCTGTGTGATCTCAGAAAAACCGCCTTGGCGACCATATAAACAGCACTAAACCGTTAATCTGTCCCCGAAAACACTTATTGTATTTAATACACCAAGTTCTGATGATGTACTATTGTTGAGGCCATTTCTTTGTTTTAACTGTTTAACAAGTGGAATTTTAACCCACAATTAAACATAAAACCAGATACGAGCATGAAAACAATCTTTACCAAATTTTCTGTTTTAAGTTTTCTTTGTCTATTGTTTTTTAATGTTGCATCAGCCCAGAACATCACTGTAAAGGGACTGGTTTCAGACAGTCAGGATAAAACAACCCTGCCATCTGTCAGCGTTAGCATTAAAGGCACTACTACAGGAATTCAAACAGACGTTAACGGGGTCTTTACGATTAGCGCCCCCGCTAATGCAACATTAGTCTTTACCTATATCGGCTACGCTACTCAGGAGATCCCTGTAAATAATCAAACAACAATTAACGTAGCAATGGTATCTACCTCACAGCAGCTTGAGCAGGTTGTTGTAGTTGGATACGGTACGCAGCGCAAGATCGATGTCACAGGCGCTGTAGCCAGTGTAAAAGGTGAGGAAATATCGAAGCAGGCATCGCAAAACGCCGTGAGCGGATTGCAGGGTAAAATTGCCGGTGTCTCTATTACCAATTCGGGTTCACCGGGTACCGCTCCCCAGATCCGCATCCGTGGTCTGGGAACGATCTTTGGTAACCAGGCACCGCTATATGTAGTAGATGGAGTATGGTACAGCGATATTAACTTCCTGAATCCTGCTGATATCGAAAACTTAAGCGTACTGAAAGATGCATCAGCACAATCTATCTATGGTATCCGTGCTGCAAATGGTGTAGTACTGGTAACCACTAAAAAAGGAAAGGCCGGTGCACCTACTGTGATCAATTATGACGCTTATGCAGGCTTTCAAAAGGTTACCAATAAAGTGAAAATGGCAGATGCTTCGGAATACGCCACGCTGACAAATGAACTTTCTACTTCTAACGGCGGTACAGCCTTATTTGCAAATCCGGCATCACTTGGAAAAGGCACAGACTGGTATGACCAGATTCTGCAGAATGCTTTTGTAACTAACCATAGCCTTTCGGTAATGGGCGGATCGGAAAAATCTACTTACAACATCTCACTCGGCTATCTTGATCAGGACGGTATTGTAAAAAACAACAACTATAAAAGATACACAGCAAGGGTATCAAACGATATTCAGATATTTAAAAATCTGAAAGTTGGTTACAATGTTACAGGTGTAGCGAGCAAATCGAACGATATTCCCTCAACGATCTTTCACCAGATGTTTTCCGCCTCGCCAACCATACCGGTATTCAACCCAGATGGTTCATACGGTGATCCTAATGATCAGCGTCTGGGTGATGGGGCAAACTTTAACCCTCAGGCTACCCTGGATTTTTACAATCAGAACACCAAAGAATACAGGGCTACAGGAAACATCTATGCTGAATTGAAGTTTCTGAATCATTTTACCTTCAGGACCAGTATTGGTGGTGAATTTGGCCAGACTGAAGGCAGAACATATGCCCCTGTGTACTATGCAACTTTTGCGCAGCAGTCGCAAAACAGTATACTCGATTTGAACCGTATCGAAACCCGTAACTGGATCATCGAAAATACGCTGACTTACCAGAATACTTTCAAAGAAGACCATAACCTGACTTTACTTATCGGCCAGTCGGCACAAAGCAACAGATCTTACGGCATAACTGCTCAGGCACGCGACGTACCCTTTAACAGTGATGCAGATCTGTACCTGAGGCTTGGTAATGCTGACACCCGTTATGCGGATGACCAGGCAAGTCTGATTAAGTTTGCCTCTTACTTTGCAAGAGCCAACTATTCCTTCAAAAACAAATACCTGCTGAATGCTTCGATCCGCGCTGATGGAGCTTCACAATTCTTTGGCAACCAAACCTGGGGTTATTTTCCTTCGGTAGGTGCCGGATGGGTACTGTCAAATGAAGATTTCATGAAAAACCAGACAATATTCAGTAACCTGAAAATCCGTGGCAGCTACGGTGTTGTAGGAAATGCAAGTGTTCCGGTAAACCCAACTCAGGCTTTAATTGCACAAACCGGAGATCTTGCAGCAATTTACAATGATCTGGTTTATACCGGCCGCAGCAGTAATACACTGGTTCCTCCTTTCATTGTATGGGAGAAAGGTATTGGAGCCAATGTTGGATTTGAAGCCGGCTTCCTGACCAACAGGTTAAACATTGAAGGTGACTTGTACACACGCAAAACATCAAGGGCAATCTTTGGTCTGCCAATCCTGGGTTCATTGGGAACAGTAAACAACCAGATCCTTGGTAACCAGGCCGACCTTCAGAACAGGGGCGCAGAGCTATCCGTTTCCTGGAATGATAAAACAGGTGGTGGATTAACGTACTCTGTTAGTGGTAACATTGGTTACAATGCCAACAAAGTGCTGAACGTGATTTCGGGAAATACACCTATTTACAGTGGCAGCACCGGGATTACCAACGGTTTCCTTGCAACCAGAACAGTTGTGGGTGATCCTATAGGGCAATTCTACGGATACAAAACAGCTGGAATTTACCAGGATGCTGCAGATATTGCTGCCTCCCCTACACAGTCAGGTGCACTGCCAGGTGGTTTTAAATACCAGGACCTGAATGGTGATGGTAAAATTACATCACTGGACAGAACGGTCATAGGAAATCCAAATCCTAAGTATACTTATGGTGTAAATACCAGCTTTGCATATAAAAACTTTGACCTCGCGCTGGACTTCCAGGGAGTTGCCGGAGTTGATATTTACAACTCTAACCTGGCTTACCGTTTTGGTAATGAGAACTTCACCAAAGATTTTGTAGATAACCGCTGGCATGGAGCAGGTACATCAAATACCTACCCGTCAGTAAATATCGGTTCTTCTGCCAACTCTGCACCAAACTCCTTCTATGTATCCAGCGGATCATATTTCAGGGTAAGAAATGCACAATTGGGTTACACCCTTCCCAACAGTACACTGGAGAAATGGAAAATTAAGAAAATCAGGTTCTATGCAAATGCACAGAACGCCATCAATTTGTTCGGATACAAAGGATTCAGCCCGGAAATTGGCCCTGCACCTACAAATGTTGCAGACAGAATCACAAGTGCAACAAGCTCTACAACCCTCAATGCGGGTCTGGATGCAAACGTATATCCTTTATACGCAACTTACAACTTTGGTGTTAACCTGACATTTTAATCTGCAATCACATGAAACTCAACCATAAATTATATTCAAAATCAGTTTTGGGAGCAGGTATTTTAATCGCCGCCTCCCTCTTTCCTTCCTGTAAAAAGGAATTCCTGGATGTTCCCCAGCAAGGACAACAGCAAAGTGAGGTATTCTGGAAAACAGCTGCAGATGCCGGTGCCGGTGTAAACGCGATCTACGGAAATATGCGCTCTTACGAGAATACGGCCTTTCCAGCTATAGCCATTGAAAGCATGGGTTCGGATGATGCCGAAAAAGGCAGCAGCCCAAGTGATGCCAGTTTCTTCCTGGACTTTGATACGTTTACAATCGATCCTAATCAGGGTAATATTTCAGGATTCTGGAACGGACAGTACCGCAACATAAATTACTGCAATCAGGTGCTCGATAATGTTCCCGCCATTTCAATGGATGCAACGTTAAAAGCGCAATACCTCGCAGAAGCTAAATTTATACGTGCGCTTTCTTATTTCAGACTGGTACGCGCTTTTGGAGGAGTTCCTTTGCGCCTGACAATACCGAAAGACGCATCAGAATACAACATTCCAAGAGCTGATGCTACCCAGGTATATGCACAGATTGAAAGTGACCTGACAGATGCCGCAGCGGCACTTCCTGTAAATTATGCCAGTGTTGATCTGGGCAGGGCAACAAAAGGTGCGGCCCTTACGCTGCATGCTAAAGTAGCCATGTACCTTAAAAAATGGAATGATGTGCTGGGTTATACCAATACGGTTATGGGCATGAACTACAGCCTGCTGCCAAGCTTCGAATCTGTATTCAGGATTCCCAATGAAAACAGCACTGAATCCATCTTTGAAATCCAGTGTGCGCTTGTTCCGGGTAATACTTCAGTTTCTAACTCTCAGTATTCCCAGGTTCAGGGTGTCCGTTCAGCAAGAGGTGGCGGATGGGGTTTCAATGTACCTACCGCAGATCTGGCAGCTTCATTTGAAACAGGCGATCCGAGAAGAGATGCTACAATTATCTTCAGGGGCGAAACTACTCCCCAGGGTGATGTGATTGACGCTAACGGTGATAATCCGATGTTCAACCAGAAATCATATGTACCGTTCAGCCTGTTTGTAAATGGCTTTAATGAAGGTGCACAGCAAAATGTACGTGTGCTGCGTTTCTCAGATGCATTGCTGATGAATGCCGAAGCTGCAAATGAACTTGGCAACACCACACAGGCACTTTCCTCATTGGAAAGAGTACGTGCCAGAGCCCGTCAGGGAAATGCTGCTATTCTGCCTGCTGTAACTATTACAGATCAGGCAGCTATCCGCGCAGCAATATACCGTGAGAGAAGATCTGAATTTGCAATGGAATTTGACCGTTATTTCGACGTGATCCGCCAGGGACGCGGAGCAGCCGTGTTCGGCCCTAAAGGATGGAGAGCCGGAAGAAACGAAATCTGGCCGATCCCGCAGACAGAAATTGACCTGAGCGGTGGCCTGCTTACTCAGAACCCGGGTTATTAAATTCCCTATCTAACCAGATAATATCAAGGTTGCCGGTCTTGGCCGGCAGCCTTTTTTTAAATGAAATCCAGCTTTTAAACCATTGATATGCTGAAAAATAGATTAACTTTATGTTTTCTGATAGCCGTGCTGATACTCAGCTCCTGCTTTAACAGTCAGCCTGCGGCAGCACAAACAAAAGATCATATAAACCCACAGCTGAAAATCCAAAAAAACCTGAGCGATGAGCAGCTGCTCGATCTGGTACAA
Source organism: Pedobacter sp. (assembly GCF_040513095.1). GTDB lineage: Bacteria > Bacteroidota > Bacteroidia > Sphingobacteriales > Sphingobacteriaceae > Pedobacter. Next base: position 29,611 of record NZ_JBEVDX010000126.1, on the reverse strand, counting down.
AAACAAACCTTCCGTTACTTCTGGGACTTCGGTCACCCGGTAAGCGGAATGGCACGCGAACGCAGCAACAAATCTTTTGATTACGGCGATGAAGTTGTTACTACAGGTGGTACAGGCTTTGGCGTGATGGCTACAATCGTGGCTTCAGAGCGTAAGTTTATTACCCGCGAACAGGCTGCTGCACGTACCAGGAAGATCGTGGATTTTCTCTGGAAAGCCGATATGTTCCATGGTGCATTTCCGCACTGGCTGAACGGAGAAACCGGTAAGGTAATCCGCTTCAGTCCCAAAGATGACGGGGCAGACCTGGTAGAAACATCTTTCCTGTTCCAGGGATTGCTTACGGCAAAACAGTATTACACGGCAGACAACCCTGTTGAAAACGATATCCGGAACAAGATCCTCTGGATGTGGGAAGGTATCGAATGGAACTGGTTCACTCAGCAGCAAAATGTGTTGTACTGGCACTGGAGCCCTAATAATGGATGGAGTATGAACCATCAGCTGAAAGGCTGGAACGAATGTTTTATCACTTATGTGCTGGCGGCTTCCTCACCTAAGTTTGCGATCGGCAAAAGGGTTTACGAAGACGGATGGGCAAACAGCAATACCTTCTTTAATGGCAAGAAATTCCTGGGCATTACCCTGCCATTGGGATTCGATTTTGGCGGGCCACTGTTCTTTTCGCATTACTCATTTTTGGGCCTGGACCCGCGCGGACTCAAAGACCGCTATGCAGATTACTTTGAACAGAACAAAAACCATACACTGATCAACCATGCCTATTGCGTGGAAAATCCAAAACATTACAAAGGATACGGCGAAAACAGCTGGGGCCTAACTGCCAGTGACAGCTGGCAGGGATATGCAGCACATTCACCTGCAGAAGACCTCGGTGTGATCAGCCCGACGGCAGCACTCTCTGCTTTCCCCTATACCCCGGAATATTCCATGAAGGCACTGAAACATTTTTACTTTGACCTGGGAGATAAAATCTGGAGCGAGTACGGTTTTGTAGATGGCTTTAGTGAGGAACATAACTGGTATGCGAAATCACATCTGGCAATTGACCAGGGGCCGATCATCTGCATGATCGAAAATTACCGGAGCGGCCTCCTCTGGAAACTGTTTATGAGCAGTCCCGATGTAAAAAATGGGCTCGATAAACTGGGTATAGCAAGTACGGCATTAAAAAATTAATATAAAACTTATGAAAAGACACAATCTCCTATTTTTCCTGGCGGTCGTTTTTCTTGCGGATACAGCGACAGCGCAGCAGAAAAAGACCGTATCAGCGGCCGATCTGAAAATGAACAGCTTTATTGCAAACCTGATGTCTAAAATGACACTGGATGAAAAGATCGGACAATTAAACTTACCTGCCGTAGGCTTTGATGTAACCGGACCGGTATTGAGTGAGGGGGTGGATGAAAAAATTGAAAAAGGATTGGTTGGCGGTGTTTTTAACACTTTTACCCCGCAGGCAGTAGAGAAATTGCAGAAACTGGTGATGACCAAATCACGCTTGAAAATCCCTTTGCTGTTTGGATACGACGTAATCCACGGACATAAAACCATATTTCCTATTCCTTTGGGTTTAAGTACCAGCTGGGATTTGGACCTGATAGAAAAAAGTGCACGTATTGCCGCAAGGGAAGCCAGTGCCGATGGTTTAAACTGGACCTTCTCTCCTATGGTGGATATTGCAAGAGATCCGCGCTGGGGCAGAATGGCCGAAGGTGCGGGTGAAGACCCTTACCTGGGCTCGCTCATAGGAGTGGCTATGGTAAAAGGTTACCAGACTAACAGCCTTTCCAATAAAGATGCGATTCTTGCCTGTATCAAACACTTTGCGCTGTATGGTGCTGCCGAAGCAGGTAGGGATTACAATACTACTGATATGAGCATGATCAAAATGTACAATGAGTACCTGCCGCCCTACAAAGCAGCAGTTGACGCAGGCGCAGCATCGGTAATGGCATCTTTCAACGATATCAATGGCACTCCGGCAACAGCAAACAGATGGCTGTTAACAGACCTGCTGCGTAACAGCTGGGGATTCAACGGATTTGTAGTGAGCGACTATACCGGGATCAATGAGCTGGTACCGCACGGACTTGGGGATTTAAAAACGGTAAGTGCAAAAGCACTGGCAGCGGGAACGGATATGGATATGGTTGGGGAGGGTTTTCTAACTACCCTGAAAACGTCCCTGCAGGAAAAGAAAATCACTATTCAGATGATCGATCTGGCCTGCCGCAGAATGCTTGAAGCCAAATATAAACTGGGGCTTTTTGCTGATCCATACAAATATGTGAACGAAGAGCGTGCAAAAACTGAGATCCTTTCGCAGCAAAACAGGTTTGATGCCAGGAATATTGCCGAAGCATCCATGGTACTGCTGAAAAATGATAACCAGGTACTGCCTTTGAAAAAGAAAGCCAGGATTGCACTGATTGGCCCGCTGGCTGATGACAAACGCAATATGATTGGTAACTGGAGTGCTGCGGGCGACTGGAAAAAGGCAATCGGTGTAATGGAAGGCCTTAAAAGTGCCGCGCCGGATATGGATATTACATATGCAAAAGGAGCCAACCTGGTTGATGACGCTGCAATCCTGAAACAGCTCAATGCAAACGGAGCAGATATCGTTGCCGATGAAAAATCTACTGATAAACTGATAAGTGAGGCTGTTTCTGCCGCAAATAAATCAGACATCGCTGTACTGGTTCTCGGAGAAAGCGCCCTGATGGGTGGTGAAGCAACAAGCCGTACCAACCTTGATCTTTTACCCAATCAAAAGGCATTGCTGAAAGCGGTTACTGCAACCGGTAAACCTGTAGTTTTGGTTTTGATGAACAGTCGCCCCCTCACCCTGGAATGGGAAGATGCCAATGTAACGGCAATCCTGGAAACCTGGTTTGGCGGTACCGAAGCCGGCAATGCAATTGCGGATATTCTTGTAGGCAACTATAACCCTGCAGGTAAACTGACTACAACTTTCCCGAGAAGTATAGGCCAGATCCCGATTTACTATAACCATAAAAATACTGGTCGCCCTTACGATGGCGTATCGAATGAAAAATACAAATCCCGTTATATTGACAGTTCCAACGATCCTTTGTATCCCTTCGGATACGGACTGAGTTACACCAGCTTCCAGTATTCCACTCCCGGCCTGAACAAGGCTGTGGTTAAACCGGGACAAGCAATACAGGTTTCGGTGGATGTTCAGAACACCGGTAATTTTGACGGTCAGGAAGTTGTACAGTTATATATTCAGGATGTCTATGGTTCAATCACCAGACCGGTGAAAGAACTGAAAGGTTTTCAAAAGATCTTCCTGAAGAAAGGAGAAAGCAAACGCGTAACCTTCACCATTGATGAGCAGATGCTGAAGTTCTTCAACGCAGACCTGAAGTTTGCTGCTGAACCAGGCGATTTTAACCTGTTCATCGGTTCGAACTCACGCGACGTCACTGCCGCAAAGTTCAGCTTCTCAAAATAAGCTTTAACCAATAAAAAACCCGCTTGCAGTGCAAGCGGGTTTTTTATTTTTTACTCAGTCATATTATGATATACCGCCTGTACATCATCATCCTCTTCTAACTTATCAATCAGCTTCAGTACATCCACAGCCTGTTCTTCAGAAACGTCAGTTGTAGAAAGCGCAATACGTTCAAGCTTGGCGCTCTTCATTTCAAATCCCATATCTTCCAGCGCTTTCTGCATCTTGCCAAAATCTTCAAAAGCTGTCTGTACAACAGCGGTTTCAACACCTTCTTCGTCAGCTTCCAGATAAAGTTCTTCCAGACCTGCATCAATCAGTTCAAATTCCAGTTCTTCCATATCCTTTTCTCCCGGTAAAAACCTGAAGATAGATTTACGGTTGAAGATAAAATCCAGAGATCCCGTTTTACCTAAAGATCCGCCGGTTTTACTGAAATAGCTGCGTACATTGGCTACCGTTCTGTTGGTATTGTCCGTTGCAGTCTCTATCAGGATAGCTACGCCATGTTGTGCGTAACCTTCGTAAACATGCTCTTCATATCCGTTTTCATCCTTGTTGGAAGCCCTTTTAATCGCAGCATCCACGGTATGCTTCGGCATATTTACTGCCTTCGAGTTCTGGATTGCAGTACGTAAGCGTGAGTTGGTATCCGGATTAGGGCCTGCATCTTTTACAGCCATTACAATTTCCTTCCCTATACGGGTAAATTGTACGGCCATTTTAGCCCAACGTTTAAATTTTCTTTCTTTTCTGAACTCAAATGCTCTTCCCATTGTATACTTATTGAGGGCTCTACCCTATTACTTTTTTAAATTACTAAACATATCTGCCGTCAGTTTCGCCAGGTCAAATTCCGGCTTCCAGCCCCAGTCGCGCGTGGCAAACTGGTCGTCAATAGAGCGCGGCCAGCTGGCAGCAATCTCCTGACGCGGATCATAAGCCGTGTAAGTTAGCTTAAAATCCGGGATATGGTTCCTGATTTCAGCGGCCAGCACCTCTGGCGTAAAGCTTACCCCGGCAAAATTATAGCTGGAGCGTATGCTGATCTGTGCTGCCGGGGCATCCATCAGTTCAATGGTACCGCGGATGGCATCATCCATATACATCATGGGCAGTTCCGTTTCAGCAGAAAGAAAAGAGGCATAAGCGCCTTTTTTCAACGCATCATGAAAAATATGAATGGCGTAATCCGTTGTACCTCCCCCTGGAGCAGCCTTCCAGCTGATCAGTCCGGGATAACGGATACTGCGCACATCCAGGCCATATTTCTGGTGGTAATACTCACACCACCTTTCACCCGCTAATTTACTAATTCCGTAAACAGTATTGGGATCCATTACACAAAATTGTTGGGTCTGGTCTTTTGGAGAATTTGGTCCGAAAACAGCAATGGAGCTCGGCCAGTATACCTTTGCTGTTTTGTAAAGGATCGCAAGGTCCAGTATATTCAGCAATCCGTTCATGTTCAGGTCCCAGGCCAGCTGGGGATTCTGTTCTCCTGTTGCGGATAGTAAAGCCGCAAGGAGGTATACCTGAGAAGGCTTGTATTTCGTGAATATCTTATTCAGGATCTCCTTATCAAGCACATTGACAAATTCAAAGGGGCCGGAGTTTTTAATATCATAATCCGGACGGCGGATATCGCAGGCGATCACATTGTCCTCCCCGTAGGTCTTACGCAGGGCCGTTACCAACTCGGTGCCGATCTGACCGTTAGAACCTAAAACTACTATTTTTTCGCTCATTAAAATATAGATTTTGGCAAAGGTAGAAAAACGAAACAAACCTGAATAAAAATGTTATTAATTATATTTATCTTCATATATTCATACTCCGCGCTCTCATTTTTCAGGCCCGTCATCACCTGTAAATTTAAAGATGACCCAAATAAATTACCGATATGAGCAATAGAAGAAATTTCTTACAACAGGCCGGAATAGCCGCAGCAGCAGCGTTCCTCAGCCCCACCGTCCTGTCCACCGCACTGGCGGCAGAAAAAGCATCCCACAAAGTAGGGATCCAGTTGTATACCCTTAGGGATCAGCTGCAAAAGGATGTTAAAGGTACCATCGCAAAAGTGGCAAAGATTGGCTACGACCAGGTAGAAACTTTTTATGGTTATGCAGGGCCAAATGCAGCACCGGGCTTTTGGGGACTGGATGCTAAAGCGTTTAAGTCGCTGCTTTCGGCAAACGGCCTGACCTCGCCCAGCGGGCATTACAATGTGAACGCTTTTCTGAGCAAAGGCGGCAATGATGAAGTTCTGAAACAGCATATAGAGGTTGCGGCGACAGTTGGCCAGAAGTATTTCGTGATTCCATCTATCCCGCATGACAAAACAAAACCGGATTCGCTGGATAACTACAAAGAAACCGCAGCGAAGTTTAACCATGCCGCAGAACTATGCAAAAAGCAGGGACTTACACTCGGTTACCATAACCACAATTTTGAGTTTACTGACCTGGGAAAAGGGCTTACTCCTTTTGATGTGCTTCTGAAAGAAACAGATCCTTCGATGGTCAGCTTTGAACTCGATTTGTTCTGGGCAGTAAATGCCGGACTCAATCCATTGGAAATGTTCAAACTACATCCCGGACGCTTCAAAATGTGGCATGTGAAGGACATGGACAAAACAGATAAAAGTGTTTTTACAGAAGTTGGAACCGGCAGTATAAATTTCAAAAGCATTTTCAAACAAGCTAAGCTTTCCGGAATGGAATACCTTTTTGTGGAACAGGATGTAATTAAGATTGACCCTTATCAAAGTATCACTAAAAGCATTAACTATATCAAAAAAGACCTGTTAACCTAATTTCAGGTTAAATTCGTGTCAGGAAATAAATATTTTAGGGGCTGGGCCTGAGTAACAATAACATTATATAAGTGTGTTAATATTACACTTTGTCAACAGTTTTACTTATTTTGGTCTGTCCAATAGCACAACAACATAACAAGATAACCAAATTTAAATCACTATGAATAGAAGAGAGGCAGTTAGAAGTGTTGCTTTTTTAATGGGAGGCGCACTGTCTGCAACTACAATTGGTGTATTCCTCGATGGCTGTACTTCGCCGTCGGCAAACAAGGGATCAAATCTGTTTTCAGAAGACCAGCACCTGATCATCACTGAGGTTGCAGATGTCATTATTCCTTCAACAAAAACCCCGGGCGCAAAAGCTGCAGGTGTAGGGCCGTTCATTTCAAAAATGATCATGGAATGTTACCCTGAAGATGCACAGAAAGCATTTGTTAAAGGCCTTGAAGACCTTGAAGACCGTTCGAAAAAAGAGTACAGCAACTCATTCCTTAAAATTACCCCGAAACAGCGTGAGCAGCTCCTCGGTAAATTACGTGATGAAACCGTTGCCGCGCAGAAAGCTGAAGCTGCAAACAAACCATCAGGTCCGGACCTGAAACTGGAAAAACCTATGGCAGGACCAGACAGGTATGCCAAAAGCACCCCATATTTCTTTGCTATAGCGCGGGATTTAACGCTGCTTGGTTACTGGACCTCGGAGATCGGCGCTTCGCAGGCTCTTGAATATGTTCAGATCCCCGGCCGTTATGATGGCTGTGTAGACCTGAAACCTGGTCAGAGAGTTTATTCATAAATCTTTTAGCACAACAAACAATGAATTTAAATACAAAAGCAGCAGCACAAAATACATATGACGCCATTGTTGTAGGTTCCGGCATCAGCGGTGGATGGGCAGCAAAGGAACTAACAGAAAAAGGACTTAAAGTTTTACTGCTGGAACGGGGCAGAAACGTTGAGCACATCAAAGACTATACTACAGCAATGAAAAAACCATGGGAGTTTGAACACCGTGGCTTGCTGACCGAAGAACAAAAAAAGACTCACCCTGTACAGATCAGGGATTATCCTTATCAGGAATTTAATGAGAGCTTCTGGGTAAATGACCTGGAATGTCCTTACACTGAAGTAAAACGTTTCGACTGGTACCGTGGTTTCCATGTAGGTGGAAAATCACTCATGTGGGGCCGTCAGAGTTACCGTTTCAGTGACCTGAACTTTGAAGACAATAAAAAAGACGGTCATGGTACCGATTGGCCGATCAGGTACAAAGACCTCGAAAAATGGTACGATTACGTAGAGCGTTTTGCAGGAATCAGCGGACAGGCAGAAAACTGGCCTGCACTGCCTGATGGACAATTCCTTCCTCCAATGGAGATGAACTGTGTGGAAAAATCGGTAAAAACCCGCATCGAAGCACACTGGAAAAAATCAAGGATCATGACCATTGGCCGTACAGCAAATCTTACTGTACCCCATGGCGGACGTGGCAGCTGCCAGTACCGTAACCTTTGCAGCAGAGGCTGTCCTTTCGGTGCTTATTTCAGCACACAATCCTCTACCCTGCCCGCTGCAGTTGCTACCGGAAATCTGACTTTACGTCCTTTCTCACTGGTAGAATCCATTATCTATGACAAGGAAACACAAAAAGCCAAAGGTGTACGTGTGATCGATTCAGAAACAAATGAAAACATAGAGTTTTACGCAAAAATTGTTTTCGTAAACGGCTCAACACTGGGAAGTACCTTCCTGCTGCTGAACTCAACTTCCGCTGAGCATCCTAACGGACTTGGCAATGGAAGCGGAGAGCTTGGCCATAACCTGATGGACCACCATTTCCGTTGTGGTGCAAACGGAGAAGCTGAAGGCTTCGAAGATAAATATACATATGGAAGAAGGGCCAACGGGATCTATATCCCGAGGTACCAGAACATGAATGGCCAGAAACGCGATTACCTGCGTGGCTTTGGTTATCAGGGTGGTGCAAGCCGTACAGGCTGGCACAAAGATGTCGCAGAACTTGCCTTTGGAGGCGAATACAAAGAGCTGATGACGCAGCCGGGACTGTGGACTATGGGACTTGGCGGTTTCGGTGAATCCCTTCCATACCATGACAACAAGGTTTATATTGACAAAACCAAGAAAGATAAATGGGGCATGCCAGTTCTGGCAATAGATGCAGAGTTTAAAGGTAATGAACAAAAAATGCGTTTAGAGATGATGAACGATGCTGCAGAAATGCTTGAAGCCGCAGGTATGAAAAACATCAAGACCTTCGACAACGGATCTTCGCCGGGTATGGCCATCCACGAACAGGGAACAGCACGTATGGGTGATGATCCTAAAACTTCTGTCCTGAACAAATGGAACCAGATGCACGAGGTGAAAAACGTGTTTGTAACTGACGGATCTTGTATGCCATCTATCGCCTGCCAGAACCCTTCACTTACATTTATGGCATTAACAGCCAGAGCGGCGGATTTTGCAGTATCTGAACTTAAAAAAGGAAATCTTTAATGACAGCAGCTAAGATAAGAATGGGCATGATCGGCGGTGGCAAAAACGCCTTCATCGGCGCAGTACACCGCATTGCCGCAAATATAGACGGACAGATAGAATTGGTTTGCGGGGCCCTGAGCTCCAATCCCGAAACTGCAAAAGAGTCCGGAGATTTGTTGTTTTTAGCAGCAGACAGAAACTATGGAAGCTACCAGGAGATGATCGAAAAAGAAAGTCTCCTGCCGGCCGAAACAAGAATGCACTTCGTAACAATCGTTACACCTAACTTCGCACATTTTGCACCTGCAATGCTGGCGCTGGAACATGGTTTTCATGTGGTAATCGACAAGCCAATCAGCCTTACGCTGGATGAAGCAAAAAAACTGGAAGAAAAAGTAAAAGACACAGGTTTAACCCTGTGTCTTACCTACACTTATTCCGGTTATCCGATGGTTAAACAGGCCAGGCAGATGGTAAAAGACGGTGCTTTCGGAAAAATCCGCAAAGTGCTTGTGGAATATCCTCAGGGATGGCTCAGCCTGCCTTCGGAGCGTGATGGAAACAAACAGTCTTCATGGAGAACAGATCCTGCAAAAAGCGGGATCAGCGGCTGTATGGGAGACATCGGTACACATGCGGCTCAGCTGGCAGAATATATTTCGGGACTGGAGATCGCCAGGATCTGCGCAGACCTGAACATTGTAGTTGAGGGCAGACCGCTGGATGATGACGGAAATGTATTGCTGAAGTTTAACAATGGTGCCAATGGTGTACTGGTAGCTTCGCAGATTGCCGCAGGAGAAGAAAATGCACTCAAAATAAAGGTGTATGGAGAGAAAGGCGGACTGGAATGGCACCAGGAAGAACCCAACACACTGAAAGTGAAATGGCTGGACGCACCAAGCCAGATCTACCGTACAGGACAGGGTTATTTGTCACAGGTGGCACAGTACAACGCGCGCACGCCTTCCGGACATCCTGAAGGATATCTTGAAGCCTTCGCCAATATCTACAGAAATTTTGCTGCAACACTGCAGGCATTGCTTGCCGGCGAAACACCAACAGCAGAAATGCTCGACTTCCCCGGTGTGGAGGAAGGTGTGAGAGGAATGGCGTTTATAGAAAATGTAGTGGCATCAAGCCAGTCGGACCAGAAATGGCTCGATTTTAAAATATAACAAGATGACAACACTTAAAGGACCAGCAGTTTTTTTAGCACAGTTTATTGGAGATGAAGAACCCTTCAACTCGCTCGAAGGTATCTGTAAATGGGCGGCAGACCTGGGTTTCAAAGGCATTCAGATGCCTACTCTTGATACCAGGTTTATCGACCTGCAAAAAGCAGCCGAAAGCAAAACCTACGCAGATGATCTGAAAGGACAGATAGCAGGTTACGGACTGGAGATCACAGAACTTTCTACACATATCCAGGGTCAGCTGGTAGCTGTAAACCCGGCATTTGACAAGGCATTTGACGGTTTTGCACCGGCAAACCTGAGGAACAACCCCGCAGCAAGAACAGAATGGGCCGTGCAGCAACTGAAGTACGCGGCTAAAGCGTCTCAAAACCTGGGATTAAATGCACATGCTACTTTCAGCGGATCACTTTTATGGCATATGTTCCATCCATGGCCGCAGAGACCGGAAGGATTAGTGGATGCGGGATTCACTGAACTTGCACGCCGCTGGCTGCCGATCCTGAACGAATTTGACGAATGCGGAGTAGATGTATGTTATGAGATCCACCCCGGTGAAGATCTTTTTGACGGTATTACCTATGAAATGTTCCTCGAAAAAGTAAACAATCACCCAAGGGCATGCTTATTGTATGATCCTTCACACTTTGTATTACAGCAGCTGGACTATATCCAGTATATTGATTTTTACCACGAACGCATTAAGGCCTTCCATGTCAAAGACGCAGAATTTAACCCTACCGGAAGACAGGGAACCTTTGGCGGATACCAGAGCTGGGCAAACCGCGCAGGGCGCTACCGCTCCCCGGGAGACGGACAGGTGGATTTTAAAACAATATTCAGTAAACTTGCCCAATATGATTTTAAAGGCTGGGCAGTAATGGAATGGGAATGCTGTATCAAGGATTCTGAAACCGGAGCAAGAGAAGGCGCCGAGTTTATTAAAAAACATATTATCCCGGTTACTACCAGGGCCTTTGATGATTTCGCCGCTACCGGTGCTGATGAGGCTTTTAACCGACAAATATTAGGTATATAATAATTAGCACAAATAAGAATGAAACACACAACACTACTGATCCTGGGCTGCCTTGGCTTAACTATCGCTTCCTGCGGAGGTTCTTCCCAGCAAGAGGAGACAATCAAGACGAAATCTACTACGACAACTACGACTGATAGCAGCACAACTGTGAGTGCTGAACCAACGGGAGCTGAACTTCCCGGTAAAAAACTAGTTGCAATGGCCGACTGCGTGGGCTGCCACAATGAAACACAAAAGGTAATCGGCCCTGCGTATGTGGATATTGCCGCAAAATACCCTTCCAATGAGGCAAATATCAGCCACCTGGCGGATGTTGTTATTGCAGGAAGCAAAGGTACATGGGGAGATTTGCCAATGACGCCTCACCCTAACCTGAGCAAAGACGACGCAAAACTAATGGTGACCTGGGTATTGTCACTAAAAAAATAAACCTTTTAAAGCCAGATATCTCTATCTAACCAAATATTTTTATCTAATGGACAAAACAAATAAAGACGTGAATGCCGCCAGCAGGCGTGCATTTATAAAAAATACTGCAATAGCAGGTGCATCATTTATGATTTTCCCCCGTCACGTTTTAGGAGGGAAAGGTTTTACAGCTCCGAGTGACCGGCTTGTCATAGCGGGTATAGGTGTAGGTGGAAAGGGCGCGGGCGATATTGCTTCTTTTTATAAAAGTGGCAAAGCAGATATTGGATTTCTTTGTGATGTGGACACCAAAAGAGCTGCTGCAACGGTGAAGGCTTTCCCTAAAGCCAAGTTCTACAGGGACTGGCGTGAAATGCTGGACAAAGAACACAAAAATTTTGATGCAGTAAGCATATCGACACCTGACCATAGTCATGCTATGATTACGGTTGCTGCAATGCAGCTGGGGAAACATGTTTATGTGCAAAAACCCCTTACACATGATATTTACGAAGCCCGGAAATTAACCGAAGCTGCGAAAAAATATAAAGTGGTTACCCAGATGGGCAACCAGGGCGCATCAAATGATGGCCCGCGGCAAATGAAAGAATGGTATGACGCAGGGCTGATTGGCGATGTGCATACAGTTTATGCCTGGACAGACCGCCCGGTCTGGCCTCAGGGTATTCCATGGTCGGCCAATAAAGCTGAAATACCGGCAACGCTCGACTGGGACCTCTGGCTCAACAATGCCCCTTACAAAGAATATGTAGATAAACTGGTTCCATTTAACTGGAGAGGCTGGTGGGATTACGGAACGGGCGCTTTAGGCGATATGGGCTGCCACCTGATCGAAGCTCCCTTCAGTGTACTGGGACTGAAATATGCAACTAATGTACAGGCCAGTGTAGGTTCTGTTTATGTGGATGAATTCAAAAGAGGGTATTTCCCTGAAAGTTGCCCCCCATCAAGTCATGTAACGCTGACTTTCCCTAAAACACCAAAAACCCAGGGCGAGGTAACGCTGCACTGGATGGACGGAGGAATACAGCCTACTCGCCCCGAAGAACTGGATGCCAATGATGTATTTGGTGATGGCGGCAACGGTACGCTGTTTATCGGAACCAAAGGAAAAATGATGAGCAGCACTTACAGTGCTAATCCGCGATTGCTTCCATTGAGCCGCAACAAAGACATTAAAGTTCCTGAAAAGTTTGCACGTGTTGCCGGTGGAGCAAACGGGCACTACGCACAATGGGTTGAAGCCTGCATTGCCGGTTACGGCAAAAAAGAAGTGAGTTCTCCCTTTGAGATCGCCGGCCCCTTAACTGAAGCCTTGTTAATGGCTAACCTCGCCATCCGCGGAAACGATGTGCAAAGAACATCGGCCGATGGCAAAATCACTTATCCAGGCAGAAACATACAACTGTTATGGGATAACGACAACATGAAGGTGACCAACTTCGATGATGTAAACCAGTATGTAAAAAGAGAATACCGCAAAGGATGGACACTTGGCATATAAATATCAGAACTATGAAATTACACAATATATCGGCTGCACTGTTGCTCACAGCAATGATCAGCACCAATAGTATGGCACAAAAAACTGAGAAAGGTTTTGTTAACCTGTTTGATGGTAAAACTACAACCGGCTGGCATAGCTACGGCAGAAATTTAGCCGGACAGGCATGGAAGGTTGAGGAGGGTGCACTTCACCTGGTACCTACCGGTAAAAAGGAAGATGAAGGTGACCTCGTGACCAACAAGGAATACAGTAATTTTCATCTGAAGGTAGACTGGAAAGTTGCTCCTGGTGCAAACAGCGGTATTTTATTCCATATAAAGGAAGATGCAGAAAAATATCACCAGACCTACAGTACCGGCCCTGAAGTACAGGTAATTGATAACGATGGCCATTCTGATGGTAAAATTCCCAAACACCGTGCGGGAGACCTGTATGACCTTGTTAAAAGCAGCTCTGAGCCGGTAAAACCTGTTGGGCAATGGAATACAGCCGAGATCATCAGCAACAGGGGCAAACTGGAGATTAAATTAAATGGCGTCACTGTAGTTTCTACAACACAATTTGACGATAACTGGAAAACATTAATTGCTGGCAGTAAATTTGCAAAATGGGAAGGCTTTGGTACATTCACTTCCGGAAAGATATCACTGCAGGACCATGGAAACGAAGTATGGTACCGCAATATCATGATCAAAGAACTATAAACACTATAAACCAAATATGATGAATGTAAATACCCGAATCAAGTTATCACTAATGATGTTCCTGGAGTTTTTTATCTGGGGCTCATGGTTCGTTACCCTGGGTACTTTTTTAGAAAAAAATCTGTCAGCTACGGGATCGCAAACAGCAGCAGTATTCTCCACGCAGTCCTGGGGCGCAATCATTGCACCATTTATTATCGGTCTGATAGCCGACAGGTTCTTTAACGCTGAAAGAATACTGGGCGTACTGCATATCATCGGCGCTATCCTGATGTATCAGATGTACACTGCTACGAATGTGGATGCCTTTTATCCCTATGTACTTGGCTACATGATCCTGTTTATGCCTACCCTGGCACTGGTCAATTCTGTGGCATTTAACCAGATGAAAGATGCTGAGAAGGAATTTTCAAACATCAGGTTTTGGGGCACAATCGGCTGGATCGTAGCCGGTCTGTTCATCAGCTATTTATTCCTGTGGGATTCTGCAGAAGGACTGAGCTCAGGATTGTTAAAAAATACTTTTGCAATGGCAGGAATAGCTTCGCTAATCCTTGGATTATTCAGCTTCGCCTTACCAAAAACACCGCCAAAAGTGGCAAAAGATGAGAAGATCAAACTTTCTGATATCCTCGGACTGGATGCACTCAGCCTGCTGAAAGATAAAAACTTTGCAGTGTTCTTTATTTCTGCAATTCTAATCTGTATCCCGCTGGCCTTTTATTACCAGAATGCACACCCTTTCCTTTCGAGCATTGGGGTTGCCGGACCGACCGGGAAAATGGCAATCGGGCAAGGCTCTGAAGCACTGTTCCTCCTGCTGATCCCCGTGTTTTTTAAACGCTTCGGATTTAAGATCACTATATTGGTAGGTATGCTCGCATGGGCTGTACGCTACGCTTTATTTGCTTACGGAAATGCAGGTGAACTGAGCTTTATGCTGATCATTGGTATTGCATCACATGGCGTTTGTTATGATTTCTTCTTTGTATCAGGCCAAATCTATACCAACTCAAGGGCTGGTGATAAATACAAAAGCGCTGCGCAGGGTTTAATTACACTGGCAACCTATGGAGTGGGCATGCTGATCGGATTTGAAGTTGCCGGTATGATTACTGACAGCTATAAACTGGCCGATGGATCAATTGACTGGAAGATGGTATGGATTATTCCAGCGGGAATCGCACTGGTAGTATTCCTGCTTTTCACAGTCTTCTTTACTGATAAAAAAACAACTCCGGACACTCAATTAAACCACGCTTAACCATGGGAACTGAACAAAGCCGCAGAAAAATGTTAAAGACAATGATCACGGGCAGCGCTGTATTGGGTGCTTCAGTGGCCATGCCGGGACTCGCTATGGAAAAAGAAACGACTACAGCCGCACCTAAATTGAAAGGCAATGTTAACCATTCTGCCTGCCGCTGGTGTTATAGCGGCATCGAGCTGGATGCACTATGCGCTGCCGGAAAAGAAATGGGATTGAAAGGGATCGACCTGGTTGGCCCATCAGAATGGCCGACGCTGAAAAAATACGGATTGTATTCTTCGATGTGTAACGGTGCCGAAATCAATCTGGTAGATGGTTTCAATGATCCGGCATTTCATCCAAAGCTGATTGAAAACTACAGCAAAATGATCCCTCTCGTTGCGAAAGCAGGTTATAAAAACCTGATCTGCTTTAGCGGAAACCGCAGGGGAAAAGATGATGAAACCGGTTTAAAAAACTGTGTGGAAGGACTGAAACAATTGATGCCTCTGGCAGAAAAACATGGCGTTGTACTCGTTATGGAACTGCTCAACAGCAAGGTAAACCACAAAGATTACCAGTGTGACCATACTGCCTGGGGTGCCGAACTGGCAAAAAGACTGGGATCTGAAAACTTTAAGCTGCTTTATGATATTTATCATATGCAGATTGATGAAGGGGACGTGATCAGAAATATCCAGACCTATCACCCCTACATTGCGCATTACCATACCGGAGGTGTTCCCGGAAGAAATGAAATTGATGAAACGCAGGAACTGTATTACCCCGCGATTATTAAGGCTATCCTGGCAACAGGATTCAAAGGATACATAGCACAGGAGTTTATCCCTAAACAGGAAGACAAACTGGCATCCCTGAGAAAAGCCATTACAATATGTGACCAATAAACTATTAACTATGAATTCGAGAAGAGATTTTATCAAACTGGCAGGCTTAGCTGCTGCAGGTGCAGCAATTGCACCTTCCTTTGCTTTCGCAGCTCCGGCCAAAATTGTAGGCCTGCAATTATATTCATTACGTGAAGAATTACCAAAAGACTTAAAAGGTACGATTGCCAATGTTGCCAAAGCAGGGTATAAAGAAGTAGAAACTTACGGCTATTCGGTCAAAGACGGGTATTGGGGATTGGATGCCAAAGCATTCAAAGCACTGCTTACTGCAAACGGTCTTACCGCACCAAGCGGACATTATGGTATGGATAAGTTCATCAGCACCGGAGATCAGGAAGAACTAAAGTCTTACATTGAAGCTGCAAACATACTTGGCAGCTCGCATATCACGGTGCCTTACCTGGGTGACAACCTGAGAAAAGCTGAGGGCGACTGGAAAAACGTAGCTGACAAACTAAATGAAGCTGCAGTGCTGTGCAAAGCGGCAGGCCTTAAACTGGGCTACCACAACCATAATTTTGAGTTTATCAAATATGGCGAAACCACAGGTTATGAGATCATGCTCAAAGGAACAGATCCAAACCTCGTTGATTTTGAAATGGACATTTACTGGGTAGTGAGATCAGGCAATGATCCTGTGAAACTATTTACTGAGTTCCCGGGACGTTTTCCAATGTGGCACGTAAAAGACATGGATAAAGTGGACAATACGATCAATACAGAGGTAGGTACAGGAACAATCGACTTCAAAACGCTTTACAAAAGTGCTAAACTGGCCGGATTAAAACACCTGATCGTAGAACAGGAGAACTTCTCCATGGACCCTTATAAAAGCATCAAACAAAGTGCTGATTATGTGAAGAAAAGCATTTTATAAAATACAGTAGCCTCAGGATGCTGTAAATAAGCAAACTTTTTCTCATATTTGAATGTAGATGTCATCAGCCTAACGGTTGGTGACATTTTCATAACCTTTAAACTCTAATAAACAAAAAATGAAACCCTCCTCGGTAGATGAGAGCTTCATTACCTTTAAATTCAAATAAAAACAAAATGAAAATCGCAGTTGTAGGTGCTACTGGTTTAGTAGGCACTGTAATGTTAAAAGTACTGGAAGAACGTAATTTCCCTCTGACCGAATTAATCCCGGTTGCATCAGAAAAAAGTGTTGGTAAAGAAATCACTTTTAAGGGTAAGCAGTTCAAGGTGGTTAACATGGAAACTGCAATTGCCATGAGACCGGATATTGCTTTATTTTCTGCCGGAGGCAGTACTTCATTGAAGTATGCCCCTCTTTTTGCTGAAGCTGGTACAACGGTGATCGACAATTCATCCGCATGGCGTATGGATCCATCGAAGAAACTGATCGTACCGGAAGTAAACGCTTATGAATTATCTATTGACGATAAGATCATTGCCAATCCAAATTGTTCAACGATCCAAATGGTAGTGGCTTTAAAACCATTACATGATAAATACAGAATTAAACGTGTTGTTGTTTCTACTTACCAGTCTGTAACAGGAACCGGTGTGAAAGCAGTAGAGCAGATGATGAACGAACGTAAAGGCATTACTGATGGCCCTATGGCTTATCCGTACCAGATCGACCTGAACGTGATCCCGCAGATTGATGTTTTCGAAGCGAACGGATATACCAAGGAGGAAATGAAAATGATCAAGGAAACCCGTAAGATCATGGGCGACGACAATATTCGCGTTACAGCTACTACAGTGCGTATCCCGGTAATGGGTGGCCACTCTGAATCTGTAAACATTGAGTTTGAAAACGACTTTGACGTGGCTGATGTAAAATCCCTGATGGAAAAAACACCGGGTATCATTCTGGAAGACGACATCGATAACCTTAAATATCCGATGCCTAAAGACGCACATGAAAAAGATGAAGTATTTGTAGGCCGTATCAGAAGAGATGAGTCGATGCCAAATACGCTGAACATGTGGATCGTAGCTGATAACCTGCGAAAAGGTGCAGCGACAAACGCGGTACAAATCGCAGAATTTTTAGTACAAAAAGAACTGATCTAAGAAAGATCATTCCCATACCGATGTGGTTTAGATACAGCAACTGTTGTAGCTAAACCACATTTTTATTTTTATTGAATATGTTAAAAAGATCGCTGGTATTCCTTTTTGCCTTATCGCAAACGCTCTCTTTTGCCCAGAGCCCTGCTCAGAGAATCGCACAATCCTTTAATACCTTACTGGAAGATCCTCAGGCTAAATATGCGATTTGTTCCATATGCGTTCTGGACGCAAATACCGGGAAACAGATCTTTGCAAAAAATGAAAATACCGGGCTTGCCACAGCTTCTACCTTAAAAACTATAACTTCCGCAACTGCATTCTCCCTACTGGGGAAGGATTTCCATTACCAGACTACACTGGGATACAGCGGAAGCATTGCTGCTGACGGTACGCTGATGGGAGATGTAATCATCACCGGCGGCGGTGACCCCACCCTGGCATCCTGGAGATACGAAAATAAGGAAGCTGCTGTTCTCAGTCAATGGGTGGCTGCAATAAAGGCTGCGGGCATTAAAAAGATTGAAGGGAAAGTTATTGGTGATGACCAGCTGTGGGGAACACAGGGCACACCTGAAGGATGGACCTGGCAGGATATGGGAAATTATTTCGGCGCCGGTCCTTCAGCGCTCAGCTGGCGGGAAAACCAGTTTGATATCAAACTGCGCGCAAACAATAGTGTCTCCATTTTAAGGACAGTACCTTCTATGCCTTACCTTACGATCGTCAATGAATTAAAACCCGGAGAACCGGGAAGTGGCGACAGGGCTTACGCCTTTCTACCTCCCCTGGCCAGTATTGCTTATCTCAGAGGAAGCTGGGCAAGAGAAATCGGCAAAAGCGGGATTTCGGTTGCATTGCCAGACCCCGCATTTGACGCAGCATTCCGCCTTCAGGATACCCTGGAAAGAGCGGGCATCAGGGTAAGCACGGCTGCAGCTTCTGCAAGGCAGATTACTGCAGCAAAAAAACAGCTGCCGGTAAGCAATCAAAAATTAATTACCATCACCTCCCCTTCCTTGGCAGAAATCGTCTTCTGGCTCAATAAAAAAAGTGTAAACCTTTACGCAGAACACCTGCTCAAAACAATTGCATGGAAAGCCGGAAAAGAGGCTACTACAAGCAACGGAGCAAACACAGAGATAAAATACTGGGCAAGCAAAGGGCTGGACAGAAATGCGCTGAACATTATTGACGGCAGTGGCCTGTCTCCTGCAACCAGGGTAACCACTTCGGCCATGGCCAGCATCCTGTTTCAATCGCAGAAGGAAGATTGGTTCCCTGATTTCTATAAGTCGTTGCCCGAAAATAACGGCATGAAACTTAAAAGTGGTACCATTAACGATGTATCAGCTTTTGCAGGTTATTACACGGCTGATAATGGCAACAAGTATGTGATCGTTATCAATATCAATAATTATTCCGGCAGCGGCATCAATCCTAAACTATTCAGGGTGCTCAACGCCTTAAAATAATACCGGATAATCAAAATGTTGTTAAACTCTTAACAGAAATCCTGTATTTATCCACATTTTACTAAATTGCAGCCTTTTAGCAGGCACCCGCGCAAAACACCCTCTTTTTTTTATGAACAAATTCGTAACTTTTATATGCTGTTTTTTTATTTACACAAGCGCATATAGTCAACAAATGGGATCTGGAAATACGACATTACCGGCGGCAGATAGCAGCGCCGGACCTGCAAACAGGCCGCCAGAGTTTGCTATTATTCCCGAACCTGTATCCCTGCTCAAAACAAGCGGACAATTTACGCTTCCGGAAAATGTGATCATTCTGGCTACGCCTGAAATGAAACAGGTAGTAGATTATTTAAAAGAAAAGATAGCTGTGCCGACCGGCAGGTTCGTTGCTGAATATACGAATACATCGGCACCGGCCTCGATCCGTTTGATGCTGAATAACAAAGCCAACCCGCAGTTGGGAACTGAAGGATATCAGATTTCGATTACACCCACATTGGTAGTGATCAAGGCAAACAAAACTGCCGGATTATTCTATGGCGTACAAAGTTTATTGCAGCTGTTTCCAAAAGAGATCGAATCGAAAGAGCTGGTTGAAGATATGACCTGGAAAATCCAGTGTGTGGAAATTACGGATTACCCGAAGCTGGCCTGGAGAGGATTAATGTTTGATGTGGCACGCCATTTTTTCACTAAAAATGAAGTAAAGCAATACATTGATGCGATGGTCCGCTATAAGTATAACCTGCTTCATCTGCACCTTACTGATGATGAAGGCTGGAGAATTGAAATCAAGGGACTGCCCAAGCTGACTGAAGTAGGGGCATGGAATGTAAAGAAAACAGGCGAATTTGGAAGTTTCAGCACTCCCGGACCTGATGAACCCCGTACATACGGCGGCTTCTTTACACAGGATGATCTACGCGAGCTGATCAGGTATGCGAAAGACAGATTTGTAGATATCATGCCCGAGATTGATGTTCCGGGACACAGTCTTGCAGCAGTTGCCTCCTATCCTGATTTGTCATGCACCCCTGCAGCGGTAAACTATAGGGTTCGTTCAGGGGAGAAGATTATGGACTGGTCGCACGGCGCTCCGCCTATAGCACTCGTAGACAATACGCTTTGTCCTGCCAATGAGAGAGTCTACAGTTTCCTGGATACGGTAATTACTCAGGTAGCCGCTTTGTTCCCATTTGAATATATCCACATGGGCGGTGATGAAGCCCCGGAAAACTTCTGGCAGAAAAGTGATGCGATTAAGGCACTGATGCAAAGAGAAGGCCTCAGGGATATGAAGCAGGTACAGGGCTATTTTGAAAAAAGGGTACAGAAGATTGTAGAATCCAAAGGCAAAAAATTTATGGGCTGGGACGAGATCATGAACAGTGATATCCCTGCAAGTGCAGGCATCATGAGCTGGAGAAGCAGCCAGTTTGGTATCGAAGCCTCACATTTGAAACATGAAGTGGTCATGGCGCCCCAGACTAATGTTTACCTGGATCTGATGCAGGGCGATGTAATTACAGAACCTAAAGTATATAATTCCGTTCGTTTGCCCAAAGCCTATGAATTTGATCCCGTACCAGCCGGAGCCGATCCCAAGTATATCCGGGGTGGACAGGCCAATCTGTGGACAGAACAGATTTACAATATCCGCCAGGCAGAATACATGACCTGGCCAAGAGGTTATGCCATTGCAGAATCCGTTTGGTCGCCAAAGGAAAAGAAAAACTGGACAAATTTTATCGGTAAAATGGAAGTGCATTTTAAACGGATGGATATTGCGGAAACAAAATATGCACCGAGTATTTACGATCCGATATTTAAAGCAAGCAGGTCTGCAGACAGACAGGTGATGGTAGAACTGATCACGGATATTGACGGACTGGACATCTATTACAGTTTCGACAACTCCTTCCCGGACAGGTTCTATCCAAAATATACAGAGAAACTATTGGTACCCAAAGATGCCAGCCTGATGCGTGTAATCACTTACAGGGGCAATAAACCAATAGGCAGAATGATTACCATATCTGTAGATGAGCTGAACAAAAGAGCAGGAAAAAGATAAGATCTTGAGATACTTTGTACATATTGGCTACAATGGCCTGCAATATAACGGATGGCAGAAACAGGCTACGGTGATGAATGTGCAGGGTGTTATAGAAAAATCCCTGAGCGATATCTTTAAAACCCTAATTGCAATCAATGGTTGTGGAAGAACGGATGCACAGGTGCACGCCAGTCAGTTTTTCTTTCATATGGACATTGAACATCCCTGGGATTTCGACCTGGTTTTCAGGCTGAACAAACTGCTGCCATTAAACATAGCGGTGTATGACATCATTCCTATGGATGGTTTGCCACATGCGCGTTTCGACGCGGTACAAAGATCATACGATTATTTTCTGCATACCTACAAAGATCCATTTTTAAACGGCCTTAGTTCGTATTACCTGCTGGACGGACTGGACTGGGACAAGATGAAGGACGCAGTGGCCCTGCTTCCATTATACAAAGACTACCGCGCGTTCTGTACCCATCCTGACAAGTATGAGCACACCCTGTGTTATGTACGTTCTGCAAGCCTGATGGTGGATGAGAAAGGTGATAAACTCAGGTTCCAGATCTCCTCTAACCGTTTTCTTGGAAAAATGATCCGTATCCTTATGGGGCAGCTGCTAAAAATCGGCAAAGGCACACTTAGTGTAGATGAATTTGAAAGCCATCTGATCAGCAAGCAGACACCGGCACTGATTACACCAGCCCATCCCCAGGGATTATACCTTTCCAAGGTAACTTACCCCTATCTGGATCTTGCTCCGAGAACAGATTTTTCCGCTATACTGCAGAGGCAATCGGATACTTCCTGGAAAAAGCTATAGTATTCTTTACGCTAAGGTGAGATAAGACCATTCAGAAACTCTTATTTTTGTAGAAAACCTGAATATTATGAATTTCCACACCAGAAAATGGATAAAACCCGAAGATTTAAATCCTAACGGCAGTTTATTTGGAGGTAGCCTGCTCAGATGGATAGATGAAGAGGCAGCTATTTATGCAATTGTACAATTGGGCAATCCCAGAGTGGTTACAAAATATATTTCTGAGATCAACTTTGTAAGTTCTGCGAAACAGGGTGATATTATTGAAATGGGAATTACGGCTGTTGCTTTTGGAAACACATCGCTCACAATGGTTTGTGAAGTACGAAATAAGATTACCAGGAAAAGCATCCTGACCATCGATAAAATGGTATTTGTAAACGTTGATGAATACGGTAACCCTGTACCTCATGGCAGAACACAGATCAAATTTATTGAAGAGCAGTTTGCTGCGGAAGACAATTAATTTTCCTGCACAGCCCTGATAATATCATCAGGGCCCAGGCCGATGCCGCTCAGGGTGACCCAGGCCTGCTCATAAAACGGCCCGCGTTCAGTCAGTTTGTTTTCTATAAAATCAACCACCCCTTCCGCTGTGAGACCCCGCAGCAGAGGGCGCTTGGCTATTCCCTTTTCCAGCCTTTTGGCAAGTGCAACAGCAGATAGCTGAATATATACGGTAGTTCCATTTGCATTCATCCATTCCATATTGTCAAAAAAACAAGGAGTACCACCACCGGTAGCAATGATACAGTGCTCTGCATAGGCATAGTTTTTCAGTGTTTCGCTTTCCAGCTTTCTGAAAGCTTCTTCGCCTTCAAGGGCAAAGTAATTTGCAACAGTAGTGCCGGTTATACGTTCAATCTCATGGTCGAGGTCCAGCAGCTCAATTCCCTGCTTTGCTGCTATCTTCTTTCCCAGCGTTGTCTTGCCGCATCCCATAAAACCAATCAAAAATATCTTCATCACTTAAGCCAATTTTACCCTTGGATCTGCAAAGGCATACAATATATCTACTAAAATATTAATTATCACAAATATCAGGGCAATAAACAGAATGGATCCCATCACTACCGGAAAATCTGACATTTCCAGGGCTTTGACTGTAGTTCTGCCCAGACCGTTATAGCCGAAGATATACTCTACAAAAAAGGAACCGGCAAGCAGCGAGGCAAACCAGCCGGAAATTGCCGTAATCACCGGATTCAAAGCATTCTTCAAAGCGTGTTTATAAATTACCGCAAAGCGTCCGAGGCCCTTTGCCCGGGCAGTGCGGATGTAATCCTGACCCAGTATATCCAGCATAGCAGTTCTTGTGAGCTGTACAATAATAGCCAGTGGACGAAGGCCTAGAGTAATCACAGGTAAAATAAGATTTTTGAGTGTAATCACTTCCCCGCGAAAGGGATCGTAACTGTACAGGCTGCCCGACATGTTTAAGCCGGTATAAGGCCCGAGAACAAAACCGAAGAACCAGGCGATGATAATCCCGGCAAAAAATGCAGGTGCAGAAATGCCCAGTATAGCAAATGCGTTGGCAGCATTATCAACCCAGGTATTTTTATAAACTGCCGAAACAATCCCGAGGAATACCCCGATCAGCGTAGCAAATACCATGGAGGTGATGGCCAGGACAAAAGTATTTGGAACCGTTTCCCCTAAAATGGTTGCCACTTCACGCTTGGTCTGATAAGACCGCCTCAGGTAAGGGATCTTCAGGGCAATAACATGAGAGGAAAGTGGTATCAGAGGGATGTAGTTGTATTTTTCCTGTTCCTGAGCTGTATTCTCATGATACCCGACAGGAGAAAGATCATTGATAAATAACAGGAATTGCATGGGCTTGGATTTATCCAGTCCGAACTCTTTGCGGACGGCCTCAAGCGATTGTACATCGGCACGTTGTCCCATGGTCATTCGTGCCGGATCACCGGGCAGAATGTTAAAGAGAACAAATACCACTACTACAACACCCGCCATCACGGCGAATCCATAGAATAATTTCCTGAGTGCGTATGACCACATGTTATTTATCGAAATAAGCCGTTTTTAATTTTTCAAATGAAGGCATCGCCTGGTAGCTCCATTTGTTAATTACCACTCCGTTTTTCAATAACAGCACGCCCGGATTGGCCCTCACCATACTTTTAAGGGGCACGGCATCAGCATAAAATATCTCCGACAGCACTTTATTGCGTTTGCTGAAAGCATCCGCATCCTGTGCAGAATTGGACGTAAGCAATACCGTACGGATATTGAATTGCTCAGTTGCATCCAAAGTAAGTGCATTGAGTTTTCCTATGGCCTCTGTATTGGTATCGTTCAGGTTATAAGCAACAATAATAATGTTATAATATGGGTTTTCGAGTAATTCTTTGGTGTAATTGGTGCCTGCAGCATCACTGATGATCAGGTCCTTTATTTTAGGTTCATATCCTTTTTTGACCAGCTGCTGCACAGGATCGCCAACAATCTGCCAGTTGGTATCTTTCCAGATCTCGGTTTTCAGGTAATCTTTGTCGCTCATCTCCTTACTTTCACCTGTAGCCTTATTTTTTAGCTTATACATGATCAGGTACTGGTCAGGCTCTGCACCATCAGGAATTTTCATCGCTTCAGGCAGGCTTGCACCAACTTTGTACGGAAGAAAATCGATCACCGGAAGGTAACTGTAGGTATAAATTGTAAAGATGAAAGAAGCCGCTACCACAGCAATCAGCGCAATCTTCTGTGCACCTGCATTCTGCGTAACAGGCCGTATTGCGTTACGATGCATAAACAGGTAAACAATCAGTAACAGCAGCACAAGGTCTTTCGAAAAAGACTGCCATGGCGTTAAAGGAATGGCATCCCCGAAACATCCGCATGAAGTAACTACTTTAAAAGCTGCAGATACAAAAGTGAGGAATGTAAAAAAGATAATGATCCCCAGCAAGCCTGTGGCAACTTTTTTATTCCAGAAACCAAATAGCAGCAATGCTCCCAGGACGATCTCCAGTACACAAAGGATCATCGCTATACCTGTGGCATAGGGACTAAAAAAGGAAATATGAAATACATCAAAATATTCCTCCAGTTTATAACCGAAGCCCAGCGTATCATTCGCCTTGATCAGTCCGGAGAAAATAAAGAGTACCCCTACAAATATTCTTGAAAAATTTAACGCGACCTTATTCATTTGCCTAAATATCGTTACTGCTGATCATATTGTTGCCAATACAGCGTTATTGTTACTACGCTTCCGCTTTCAGCTCCATTTTAATCAACGCAAAAACAGCATAATTGAGCATATCCTGGTAATTGGCATTTACACCTTCAGAAACTACAGTGGCCCCAAGGTTGTCTTCAATTTGCTTAACCCTGAAGATCTTCATCAGAATGAGGTCTGTCAGTGAACTGATCCTCATATCTCTCCATGCTTCCCCGTAATCATGGTTCTTGGCAAACATCAGGTCTTTGGTTTCCTGTACCTTTTCATCAAACAGTGTTTCGACCCTGCCGAGTTCCAGTTCCAGCGCATCATTTTCATCCATATCAGACTGCATCATGGCAATTACACAGTAATTGATGATCCCTATATATTCGGGTATGATCCCCTCGCCTACTTTAGATACTTTTTTTTCTTCCAGCGTGCGGATGCGCTGAGCTTTGATAAATAGCTGATCTGTGATAGAAGGCAGGCGAAGAATGCGCCAGGCGGTTCCGTAGTCTTTGGTTTTCTTTAAAAAAAGCGATCTGCAGACCGCAATTACTGAATCGAATTCTTGTGAGGTATTTGTGGCCAAAACAATTAAAATATTTAGTTTAAAGCTGTTTTAATACTGTATTTTTGTATTAAATGATGGCTAAAGATACGTTTTTAAACCGAAAAGTTACACTAAACCTCAAAGGTGAACTGCTGGATTTAAGCAGGCCCTGTGTGATGGGCATCCTGAATTTAACACCTGATTCTTTTTACAGCAACAGCAGGATCAGTTCCGTAGACCGCGCACTGGAAAGAGTAGAAACCTGCTTAAATGAAGGTGCGGCTTTCATAGATATCGGTGCTTATTCTTCGCGCCCGGGCGCTGATGACGTCAGTACTGAAGAAGAGCTGAACAGGATGATCCCGGTAGTTGAGGCCATCAGTAAAACATTTCCGGAAGCCAGGTTGTCCATTGATACCTTCAGGGCTAAAGTTGCCAGGGAAAGTATCGAAGCCGGGGCTCACCTGATCAATGATATTTCAGGGGGAGAACTGGATGCAGAGATGTTTGAAACAGTTGCCGCTCTGCAGGTACCTTACATCCTGATGCATATGAAAGGCAATCCCCAGAACATGCAGGAACACCCTGTTTATAAGAATGTAAGTCTCGATGTAGTAGATTATTTTGAACAAAAACTCAGTGTCCTGAAGAAACTGGGCGTGAAGGATATTATTCTTGATCCGGGTTTCGGCTTTGCCAAAACGATTGCCCACAATTATGAGCTGCTTAACCACCTGCAGAACCTGGATATCTTTGCTCTTCCCGTACTGGCAGGTTTCTCCAGAAAATCGATGATCTATAAATTTCTGGGCACAAGTCCTCAGGAAGCCCTGAACGGCACAACAGTACTCAATACGCTGGCGCTGCAGAAAGGCGTAAGCATACTCCGGGTGCACGATGTAAAAGCAGCGGCAGAATGCATAGCGCTTGTCGAAAAAGTGCATGAGCAGTAATATTTCCTTAAAATACTTAACTTGGCACTGATGAAAGGCTTCGACTTTGATTTTCTTACCATAACTGTCACGGATGTAGTGGACATTTTGTTCGTTGCCTTCCTGATCTACTATACCTATAACCTCATCAAGAATACGATGGCGGTCAACCTGCTGCTGGGAATGGTGATTATCCTGATCCTGTGGTTTGTGGTAGATGCCTTAAATATGCGCCTCCTGTCTGCAATCATCAACAAGTTCATGAGCGTGGGAGTCATTGCCATGATTATTATTTTCCAGCCAGAGATCCGGCGTTTTCTGCTGATGATAGGAAAAAACACATTTTTGCAGAAAAACAAGGCCTGGTGGGGCTATTTGTTTGGCAGTAAAGATATCGAACGCGATAACCTTGTACGGATTAAACCAATCATTGATGCCTGCAAGAGCATGAAGAAATCCAGGACCGGTGCACTGATCGTTTTTGTAAAGTTTTATGATGACCAGCTTTTTGCGAACAGCTGTGAGCTCATCGATTCCAAAATTTCGAAACGTTTGCTGGAAAGCATCTTTCAGAAATACAGCCCGCTGCATGATGGCGCTGTTGTTATTGCCGAAAATAAGGTTAAAAGTGCCAGCTGTATCCTGCCACTGACTGACAATGATAAACTCCCTCCGCAATTTGGCCTGCGCCACCGTGCCGGGATCGGTATTTCGGAAACTACTGATGCCGTGGCGGTTATTGTTTCTGAAGAAACCGGTGAGATCGCCTATGCGAAGCAAGGCAGGGTAAGGATGAATGTGTCCTTTGGGGAACTGGAGAAGTTGCTGAACAAGGACTTTTAGGCAAAAAAAATCCGGCACAGGGCCGGATCTCTTTTTACCGGTTGTTCACCGGAAATTATCTTTAATGACTAGCAGTACTGATCAAAAGCACCCATCAGGTTTTCTGCGATCATTTGTGCCGGACGGCCTTCAATCTGATGACGTTCGATCATGTGAACCAGCTTACCGTCTTTGAACAAAGCCATAGCTGGTGAAGATGGAGGGAAAGGCATCATGTAACTTCTTGCCCTGTCAACCGCATCCTTTTCCATACCTGCAAAAACAGTGATCATTTTATCAGGATGTTTTTCATTGGACGCTGCCAGTCTTGCTGCCGGACGTGCATTCGCTGCTGCGCAACCGCAAACAGAGTTAACCACAACAAAAACAGTTCCTTCACCGGTAAGGGCATTATCTACCTCTTCTGCTGTTTTCATTTCTTCAAAACCTACTTTGGTTAATTCCGCACGCATAGGTTCTACTAAATATTCTGGATACATATGTAAGATGCTTTAAATATTATTATTCAATTTTCTTTGCAACAAAGGTACACCGAGATTCAGTAGCATCAAAGGAATTTAGTTTTTGCGGAGGTTTTTTACCTTTTGATTACTTTGTTTTGAGGCGGCAGCTCTTCGCTAAATCCTTTGGATTCAACACCATTCTTTCGTCATATCCCAATTCCATTTTGTTATTGATTAGGAATTGCAGTAAATTTGCAGTTCACAAAACAAATAACAATATGTCATCAGTAGAGACTACTTACATCCCTTACAAAGTAAAGGATATTTCACTGGCAGAATGGGGCCGCAAAGAAATCGGATTAGCTGAAGCAGAAATGCCCGGCTTAATGTCATTACGCGAAGAATTTGGTCCGTCGAAACCACTAAAAGGTGCGCGCATTGCAGGTTGTCTGCACATGACCATCCAAACTGCAGTTTTAATTGAAACATTGGTTGAACTGGGTGCAGAAGTAACCTGGTCTTCATGCAATATTTTCTCTACACAAGACCATGCCGCTGCTGCTATCGCTGCTGCAGGTATCCAGGTTTATGCGTGGAAAGGCCTTAACGAAGAAGAATTTGACTGGTGTATCGAACAAACTTTACATTTTGGTCCTGAGCAACAGCCGCTGAACATGATCCTTGACGATGGTGGTGACTTAACCAACATGGTATTTGACAGGTTTCCTGAACTGATTGCTGCAATCAAAGGTTTAT
The DNA here is from genome assembly GCF_040513095.1 of Pedobacter sp. Taxonomy (GTDB): domain Bacteria; phylum Bacteroidota; class Bacteroidia; order Sphingobacteriales; family Sphingobacteriaceae; genus Pedobacter. The sequence goes on along the minus strand of NZ_JBEVDX010000126.1, from coordinate 616 downwards.
CAGAAGAAACTACTACAGGCGTTCACCGTTTGTATGAGCGTATGAAAAACGGTACGTTACATTTACCTGCAATCAACGTAAATGACTCTGTAACAAAATCTAAATTTGACAATAAATACGGCTGCCGTGAGTCATTGGTAGATGCGATCCGTCGTGCTACTGATGTAATGATGGCTGGTAAAGTTGCTGTTGTTGCAGGTTATGGTGATGTTGGTAAAGGTTCTGCAGAATCTTTAAGCTCACAAGGCGTGAGGGTTATCGTTTCTGAAATTGATCCTATCTGTGCATTACAGGCGGCAATGGAAGGTTACGAAGTGAAGAAATTTGCTAATGCTGTTAAAGAAGCAGATATTGTTGTTACTACTACAGGTAACTGCGACATCGTTCGTGCGGAGCACTTCAAGACAATGAAAGATAAAGTTATCGTGTGTAACATCGGTCACTTTGATAACGAAATTGATGTTGCATGGTTAAATACCAACTATGGCCACACTAAAGTAGAAATCAAACCACAGGTTGATAAATATACAATTGATGGTAAAGATGTAATCCTGCTTGCAGAAGGACGTTTGGTAAACTTAGGTTGCGCAACTGGTCACCCAAGTTTTGTAATGTC
>NZ_JBEVDX010000125.1:0-25059 GCF_040513095.1 Pedobacter sp. | reverse complement strand
GGAATGGCACTGTTAGTGGAACATTATTAGACAATTTAAAGCTTGAAGCCGATATCAATAAGGCTGGCAAAATATCTGAAGTTGTCTCCAAAAACATGCTTATACCTGTTCAAATAGCCAAAGAGCCTATTTCGACAAAAGGACCGCGTTTAAGCTCTGATCTATCTATTGCAGGACGGTACATTGTACTGGTTCCATTTTCCAATGTAATTTCTATTTCAAAAAAGATTAAAAGCAATACCGAACGTAATCGCTTAAAAAAGATTATCGAAAGTATTAAGCCTAAAAATTTTGGTGTCATTATCAGAACAGTCTCTGAAGGCAAGGGAGTAGAAGAATTACAGAAAGATCTCCTGGATTCTGTCTCTAAATGGAGCACCTTCATTAAAAAACTGCCCGAAGCAGAACCCTCTAAACGTGTTTGGGGAGAAATGGACCGTACATCAACACTGATCCGCGACATTTTAAGTTCAGACTTCACGAATGTTTATGTGAACGATGCCGGCCTGTACGAGGATATCCGTTCTTATGTTCATGAGATTTCTCCGGAAATGGAGAAAATTGTAAAACCTTACAAACATAAAGAACCTATATTCGAGCATTTCGGTATTGAAAAGCAAATTAAGAATGGTTTCGGCAAGACGGTAAATCTAGCAGGTGGCGCTTACCTCGTTGTTGAACACACAGAGGCGCTTCACGTTGTCGATGTAAACAGCGGTAACAGAACCGCCAATAAAGAAAACCAGGAAGACAATGCGCTGCAGGTAAACAAAGAAGCAGCAAAGGAAATTGCACGCCAGCTCAGGCTGCGTGATATGGGCGGTATTGTGGTTATCGATTTTATCGATATGCACAAACCGGTAAACCGTAAAATGTTATTTGACTATCTCCGTGAACTGATGCTGCTGGACCGTGCTAAACACACTATCCTGCCGCCAAGTAAATTTGGTCTCGTACAGATCACACGTCAGCGTGTCCGTCCGGAAATGAATATTGTCACCAGCGAAGTCTGCCCGATGTGCCACGGTACAGGAGAGATCAAAGCAAGTATCGTTCTGATGGATGATATCGAGAGTAACATGAATTACATTTTAAGAGAGCAGAACGAAAAGAACATCACACTTTGTGTGCATCCTTATATTGAAGCCTTTATCAAAAAAGGTATTTATTCATTACAATGGAAATGGTTCTTCAAATTCGGCCAGAAAATTAAAGTGAAGGCGGTTCCGTCTTACTTATTAACAGAGTTCCATTTTATCTCTTCCAAAGACGAGGAAATAAAGCTGTAGGACCCGTGTTCAAAACATCATAACTAAAGCCTGACCTGAATAAGCGTCAGGCTTAGTTATTTTACACCATTCCATTTATTATTCATTAAATTCGTTTTCTAAATCAAATCAATTGGCTAAAATTAAATCAGCATATTTTTGTCAGAGTTGTGGATATGAATCCGCCAAATGGCTGGGTAAATGCCCTTCCTGCAATTCCTGGAATACCTTTGTAGAAGAAGTGGTAGAAAAAGCCGGGGCCAAGGTTCCCGCATGGGAGATTTCCGGAACCACCAAGAGATCAAATAAGCCCAATAAAGTAGCCGATATTGCTTCATCAACAGAACAGAAGGTCTCTACGAGCGACCTGGAGCTGGACCGTGTACTGGGCGGAGGACTGGTAGCAGGATCTGTCATTCTCATCGGAGGCGAACCCGGCATCGGGAAGTCGACCCTCATGCTGCAGGTAGCCCTGAACATCCCCGGAAAAAAGGTACTGTACGTTTCGGGTGAGGAGAGCGAGCAGCAGATTAAGATGCGTGCTGAAAGGATTACTACTGATCCTACAGCAGACTGTTACATTCTTACAGAAACCTCTACCCAGAATATATTCAAGCAGATAGAAGTACTTGAACCGGATATCATTATCGTGGATTCCATACAAACACTGCATTCTGCACATATTGAATCTACACCCGGAAGTGTGTCGCAGGTCAGGGAATGTACAGCTGAACTCCTGCGTTTTGCAAAAGAGACAGATACTCCGGTCTTCCTTATCGGGCATATCACAAAGGACGGAGCGATTGCAGGCCCAAAGATTCTCGAACACATGGTAGACACAGTTCTGCAGTTTGAGGGCGACAGGCACCACGTTTACCGCATCCTGCGTTCTGTGAAAAACAGGTTTGGTGCAGCAGCAGAACTGGGGATTTATGCCATGCACAGTGCCGGGCTCAGACAGGTTTCCAATCCTTCAGAGATCCTGTTATCGCAGCGCGATGAGGAACTTAGTGGAATAGCCATTGCAGCCACCTTAGAAGGTGCAAGGCCGATGTTAATAGAAACCCAGGCCTTAGTCAGCATAGCAGCATATGGGACTCCTCAGCGCTCAGCTACGGGCTTCGACACCCGAAGGATGAATATGCTGCTGGCAGTACTGGAAAAACGCTGTGGTTTCAGGTTAAGCACTAGGGATGTCTTTTTAAATCTTGCAGGAGGGATCAAAGTTGAAGATCCGGCGATTGACCTGGCCATCCTGGCGGCGATCATTTCATCCCATGAGGACATCTTTATTTCGTCCAAGATCTGCTTCGCGGCAGAGGTTGGCTTATCAGGGGAAATCAGGGCAGTAAACCGGATCGAGCAACGGATATCCGAAGCTGATAAATTAGGTTTCGAACGGATATTTGTGTCCAATTATAACCTGAAAGGTCTGGTACTTGATAAATACAGTATCGAAGTTACCGGTGTCAGCAAAATTGAAGACGTATTCTCTTTGCTGTTCGGATAAACAAAAGGCCCTGTAAACCGAAATTTACAGGGCCTTTTTATGGAATATCAAAAGATATTATTTAGACAAGTACATTGATTTGTCTTTGTATAATTTTTTGAAATATGGATCTTCCAGGTCTTTAATGAAACGGATAGACTCTCCTGTTGATTTCATCTCAGGGCCAAGCTCCTTGGTCACTTCAGGGAATTTGTCATAAGAGAACACAGGTTCTTTAATCGCATACCCTACCAGCTTGCGCTCGATAGTGAAATCTTTCAGTTTATTTACTCCTAACATGATCTTAGCTGCAATATTGATATAAGGAACGTCGTAAGCCTTAGCGATAAAAGGAACAGTTCTGGAAGCTCTTGGATTCGCTTCAATCACATACACCTTTTCGTCTTTAACAGCGAACTGGATGTTCAGTAATCCGATTACATTTAAAGCCCTTGCAATTTTTTTCGAGTAAGTTTCCATATCGTTCATCACTTTCTCAGAAAGTCCAAATGGAGGCAATACTGCAAATGAATCTCCGGAGTGAATACCTGCAGGCTCGATGTGTTCCATCAGTCCTACGATATGAACATCCTCGCCATCACTGATGGAGTCAGATTCAGTTTCTTCTGCCCTGTCCAGGAAATGGTCAATCAGTACCCTGTTGCCCGGCAGATCGCCCAGTAACTTAACTACAGCTTTCTCCAGGTCTTCATCATTGATTACAATGCTCATTCCCTGTCCGCCCAGTACATAACTCGGGCGAACCAGTACCGGATAACCTACTTCATTGGCCACAACGATTGCTTCTTCAGCATTCTCTGCAACACCATATTTAGGATAAGGAATATCAAGCTCTTTTAACAAATCTGAGAAACGTCCGCGGTCTTCAGCGATATCCATGTCATTGTAAGAAGTACCAATGATTTTGATACCGTTTTCCTGAAGCTTCTCAGCCATTTTCAAAGCAGTCTGTCCACCTAACTGTACGATTACACCTACCGGGTTTTCCAGTTCGATGATCTCACGTACATGCTCCCAGAACACAGGCTCAAAGTATAACTTGTCAGCCATGTTAAAGTCGGTAGAAACCGTCTCAGGGTTACAGTTGATCATGATCGACTCAAATCCGCTTTCTTTAGCGGCAAGTAAACCATGTACACAGGAGTAATCGAATTCTATACCCTGTCCGATACGGTTAGGACCAGATCCAAGTACAATAACTTTTTTCCTGTCCGAAGGGATAGACTCATTCTCCTCTTCGAAGGTTGAGTAGTAATATGGCGTTTGTGCAGCAAACTCAGCAGCACAGGTATCCACCATTTTGTAAACGCGTCTGATCCCTAAAGATTTTCTGCGGTCATATACTTCATCCTCTGTTACATTACCCAGCAAATAAGCAATCTGGACATCAGAGAACCCTTTTTGTTTCAGGTTAAAGAAGAAGTCTTTTGGTATATTATTTAATGAATAACGTTTTAATTCAGTTTCAAGGAAAACCAATTCCTGGATCTGTGAAAGGAACCATTTATCTATTCTGGTTACCTTACGGATAGACTCCAGGGGAACGCCCATGCTCAAGGCGTCTTTGATCAGGAAAATACGGTTCCAGCTTGCATGTTCAAGACCGTGCATGATCTCTTCAATACTTCTGTTATGTCTTCCGTCAGCACCCAATCCTGCACGTCCAACCTCAAGACTCTGACAGGCTTTTTGTAAAGCTTCGATGAAAGTACGTCCGATCGCCATTACTTCACCTACAGATTTCATCTGCAGGCCAAGTTCCATATTTGCACCTTTAAATTTATCAAAGTTCCATCTTGGAACTTTTACGATCACATAGTCTAATGTAGGCTCAAAGTACGCCGAAGTAGTTTTTGTGATCTGATTTTCAATCTCGTCCAGGTTATAACCGATAGCCAGCTTGGAAGCAATTTTAGCAATTGGGTAACCTGTAGCTTTACTTGCCAATGCAGATGAGCGCGAAACCCTTGGGTTAATCTCGATAGCGATGATATCATCATTATCAGGATTTACCGAGAACTGTACGTTACATCCTCCGGCGAAATTACCAATGGCACGCATCATTTTGATTGCCTGGTTACGCATATCCTGGTAACAGCTGTCAGACAAAGTCATGGCTGGTGCTACCGTGATCGAATCACCTGTATGGATACCCATCGGATCAAAGTTCTCGATAGAGCAGATAATGATCACATTGTCATTGCTGTCCCTTAAAAGTTCAAGCTCATATTCTTTCCATCCCAAAACAGCCTTTTCTACCAGCACTTCGTGCGTTGGAGACGCTTCTAAACCACGTTTCAGGGCAGCATCAAATTCTTCTTTCTTGTGAACAAAACCACCACCTGATCCACCTAATGTATAAGAAGGACGGATAACCAGGGGATAACCGATTTCCTGTGCAGCTTCTTTACCTTCTAAAAATGAATTTGCAATTTTAGAGGGCGCTACACCTACACCGATATCTACCATCAACTGCCGGAAAGCTTCCCTGTTCTCTGTTTTCTCAATGGCAGCAACGTCAACACCAATGATCCTGACACCGTATTTTTCCCAGATGCCGTTTTCTTCAGCCTCCACACAAAGGTTTAATGCTGTCTGACCACCCATAGTAGGCAAAACCGCATCAATTTTGCGTTCTTGCAGGATCTGCTCAATAGAGGCAATTGTTAATGGTCTGAGATAAACATGATCTGCAATAACCTTGTCAGTCATGATGGTTGCAGGATTGGAGTTGATAATCGAAACTTCAATTCCTTCTTCTTTTAAGGAGAGGGCGGCTTGAGATCCTGAGTAATCAAACTCACAGGCTTGGCCAATGATAATAGGTCCAGATCCGATGATCAATACTGAACGAATGGAGGTGTCTTTAGGCATAAGGCTTTAAAAAGTCTAAAGTATTGTAAGTAAAAAATGTGGTCTTGTAAGACCCTGATAGCCGGCGAGATTTTTATTGCTATGTGTAAAGAATCCCGACTGTTCTGTCGGGATGCAAAGATACAGTTTTAGGCGATAAAAATTCAGATTTTTTAAAAAATGGATAAATAAGCAGTTCCGCACAAAATGCATGTTCAGATCGCCGTCATTATTTGATTTTCCGTACGCAGATTTGCTTTTATTCGTTATTATTGGAATCTAAAAAATTATTTTCATGAACAAAATGTTATTCGCAGCAGTAGCTGCTGTTATATGCTTCAGCGGATGCGGTACCGTCCAATCCATCATTAAATCCAGTTTTCCCTATACTACTACCCTTGTTGTTCCTGCTTCATCCAAAAGCAACACCACATTATCTGCCAGCAGCACAGCCGGAAGCTTTGATGAGTCTCTTGGCAATGTGAACGGCAGCCAGTATATACAGGATATCAAAATCGCTTCTGCACGGCTGATCGCTTCCAACCCGAATAACCAGAGCATGGGCATGTTTAAGTCTGTCAAAGTCTTTATCTCCAACGGCACTAAAGAGGAAGTCATGGTAGCGTCAAGAAGCGATGTTTCAGAACATATCGGTTCAGACCTCGTACTAGATATCGATAATTCACGTTTTTTTGATAAGTACATCAAAGGCAACAGCCTGAAAATACGGATGGAGTACGTATTAAGGGATAGCTTAAAAACAGATGTAAGTGTGAGGACTTCACTGAGTTTCAGTGCTTCACCAGGACACAAATAAAAGCATCCTCTGCGATTTATTGTACGAGGGTATTCTTCATAAATAGTTTGTTTGGTTTATTAATCCGGTAGAGACGTTCATCTCTGCCGGATTTTTTTTGCACAAATATTAATTAAAGGATAATTACATTTGGCACATGGTAGCACTCGCAGAGGCGGTAAAAGACAGCATTGTACAATTTCTAACACATACAGGCTGGCTGGAATGGTGCGGCGTATTTACGGGAATCCTCTGTGTCTGGCTGGCAGCAAAGAATAATATCTTTAACTGGCCAATCGCAATAGTGAGCGTGGTCATTTATATCTTCATCTTTTATGAAAGCAAGCTTTATGCAGATATGGGGCTCCAGGTGTACTTCCTGCTGATGAACGTTTATGGCTGGTATTTCTGGAATAAAAACCGGAAGAGTACAGAGATCCCTACGCCCGTAAGCCAGATCACCCCCAGGGAAATCGTATTGTCTGCCACAGGTATAATCATTTTCACCTTCATACTGGGCTTTATTCTAAGACAAAATACTGATGCGGCTTTCCCATTCATCGACAGTTTTTGTACGGCATGCAGCCTGATCGCACAGATCTTCCTTGCCAGGAAAGTACTGCAGAACTGGTTGATCTGGATATTTGTGGATATCATTTATGTGGGCGTATACGTATCAAAAGACCTATACGCCACAGCTATAATGTATGCCCTTTATATCTATATTGCATGGACAGGCTATAAAGAATGGAAAAAAACACTAACTGAAACCGTATGATCAAGAAGATAGCAATTGTAGGCCCCGAAAGCACAGGAAAATCTACCATCACCAAACTACTGGCAAAACATTATAACACCCTTTGGGTGGCAGAATTTGCACGTTATTACTGCGCTGCCCTCACGGCTCCCTGTACAATGCAGGACGAAATCAATATGTTCCACGGCCAGGTAGCCCTTGAAGAATCGGTACTGGCCATGGCAGATAAAGACTTCATCTTCTGTGATACTACTTTTCTCACTGTTAAGATATGGAGTGATGAAATGCTGGGCGAAACCCCGCAGATCGTACTTGATGCGCTTACTGAAAGAACGTACGACCTTTACCTGCTGCTGGATATCGATCTTCCATGGGAAGAAGATCCACTGCGCGAATTCCCTCATATGCGTGAACACTTCATGAATGTCTGGTATAAAGAACTCAACAGTCTGGGAGCAAATTATGTACTCGTCGGTGGTATCGAAGACCGCTTTCAGAATGCTGTATCTGCCATAGATTCTTTTCTAAAAAGATAAGTGCCTTTGCTCAAAAAGGTAAATTGCGCATTTTAATAAAAAATTAATACATTTGCCAGTATCAAAAGGGGTGCCTTGTTTTGTAAAAAACACAAAGACAGGCTGAGATCAAACCCATTATTTGAACAGTTGATTTATTCTCTGCTCAGATATGCACCTGATCCGGGTAATGCCGGCGTAGGGATTGGAGTTATGTTTAATTATGCTGTATTGCCCCTCTTTACAGCAGGTTTTACTAAAATGCTATAAAATAAATTGAAAAAATTACTTACGCTGGCAATAACCGTATTGCTCATGCCTTTATTTACTAAAGCGCAGTTCAGCCTTTCGGGATCAGTTTCCGAAAAAACAAAACAGACTCTGTTACCTGGAGCAACCATCTTCCTTAAAGGTACTGGCAAAGGTGCTACAAGTGATGCCCGCGGTAAATACCGGATCAGCAATATCAAAGCCGGAAAGTATATGCTTATTGTAAGTTATATAGGATTTGAAACCCTGCAGAAACAAATAGAAATCAGCAGTGATGAAACTATCGACCTGAGTCTTACACCCTCTGCTTTCCTGGCAGACGAGGTAATTGTTATGGCTACCAGAGCTACAGAAAAATCCGGGACAACTTACAAGAACATCAGTAAATCTGAAATTACAACAAATAACTTCGGCCAGGATCTGCCCTTCATCATTAGTAATACGCCCGGAGTGGTTGTTACTTCAGATGCCGGCGCGGGAGTGGGTTACACAGGGATACGTATCCGCGGCAGCGATGCCACCAGGGTAAACGTTACTGTAAATGGTATTCCGATGAACGACTCTGAAAGCCAGGGAACATTTTGGGTAAATATGCCCGATTTTGCTTCCTCAGTAGAAAATGTACAGATCCAGCGCGGGGTAGGAACCTCTACCAATGGTGCTGGCGCCTTTGGCGGAAGTTTGAATATTCAGACTTCAGCACCGGGGCTGGCCCCCTACGCAGAAGTCAATTCTACCTACGGAACATTCAATACGCTAAAAAATACGGTTAAGATTGGAACAGGGCTGATCGATAATAAATTCAGTTTCGACGGACGCTTATCACGTATATCCTCTGATGGGTTTGTAGACCGGGGTGCTTCACTCTTAAAATCGTATTTCCTTTCGGGCGCCTACCATGGAAAAACCGACCTGCTGCGCATCAATGTATTTTCCGGTACCGAGAAAACATACCAGTCCTGGAACGGAGTACCGGAATCCAGGTTGAGAGGAGATATTCAGGGCATGAACGACTATATTGCCAGGAACGGGCTGAATGAGACGGACGCAGCAAACCTGCTGAACTCTGACAGCAGGAAATATAATTCGTTCCTGTACAAAGACCAGAATGATAATTATCAGCAGGATCACTACCAGTTATTATATGCCAAGCAGCTCGGCGATCGCTTTTCATTCAACGGTGCCCTGCACTATACTTATGGAAGAGGATATTACGAAGAGTTCAAAAACGACCAGGAATTTGCTTCTTATGGCCTGCCTGATCCTGTAATCAACGGAGCTCCTGTGGAAACCACAGATCTGGTTAGAAGAAGATGGCTAAGTAATGATTTCTATGGAGCAACATATGCCTTTAACTATAAAGCAGCCTCTAATCTCAACTTTACGCTTGGGGGAGCATACAATGAGTACCGTGGTAAACACTACGGACAAATACCCTGGTCGCAGGTTTCTTCTACCCTCAATAATTCGGATCATTACTATGATGGGGACGGCAACAAAAACGATTTTAATGTTTTTGGAAAAATAGCCTATAACCCGGTAGACAAGCTAAGTTTATTCGCAGATCTTCAGTACAGAAGGATCAAGTACGACATCACAGGTAACGATAATGACCTGCTGCCGCTCAACATCCATGACAAACTGAACTTCTTTAACCCCAAAGTAGGTGCAACTTATTTTGTAGATCCCAAAAGTAACATCTATGCTTCCCTGAGCCTTGCCAATAAGGAAGGCAACCGTGATGATTATGTAAACGCTAATGCAGGTACACTACCGCAGCCGGAGCGTTTATATGATATCGAAGCTGGGTACAGGGTCAAACATTCAGATTTCAGTGCAGGAGTAAATGTTTATGGCATGTTCTACAAAGATCAGCTTGTGGTAACCGGAAAACTGAGTGACGTAGGTGCGAGTATCCGCCAGAATGTTCCTGAAAGCTCCAGGATCGGGGTGGAGTTTGATGGATCATACACCTTAAGCCGCTTCTTCCTCATCAATGCCAATGCTGCCTTCAGCAGAAATAAGATCAAGAACTTCTCAGAATACATATACAACTATGATACTGAAACAGAAGACGTAAATAACTATAGTAATCCCGATATCTCCTTTTCCCCGGATGCAGTAGTATTCGGAGAACTGGTTTATAAACCATTTACCGGCTTTGCTGTGGCCCTGCAAAGTAAATACGTAAGCAAACAGTACATGGACAATACCCAGAATGAAAACAGGAAACTGAACGGGTACTGGGTCAACAATGCACGCCTGGGTTATGATTTTAGTTTCAGGGGAGTGAAGAATATGAATATCGGTTTACTGGCCAATAATATCCTTAATAAAAAATATGAGAGCAATGGGTATACCTATGGATATATAGGTGGTGGCAGCAGAACGGACGAAAACTTCTACTTTCCACAGGCAGGTACCAACTTTTTACTTTCTCTCAACGTTAAATTTTAATAAAGACGTAGATTCGCCGATACAAGTCTGTTAGTAAAATCATCCTGGTGATTGTTTCACCAATGGAGAAAATACCCGTTTTATCATGAAAAAATTCATAGAAAAGTTTCAGTTCATTACACACGATATCGACCAGTTGACTCATATTGAACAGGCACAGATTGCCTGCCAGGCCGGAGCCAAATGGATTCAGTACCGCTGCCTCACAAAAGATGATGAAGCCCTGTTAAAAGATATCAATGTTATCGCTGAGATTTGTGACGACTGGGGTGCAACCCTGATCGTAACCAATCATACCCACTTAAACAGGAAAGCAGATATCCAGGGTTTTCATATTGAAGATATGGATGCGGACTTCGTTGCCCTGCGCGAGCAGCTCGGTGAAGACATCACGATCGGAGGTTCTTCAAACACTGCAAAAGGTTTACTAAGGCTTGCAGCAGAAGGTGTGGATTATGCAGGATGTGGCCCCTTCAGTATCACCACAACCAAACCAAACAATTCGCCTTTACTGGGTCTTGCAGGTTATACTGAAGTTGCAGCCCTTTTAAAGGAAAAAAACATAGACATGCCCGTACTGGCTGTAGGAGGTGTAAAAATTGAAGATGTGGACGCCCTGATGGCAACCGGCATATTTGGAATAGCAGCTTCATCAGCCATCAATCAGGCAGAAGATATGGTTCAGGCCTATCAGGACTTTTATGATAAGATCATGTAGCAGTAATTTTATCCATTAATAACATGCCGTGGTAGCGTGTGTTATTGATGGATAACTTACATTTGTCAAAAATTATTTACCCTTGGACAGTCCCAAAATTATTGACAAACAGGATCCTTACGCTGCCCTCAGGTACAGAGAGTTCAGATCTTACCTAGGTATGCGTTTCTTCTTTACGTTCGCCTATCAGATGCAGGCCGTTATTATTGGCTTTCATATTTATCATTTAACAAAAGACCCTTTGGCTTTAGGCCTGATCGGTTTGTGCGAAGCCATCCCCGCCATAAGCATTGCGCTCTACGGCGGGTATATCGCTGATAAATCTGAGAAACGCGGACTTCTCCTAAAAATATTCGTTTGTGTTTTCCTTTGTTCACTGATCATGCTTGTTGCGACCTCCAGACAAATGCATGCTTACGTTCCCGTAAGTTATATCATACCCATTATGTATTCCATGGTTTTTGGTATAGGAATGGCCCGTGGATTCTTCGGTCCGGCTACATTCTCCTTAATGGCCGAAATCATTCCAAAAGAGCTGTATCCCAACTCTACCACCTGGAACAGTTCCTCATATATGTCGGCCTCCATATTAGGGCCCGCAGCAGGCGGCCTTGTCTATGGTTTTTTCGGGATTACCACAACATACCTGATCATTCTCGCTTTTATATTCATCGCACTGGTTTGTATCTTCTTTCTGAATTCGCATCCGCCAAGATACATCCCTAAAGAAAGTATCATGAAAAGCCTCACCGCCGGTGTACAGTTTGTCTTTAAAAACAAAATGATGCTCGGCGCGATGAGCCTGGACCTGTTCTCTGTATTTTTTGGTGGCGCCGTGGCATTGTTGCCCGTCTTTGCAAATGATATCCTTAAAGTTGGTTCCGAAGGACTCGGATTGATGCGTGCTTCGGCCTCTGCGGGAGCTGTGCTCACCATGCTGGCCATGACAAGGATTTCACCTATGAACAAGCCCTGGAGAAACCTCCTGATTGCCGTTGTGGGCTTTGGCACAAGTATTATCTGTTATGGCCTCTCTAAGAATTTCTACATCACCCTTATCTTTTTGTTCCTCGAAGGATCATTTGACAGTATCAGCGTAATTATCAGATCTACTATTATGCAGCTCCTTACACCTGATGATATGCGGGGCAGGGTATCAGCAGTAAACAGCATGTTTATCGGTTCATCCAATGAGATCGGTGCTTTCGAATCGGGGCTTACCGCAAAGCTGATGAGAACAGTACCAGCAGTGGTATTCGGTGGTTGCATGACGATCGTCGTAGCAGGGATCACCTATACAAAAACTAAAAGTCTGCTGGGTCTGAGCTTGCAGGAGATTAACGAACAGGATACCAAAGTTTAATAAATCAGATCAGCATTAATATCCAGAATTGCTATCAAAGCGCAACTGCAGGCCAGCCCATTTCCCATTTCAGCTTTTCAGTTCTGAGTTTGGAGATGCCTTTGTTTTTAGCATCATAGCCATGAAAACCAGATAATCGATACCGTCGAAACTCAGTACAGCATTGTGGCCTGCGCCATACCAATTCGCATCGCCCTGCAGCAATAAGGAACCAGCTCCGCATGTCTTTAGAACTCAATCCCCCATCCGGTGTTCAAGATGTAATACGTACTTCCCTGTTAAATCATCACAGGATCATGTACAGAAATAGCAGACAGGTATTCCTTGGCGCTCATATGAAGCCCCAGGAATAATAAGACAGTGACAAATTTTTTTTCATCAAACTATTGAATTGGTACCCGTACTATATTAAACGAATAAGGCTGCATCGTTAAAGAAATGCTGTTCCCTTTGATCTTTACAGCTTGTTCCTTCGGACTCAGATTTACCGCATTACTGAAAGAATTCACTGCATTAAGGTTCGCATTCTGCATCACGATCAGCTTGCCCTTCGCAGCTAATTTCTTTCCGCCTTCAACTGCAACATTCCTTGTCAGCGGCTGTGCTGATGTATTGATCACTTTAACGATCAGCTCCTTTGTTCTGCTGTCAATTACCGCAGAAGCATAAATACCATCCTGCCCGGCAATCACCTTCTGATCTGCCAGAATACTTACCACATCTGTTCCCTTATTGAGTGAATAAAGTTGCTGTACGTAATAATTAGGGGTCCCATAAACTTGCAGGTTATCTACCCAGATCATGTCAGGAGTCCATTGCCAGCCCTCGGCCTGAGCAAAAAGCGGCGCGTAAGAAGCCATCTGTACCACTTCAGCGTTACGCTCCAGTCCCGTCATAAACGCAGCTTCGGCAATAGCACATTGCCAGTTGTTCTTGTTGGTAGGTTTTGTAGTGCCAACACTTTGTGCAGCATATTCACCGGCAAAAACCCTGGATCCTTTTCTGTCATAACTGTCATAACGCGTAGCATTCTTCAGGAACCATTCAGGCGCACGGTAATAATGCTCATCGATAATATCCGCTTTCATCTTTCTCAGCGAAGTATTGAGCAGGTCAAAACGTTCCCCTTCAGGATCAGTACCAGAGCTGTTGATCAGTTTAATCTCAGGATAACGGTCTTTCATTGCCTTTGTGAACAGGGCCAGGCGCTCCAGGTATTGCGGGCCCCAGTTTTCGTTCCCCACCCCCATCATTTTCAGATTGAAAGGTGCCGGGTGTCCCATTTCTGCACGTACCTTGCCCCACGGGGTTTTTACATCGCCATTGGCAAACTCTACCAGGTCCAGCGCATCCTGGATATAGGGTTCCAGCTCATCCAGGGGCACCAATTCTGCACTGTTAAATTGGCAGGCCATTCCGCAATTTAAGATCGGCAGCGGTTCTGCGCCTATATCTTCTGCCAGCTGGAAGTATTCAAAAAATCCCAGACCAAAAGTCTGATAGTAATCCGGCGCAGGGCGATGGGCAAATTCAGTATTCCAGCGGTTGACGATCAGCTTCCTGTTGGCTACCGGACCAATAGTTTTTTTCCACTGGTAACGTGTAGACAGATCATAGCCTTCCACAATACATCCTCCCGGGAAACGGATAAATCCAGGCTTCATATCTGCGAGCATCTGTACCATATCCCCGCGCAGGCCACCCCTTCTTTTCTTCCAGGTATCACCCGGAAACAGCGAAATAATATCCAGGTCTATCTCACCGGCACCTTCAAACCAGAGCGTAAACTTAGCTTTCTGCACCGTTTCCGATGCTGTAAAAGTAACCGACTGCAATGCCCACTGGTTATCTGCCCTTTCAGGGTTCAGCACTGTGCTTCCCAAAACCTTACCCGTACTGTCAACCAGTTCCGCGTGCAGTTTCACTCCTGCAGCGGACTGTCTGTAGTAAACAGAAAAATCATAAGTCAATCCTTTTTTAACACCAATCCCCTTGAAACCTTCATTGGTCATACTCAGGTCGCCCTTTTTCACAGCCCTTGAATTAACGTGTAAATACCGTGGGTTATTGGAATCCTTTTCCTTCCTGTTCAAAACCAGCAGGTCTCCCTCCTTAAGCTGTTCACCCGTAGTTTTCCAGCCCA
Organism: Pedobacter sp.; assembly: GCF_040513095.1. GTDB lineage: Bacteria > Bacteroidota > Bacteroidia > Sphingobacteriales > Sphingobacteriaceae > Pedobacter. Next base: position 10,409 of record NZ_JBEVDX010000125.1, on the reverse strand, counting down.
TCAGCGGCTTGTAGAATTCAAATGAGCGGTTCTTGATCAGTTCAGCATAAATTCCCCCATCTGCGCCCATGTTGATATCCTCAAAAAAGACACCCCACATCTCCGGGCTTACCTTTGATACCACCTTGTCCGGATTAACCACAATGTTATTCTGCGCTTTTGCACTCAATATGCAGAGTGCTATCAAAGCGGTTATTAAGTATTTGCACGACATATTATTTTGTTGCTTTTAGTCCTTCAGTAGTCATGACGATACGTTTCATCGTACCATCAGCATTATAATACAGGCGGTCTATACAAACCGAGCGCCTGAAACTTCCGCCATCATTGGGGATAGACCCATTGTGATAAATGAAATATGATTTCCCCTTGAAATCAATGATCGCCTGGTGATTGGTATTGGAATTTCCTGCCACCTCGTTTAAGATCCCTTTAAATTCCCAGGGACCAGTAATTTTACGGCTCATTGCATAGGCGATCTTTTCCGGAAACAGATACGCATAGGACAGGTAATACCAGTCATTGTGTTTATGTACCCAGGGTGCTTCCGTAAAATCAGGAAGGTTTACCTTTTGAATAGGGCCATCCTGATCAATCATATTCGCTTTCAGCTTAATGTAATAACATTGGGTATTTCCCCAGAAAAGATAGGCCTGCCCGTCATCATCAATGATCACCGTAGGATCAATATCATCCCAGCTGATATTGGTATCCCTGGTCATATCATTTGTAATAATTGCCGACCCTTTCGCGTCCTTAAATGGACCGAGCGGATTATCCGCAACCGCTACACCAATGGCTTTACCTTTGATTGTTCCGTGTGTAACTGCTACGTACCAGTAGAATTTACCATTCCTCTCGATCACCTGCGATGCCCAGGCGTCACCCGTTGCCCAGGCAAAATCTTTTGGTTTCAAAGGCGAAGGATGTTCCTTCCAGTCGGTCATATTCTCAGAAGAATACACCAGCCATTCGTTCATCACATAACGTTCCTGTTTGGCAGGCGCCTCATCATGCCCTGCGTACAGGTATACAGTATTTTTGTATACCATCGCTGCGGGATCTGCAGTGTATTTATCCGTAATAATCGGATTGCCCTGGATCAGTTTGGCATTCTGGGCAGTTGCCGTCAGGGTAATTAAGCCCGGAAGCAGTAGAAGCAGATTCCTGAAGAGAGATTTTTTGTTCATCATATTAGTTTAATTCGATTACGGCCAGTGAAAATGGCGGCAGTTTAATTTTTAGTTTTCCGTCTTTCAGCGTTGCGCCCTTAAAAACGGCAGGTTTGATAAATTCAGGGTTTTCAAATGTATTATGGTCATCCACCTTCGCCGAAGTGAGGATTCTGCCTTTCACCGACTTATATTGTTTTCCGGTAAGGGCAATTTCTATTTCCTCAGTTTTATTCCTGTTGATGTTCACTACAGAAACATGGGTCAGTCCTTTTGCATCCTTAGATGCAGAAACCGAAACTGAAGGTAGTTTTTCCTGTCCGAAAACATAGTCATCCGTTTTTACTTCTACGGGCAGCAGCGTGGCATCCTGGTGTACCTTAAACATTTCCATCACATGATAAGTAGGGGAAAGCAGCATTTTCTCTTTGCGGGTAAGGATTACTGCCTGCAACACATTTACACACTGCGCCAGGTTTGCAATCCTCACCCTGTCGCTATGGTTATTAAAGATATTCAAAGTTGCTCCCGCGATCATTGCATCACGCATTGTATTCTGCTGGTATAAAAAGCCGGGGTTAGTTCCTTCTTCCACATTCCACCATCCACCCCACTCATCTACTACCAGTGCTACCTTTTTCTTAGGATCATATTTATCCATGATCGCCGTATGTTTAACAATCAGCTCATCCATTCTCAGTGCTGTTTTCATGGTTTCAAAATACTGCTGTTCGGTAAAACCTGTTGAAGGGCCTTTTTTCTCCCAGCTCGGGAACGAATAGTGGTGCAGGGCGATACCGTCCATCATCCTGAGCGGGATGCCTTTCATTAAGGTTTCAGTCCAGTGATAATCGTCAACATTTGCACCGGAGGCAATTTTAAACAGGTCTTTCCCTTCCATAAACGTAGCGTACCGCCTGAATTCACCCACGTAATATTCAGGAGTCATATTCCCGCCGCAACCCCAGGCTTCGTTGCCTACGCCCCAGAATTTCACATCCCAGGGTTTGCTCTGTCCGTTTTTAACACGGAGGTCAGACATGGGGCTTTTGCCTTCAAAATTCACATACTGCACCCAGTCGGCCAGTTCCTGTACCGTCCCGCTGCCTGTATTGCCGGCCAGGTAAGGTTCCGTCCCCAGCAGTTTGCACATATTAAGGAAATCATGTGTCCCAAAGCTGTTGTCTTCCGTTACCCCACCCCACATGGTATTTACAATTGAAGGGCGTTCAGCTTTAGGCCCTACCCCGTCTTTCCAGTGGTACCTGTCGGCAAAACAACCACCCGGCCACCTCAGGTTGGGGATATTCAGATTTTTTAAAGCTGCAATAATATCATTCCTTACACCAGCCGTATTGGGAATCGAAGAGCTGTCACCTACATAAAAGCCATCATAGATACACCTTCCAAGGTGCTCTGCAAAATGCCCGTAGATATGTTTGCTGATCGTATTTGAAGGATGATCAGCATGTAATGTAACCGTCGTCTGCTGGGCAAAAGCTGCAATGCTACCGCTCAGCACAAGCATAAACATACTGGTAAATTGAAAGATAGATCTTTTAAACATGCTCGTAAAGATTTAGAAGGTAAGATAGTTAAATCAGCCTGCCATATCAAAGGCAGGCTGACGATTTAGTTAGCAGAATTACAATGTCGTCGGACTGAAATCACTGCGATCCATCACCTACCACAACTTCTTCACTCAGGTCATTTGCACTTGGTTTCATCTGTACAGTAATTACCGAACAGCCGCCTACAGCTACCTCCTGTGGGGCATTACCCAGCAGATTGATCAAAAGAATATCACTTACCTTTCCTTCTACTGGAGAAGTTTGTCCCAGGCCTAGTAGCGGCGACAAAAGCAATACCATCAGCAGAGCAATCCAGCTATACCTCCTGTTATTGTTGAGTATAAAAATTTTCATAGCATTATATATTTGATATTTGGTTACAGAACTGGCAGATTTCCTGAAGACAGGATATCCGGATACAATTTTCCCTAAGGCGGAAAGATGGAGAAACAACGTTTTTCATAACAGATCGGTTTCATGGTTATCCCTGAGCTATCAATGATGGCTGAAGACATGAATTGTCTAAAATTTATTTTTTCACACTTTATATTTGGCCCTTTTGCTAAATCCACAGCATCAATTATAAATCTAATGTAGGAATAATATATTAAATGTCATATTAACATTTAAATGGATAATAAATGTTATTCGTACGTTTAAAAAAAACTCTGAGAGGTATCCATTAAAAAACTATCAGTCAATAATTTAATACAATCTAAAGTTTTAGAAAACAGTAAAAAAATAGATCAATCAATCAGATATTGACGCGAATACAGCAGATTTGTGCGCAAAATGGTTAATAAACGGGCTAAAATTTGTTTCTTAAATAAGCCATTTACAGTGATGACAGGTAAATAAACAGAAACAGACAATAAAAAAACCCCCTGCTTTGGGGATTGGCCGTTGCCGGATGATCACAGATTTTTGCAAGTACCAAATACCTGAACAAATGCTGACTGTTATTTTTGTTTTAATCCTGGTTGCCAGATTTTATACTGTGGTTATTTCTGCGAAAAATGAAAAAATAGTAAGGCGAAAGGGGGGAATAGAATTTGGGGCACTGAATACGCTGATCCTCATCAGTTGTCACTTTCTTTATTACGGTGCCTGCATTACCGAAGGCCTGAACAAGGCCGGCCATCACGACATACTTTCATGGGCAGGATTAATCCTGTATGCTACGTCTATTTTTGTACTGTATTATATTATCTGCCAGATCAGCTATATCTGGACAGTAAAGCTCATCATTGCACCAAGAAACATCCATATCATCAACAAAAGTTTTCTGTTTAAATATTTCCGCCACCCTAATTACTACCTGAGTATTATCCCCGAAATGATCGGCATAGCCATGGTCTTCCATTCCTGGTATGTACTGGCTATCGGTCTTCCTTTATACTTAATTCCACTGATCACCCGCATCATTCAGGAAGAGCGGGTGATGAAGTTTATGTTTGATGATTATCTGTAAAGATGGATTATCTTTCTCCTACCTGCTGACGCCACATTGCATAATAAAGGCCTTTCTCTGCAAGCAGTGAAGCATGCTCACCCTGTTCGATAATATGCCCTTTCTCCAGCACATAAATTCTGTCCGCATGGCGGATGGTAGAAAGCCTGTGTGCAATAAGTATCGTAATATGATTAGTCAGGTCAGATACGTCTCTGATGGTTGCAGTGATCTCCTCTTCTGTAAGTGAATCCAGTGAGGACGTAGCTTCATCAAATACCAGGATATCAGGTCTGCGCAGCAACGCACGGGCGATCGACAAACGCTGTTTTTCTCCACCTGACACTTTTACTCCGCCTTCACCGATAACGGTATCCAGTCCCTTGTCTGCGCGTGCAAGCAATGTCTGGCAGGCAGCCTGTTCCATCACCCTTAAACATTCTTCGTCTGTTGCCCCGGGCCGTACAAACTGAAGGTTCTCCCGGATCGTACCTGAAAACAGTTGTGTATCCTGCGTAACAAAGCCAATCTTCTCTCTCAGCTGATCCAGGTCAATCTCGCGGCTGCTAATATCGTTGTAAAGCACTTCTCCGATCACAGGTTGATACAAGCCAACCAGTAATTTTACCAGCGTTGTTTTACCAGAGCCTGAAGGACCAACAAAGGCGATGGTCTCACCTTCTTTTACGTTAAAGCTGATCTCGTTCAGGGCATTGCTTTTACCCGTCAGGTGTCGGAAACTTAAGTTGGAAAACTCCAGGGAAGCAATCTTGTCGAGCACCTTCGGATTTAAAGGTTTCTGGTCCAAAGGAGTATTAAGGATCTTTTTAAAGTTACCCAGAGAAACCTCGGCCTCACGCCAGGAAAGAATTACGTTTCCGAGTTCCTGTAATGGGCCAAACAGGAAAAACGAATAAAACAGGAACGAAAAGTATTGTCCGGCGGAGATCGTGTTTTCAAAAATCAGGATCAGCAGTACTACTACCATAATGCTTCGCACCAGGTTTACCGTTGTTCCCTGTACAAAACTCATACTCCTGACATACTTCACCTTCTTAAGTTCCAGTCCCAGGATTTTATAGGTGGTCTTATTCAGACGCTCAATTTCCTGGCTCGCCAATCCGAGACTTTTAACCAGTTCAATATTCCGCAGTGATTCTGTAGTGGAACCCGCCAGCGCTGTAGTTTCTCCTACGATCTTCTGCTGTATGGTTTTTATCTTCCTGCTCAGGAACCAGCTCACAAAGCTGATGATCGGGATTGCCGTAAAATAGATGATCGTTACTTTATAACTTACCGCCACCGAATACACGATCACGAAAACCATTCCGATCAGGCTGACAAACAATATACTGATGAAAGATGTGATAAACTTCTCACTGTCAAGCCTCACTTTTTGCAAAATCCCCAGGGTTTCTCCGCTGCGCTGATCTTCAAAAACCTGGTATGGTAACTCGAGTGAATGTTTCAGTCCATCTGCGTACATCTGTGCGCCTACTTTCTGAACGATGATACTCGTAAAGTAATCCTGGAAATTTTTCGCTATCCTGGAAACCATGGCCGCACCAACGCCCATCCCCACTAATCCTAAAACCCCATAGATAAATTCACTGCGGTTCAGCACGTTCTTTTTCTCAATAAAACTGTCTACTATGCGTCCCGTAATATAGGGATCAAGTAACGAGAAGGCGATGTTAATAGCTGCGAGTAAGAGCGCAAGACAAACAACCCATTTATAATTCTTTAAATATTGTACTAATAAGTTCATGAAGGGATAAGTAGGCAGCAAAAATAAACAAAGGGAATATAGCTTTTGCTACATTCCCTCTTTATTGACTATTGTATTATATTTAATTTCCGTTATACGGTCATTACATCTTTCTCTTTTGCTTCAGCATGTTTATCAACTTTCACGATATAGAGGTCGGTGATTTTCTGTACTTCAGCTTCGCCTGTTTTGATCTCATCATCTGATACGCCGTCGCCCTTCAGTTTTTTGATTTTCTCATTGGCGTCTTTGCGGATATTACGTACCGTGATACGGCCGCGTTCTGCTTCTTCCTTTACCTTTTTTACCAGGTCTCTTCTGCGTTCTTCAGTCAGTGGTGGTACACCAAGACGGATTACCACACCATCATTCTGCGGGTTGATACCGATATTGGCCTCCATAATGGCGCGTTCAATAGGAACAAGCATATTTTTCTCCCAGGGCTGAACAAGGATTGTACGTGCATCAGGAGTGTTAATACTTGCAACACTGCCCAGCGGCGTAGCACTTCCGTAATAGTCAACTGTAATTCCGTCCAGCATACCCGCTGAAGCTTTTCCTGCCCTTATTTTAGTCAATTCAGATTCACAATGCGCAATTGCTTTATCCATTGTAGCCTGAGCATCCTGTAATTGTTTTTTTATGAGGTCGTTCATAATTTACTGTTTATCAAAAATATAATTGTGTTAAAATCAGCCTTTCACCAGGGTACCAATTTCTTCTCCCTGTGCAATCTTCATGAAGTTACCATGTTTGTTCATATCGAAAACGATGATAGGAAGCTGGTTTTCTTCACAAAGTGTAAAAGCTGTCATGTCCATAACATTTAATCCTTTGGAATATACTTCTTTGAAAGAGATCTCAGAATAACGTGTTGCTGTCGGGTCTTTCTCAGGATCTGCAGTATAAATACCATCAACGCGGGTACCTTTCAATACCACATCTGCTTTGATTTCTATCGCACGCAGTGCAGCGGCAGAATCTGTAGTGAAATACGGGTTTCCTGTACCGGCACCAAAGATCACCACACGCCCTTTTTCAAGGTGGCGCACTGCTCTTCTGCGGATAAAGGGTTCGCAGATCTGTTCCATTTTGATTGCGGTAAGCAACCTGGTTTTTAGTCCTACCTTCTCAAGCGCGTCCTGCAGTGCCATACTGTTGATCACTGTAGCCAGCATACCCATATAATCTGCCTGGGCTCTGTCCATCCCGGATTTTTCTGCACTCAGGCCTCTAAAAATATTACCGCCACCAATAACAATTGCGATTTCCAGCCCCTGGGCATGAACAGCTTTGATATCTTCGGCGTATTGCTTAACGCGTGCATTATCTATACCGTATTGCTTCTCGCCCATCAGCGATTCGCCGCTTAACTTTAGTAGGATCCTTTTGTACTTCATGACTCCAAAAATAACTATTTGTTTTAATTAATACTGATCAAATATTCAACTCCTGCGACAAATACCTTACGGAGCGCAAATTCGTCCGACAGCAGCAATAAGCTGGCCGCTTTTCCCGGGGCAATATCTCCCAGCTTATCCTGTATTTTCAAGGCCCGGGCAGGATGTAACGAAGCCATATCCAGTGCATCGCTAACAGGTATAGCACAATGGTTTACACAATTGCTTACCGCATCGCGCAGCGTAATGTTAGAGCCGGAGATCGTTCCGTCAGGCATCACAAACCTGTCGCCATTTAATATATGCTGATAGGGCCCGATAGCACAGGCAGTTACTGCATCTGTAATCAGAAAAAGTCTATCCTTCATCATTTTATAGCTGAGCTTTACCATCTCAAAATCCACGTGGGCACCATCAGCAATAATACTGGCCATCGCATTTGGATGATTCAGTATTGCCACAGGCAGACCGGGATTGCGGTGGTGTATGGGAGGCATGGCATTGAACAGGTGCGTAGATGTTGTAAACCCTGCAGCAAAAGCCTTGTTGGCCTGTTCAAAATTTGCATCACTGTGTCCGAGAGAGAGGACTATTCCCTGCTCCAGCAGATAATTGATGACTTCCTCATCCTGCAGCTCAGCAGCCAGTGTCATCATCCTGACAACCCCATCAGCGTCGTCAAGCAATCGCTTGACCTCCTCCAGCGTAGCTTTGTGCACATATTGGAGAGGATGGGCACCCAATCTTTTGGGATTCAGAAACGGTCCCTCCAGATGAAGGCCAAGAAAACCTTTTGCTTCAGGACGATAGGCCTTAGCTGCTAAAATCGCCTCAGAGAAAACATCAAGTGAATTTGTAGCCAGACAAGCCAGAAAACCTGTAGTGCCCTTACTGATCAGGTTCTCATCCATCTGCCTCAGTGTTTCTACCGTTGGATAGGCAGAGAACAGGTTACCGCCGGAGCCATAGATCTGCAAGTCGATAAATCCGGGAGCAACATACGCTCCCTCTGCATCTTCAATAGTATATCCTGCCGGGATCGCTCCCTCTGTTATCGCTGTGATCAATCCGTCTGCCGTCAATATAGAAGCATTGGTAATCAACTGTCCTTCTTTAAAAAACTTACAATTCGTGATTGCTATCATTCCTGCTGAATTTCGCTAAATATAAGGCAAAAAAAAAGTCCCTTAAAATAAGGGACCTTTTAATTATCATTGAAGGAACTATGATCCTAATTGAACACGTTTAAATGCTGTAACAGTTAAACCGTTAGCAGTGTCATTTAAAAATTTACGAACATCTTTAGAAGAGTCTTTCACGAATTCCTGGTTTAATAAAGTACTGTCTTTGTAAAACTTGTTCAGTTTACCAGCAGCAATTTTCTCAACCATTTCTTCTGGTTTACCTTCTGCACGGATTTGCTCTTTAGCAATTTCCATTTCACGCTCGATCGTGTGTGTGTCTACGACAGCTTTATCTAAAGCTACCGGGTTCATGGCAGCAATTTGCATAGCAACGTCTTTTCCAGCTTCATCAGCGCCTGCAACAGCCTGGTTTAAGGCTACTAAAACGCCTAAACGGTAGTTACTGTGGATGTAAGGAATAACTTTCTCTCCAGAAACAGTTTCAAATTTAGAGATACCAATTTTTTCACCGATTTTACCAGTGTTTTCAACAATGATATCAGAAACTTTCTGACCATCAACTTCAAGAGATAAAAGTTCTTCTAAAGTAGCTGGATTTTTTTCAACTGCTAAATCAGTGAATTTATTTGCTAAAGCGATGAAATCAGCATTTTTTGCCACGAAATCAGTTTCGCAGTTCAATTCAACTACTACACCGCGGGTTCCGTCAGCTGTAGCTTTTGCGATTACAACACCTTCGTTAGAATCACGATCCTGACGGCTTGCTGCAACTTTAGCACCTTTTTTACGTAAGTAATCAACCGCAGCTTCGAAATCGCCATTGGCCTCTATTAATGCTTTTTTGCAATCCATCATACCGGCACCGGTTTGTTGGCGTAATTTGTTTACATCTGCTGCAGAAATTTGTACTGACATTTTATGTTCTTTTTTAAGTTTTTATCTAAAAAATTATGGGTTGTACATTGTAAGTTGTTAGTAAGAACCTTCAACGCACAACATACAACCCAAAAATATATTATTTATGCTTCGCTTGTTCCTTCTTCGGTTTCAGCATTTTCTTTTCTAGCTCTTCTTGCGCCAGGTGCAGCAGTTTCAGGAGCATCAGCAGCAGCTTTAGCAGCTACAGCTTCTTTTTCAGCTTCATCATCTTTCTCGCGTTTGCGCTCGTCCAAACCTTCTTCGATTGCTTTGATGATTACATCAGTAATTAAAGAGATAGATTTAGTTGCATCATCATTCGCCGGGATAGGGAAATCGATGTTTGACGGATCAGAGTTTGTATCAACCATTGCAAATGTTGGAATGTTTAATTTCAACGCTTCGCTAACTGCGATATGCTCTTTTTTAACGTCAATTAAAAAGATTGCTGCTGGTAAACGGTTTAAATCCGCGATACCACCTAATAAGCTTTCCAATTTGATACGCTCACGCTGGATCATTAAACGCTCTTTCTTGGAAAGAATCGAATAAGTACCATCTTTAGTCATTTTATCGATGTTAGACATCTTTTTGATTGACTTGCGTACAGTTTGGAAGTTAGTTAACATACCACCCAACCAACGTTCAGTTACGAAAGGCATGTTTACTTTTTTTGCCTGATCAGCAACGATTTCTTTAGCTTGTTTCTTAGTAGCTACAAATAAGATCTTACGACCTGATTTTACGATCTGTTTGATCGCTGAAGCAGCTTCTTCAGTTTTAGTTAAAGTTTTATTTAAATCTATAATGTGAATCCCGTTGCGTTCCATAAAAATATATGGTGCCATTTTCGGATTCCATTTGCGGGTAAGGTGACCAAAATGTACACCTGCATCCAATAAGTCTTGATATGTTGTTCTTGCCATTGTCTTTGTCCTCCTTGAGATTAACGTTTACTGAATTGGAACTTTTTACGAGCTTTCTT
>NZ_JBEVDX010000124.1:0-13493 GCF_040513095.1 Pedobacter sp. | reverse complement strand
GCCTGATTCGCGAAGGCGATGGTATGGCTATCAAAATATTGAAGTCACTCGGAGTTGACACGTCTAAATTACGCCGCTCAATTGAAGAGGCAGTTAGGGGTACATCCAGTGTGACGGTTAATCTGGGAAATATTCCCTTGACCAAACAGGCCGAAAAAGTTTTAAAGATCACATATCTTGAAGCTAAAATATTTAAAAGCGATCTGATAGGAACGGAGCACCTGCTTCTTTCTATTCTTCGCGATGACGATAATATTGCTTCACAGATTCTGCTGCAATACAGCATCAACTATGAGATTTTCAAACAGGAAGTTGAAGTTAACAAAAACGGCTTCAGGGATGAAACTCAGGGTAGTGCCTCAACTGGCGGAGATGATGATTACCGCGAAGAGGAAAGTTTCTCAAGCCCTAAAAAGGTATCTGACATTAAATCCAAGACTCCGGTACTGGACAATTTTGGAAGGGACTTAACCAAAGCCGCGGAAGAAGGCCGTCTTGATCCTATCGTAGGCCGTGAAAAGGAAATAGAACGTGTTTCTCAGATCCTGTCACGCCGTAAGAAAAACAATCCTATTCTGATTGGTGAGCCGGGTGTAGGTAAATCTGCTATTGCAGAAGGTCTTGCCCTGCGTATCGTTCAGCGTAAGGTATCCAGGGTATTGTTCAACAAACGCGTAGTTACTTTAGATCTTGCTTCACTGGTTGCAGGTACTAAATACCGCGGTCAGTTTGAGGAACGTATGAAAGCGGTAATGAATGAACTGGAAAAATCTACGGATGTAATTCTGTTCATTGATGAGATCCATACTATTGTTGGTGCAGGTGGAGCTTCTGGCTCACTTGATGCTTCGAACATGTTTAAACCTGCACTTGCAAGGGGAGAGATACAATGTATAGGTGCAACAACTCTGGATGAATACCGTCAGTACATTGAGAAAGATGGTGCACTTGACCGTCGTTTCCAGAAAGTGATGATCGAACCTGCTTCTCCTGATGAAACGATTGAGATCCTTAACCGTATCAAAGAGAAATATGAAGAACACCACGGTGTAACGTATACAAATGAAGCGATCAACGCCTGCGTTTCGCTGACTTCAAGATATATTACTGACAGGTTCCTTCCTGATAAAGCTATTGATGCTTTAGATGAAGCTGGTTCAAGGGTACACTTAACCAATATCCATGTTCCTGAAAACATCATTGATATCGAGACTAAAATCGAGAATATCAAAGTTGAGAAGAACAAAGTAGTTAAAAGCCAGAAATATGAGGAAGCTGCCAAGTTAAGAGATACAGAGAAAAATCTGCTGGAAGAACTTGAACGCGCTAAATCTGCATGGGAAGCTGAAACCAAAACCAAACGTTATACTGTTACTGAAGATAACGTTGCTGAAGTGGTTTCCATGATGACTGGTATACCTTTACAGCGTGTTGGCCAGACTGACAGTGTGAAATTGCTGAACATGCAGGAAACTGTTGCAGCGAAAATCATTGGACAGGATGATGCCATCAAGAAACTGACAAGGGCTATACAACGTACCAGAGCAGGATTGAAAGATCCTAAAAAACCTATCGGTTCATTCATTTTCTTAGGCCCAACGGGTGTAGGTAAAACTGAACTGGCCAAGGAACTTGCAAGATTCATGTTTGACAGTGATGATTCACTGATCCAGATTGATATGAGTGAGTACATGGAGAAATTTGCGGTATCCCGTTTAGTGGGAGCGCCTCCGGGATACGTAGGTTACGAGGAAGGTGGTCAGTTAACTGAAAAAGTACGCCGTAAACCATATGCAGTGATCCTGCTGGATGAGATTGAAAAAGCTCACCCTGATGTATTCAATATCTTATTGCAGGTATTGGATGAAGGACAACTGACTGACAGTTTAGGCCGTAAGGTAGATTTCAGAAATACGATCATCATCATGACTTCAAATATTGGTGCCCGTCAGCTGAAAGATTTTGGACAGGGTGTAGGTTTCTCTACTACTGCTAAAACCAATCAGGTAGATTCGCACTCAAGGGGAGTAATTGAAAATGCGCTGAAACGTGCTTTTGCTCCTGAGTTCCTGAACCGTGTAGACGATGTAATCGTGTTCAATACCCTTGGTAAAGAAGAGATCTTCAAAATCATCGATATCGAACTGAAATCTTTATTCGGACGTGTACATAGTTTGGGTTATGAGATCAAGTTAACTGATGTGGCGAAAGACTTTATTGCCGACAAAGGTTTTGACAGTAACTTTGGTGCCCGCCCGCTGAAACGTGCGATACAGAAATACCTGGAAGATCCTATTGCTGAAGAAATCCTTAAGGGAGAGATCAACGATGGAGATATTCTTGAGATCGACTACAATAAAGAAACTGATCTGATTGTAGTGGAGAACAAGAGTCCTGGTAAGAAGAAAAAAGAAGTATAAGACATGAGTTCTTTTAAATATAAGGCTGCCCTCAAAGGCAGCCTTTTTTGTTTATAAGAACATCCTCGTCTGTTGGGTTGGCACAGCGAATATCCCTGAGTCGAGAACGACAGATTTTGTGTTGAGGTTATTGATTCTGCAGTGCAGCTTAAATGTATCACGGATTATCTGCGCAATATTTCCATCCCCGCGCATCCGCTCTCCGAAGCGGCTGTCATTTACATTGCCGCCATGACAGCATTGTATCATATGCCATACCTTGTCAAACCTGTCAGGGAAATTCTGGCGCAGCCAGTCCTCAAAAATTCCTCCGATAGCCCCATTTAACCTCACTATAGTATACCCGGCTCCAATAGCTCCACAAGATGCGATGGTTTTTAATACAGCTGGGATTTCATGGTCATTTAAACCCGGAACAATAGGGGCAACCATTACTCCGGTAGGTATTCCTGCGGCACTCAGTTCTTCCACTACTTTTAGTCTCTGCTTTGCAGTAGTAGTTCTGGGTTCCATGAGCAGCCGCAGTTTCTCGTCAAGGCTGTTGATGGAAACATATACCATACACAGATTGAGCTTTGCCATTTCCTGAAGGATGTCCTTATCCCGGAGGATCAGGGAATTTTTGGTAATCATACCTATAGGCTGTTTATATGCCAAAGCAATCTCAAGCAGCTGACGGGTCAGTTTATATTCACGTTCTGCCGGCTGATAACAATCTGTATTGCCCGACAGGGAGATAGTTTCTGCATTCCAGCCCTTGCGCTCAAGGAATTTTTTAAAGAGATCAGGCGCATCTTTTTTCACGATGATTTTCCTCTCGAAGTCCAGACCTGCACTGAAGCCCCAGTATTCGTGCGCATTCCTGGCATAACAGTAGGTGCAGCCATGTTCGCATCCCTGGTAAGGGTTAAGGGAATAAGCCATGCCTACATCAGGACTATCCACCTTGTTGATAATAGATTTTGATGTGCCAATAATAAATGTTGTTTTGTGGTTCTCCACTTCCCAGTCGTCAATACCCTCGGCATGTTCCTGTACATAGGAATTCGCCGCGAAGCGGTTGTGCGGGTTGAACTGGGCACCTCTGCCTTTAAGGTAATTACCCGTATTTTTATCCTCTAACATATCTCCAGTATAGTTAGCTAAAAATACTAATAATATTAGTATAATGCAATAGGCGGTTTATCTTTTATTTAGGGGGACATAATCCATGGGTACCATATCGCCGATTTTTTCATAGGCCCAGAAACCCTCGTATAATAATGATTTGGCATCATGCATGCCTCCATTGGCATAAAAGCTAACCGGGCCCTGTAGCATCTGCACTACCGAGATTTCATAATTTGGAACTGTTAAAGGTCTCATTATGTAATGGCCGGTGTTGGAGTAACCGATGCTTTCTTCTTCCTTGGTGTACATCACATAAAGTTCATCTTTATAATTGATGGTCTTCATATTAGGGTACATCTGTTTTACCAGTGTATCTGTTGAGACGCCTGACATATCTAAGCTGGTATAATCCTTTGGCAGGTTTGCGAGTTGCTGCAGCGTGTTCAGGGAATCTGTGACAATGGATCCGATGATCACCTGACTTTTCCTTTTTCTCAGTAACCTGGCCCTGGCAGCAGCAAGATATGCATCAGAAGGCCTGTTTGGATTCGGAATCTTGATTCGTTTATAAATGATAAAACCTTCTTCCTCTACTTTATTCCTGTAAAGTGCCTGAAAGAAATGCTGAGGAGAACCTGCGTAGGCGATCTCCCGGTTCTTCAGCCATGTTCTTCTCTTGCTGCCAGAGCCTTTCAGGTCTTCAAATACCGGAAGGCCGGAGAAATATACAATTCTTGTATCAAAATTATATTCGAAAAGGTTGAGCATATACTTTAGCCTGTAGCCCAGTGCTTTGTTTTCCACAACCAGGAACTCATTACTGGTGACACTCAGAATCCTGTGATCTCCATCGTATTTGATATACAATACCTGAGGATTCAGGATCTTACATTTAGCAGAATTGGGCGTTCGCCCGATAAAAAACTCTTTGAATAACTGCAGGTTCTTTTCACGGTTGGGATCCGCTGTAATTACAACTTCATTTAGCTGAACTGTATTTTCCTGCAGAATGATTTTGATATTGACAGACTGATCGGAGATGATCACACTTTTACTGTAGGGCAGATATCCCATCATCTGCACAACAACCTCATAGGATCCTGGTTTTAACTTCGCAAGGTTAAACTGCCCGTCATTGTTGGTTACTGTTGCTGTGGTATACCCACTCAGATAGATACCCGCCCCGGGAAGTGTTTCTCCTTTTTTATCCTGTACAACTCCTGTAATGGAATACAATTTCTGGGCCTGCAAATTCACACAAAATACCAGCATTAAAACTGTCCCAAGGAGATATTTAATCATGGGACTAATTTAACTTATCTTCAGGCCATTTTGAAATAAAAAAAAGCCTGCAGGAGGCTTTAAATTGTTAAAATAAGTTAAATTGAAAGATGCTGCTGTCTCCTGAGAGTTTTATCCTACAAATTCTTGAAGCTCAGCAGGTCTTCTGCGTTTTTGAGTGCAGACTCCCCCGGGTTTTTACCACTGAGCATTTCGGCAATTGCCATGACGCGTTCCTGATTAGTTAACCTGCGGATACCTGTGGTGGTTCTTTCACCATCCTCTTTTTTATAGACAAAGTAATGTGCTTCACCTTTGGCAGCGATCTGTGGCAGGTGGGTAATGCAGATGACCTGCATGTTTTGTTCCAGCTCACCGATAACATCCCCTACGCGGAGTGCGGTTTCACCAGATATACCTGTATCAATTTCGTCAAAGATCAGTGTAGGCAGTGCCGTATGTTTGGAGATGATCGATTTTATCGCCAGCATCAGTCTGGAAAGCTCGCCTCCTGAGGCAACTTTTCCCACAGGTGCGGGTGCTTGTCCTGCATTTGCCGAGAATAGTAATGAGATCATATCCTTGCCATCTTTGTTCAGGTTTTCTACTACCGTCTGCTCGATTTTAATTTTAGCATTTGGCATTCCTACCTGTACCAAAATTTCTCCGACCTGTTTTTGTGCAATATCAATTGCCTTGCTGCGGTTTTTTGTCAGTGTGTCTGCTATTTTTTCCAGATCGATCTTGAGTTTATTGATCTCCCTGATCAGGCGTTCTATTTCTTCATCGCTGTTCAGCAGTGTATTCAGATTATCTGAAAGTTCCGTTTGAATAGCCAGTAATTCTTCAATACTGTTTACGCGGTGTTTTTGCTGAAGGGTATAAACTGTATCCAGCCTGGTATTGATCTCTTCGATACGTGCAGGATTAAAAACGATGTTTTCCTCAAATACGGATGTTTCTTCTGCAATATCCCTTATCTCTATCAGAGCAGAGCGTAATCTTTCATTGAGTGCTACATATGCCGGATTGAATTTTTCTATCCCCTGTATCTGGTTCACTACTTCTTTCAGTATCGGAATAACAGCAGTTTCTTCTCCATCAAGTAAGGTGTGGCCATTTACCAATCCTCTTTTTATACTTTCAGCATGGTTCAGTGCTTCCAGTTCCATCTCGAGTGAAGCCTGCTCATCTGCATTTAAATTTGCGTTTTCCAGTTCATTGAACAGAAATTGCTCATAATCCTGTTTGCTCCTTGCTTCATCAGCAGATGTCTGCATATTGATCAGGTGCTGCAAATGTTTTTTATAAGTTTTAAATTTCTGGCGATAGTCGGTCAGCAGCGGCATATGATCCGAAAGTGTATCAACTACCGATAACTGAAAGCCCGGATCATTTACTTCGGAGGTGGCGTGCTGTGAATGGATGTCAATCAGTTTTTCTCCTACCTGTTTCATGACCGCCAGTGTAACCGGGGTATCATTGATAAAGGCCCTTGATTTCCCGTCAATAGAGATCTCTCTCCTCAAAATACTTTCCTGATGGAAATCAAGATCAAGTTCTTCAAAATAACCCTGCAGGGATGTACCTGAAAGTTTAAACTGCCCCTCGATCACACATTTCTTATCCTGGTTAAAGAAGTATTTGGTTTCCGCGCGCTGGCCCAGAATTAAGGAAAGTGCGCCTAACATAATAGACTTACCCGCACCTGTTTCACCAGTGATGATGTTCAAACCCTTGTCGAGTTCCAGATCAACACTATCGATCAATGCGTAATTACGTATAGAAAGTTTCTGTAGCATATTCTTTGCTAAATTATGAAAACTTAGTCAATGGATGTTTATTTCTTTGTAAACAAAAATAGCCCTGCACAGATTTCCTGTACAGGGCTATTCTAAATAAGAAGTCTTATGATTTAGTTCTCGTCTTTTTTGTTTTTCTTGTTCAGGAGGTCCTCCACATCCCTATCAAATTTCTTTTTAAGTTCGAGATATTCAGGACTTTCCTTCAGCTTCCGGGTATCTTCGTTTTCAATAACGATTTTCATTGGCTGCTGGCGGGTGATCGTGATTTTTTGCAGGTTCTTTTTAAATTCCGGATCATTCATCATTTTTTGCGCATGGAGTTCGGCTTCTTTGGCAAACTTTTCCCACTTAGCCTTTTCCTGCGGACTGTCATACTTAGCTTTCATCTCAGCACCGATTTTCTCCCATTTGGCTTTTTGTTCGGGGGAGTTGAACTTGCGTTGAAGCTCAGCACCTTTTTTCTGAATTTCTGCCTGCATTTTTTTTATTTCGTCAGGATTTTTACCGTTAAAATGAGCCATAGTCATTTCCATAACATTGTCAGAGAAATTTACAATTACGTCTGTCAAAGGACTGACATTTACATCCAGGTCTGCTAATTCTGGTGCCACAGGAGTTTTAGGTGCTTTTGGAGCAGCTACATTTCCAGGCGCTGCCGGTGCGATAGGAGCTACAGGGGCAACAGGAGTTTTTTCTGGTGCGGCCGGTGCATTTGGTGCCGGGACATATACAGAATCTGTATTTACAATTTTAAATTGTTTCCTGTTCTTTTTCTTAGTGGTATCCTGAAAACATATTTCCGAGGATTTCTGTATCAGATCTTTTGTATGTGGTACAGTACTTACTGTTTTTTCTTTTTTGGAGGGATTAATCCAGGCCAGTGAAATGATCGTTGCGAAGGTCAGGGTTACTGCAAATAACTTTTGTTTGGAGTTGGCATATGTAGTTTTCATATCAGTAATTCTTTTAATACGTTGGTATAGGTGTTGATTTGTTCCTGTAGCGGCCAGGGCCAGTACAGGACTGCTTTTATCAGTTATCAGTTCAAGTGTCAATAATGCATGGGCATATGTAAGCGGAGTATGTGTTACTTTTACGACGAGGTCGTCACAGGCATGCTCTCTTTCAATATTTATGAATCTGCCTGCAAGCCATACAAAAGGATTGAAAAACAGGATGGTATCAATCATAGTCTTAACCAGGTTGAAGAAGTAATCATTCCTTCTGATATGTGAAAGTTCGTGAATCAAAATAGTTTCTACCTGTTTGAGATCCATTTGTGCAGCAAGAGCGATAGGAAACAGGATTACCGGTTTAAAGAAGCCGATTACCAGGGGGACACTCACATGGTCAGACAGGCGGAAGTTGATCTCTTTTTCGATGTTCAATTCTATTTTCAGGTTCTGAAAAAGCGTGTTCCAGCTTTCAGGAATGATCGTGTAGGCTCTTTTTTTAAGCGATTGTACTTTTCGGTAGCCCTGGATCACGATCAGGGATTGTCCGATCAGACCTAAGCTATAAAACAATACGAGGTAAGGAAACACCATCTCGACGTAGTGTGCTAAATTAGCCGGCAATGCTGTCGGCAAGACTATCGCAGGGACAGCAAAGTTTTGGGATGCTATTTCTGTAGACCAGTGAAAAGCCAGGTTAAAGGTAAACACAAATGATGCGAACATCAGACATATCGAACCGTAGGCCATTGCATATTTCTGTCTGGCATTGAGACCAAATACCTTCATCTGGAAGGGCAGGAGCAATGCGTAGATCAGGGCACTTTGCCATAGTGAGTGCAGTATGCTCCAGCCGGTGGCCTGTACGAGATTGTGTAATAAAGTTTCCATATTATTTTTGATCTAATTGGTCTAAGTATTTCTTTATTGCTTCTATTTCGTCTTTACTGGATTTGTGATTTCCCAATGCCTGCATTACCATCCTCGCCGCAGATCCGTTAAATGCGTTGTCAATTAATCTTGAAACCAGGTGCTGCTGTGTTTTCTGCTGACTGGCCAAGGCGCTGTATATATGTGTTTTTGAACTTGTATCTCTTTCCACAAGCCCTTTTTCATGCATAATCTGCATCAGTTTAAGGGTAGTAGTATACCCGGCTTCTTTGTTCCTGGTAAGGATCTCATGTACGTCCCTAACCGTGCAGTTCCCTTTCTCCCATAATATCTGGAGTATTTCCAGTTCGCTTTCCGTTGGTTTTGCTGTAAGTTCTGAAGACATAATTGTTTATACGAATTGTTTCGTATTCAAATGTACGAAGTTATTCGTATAAACAAAATTATTTTTAAAATAAGTGTAAATATATTGAAATAGAGAAAGATATGGAATTTTAATTCTTTTTGAGTGCGTCGTATTTGCTCAGGTTTGCGGGGTCAATCTCATTAAGAAGGTTGTAGCCATCAATTTTATCCTGAGCGCTGCCCATGGACAGGACATTGACTACTTCTTCAGCCTTGGTGGCAAAATAGACATTCGGAAAAATGGAACCAAGTTTCTTTTTATCCATCATTTTTAAATCGGGAAGGTAAGCCAACATCAGTTTCGTGGCCTTTGCAGGATCAGCCTGCATATGGTCGAGCGTATTCAGGTGATAATTATAAATAAACACCCTGAGTTCTTCGAAACTCTTGTTGAGCAGGTTTTCGTTTAGCCAGTACCGATTACGCAGTCCGTCAAATGCCTTCCAGCCAGAATTGCCGGATACCTGGGCTATATTGAGGATTGTCTGTGCTTTCAGATAATAAGGGGTTCCTCCGAGTTTACTGAAGCTGTCTTTATCAAGTCCGATGATAGTAAATGCATAATAAGATAGCAGCGAACTTAGATTAGTGAGGTAATTCTGATCAGAATAATCGATGGGCTGGCCTTCATTGTAGTTAAAATCAAAATCCTTATCGCTCAGATTCAGCAGGGTAGTGTTGTAAGAAGTTCCATAAACCGGCCTGCTGGTTTGTATCTGTGCTTCTGCTTTGTAGGCGGAACTTCCGTCCCACGCCGTTATGGTAATGACGAAGTTGCATTCAATTCTTTCCTGAGGCTGGTAAGTCTGGTTGCTCCATTTATTGTTATTGAGGAAATTTCGGATGGTAGACTGTATCAGGTCTACATTGGCCTTGTTCATATTGGATACCTGCGGGGCAACTACCAGAACCCGGGCATTTAATTCCTGTGCATAACCACTGCTGAGGGATAATATGAACAGTACAATGAGAGACAGTGTCTTTTTCATGCCTTATAGAGCTTTAATATTGCAGTGCAGATGTCCTTGGCTACTTCGGCTTTAGACTTTAGTCCGTAGGTTGTTTTTTCTGCTGCACGATTAAAGATAGTAATTTTGTTCGTATCTTTCTTAAAGCCTGCGCCTGCATCCTGAAGTGAATTGAGTATAATCAGGTCGAGGTTTTTCTTCTTCAGTTTATAAACGGCATTTTCTTCCTCGTTGGTCGTTTCCAGGGCAAAACCTACCAGAATCTGTTCCGGCGTTTTCAGCTGCCCAAGGGTAAGCAGGATATCTGTAGTTTTTTTGAGCGCTATACTAAATTCTTCATCCTTTTTTTTGATCTTTTGCAGGGATACCTGTGCAGGTGTGTAATCTGCCACAGCGGCACTCATGATGATGATGTTACTTTGCGTAAAGCTGCTTTTGCAGGCTTCGAGCATTTCCGCTGCGGTCATAACATCGATCTTTCGGATCTGGCGACTTGTTTTTTCTGAAGTGGGGCCACTGATCAATGTTACATCTGCTCCAAGTTCCGCCATTTGATCAGCTATAGCGAAACCCATTTTTCCTGAGGAATGGTTGCCTATGAAGCGCACCGGATCAATGGGTTCGTAAGTAGGACCGGCGGTAACCATCACTTTTATTCCAGCCAGGGGAAGATTGTTTTTAATGGTGCCAATGAGGAAGGCAATGATTTCTTCCGGTTCTGCCATTCTGCCTTCTCCATGCAGTCCACTGGCCAGCTCTCCGCTATTTGGGGAGATCATCACATTGCCAAATTCCTGGAGCTTCTGTATATTGGCTTTTGTGCTGTCGTGTTTCCACATGTCCAGATCCATAGCTGGTGCAAAGAATACCGGGCATTTTGCACTCAGGTATACTGCACTAAGGAGGTTGTCGCACAATCCGTTTGCCATCTTACCAATGGTATTGGCACTTGCGGGTGCAATAATCATGTAATCTGCCCAGAGGCCTAATTCTACATGGTTACTCCATACGCCGGTTTCTTCTTCGAAGTATTTTGTATAAACAGGATTTTTAGAAAGGGTAGCGAGGGTGAGCGGTGTAATGAAGTTTGCCGCATCAGCAGTGAGAATTACCTTGACGTTTGCGCCGGCCTTAATCAGTAGTCTGACTAAAGTGGCAGATTTATAGGCTGCGATGCTGCCGCAAACGCCAAGGATAATGTTTTTATTATTGAGCATGGTCTATTATTGCAAGTGGTTATGCAAATTAACGGATATGCTGGTATTATTGCGGATCTTTTGCCGGATTTCTGTGATAAACTTTGTCGTTCAGAAACTCATCAATAGCAATCAGTGAAGGTTTAGGCATGCGCTCATAGTGCTTGCTGATTTCAATCTGCTCTCTGTTTTCGAAAATCTCCTCCAGGTTATCATTAGACGAAGCGAACTCAGCTAATTTACCATGAAGTTCTTCTTTCATGTTGTTAGAAATCTGATTAGCCCTTTTAGAAATAATCACTAAAGACTCATAGATATTTTCTGTCTTTTGATCTAAATCATTTACATTTCTTGTTACCGTAGTATTTGGTATGGCGGGTTTATTCGTATTCATTATTGTTTGGGGGTTGTTATTTTAATCTTTTTGTTAGTAGTGGTACTGTCTGACTTTGCTTCCTGTGCAAGGAGAGCTTTATATTTTGCTTCCTGGTTAGCTGCAAGCGTCATCAGTTGTTTGGCATTTACTATCCCTTCTTCGCTGTTGCTTTTCAAAGTTTTAGCTTCTGCAAGATACTTACTTTCAGGGTGTTTTTCAATAAATTCGTTTGCGTAGCCAATTGCTTCGGTAAATCTGTCTTCCTGACGGAAAGGATAACTATTTTTTGCAAAATCGTATTGTGATCTAACGATCAGCAGGTCCATTTCTTCGATAAATTTAATATCCGGGAAGTCGATTTCTGCGTTTTTCAGTGAGATCACAGAAGATTTGTAGTTGGCAATGTCATAACCACCCAGGTCATAATACAACCTTGAGTTGGTATAGGCTTTCAGCTCCAGTTTTGCACGCAGGTCTGTAATGTACTGACTCGCCTGTGCAACGCGTTCGCTTTTTGGGTATAAGTTGATGAATAACTGTAATGCATCAATTGCTTTATATGTGTTTTCCTGATCCAGGGTGTATTCAGGAGAATCCAGATAGTAGCAATAGGCGCCCATGTAACGGCATTCTTCTGCGTTTTTACTGGTTGGGTATGTATCTGCAAAGTATTTAAACTGGTATCTTGCAGTAGTGTAATCCTTTAAACGGAATAATGTGTAGGCGTAGTAATAGTTCAAATCTTCGGCCTCAGTTCTTCCCCTGTATTTTTGGGAAAGATCTTCGAATAAGATCAATGCTTTAGAATAATCCTTTTTATTGTACAGTTTAATGGCCTCCTGGTACTTTTTAGCCACGTCATTGCTCAGCCTGATTTTTTCAAAACGGCTTTTGCAACCTGCAATAGTCAAGGCAATTACTGTAAAACTTAATATAAAAACGTGTTTAATTTTAAACATTCTGCAAAGATAAGTTAATAATACGATAACGTCAATTAAAAATAATAGTCCGCTAAGCTAGATAAAGGCTGAATAGCAGTCAAGCAGTTAACATAATTTAACAAATAGGGCAGAGCAGTGAGTTTTTATCTTTCTCGCATACTATCAGGTCGCTTGCATGTCGCAGTCGTAGATCAGGTGCCCTGGTCTCTACTCATGCTCCTACTATGATATTGATACTGGTAGTGTATAGATGGTATATATAATAGGAGTACGGAATGTTGACATGAATAGTTTTGCTTTCTTTCAGAGCTGCGTTACAGCTTCCAGTGTGAGTGATCAGTATAGCTTGTATACAAACAGGCATTTTGATAGGTTCTGCCAGGGTTTTTGTTTGGTATCGACGGACTTTCAACAGGGGGTTAACAGGCGGTTAACAGGCAGCATGTGGCCTTTTTGCCTGTTAACCGCCTGTTAACCCCGTGTTTGCCATCTGTCAATACCGAATGAGAACCAGCTCAGACCCCTACAAGGCATGTGTAAGTATACTATTCACCATATTCCCTGATACAACATATCTACTTCAGATGCGTAATAGATGCTGCAAAGTTTTTCTGCCTGAAAATTAAGCTGTTATCACATGTATACAAATGAATTGCTGATAATGTTTGGCAGTAGATGAATTTTTCCTACTTTTGCATCCCGCTTCGGAGGAAGAGGATTAGTGAGAGAGATAAAGGAGTTAGTTTTTTGAAAGGCGTGTAAAGTGGAATCATTGTTAAGGTTTCAAATATTTGAAAGGTTTTAAAGCCTTGAAAAATAAAAAATAAAAAGCTTGACAAATTAAAAAAGATTTCTACCTTTGCAGTCCCAACAAAAAAGGGAAACGCAGCACGGCGGATGCCGGAAAGCGAATAACACGATTGAAACGGTGAAGCTTTAAACAAAGGCAGGAATACTAAGACCTGCTGAAACTGAGAGAATCATTGCAACATATAAAGGCCGCCGCGAGGTGAGTGCCGAGAAGTTCATTAAAGAGATGTCATTTATAAAACGCAGAGCGGGATAAACCAGTACAAGTTCAAAGTACATGGACCGCACTGATTTTTCAAGTTAGATCTGTCAGACAAATAAGAACAGATTATTATTA
>NZ_JBEVDX010000123.1:0-5161 GCF_040513095.1 Pedobacter sp. | reverse complement strand
GAAGGTCTGCCATTTGAATTTCTCATTTCCAGTAGTCTGATCAGAAAATAAATGATCCCAGCATTGCCTGACAGTAAACTTGCATCAATGTTGTCCATGCCACGCATATTCCAGTGGATATTATCTTCACTGTTTGTGATCAACATATGATTCAGTAAGTGGCACAACCGGTTGATTCGTTGCATCCACCTGCTGTCATCAGTTGCCTTTGCGGCCTGTACATACACAAGTCCTATCCCTGCCAGGCCAGACTCTAAACTAAAATCAAAGCTGTAGGGGAGCTCAGGTAAATCATTAAGCATTTTTTCTGCTGTCTCTTTATATTTCGGTTTACCCCAAATTTCGTACGCATAGAGAAAAACCAGGGCAATACCAGAGGTGCCACCCATTAGGGAAATATCCTGAACTCCCACCTTCTTCTTGGAGGACCAAAAAGTTACCTCTGGATAAAGCTTAACGCGTAATGCTGTTAATGCTTTGGTGATTGCTTGCTCCAATTCAAAATTACTACGGTACCTATAACATTTAATGAGTGTAAGCAATACTCCTGCTTTTCCGTCGGCAAGGCGTAAATGCTCCATTGGCCATGATCCATCCGGAGACTGATTTTTTAATAGTATACTGATGAATGTGCTCAGTTTTTTTTCCAGCAGCTGAGTAGGGTGCTTTTGCAAAATCAATAACACGGCAAGGGCCTGTCCCGCTACCCCGTTTGCCAGATCTAAAGTGGGCGCCGCTGCTCTCATCCAATCGTATGTTCGTGGCAGAGTCCTGTCTATGCCAAGCATTCCTATGTCAAGAGCGCTGTATAAACCCAAGGCATTTCCTGCACGGCCGCAGAATAAGCCCGGCAATTCTGTCTCAAGCGTTGCCTGATACAAAGCGGAATCATTTTCATACCCTTTTTTGAAAAATGACTGAACTTTTTCTGGCGTTTTATCAATTCCATACTCGCTGATCAGATGTAAAATGCCCTGAACAGGAACAGCAAGGCCTGCATTTAAATTCTTTCGGTATAAACTGTTTCTGTCTTTAAGATCTACATTGATTAAACCTTTGAATGCCCGTTGCACCATAAAATCAATGTGCTGCAGAGATGGTCGCTCAAAATTACTCAGCAGCTCCTGGATGCACTGACGTATTTCAACTAGTTCTGGCCTTTCACTTTTTTCCTCGCTCAAACAGTTCCCAATGATTGATTGTATCGCTTGTGGTACTCCCAGAAATGACATTGATTTGAGGAGCATTTCCGGATTGTCTACGTCAAACTTTAATGGCGGAAGATTAGTAAAGGCTGTGAGTATCAGAGCTCCCAAGCCATAGATATCTTGTTTTACAGTGGGTACGAGGCGCAAGCGCTGTTCGGGCGACATAAATCCGGCTGTGCCCAGAGCAAAAGGGGGAGTGGGGTGTTTTTCATGTATTGGATGTGCAAGCTCAAGATCAATCATGATCACCTGGCCAGCCGGCTTGATAAGGAAGTTTTCAGGAGTGATGTCTCTGTGCAAAAATCCGGCGTCATGCATGATCTGGATAACATCAATTACACGGAGCAGCAAATTCAAAACCACTGTTCTATCAGCTGGGCTCAATTGATCCCATGTTCTGTTTTGATAAACGTCAGCCAATCTTTCTCTAAGGGGTGTGCCAAAAATATGTTCCATAATCAGGTAATAGTTGAACTTATACCTGAAAAACTCCTTTATTTTGGGCAATTTTAAAACTGCAGGCAGTGATTGATGCAGCTGCATCTGCCATTTCAATCTATTGCTCATGTTACGTCCAAATTCATCAGCTGGCATTTCTCCATTACCATGTTTGATGATCACCGAATCATTCTTGAGCCATCCATCATAATCCTTAGCCAGATATACATTGCCTTTTTCTGAGGTTTTTAAGGTAGTATGGATATAATAATTTTTCAAAAAAAATGTCTGGCCTGCTTCATTGCTGCCGGCTTGCAGGAGTAGTGGTTCCATTGTTTGTTGATTTATATAATGTTAAAGCCTTGCTTAAAGTAGTTCTGGACATGCCCAGGTGGGATGCAATGATTTCCTGATTAATCCTGGTAACAAGTGTGGGATGACGGCGTACAAAGTCCCGCACCTTTTCTATAACTGACAGGTTGATCAGACTCATAAAGTGTTGGCATGCCAAATGGCCTTCTGCCTGTAAATGCAGCAGTAAAGACATTAGTTGTGGTAGTTCATTGATTATTATCCTGAGGCTGGTGTAGCTTATCGATATCAACTGTCCGTCTTCAAGCATTTGCGTATGCTCAATCGGTATAGTGCCATGCAGGAAGGTATTTAGATTAAAGATGATGTCGTCCTTTATCCATATTTTTTGGACAACTAACTTTTTGTCACGGGGATTATTAACGAAACTATATGCAATGCCAGTGTGAACAAAAAAGATGTATTTACCTGTGTCTAAATTTACTGGTGCAGCTATCCCGGATTTGGGATATAATTGTGTAGTGCTGTTGTTTATTAATGACTGGATAGCTTCATCCATCTCCTGATCGGTTAAATCTTTGCAAAGGGTTGCCAGCCTTTTGCGGAAGGATTTCTCTGAGGGTAGTATACCGTTCTTTGGGTTTAAAATCTCCATTTCTTCGGGGAAATTAGTTATTGCCTCCCTGCTCTATTTGCTGCCGCCGGGTATTTTATATTTGGTTAGTTAGTAATCTTGCTTAGACAAATTTAAACACAGTATTCCTGTGAGTGGTAGCGGATAGTCGATGAATTGTTGTCCACTTTCGGAGATTTTTATGGGTAGGTGTTGTGTCTTGATAAAGCATTTTATGGTCAGTTTCGCTTCATTAGCTCGTAAAAATGGGATGGGGAGACTCCAAGCAGCGATGCAATGAATTTTTTTGAGAACTTTAGGGCTAGCTTCTTATCCGTAGCCATAAGTTCTCTGTACCTCTCTTCTGCTGAAAAGGTCTGGCTGTCCATATCCCGCTCACGATGGTACGTTAGAAAATGGCCTTGAATTGCCATAATGAAAAGGAGTGCTTCCGGGTATTGATCGATGATACGGTTAATTGCCGAGCGGTGTATAGCTGCCACTTCTGAGGTATCGCAAGTATATATTCGTAAGTCTGAGGGTGTTTGATTTATATATCCGGCAATGTCGGTAACTATAGCGTTCTCGCACCAGAGGTATAGAGTTACCCGCTTGCCATCAGCATCGAGATAATAACCGCTGATCGCTCCCTTTCTAAGAAAGTAAATTAGCTCTGGTGTTTGTCCAATGTTCAGTAAGCTGTGACCCTTGGGGAATTTCTTTTCCTCTATAGCCTGGGTCAATAGGTCTAACCACTGGAGCGATGAAGGCTTTTCAAGCTTTAATTTAGCCAGGCCGGCAGAATTGAATACATAGTTTAAGAACTCCTCTTGTATCATAGTTCGTAAAGGATAATAATAGTTTTTTAAATTTTACAATGTATATAGTTCATATATACTTCAATTGTAACGGATAACTATTTAATAATATAATTACAATGATAAGCTAGTTTTATAATTGTATAGTTATCGTATATTATATCAAATATATTATTCATTAAAAATAATATTAACGTAATTCTACAGTAAAATGTATTTTTTGCTGCTGAATTTGAATTCGAATGTGGGTTGATGTAACCATTAAAACGTTTTTTTGTTACTGTTTTTTGAATGATGTTACCAGTTAATATGCGTTTAAATGCTTTTAGCAAAATTTGGTAATATGTGTAACTAAAAGTGTAAAATTAATATTTCAATTATGCTGAGTTTGTGACCTGGATCACAAATCTCATATTTGACAGTATATTTAAATCAAAACATTCTATTTGCGGTTTTATGACTGATTAACTTCGTTTTTATTGCTTTCTTTCAGCCTTTTTAGCATTTTTTATTGGGACTGTCTATCATATTCAGACCAGCTTTCGTTTCAAAAATGTAATAAAGATTACCTATTTCTGTATTTTAGCGCGTTTTTGTGCCGTAAAAATAAATTTTAAATTTCTTTTTACATTAAAATATTTATGATAGATTTGAGTAATTAACCTGCTCTCTTTCAGGTGAGTGGATTTACCAATAACCAAAATATGTCGTATGAACAGGGAACTACAGTGCCTTTATGGCCGGCCTGATGCGTGCATCACGGACTTTCAGCGTACTACAAATGCACCTATGAGGTTACATAACCATGATCCACCTTGATTGTCTTAATCATTGAACATATACTGTTCGTGTATCGTTCGTATACTGCTTTGTATTGGCGGCACCTTGGCGGCGGATTGTCGGCGTGTTGGGACCATGCTGGCGGCACGTTGGAGGCACAAAAAATGCTGCCAACCCGCAGTCAACATGGTATGAAAATGGGCGCAAACGGCTACCAATACAAAGCAATACCAAACCAATATCAAAAGAGTAATAACACATAACCAAAATAGAATGGCAACTTCAAAAAAGAAGAATGCTCCCTTTACTGGAAAAGTGGGCAATACAGTAACCTATCTGCTAAATGGACAATGGGTAAAACGCACTATTGGAAAAAATGATGGTCCGCCAACCGTTCTGCAGCTCGCTACGCGGATGATGCTTTCCCTACTAGCAAATTTGTTTAAACCTGTAAAAGGGTTGATCAATGTTGGCTTCGCGCTACAGGCGAAAAACACTACGAAAAACGCGCATAACATTGCGACAATTGAGAACAAGTTGGTGGCGCTGAAAGGCAATTATCCGAATCTAGAAATCAATTATCCCGGGGTAATCTTTAGCAAGGGCACGATGCCTGTTAACCCAGAGATGGAGGTTTCTATAATGGGAACAGGTCTAATATTTACCTGGGACGCTGAGTTATTAATGAAGGGAATGCATCCAAGCGACCGGGTAATAATGATCGCCTATTGCCCCGAAAAGAAATATGCATTTTATGAAGTGGATGGGGCGAGAAGAGAAGAAGGGAGTGATTACCTGCCCCTGCTAAGGTACCGTGAAAGTGTAATCATTCACACCTATGCAGCGTTTATATCTGCAAATAAAAAAAATATTTCAACAACAGTATACACAGGAGAATTCCTATGGTAAAGTATCTATCAATCAATTTAAAAAACCTGCATAATGAAAAAACTTCTAGAGAAAATCGAGTTCCTGATTTACCTGTGCCAGCA
>NZ_JBEVDX010000122.1:0-5798 GCF_040513095.1 Pedobacter sp. | reverse complement strand
ACAACCTTTTTTACTGTTGGATGAGGTAAACTCGCCAAAGGAGTATATATAGAGAGGTTTAAACTTGTCGACCAGCTCGTCGATGAATCCCAGGAAATATTCTTTTTGTTGTTGAGGAGAAAGCAAAACTTGGTTGTTCATTAGATGATGGGTTAGATAGTTGGATGATTTAGGCAAAGCACGGCCATGACGAATGATTTCGTCCGATTTGACTGCTTGCACGGAACTTAGAAATTATAAAAGAAGCAGAAGGCTTATCTGCTGGTTAAGCTTGCAAATGTTTGCTTTTAGATATCTGGTGGTTGATAATTCAGAGACTGGTGCAGACAGATGGAGACCTGAATCGATATATTGCTGGTAAAGTTACCAGAAAACCAGACACAAATATCTGATTGCATAAATACGCTGGCATCAATGTAATATGCTGATTCGGGACTTGAGGATAAGTTTTTGGTACTGTTGGTGAGGGTGATTTTCTTCTTCTTCATTTGGATACTATTGATTAAATATTCAATAGAACCAGGTACAAGAAATGAAAAAGGACTAATAAAAACAGGCCCGGCGACAGTTCTTGTAGTCAGCGCTACCCGGTGGAAATCGGGGAATAGTGAAACTATTCAGACACTACAATAAGCTGCCCCGGACCTATATATTTTGCAAATATAGGAACCGGTGCTCTACTTATTACCCGTGTCTGCTTAATTTCCACATTAGCGCTGACGAGGTTCTTAAATAGAACACCTCAAATATTTTGAGATGTTTTAAAACTAATACTTTCTAATAAATACTTACATATTGTTTATTTTCATACAACAAATGTAATAAATAAGATTTAATTAAACAATAAGGAAATTAAATTATTCTAACGAAATTACATTAATTAACCTCATTAAGATATGGATGATGTGCTTATGTCATAGAGTTTCACATAAAACGGAGATCAATAAGTAATGCAATGGGTCAAATAGTCGTTTTTAGATAGCAAACTAGAAAAGCTTCATGAGATAGCTCAAACCAGTTTGAATAGCTATCTCATAAAGTAACAGCAACTTTATATTGTGATCTTTTTTGTAAGCTATCCAGTATAATAGAATATTCTCTTACCATACACCCATCGCATTATTTCGGTAATTTACATGCTATTTAGACTTTACTTACTCAAGGCCTGAATAGCTACGCCCCGTCAAAATCAAACGATAAAGTGTTATAATAGATTATTATCAGGCATTTTGATAGGCCGTTTTAAATTCCTCAGCAAACTGTTCCAGTTTGATCTGCCCGGTTACTATTGCACCGCTCGCAAAAAAGTCTTGGGTAATGATACCAGACCTTACACCCTGGCCCATTTCAACGATCAGACCGACCAGTTCAGGTGGCAATCCCCCGGCAAGCATGCCTTGTTTTAGCTGTTCATCAGGAATAGCTGTCCAAACCAGTTCCGGTTTTCCTATTGCCCGGCCGAATATCCCTGCAATCTCGGCCCCGGTCAAAATATCACCTACAATGTATTTTACTTCAAAACCGTCGCCTTCAGCCTGCAGTTCTTCTGCAAGCGCTGTCGAAAGGTCCTCCGGGTGTGTTAGGGCCAGCCTGTCATCACTATTGTAATTGTTACCGAAAACGCCTTTGCTTTTGAGCAGTGGGATATCTCGCAAAAAGTTAATGAAGAAAAAACCTGACCGCAAAACGGTCACATTTACACCGTCTAGCGTTTGCAATATTTTTTCAACATGATGAACTCCCTGCACAGGCCCGGTACCCTTGGCGGCATCAGCCCCAACACTGCTGAGCATGACTGCGCGGGATATGCCTGCGGTCTTAATGGCATTTGCGTAGGATTGCCCGGCATCGGCGATATTCTGTATCATATTGCCCTGCCCCATGGATGGCGGCATCATCAAATATACTGCATCTGCTCCGCTGAAAGCTTCGGCCAAAAATGCTTCGTCACTGATAGAGCCGATAGCTGCATCTGCACCCAAAGCCTCAATTTCGTCCCGGCGGTCTTCTTTTGTACTGATGACGGTTACTTCATGTCCGGCTGCGATCAGTTTCTTTACTAATGGTTTGGCTACATTTCCTAATGAGCCTGTGGTTGTAATTTTCATCTTGATTATTGTTTTTAAGAGGTGATGGAACTGATATAATTTAACTCGGGGTAATCGGTGTACCCTTTTTCGCCAGGGCTGTAAAGAGTGTTGTAATCCAGCTCATTCAGGGGGGAATTTTTCTCTATTCTTTCCATAAAATCGGGGTTGGCCAGAAAGCTCCTGCCAAAAGCGACCAGATCCGCGGAGCCATCCTGCAATTTTTCTTCAGCTGTCTCTGCGGTAAAGCCATTGCAATAGATAATGGTGTTCGCGAAAGCCTCCCTAATATCCTGATGTGTTTTTTCGGGGATGCCCGGATTGTTTGAAATGTGCAGGTAAGCGATGCCCAGCCGGTTTACTTCCCTGGCGAGCTGAACATATGTTTCATGTACTGCAGCTTCTTCATATGAAGGCATATCGTTGGATGTTAAAAATGGTGAAATACGCAGACCAACTTTATCTGCTCCGATAGAAGCTGTTATTTTCTGTACGATCTCCATCGCCATACGCCTGCGGTTCTCTATGGATCCGCCATAATTATCTTCACGGTTATTGACGTAGGGGTTTAATGACTGCTCCAGCAGATAACCGTGTGCTCCGTGTAACTCAACGCCATCAAAGCCAGCGGCAATCGCATTCTCAGCTGCCTTAACATGATCATCTATTATACGGGCTATGCCTGCTTCATCCAATGCAACTGGCGCCGAATATTCGAGCATGCCGTTATCAGTATAAATTTCCCCTGCTGCCTTTACCGCTGAGAATCCTACTACCTGATGGCCTTCCGGCAAGTTGGAGCTATGGGCAATTCTGCCGGTATGCATCAACTGCAGGAATATTTTTGAGCCGCCTTCATGAACTGAACTCGTCACTCCTTTCCAGCCTTCTATCTGGGCATCCGTAAAAATGCCCGGGATGCGCGGATAGCCTAAACCTTCGGGGCTGGGCGAAGTGCCCTCCGTGATAATTAGTCCTGCACCGGAACGCTGTTTGTAATAAATAGCCATCAATTCATTGGGTACATTGCCGATTGCACGACTTCTGGTCATCGGTGCCATCACAACGTGGTTCTTCAACTGAAGTGCGGCTCCCCTATAGGGCATGAATAACTTTTTCATTTTGCTTATCTTTTAATTTATATAGCAAAATTGCGCCTAATTATAAGGTGATAATAGCCTGATCAGGTGATAAATCAGTCCGATACGACGAAGTATTTAGGCTTGTGAGGAGTAACGCTTGGGTGTGAAACCGTAGTGTTTTTCAAATAATCTGCTGAAGTGGCTCAAATTGCTAAAACCCAGTTCATAACCAACCTCTGCAACGGATCGCTTACCCTGTTTTAGTAAAAATGCAGCTTCTTCCATGCGGGCACGCTGAAAGTAATTATAGACAGTATCGCCGAAGGCCTGCTTAAAGAGCTGTTTAAGTTTGGTTTCGCTCATGGCGGCAACTTGTGCCAGTTCAGGTAAGACGGGCGGTACACTCAGGTCATTGATAATTTCGTTGCGGATATGCAGAAGCCTGGCCACGTCCGCGCTGTTAATGTTCTGATGCGGTAAGCTTTCACGTTTCGATAGCTTTTGAAAAAGCACATAAAGCAGCTCCTGTACCTTGATCTGCATGTAGAATTGGCTCAGCTCATCGTTCATATCCACCGCGCTTAAGTTTTTGAGCAGCAATTTCGCCTCTGCGGTCATGTTTTCAAAGTAAAGAAATGAATGTCCCGGGCTGGTTATCGTCTCGAGCGTAGAATTCAGCTTATTGAGAGCCAGGAGGGTTTTCAGATAGGCCGGCATAATAGCGATCACTGCGTAACGTATAGTCTGGCCTGCCGGAAAACGTATGGTAGAGTTCAGATCATTGGATGTGACCTGGATAGCGGATTCATCGCGTTCGGAAAACTGAATATTGGGCTTATTGTCGAATGCTATGTCGAGCGTTTGTTCGTTGCTGTAAAAAAAGATGGTTATCAGGTCATTACCCTGGCCAGAGGTATTGCGGTTGATGATCAGGTCTTCCTTTAATACATAATGATGCAGAGTGATCTTGAATTCCGGGCCAAAAGCGAGTTTACGAATGTAGCCATTACCCAAATCACCAGGAATGACCAACAACCCATCATTTACCGTTGCCCCGACATGCCGGGCAAAATAGGTCATGAAATCAAACTCAGGCGTTGCAGTAAAACTAAAGATCATTTATTTATATTGTCCCGGAGATCGAATTTAAGCATATTCCCCGAAAGAAAAAATGTCCTTCTATGACAAGCCGGACACCTACCCCAAATCGTTACCTTTGCCAGTGCAGGCTTTTTTTCACAAATACCAACAATCCAGTAGCTGAAAGTTCAAAATAAGCATAGCTTTATAGCTGAACAATCTGCTATGGAACACCTATACTACAAGCCATCAGGCAAAATACCCGTCAAAGGCATCTTTATTTCTCTGATCATAGCATTCGTGATCACGGTCGTCCTCAGCATTATTTATATAGCCCTGCAATGGTTTATTCCCTTTATTTATCTCAATTTTTTTATTACAGCAGGACTTGGATTTGGAGTTGGTGCCGGAGTGTTTATCGCAATCGGACTGGGGAAGATCAGAAATACAAAATATGAATGTGTACTGGCCGTCTTATGTGGCCTTTTAGCCTGGTATAGCCAATGGGCATTATTTGTATCCCTCATGTCTGAGGCCGACGGCAGTATGGGAGGTGGAATGTGGGTACGATCTTCTTTCAACCTTACAGGTTTCTGGTATGTTTTAACACATCCTGAAATGCTGTTTCAGGCAATGCTGAGCTTAAATGATGCTGGCACTTTTACCCTGAAACATAATACTGTTTCTGGTACTCTTCTATGGCTGGTCTGGGCATTTGAAGCATTTATTATTGTTGGAGCACCAGTTCTTTTTTCCCTTTCAGGAAGATCGACAACTCCCTTTTCTGAACAAAATGATCAATGGATGGAAGAACGGGATGTACAGGGAAAACTTAAAACAGTAAATGATCCTGATCAACTGACAGAAGAGTTAAAAAGCGGTAATTTTCAATCCCTGAAAGACTATCTGCCTGCTGATAATTTATCAATTGATTATGCAACTTTGCGTATATATGAGTCTCCTGGTGACCCCGTCAGCTATATAAGTGTAACAAATATCAGCCACAAGGCCGATAAAAAAGGAGAGTTAAAGAAAGAAACTAAACTTGTGATCGAATACTTCGGGATTACAGCTGCATTGAATCATTAATCCATGCCCAATGTGGATGTTGGTATTTGTTCGCCCTATGCCACGTCGACCAAACCTATTCATTAGCATTAAACGATCAGTGAAATTTATTAAGCTTTTCAAATCTTTTCAGGCGGGCGTAGTTATATTGCTGTAAAAATAACGGACATACGTTGTAAATAACATTTGCAGCTACGAGCAATGCAGCGGTCAGATACTGGCTATAAATTAGCGCCTCAATTGTTGACATGAAGAAAAAGAACAGGCAATAGAGATGGAACCTTTCATACATTCGAATTGTGGACATGTAATTCATAGCGCTCGCGGCATCATGAATAATGGTTTTGCGTTTGTAGCCATCACCATTCTGTACGAATTTACGAATGAAGCGGATACCGAATTGCTGATAAAAAACGGGATCTTTGCTTAATTGTATCCAGCGCGAAGGAATTGCCAATGCGGCTAATGATAAGCCGATTAT
>NZ_JBEVDX010000121.1:0-88113 GCF_040513095.1 Pedobacter sp. | reverse complement strand
TTATGGCAGCTGGATAACCGATCGTTTCATTCAGTGGATCTGGAGTCCTGATACCGAATGGGGACCAGCATGGGTAAGTTGGAGAAGTGGTGATGGTTATTATGGCTGGGCTCCTTTGAGTCCTGACTATGATGATATCAGCGATAACAGTGGTTATGATGCTCCGCTGAACTGGTGGGCCTTTATTCCGCAGATCAATATCTACAGCAACAATTACCCGAGTTATTATAACAGAGGACTGGATTTTTATAACCGT
This sequence comes from Pedobacter sp., assembly GCF_040513095.1. Classification (GTDB taxonomy): domain Bacteria; phylum Bacteroidota; class Bacteroidia; order Sphingobacteriales; family Sphingobacteriaceae; genus Pedobacter. Next base: position 87,857 of record NZ_JBEVDX010000121.1, on the reverse strand, counting down.
ACGGCCTTTATCAACTATACTTACAGAGGTGGCGGACGTCCGTTTTATACCGGCCCACGCATAGACGATGTCAGAAGAGTGACCCGCAGGGACGTAACCGTATACCGTGTTAACGCTTCAAACAGACCCGGAAGATATAGCTTCTCGAATAACAACATCAATATCTACCGTCCAAGGGTAACTGGCGGAAGAGGAAGTAATAACAATTCGCCAGGCAACGCGGGCAGACCTAACAATGCAGGTACTGGCCGTCCGGGACAACCAGGAAGGGGAAATACACCTTCAAACGGACAACCAGGCAGAGGATACACACCTTCAAACGGACAGCCCTCAGGGAATAACGGAGGAAGAGGAAACAATGGCCAGCCAGGCAGGAATAACAACGCCGGAATCAATCCTAACGGGCAACCTGCCGGAACAAATCCAGGTGATCCTGGAAGGGGAAATTATAGCCGCCCGGGCAGAGGTAATAATCCCGCAAGCGGTCAGAACGGACAACCTGCAGCAACTAACGGTGGCAGGGGTGTCGATAATCCTGCAGCAGGCAGACCAGAAGGATATACGCCAGTAAGAGCAAATGACCAGGGTCAGCGTCCTCCAATCAGCAGAAGAGAAGGTATAAACAGGCCGCAGCAAATGCAGCAGAATGATCCGCAACGGGCACAACAGGATCTTCAGCGCCAGATGCAGCAGCAGCAACGTCAGCAGCAGCAGATGCAACAGAATGATCAGCAACGTGCACAGCAAAACCAACAGCGCCAGCAGCAGATGCAACAACGCCAACAGCAAATGCAGCAGCAACGTGATGGTCAGCGTACCCAGCAAGATCAGCAGCAACGTGCACAGCAGGATCAACAGCGCCAGCAGCAACGTGCCCAGCAAGATCAGCAGCGTCAGCAGCAGCAGCAAGATCAACAACGCCAGCAGCAACAACAACAACAACAGCAGCGCGCTCAGCAAGATCAGCAGCGCCAGCAACAACAACAGCAGCAGCAGCAACAACAACAGCGCGCTCAGCAAGATCAGCAGCGCCAGCAACAGCAACAGCAACAGCAGCAACAGCAAACCAGGCCGGTGGAACAAGGAAGAGGTGGTCGGGGTGGAAGAGGCAATTAAAAGTATAATGAGAACCGGTCATAATGGCCGGTTTTTATTTTATATATTATATTTATCTTTGCAGCCTTTATCAAGCATTATGCTTAATCCTTTATGATCCACCCCGAAATAGAAAAAAGAAAAACGTTCGCCATTATTAGTCACCCCGATGCCGGTAAAACAACCTTAACTGAGAAGTTCCTGTTATTTGGCGGAGCGATAAACACGGCAGGTGCGGTAAAACGTAACAAAGCCAATCAAAGCAGCACTTCAGATTTTATGGAGATCGAGAAACAACGTGGTATTTCCGTTGCTACCTCTGTAATGGGCTTTGAATATAAAGACAAAAGAATCAATATTCTTGATACGCCCGGTCACAAGGATTTCGCAGAAGACACTTATAGAACCCTATCTGCTGTTGATAGTGTTATCCTTGTAGTAGATTGTGTAAAGGGAGTTGAGGAACAAACAGAAAAACTAATGGCCGTGTGCCGTATGCGCAACACACCGGTAATCATTTTTGTAAACAAGATGGACCGCGAAGGTAAAGACGCATTTGATCTGCTGGATGAGATAGAAAATAAACTGAACATCAGCCTCTGCCCTCTTTCCTGGCCTATCGGACAGGGGCATACTTTCAAAGGGGTTTACAGTATCTACAATAAACACCTCAACCTCTTCGAACCGGACAAAACAAAGATCGCCGATCCGGTAATTGAAGTAAGTGACCTGAATGATGAAAACCTGAATAATTTCCTTAAACCCGCGGAACTTTCAGGATTAAAAAGTGACCTTGAACTTGTAGAGGGCGTTTACGGTTCGCTTGATGCGACGATGTACACCGAAGGTTTACTGGCTCCGGTATTCTTTGGCAGTGCGATCAACAATTTCGGGATCAAAGAACTGCTTGATACTTTCATCAATATTGCACCCAGCCCGAGAAGCAGGGAAGCTGAAGAAAGAGAAGTACTGGTAGAAGAAAAGAATTTCTCAGGTTTCGTATTTAAGATCCATGCCAATCTCGATCCGAAACACCGCGACCGGATTGCTTTTTTGAGGATCTGCTCAGGCAAATTCGAAAGGAATAAATTTTACTACCATACACGTCAGGATAAAAAGCTGAAGTTTTCCAATCCTATGGATTTCATGGCAAATGAAAAAAGCATCGTGGAAGAGGCATGGCCAGGCGACGTTGTAGGATTATATGACAGTGGAAACTTTAAAATCGGAGATACTTTAACTGAGGGAGAGAAACTTCAATTTAAGGGCATTCCGAGCTTTTCTCCTGAAATATTCAAGGAAGTTGAGAACAGAGATCCATTAAGAACAAAGCAGCTGGAGAAAGGCATACAGCAGCTCACAGAAGAAGGAGTTGCACAGTTGTTTATCCAGCAGCCCGGTAACAGAAAGATCATTGGTGCTGTAGGTGACCTTCAGTTTGAGGTTATCGCCTTCCGGCTTGAACATGAATATGGCGCGAAAGCCCATTTCCGCATGCTGAGTTATACAAGGTCCAACTGGGTATCATCTACGGATAAGAAGAAACTGGAAGAATTTGTAAAGCGTAAACAAATGCATATTGGCCAGGATAAAGACGGCAATCCAGTGTTTCTTGCGGACAACGACTTTATGATCAATATGACCAAAAGGGATTATCCGGATATCGAATTCCATAAAACCTCAGAATTTAAGTAATAACAGGGTTATAATAATACCTAAGCAAAAAGGGCCGGTCATAATATTTGATCAGCCCTTTTTTGTATAAGTTTGTATTACTTTAATTTACTCAGCGCAGTTTTAATCCTCGGGATCATCTCATTGATATCCGCCAGCGAGCAACCACCAACAGATGCACGGAACCAGCTTTTCGTTTCATCAGTTCCAAAACAAGAAAAGGGCACAAATGCTGCCAGTGCTTCATTGATCAGGTAAGAGTTTACATCAGTACTGTCTTTTAAAAGATCACCGGCTTCAGTAGTTTTACCGATATAATCGATCTTCAGCGTCAGGTAAATTGCACCCATAGGGACAATCGCATCTACAGCGAAGCCTTCGCTTTTCAATTGCTGGAAACCAACATACAATGCATTCAGGCTTTCCTGGATCTGTTCTTTAAAAGAAGCCATAAACTGGTCAACCAGGTCTTTGTCTGCAAAATATTTGGCTACTGCTACCTGCTCAGCTTTTGGAGCCCAGGCACCGATATGCGTTAGTAAAGCTTTCATCTTCGAAACAACCTCAGCCGGTCCGAAACCCCATCCTACACGGACACCAGTAGCGGCAAGGCATTTGGAAATACCATCGATATAGATCACATAGTCTCTTAATTCAGGACGTAAGCTCACCGGATTGATATGTTCTTTTCCAAAAGTCAACAGGGAATAGATCTGATCATACATAATGTACAATGGTTTTTCACCTTCCGCTCTTGATTTATTTTCTTCAATTACCAGGTCACAAATCTCTTCCAGTTGTTCTTTACTGAACATTGTTCCTGTTGGGTTCAGCGGAGAGCAAAGTGCCAGCAGGGTTGCACCTTTGATATGTGGTCTGAGCAGTTCAGCCGTAGGCATGAAATTAGTTTCTGCAGTAGTTTCCACTGCAATCCCTTCAGCAGAAGAAAGATGGCAGTAGTGGTTATTATTCCATGATGGTGCAGGATAAATCACTTTATCTCCCGGATCTACCAGTGCCAGGTAAGTAGCATAGATCAGCGGGCGTGAACCACCAGATACCAGGATTTCATCTGTATTGAAATCCAGTTCATAACGGTCTTTCAGAATTCCTGCAACAGTTTTTCTTAAAGAAAGCACACCATCAGCAGGAGGATAATTGGTATGGTGCTCATTGTAAGCATTTACAATTTCGTCTTTTAATTCTGATGGAATAGGAAAAATTGAGGGATCAAAGTCTCCAATAGTTAGATTCGCAATTTTAGCACCTTTGCTCTTCAGTTCATTAACTTCGTGACCAATTTTTATGATCTCAGAGCCAATAAGTGACTTTGCTAATATCGATACGCTCATTTTATTTTTTATTAATGGTTAGAATTAAGCCAGCAATTGCTGGATTGCTGTTTTTGTTTTTTCGAAATTGAACTGATCCAGAATTACTTCCATCATCTGTTCAATTTCAGGGTTACAGAGGTTTCCGATACTGCCTTCATGCGTATGGTTGACCTCAACGCCAGGTACAAAGCTACCATTTTCTATAGACTCGCCCACAATCTTATAGGCTTCCCTGAAAGGAATACCCTTCAGCGCAAGATCATTAACCACCTCTACACTAAACAGGTAATCATACTTTTTATCTTTCAGGATATCATTTTTGATATCTATATGCTGCAACATATAAGTAGTCATCTCCAGACACTCGTTCAGCGAAACTATTGATGGAAAAAGGTTTTCCTTCAGCAGCTGCAGGTCACGGTGATAGCCTGATGGCAGATTGGTAATCATCATTGCAATTTCATTAGGCAAAGCCTGAATTTTATTGCAGCGTGATCGGATGAGTTCAAACACATCAGGATTTTTCTTGTGCGGCATGATGCTCGATCCTGTAGTCAGTTCATCAGGAAATTTGATAAAGCCAAAGTTCTGATTGATAAAAAGTGTTACATCCATGGCCATCTTAGCCAGTGTTGCAGCTACAGAAGACATGGCCTGAGCCAGTATCCGTTCAGTTTTCCCTCTACCCATTTGTGCATAAACCACATTATAATTGAGGTTGTCAAAACCAAGCAACTCAGTAGTCATTGTTCTGTTCAGCGGAAAAGATGATCCGTAACCTGCGGCAGAACCCAGAGGATTTTTGTTACAGATCTTCCAGGCAGCCAGCATCACTTCCATGTCATCCACCAAACTCTCAGCATAAGCTCCAAACCACAGTCCGAAAGACGAAGGCATAGCAATCTGCAGGTGTGTATATCCCGGTACCAGTTTATCCTTATGATTATTGCTCAGTGTGATCAGCTCCTGAAATAAAGTTACAGTGTTGCCAACCATCTCTTCAATCCTGTCCCTGAAGAACAGTTTCAGGTCTACCAGTACCTGGTCATTACGTGAGCGTCCGCTGTGGATCTTTTTGCCGGCTTCCCCGATACGCTGGGTAAGCAGCCACTCAACCTGTGAATGCACATCCTCTACAGTATCTTCTATTGTAAATTCCCCGGCTTCAATCTCTGCATAGATCTTCTTCAGTGCCACTTGTATCTCTGCAAGTTCAGGCGCTGTAAGCAGGCCTATACTTTCGAGCATTTCCACATGTGCCAATGAGCCCAGAACGTCAAAAGCTGCCATTTCAAGATCCAGTTCCCTATCTTTCCCTACCGTGAAACTTTCAATACCCTTATTTACTTCTATATTTTTCTGCCAGATCTTCATTTGATATTTATTCTTTTAAATGCAAAAATACAACAATTACCCGGGCGGGAGCTATTTCCCGTTGATCACTGGTTTCAGCATATCGATGTATAATGCTATTCCCGCAGCAATTTCATCTACATATACATACTCATCAGCCATATGCGACCTTGCAGAATCACCCGGACCAACCTTAACGGAAGGAATGCTCAGTAACGCCTGGTCAGACGTTGTTGGTGAGCCATATGTTGTTCTGCCCAGGGCTATTCCCGACTGTACCAAAGGATGTCCTTTGTCAATCGAAGATGGTTTTAACCGTATAGACCTTGGTTTTACATCGCAATCTACATTGGTGCGGATAATTTTAAGTACCTCTTCATTAGTATATGCATCTGTAACGCGTACATCCACAGTAAAAGTACAGGTTGCAGGCACTACATTGTGTTGTGACCCGGCATTGATAATTGTTACTGACATCTTCAGGGGACCAAAAACCTCAGATACTTTTGAAAAGCGGTAATTCCTGAACCAGTCGATATCCTTCAGTGCTTTGTAAATTGCATTGTCTCCTTCTTCCCTTGCGGCATGTCCTGCTTTTCCTGTAACTGTGCAGTCGAGCACCAGCAGTCCGCGTTCTGCAATGGCTAAGTTCATTTCCGTTGGCTCTCCTACAATAGCAAACTCCAGTTCTCCAAGATCAGGAATGACAAGCTCCAGCCCGTTATTTCCTGAGATCTCTTCTTCAGCAGTTGTGGCAAGGCATATATTATACGACAGGCCTTCCTGCTCGTAGAAATAAAGGAAAGTGGCGATCAGCGCAACTAAGCAACCTCCTGCATCGTTACTTCCCAGCCCGAAAAGTTTATCTTCTTCAATTGCAGGTTCATAAGGGTCTCTGGTATAACCAGAATTAGGTTTTACCGTATCATGATGCGAGTTTAACAGCACAGTAGGCTTGCCGGCATCATAATATTTATTGTAAGCCCAGATATTATTGAGTTTACGGTGTATTTTAATTTGTCGTTCCTGCAAAAATTGCCCGATCAGATCAGCTGTTTTATCCTCTTCCTTACTGAAAGACTTGATGCTGATCAATTTCCTCAGCAACTCTAAACTATCCTTTTGCAGTTTTTCTATCATAATTTATCCCTTTGTATATAATTCTCCAGCTTTGGTTGCTGCGAGCTTAATGCCTTTGATCAGGGATGAACTGAATCCATTGTGTTCCATTTCATTGAGGCCCGCAATGGTACATCCCTTTGGCGAAGTTACTTTATCTATTTCCTGTTCAGGATGTGACTGCATTTGTAACAGCAGATCCGCTGCGCCTTTAGCCGTCTGAACAGCCATCTTCAACGCTTCATCCGCATGGAAACCTATTTCTACACCGCCCTGCGAAGCAGCACGGATAGCGCGTAGGAAGAAGGCGATACCACAGGCGCATAAAGCCGTAGCTGAGGTCATCAGGTCTTCATTGATTTTAATTACTGATCCTACCGTTTCGAACATCTTCGTTACTTCTTCGATATGTTCTTTGGAAGCGTTGTCAGATGCCACGCAGGTCATGGACTGACCGATAGCAATAGCGGTATTAGGCATAGCACGGATCACTTCCAGGCCTTCTTTCAGCTTGTTGCGGATATCCGCACAGCTTACGCCAGAAGCTACTGAAATAACTACATGTTTTTTAATATCTATTACCGGTGCGATTTCTTCCATCAGTACATTCAGCTGTTGTGGGAGTACCGCCAGGACGATAATATCCGCATCCGCAACAATAGCCGCATTATCAGTGCTTACCACATAACCCTGGTCCGCAAATTCTTTCAGTTTGCTTATATTTCTCCGGGTGAGGCTAATCTGATCAGCTTTTACATAATCTGCTTTCACTAAACCCTTTGCCAGTGAAAGTCCGATGTTCCCGCTGCCAAGTATGGCTATATTTCCTGTAAATTGTCCCATATTCTAATCTATTAATCTGGTTCCGAAACCTTTGATATCAATTTCCGGCAGCTCATCGGCTTTGCCGATATAAACTGCTTTTACACCCTGTCTTATTGCCTCAAAAGCGTTGTGCAGTTTGGGGATCATTCCACCCGAGACAACACCCTCATCTTTCAGCGTATCAAATTCACTGCGTTTGATCTCTGTTACCAGTGAAAGATCATCTTCCACATCACGGAGTACGCCTTTTTTCTCAAAGCAGTAAACCAGGCGGGTTTCATAAACAGAAGACATTGCTACGGCAACAGCAGAGGCAATGGTGTCGGCATTGGTATTTAAAAGCTGGGTATCCCCATCATGCGTAATTGCACAAAGTACGGGTACCAGGCCGCTCGTCAATAAGCTATCCAGGGTCTTTACGGAAACAGAAGATTCATCCAGGTCGCCCACAAAGCCATAGTCAATTTTTCCCACAGGACGTTTTACCGCTTTGATGACGTTTCCATCTGCACCACTCAGGCCAATGGCATTACATCCCTTGGCCTGCAGCTGCGCTACCATGTTTTTATTGATCAGTCCGGCGTAAACCATAGTCACAATACGAAGAGTTTCTATATCAGTGATCCGTCGTCCATCTACCATCTTAGGTTCTATACCTAAAGAGCTGCCCAGTTCAGTAGCGATCTTTCCTCCGCCATGGACCAGAATCTTATCTCCGGGCAAAGCCCTGAAATCCAGCAGAAACTGGTGCAGTTTCTCCGAATTGTCAATTACATTACCGCCAATTTTTATAATCGTTAACTGCTTCATCGATTTTAAGATAAACCTTCTAACAGGTCTTTCAATACAGCCTGTGCAGCCCATAAACGGTTGCCGGCTTCATGAATAACCAGTGAATTTGGCCCATCCAGAATTTCGGAGGACAATTCAAGGTCCCTGCGCACAGGTAAACAGTGCATTACTTTTGCATTATTTGTATCCTTCAGTTTGTCATTGTTCATCATCCATCCGTCAGGGTAGGTAAGTACCTTACCGTATTCTTTGAAACTCGACCAGTTTTTTACGTAGATATAGTCGGCTCCCTTCAGTGCCTCTTCCAGGTTGTACATGATGTTTGCTCCCGGGGTAAAATCTTCCGACAGTTCATATCCTTCAGGCTGTACGATTGTAAAATCAAGCATATCCAGTTCCTGCGCTTTGCACATCCATTCAGAAAATGAGTTTGGTACTGCCTGAGGCAATGCTTTCACATGCGGTGCCCATGCAAGTACCACCTTTGGTTTAGCTGCACCTTTCCAGGTTTCCCTGATGGTTACCAGATCCGCAAGACTTTGTAAAGGGTGACGCGTTGCACTCTCCAAGCTTACTACCGGAACGCCGCAGTATTTGATAAATTTGTTAAAGAAATCCTCATTGTAATCTTCATCCCTGTTGGACAGTTTTGGAAAAGAGCGCAGGCCCAGGATATCACAATACTGCCCCATTACAGCTGCAGCTTCGCGGATATGCTCAACAGTGGTACCGTTCATTACGATGCCGTCTTCAGTTTCGAGTGCCCATCCCTCCTTGTCCATGTTCATCACCATTACGCTCATGCCCAGATTGATTGCAGCTTTTTGTGTGCTCAGACGTGTACGCAGGCTTGGGTTCAGAAAAACCAGTCCGAGGGTTTTATTTTTTCCCAGATGCTGATGTGCATAAGGGTTTTCTTTTAATGCGAGGGCATCTTTTACCAATTGGTCAATGTCTTCAACATCTTTTACAGCGGTGAATTGGTTCATCCTTTTAAGGCAATTTTAAAGTTTTCTAAAAAATGATCGGCTTGTTCTTTGTTCAGGTTAAGTGCAGGCAATAACCTGATCACGTTAGGCTTAGCCTCTCCTGTAAAGATATGCTGTTTAAATAACAAGTTCTTTTTAACCTGTGATAATTCTTCAGGAAGATCAATCCCTATCATTAAACCTCGTCCCCTCACCTCTTTTATCTCTTCAATTTTCCTCAGTTCAGTGATCAGATAGTTACCTACTTCTTCTGCATTCTTCATCAGGTTGTCCTTCTCCATTACCTCGAGCACTGCCAGTGCCGCAGCACAGGCCAGATGGTTACCTCCAAAAGTGGTTCCCAGCATATAGTGCCATGGCTTAAATTTGGCAGCGATAGAGATTCCGGCGACAGGGAAGCCATTACCCATCCCTTTAGCCATTGTATATACATCGGCGTCTACGCCTGAATAATCATGAGAATAGAATGTTCCTGTCCTGCCGTAACCGCATTGTACACTATCAGCAATATACACTGCGTTGTACTCGTCACAAAGTGCACGGATCAGCTGAAGGAAACTTATGGAAGCTTCTTTGATACCGCCCACTCCCTGGATGCCTTCAATAATGACAGAACTGATCTCGTTGCCATAGCTGGCAAAAGCATCTTTTAGTGCCTGCTCATCATTAAAAGGAAGAAATACAACGTTATCCGTTTCATTTACAGGCGCGATGATTTTTGGATTATCTGTAGCAGAAACTGCCAGGGAAGTTCTCCCGTGGAAAGCACCTTTAAAAGCAATAACTTTCTTTCTGCCGTTATAAAAGGAAGCCAGTTTAAGCGCATTTTCATTTGCTTCGGCACCAGAGTTACAAAGGAATAACTGGTAATCGGTTTTGCCCGATACTTTGCCCAGTTTCTCTGCCAGTTCTACCTGCAACGGAATTTTTACTGAATTGGAGTAAAAGCCAACTTTAGCCAGCTGGTCAGTTAAACGTTTTACATAATGCGGATGGGTATGTCCGATAGAGATTACAGCATGACCGCCGTAAAGATCCAGGTATTCCTGACCACTGGCATCCCAGACAGTACTGCCTGAGGCTTTAACAATTTCAATATCGTTTAAAGGGTATACATCGAATAAGTTCATTTTTAAAAGCTTTTGCCCGGAGCATCTCCGGGATGATGAATAAAATAAGAATAAGTACTGTTCAGCAGCGCTTAAAAAGCACTTGCCTTTAAGCGCAGTCCCTGCCGCTCATCCAGCCCAAACATCAAATTCATATTTTGCACAGCCTGTCCGCTTGCTCCTTTCAGCAAGTTATCAATCATACTGATAATCAAAAGCTGGCTACCATGCTTTTCAACGTGCACCAGGCCTTTGTTTGTATTCACCACCTGTTTCAGATCAATATTGTTTTTGCTTACATGGGTAAAAGGATGGCCTGCGTAGTACTCTTCATAAATTACCTGAGCCTCTTCGGCTGTCAGGTCGCTTTCCAGGTACATCGCCGCCAGAATACCCCTTGTAAAGTCTCCACGCTGAGGGATAAAGTTTAATGGCACATCAAATGCGGCATCCAGCTGTACCAGACTCTGCCCGATTTCGTTCAGATGCTGATGTTCAAATGCTTTATATACCGAAAGGTTATTGTTGCGCCAGCTAAAGTGTGAGGTGGGGCTTAAACCCTGTCCCGCACCGGTTGAACCTGTAGTGGCATTGATATGCACATCTTTTTTGATCAGCCCTTTTGCTGCCAGTGGCAACAATCCCAATTGGATACAGGTAGCAAAACAGCCCGGATTAGCAATGTAGCTGACCGTTCTGATGCGTTCCCTGTTCAGCTCCGGCAAACCATAAACCCATTTGGTTCCCGCAGCTTCGGCTAACCTGAAATCCTGGCTCAGGTCAATGATCTTAATGCCTTCCTTTACGGGATTTTCTTCGAGAAATTTCCTGGCTGTACCATGGCCTACGCAGAGGAACAGCACATCAATATCCTGTGAAAGTTCTTCGGTGAAACGCAGGTCTGTATCTCCCAGCAGGTCTGTATGCACATCAGAAATGAGATTTCCGCCATTGCTGTTGCTATGTACAAATGTGATCTCCACATCAGGATGGTTGATCAGCAGGCGCAACATTTCGCCGCCTGTGTACCCGGCACTGCCAATTATACCTGCTTTAATCTTCATTGCTGTTCACTTTATGCCAGATCATTACCTGGTTACCAAATATTTTAGAGAATCCTTTTACGTCTTCCCCACTCCAGGAATTGTTCATCTCTCCGTAGCTGCCAAATTTGTTGCTCATCAGATCATGATCAGACTCAATTCCGATGATCTGGAACCTGTAAGGAAGCAGTTCTACAAATACTTTACCGCTAACGGTTTTTTGTGTATCGGCCAGGAAAGCTTCAATATTGCGCATAATCGGATCGTGAAACTGACCTTCATGCAGCCAGTTACCGTAGAACGAAGCCAGTTGCTCTTTCCATGACAGCTGCCATTTGGTCAATGTATGTTTTTCAAGGGTATGGTGTGCTTTGATGATCACCATTGGTGCTGCTGCTTCAAAACCTACACGGCCTTTAATTCCGATAATGGTATCGCCTACGTGGATATCGCGTCCAATTCCATAAGGCTGCGCGATAGCCTGAAGTTTCTGGATTGCTGTTACAGGATCTAAGGTTTCGCCGTCAATACCTGTAAGTTCGCCTTTTTCGAAAGTAAGTTCAATCCTGCGGGCTTCTGTTTCAGAAACCTGGGTTGGCCATGCTTCTTCAGGAAGGGTTTCATTCGAAGTAAGGGTTTCTTTTCCGCCTACTGATGTTCCCCATAAACCTTTATTGATGGAGTACCTTGCTTTTTCGGCACTGTAAACCACACCATGGTTATTTAAATATTCTATTTCCGCTTCGCGGGATAATTTCAGATCTCTTATCGGTGTAATGATTTCTACGTTAGGGATGATGATATTAAAGATCATATCAAATCTCACCTGGTCATTTCCTGCACCCGTACTACCGTGTGCAACATAGTCGGCACCAATCTTTTTTACATAATTTGCAATTGCAGTAGCCTGGCTTACACGCTCAGCACTTACAGAAAGCGGGTATGTAGCATTTTTCAATACGTTACCAAAAACAAGATATTTAATACATCCTGCGTAATAATTTGCAGTTTCATCTACTACAGCATGAGAAGCTACACCCAGGGCATATGCTCTTTTTTCGATTTCCTGTAGTTCTTCTTCAGAAAAACCACCTGTATTCACAATCACTGAATGCACTTCAAGACCACGGTCCTGTGCAAGATGAATACAGCAAAATGAAGTATCTAAACCTCCGCTAAAAGCTAAAACTACTTTCTTTTTCATATTATTTTTAATGGTTATGGTATCGTGACGACTCATCATCACTGGTAAATATTATTTAAAAAACAACGATGATAACTGAAGGATGGACTTCATTCCTCCTTTTTCATCTGATTTGGGCTTCAGCACCAGTCTTTGTTTGATGCGCATAAAACGTTCATACAATTTGGGCTTGCGCTCCAGCTCCTCGGCAAATTTCTTTGCCACATCATGTTTTTGCGTAGCGGGATCATACAGCATGGCTGTACACATGCAGTTTTTGCGGTCCTTACTTTTGAGGATTTCGAAGTTAACACAGCTCTGGCAGCCTTTCCAGAAGTCTTCATCCTGTGTAAGCTCAGAATAAGTTACCGGTTCATAGCCCAGATCAGAGTTAATCTTCATTACCGCAAGTCCGGTAGTCAAACCAAATATTTTGGCTTTGGGATACTTTTGTCTTGATAACTCAAATATTTTTTCTTTGATGGTATGCGCCAGTCCCACTTTTCTGAATTTCGGACTTACGACCAAACCAGAATTAGCGACAAACTGCCCGTGGCTCCATGTTTCGATATAACAGAAGCCGGCCCATGAGCCATCTTTGTGAAAAGCAATGACAGATTTCCCCTCAGACATTTTACCAGCAACGTAGTCCGGGGAACGTTTAGCGATACCTGTACCTCTTGCCTTTGCAGATTCGGCCATTTCTTCACAGATCTCTTCTGCAAAAACACGATGTTCAGGAAGTGCAACCTGCACTATAAAATCGTTTATATTCATTAATAGTTAACGAAAAAAAATAAATATTCTGATTAATTGGTTTTGGTTAGAGAGGACACTACCTCTATGATTGAGTAAGATAACTCAAATACGGGGTGTATAATTTTGCCGGCTGGTTGTTACATAAATGACAGGCTGCAAACGCTCAATATATAAACTCCTCGCAGCAATGTTTTTTGCTGTTACAATCGAAAGTTTATGTGTGGCTTGCTTTATCATTTTCTGTATAAATCCCGCTTTAAATTACTGAAGGTGTAAAGGTTTAAATAAATATTGAGTTGTGCAATACGTTTCTCATTTTTTTACATTGTATCAACTCCCGCCTAACTTCCGCTGGGCCTCACAAAAGTAGGCTTTATTTAAAAAACAGCGGCAAAATAATATTAAATCTATGTTATTTTTTATTTGTCTGCCGTCCCCGCTAAAACCATTTTCCTCTCCCTGTTCCGTGCTTGCAACAAATACAATCTGTTTGTGTTTCAAAAAATTATTCGGTATTGCCGTTAGTATCTGTTTTCTGTCATATGTTATTTGTTAAAACACTTATGGAATAAATGTGTGTTACTATCATTTAATTTGTATCAAAATATATTATCATGTCTATATTATTATCGCCCTTCGACATAAAAAATGTCCACTTGAAAAACAGGATTGTGGTGTCTCCGATGTGCCAGTATTCTGCGAAAGATGGTTTTGCCAATGATTGGCATTTAGTGCATTTAGGCGGCCGCGCAGTTGGCGGCGCAGCGCTGATCATCCAGGAAGCTACTTCTGTCTCGCCAGAAGGCAGGATTTCACCTTATGATCTGGGAATCTGGTCTGACGAACATATTTCATTTTTAAAACGCATCACTACGTTTATTAAAGAAAATGGAGCCGTACCGGGCGTACAACTGGCACATGCAGGTAGAAAAGCCAGCTTTGATACTCCCTGGAACGGCAGTAAACAAATTACAGCAGCAGATGGCGGATGGGATACCGTGGCTCCAAGTGCCATTCCTCATACGGAGGGAAATGTTGCACCCGAAGAATTAAGCATTGAAGGCATCGAAAAAATAAAGGCAGATTTCAGATCTGCCACCAAAAGATGTATCGAAGCCGGATATGAAGTATTGGAACTCCATGGCGCCCACGGGTATCTTTTGCACCAGTTCCTTTCTCCGCTAAGTAACCAGCGAACCGATGAGTATGGCGGAAGTTTTGAGAACAGGATACGTTTTGTTCTGGAAGTAGTTGCTGCTGCTCAGGAAGTATGGCCTGCCGGAAACCCATTATTTGTGCGGATTTCCGCTACCGACTGGGCTGAAGGTGGATGGTCATCCGAAGAATCAGTGAAACTTTCTGCGATCCTGAAAGACCAGGGCGTAGACCTCATCGACTGCTCTTCAGGTGGTAATATCTCTTACCAGGAAATCCCTTTATCTCCCGGTTACCAGGTCAGGTTTGCCGAAGAGATTAAAAAACAAACAGGTGTACCTACAGGTGCCGTAGGACTGATTACCGATGCCCGTCAGGCAGAAGAGATCCTTCAGGAAGGCAAAGCCGATCTGATTATCATGGCCCGGGAATTACTGAGAGATCCTTATTTTCCGCTGCACGCTGCTTATGAACTGAATGAAGAACCTGAATGGCCTGTGCAGTACGAAAGAGCCAAACCCAGGAAAAAAGGATAAATCTTTAAATCAAAAATCCCTTACTTTGGTTTTTATTTAAAACTAGATTATTATGTTCGATAAATTAATGGCAGCTCAGCAAAAAGCTGAGGAAATAAAAAAACGTTTGGATACAGTTTCTGTTTTTGCAGAAGTTGAAGGTGGTGCAATCAAGGTTACTGCTACGGCCAATAAAGCGATAACGGCTATAGAAATCAATGATGATTTCTTTAAAGATGCCGATAAGGAAGAGATCGAAGAACTACTGCTTACAGCAATAAACAAAGTGCTGCAACAGGCAGAAGATGTAAGCGCAAGGGAAATGCAGGCTGCTACACAGGACATGCTGGGCGGTCTTGGTGGTATGTTTGGAAACTAAAAATTATTAAAATTATGAAATTTACATATTACGGGCACTCTACTTTCCTTTTGGAAGCTGATGGAAAAAAGTTTCTATTTGATCCTTTTATCACGCAGAATCCCCTGGCTTCAGGGATTGATGTAAAAGCTATTGAAGCTGATTACATTTTTGTGAGCCATGGCCATGGTGACCATACCGGCGACCTTGTGCTTCTGGGAAAACAAACCGGAGCTAAGATCATCGCTATGGCTGAGGTTGCACAATGGGCGGGTAGTCAGGGTCTGACTAACCTTCACGCTATGAATTACGGTACTTACAAATTTGATTTTGGAAAAGTACGCATGGTTTGGGCTACGCATTCAAGCTCTATGCCTGATGGAAGTTATGGTGGTAACCCGGCTGGTTTCGTAGTGGAACTTGAAGGGAAATCTATCTATTATGCGGGGGATACTTCGCTGAATATGGATATGAAACTGCTGGCTGAGCTTTATTCATTGGATTATGCGATTTTGCCTGTTGGGGGTAACTATACTATGGATACTGATGATGCTTTGATTGCATCGAAATTTGTGAACTGTGACCGTGTGATCGGGGTACATTATAATACTATGCCTGAGATCAGTATTGATACTGACGTAGCTGTAGCTAAATTTGCAAGAGAGAACAAGCAGTTGTTTTTACCAGCAATTGGTGAAACTATTGAATTGGTGTAATCTTTTTATTACTTGATAGCTGAGATCTTCTTGCTTCGCTTAAAAATGACAAAGGGTATTTCAATGCTGGCTGCTGCTGAAGGGCACCAGAAGGCATTGAAATACCCTTTGTCATTTTTTAAAGTTTAACCTGTAGCATGGTGGTCATAAATAATTCATAACCTATCCGGGCTACTAATGCGCCGCTAACCAGGTTTCGCCCTCTCCTATTTCGATTTCAATCGGTACGGTTGTTGGAATAGCTGTTTTCATCCGGTGACTGATAATGGCTTTCATAGCATCTACTTCTGACTTCAGGACGTCGAACACAAGCTCATCATGTACCTGCATCGTCATCTTGGATTGCAGTTGCTGATCTTTGATATCCTTGTGGATATTGATCATGGCGATCTTGATCATGTCTGCGGCAGAACCCTGAATCGGCGCGTTGATAGCATTTCGCTCTGCAAATCCACGTACTGTCTGGTTGGCCGAGTTGATATCCCTCAGGTACCTTCTTCTACCCATTATTGTTTCTACAAATCCGTGTTCACGGGCGAAGTTCATTGTATCCGTCATGTATCTTTTGATACCCGGGTATTGAGCAAAGTATTGTTCTATCATTTCTGCGGCTTCTTTTCTTGGAATGCCCAGGTTCTGCGATAAACCGAAGGCGGATTGTCCGTAGATGATACCAAAGTTTACGGCTTTTGCATTTCTCCGCTGGGTAGAGGTTACTTCTTCAATGGTTACGCCATACACTTTTGCCGCTGTGGCAGTGTGGATGTCTATCCCGTTGTTAAAGGCGAAGAGCATGTTCTCTTCCTTGCTGATATCTGCAATGATCCTCAATTCGATCTGTGAATAATCCGCTGACAGCAGGATATGGTTTTCATCCCTTGGGATAAAAGCTTTACGTACTTCCCTGCCGCGTTCTGTACGGATAGGGATATTCTGGAGGTTTGGATTGTTTGAACTTAACCTGCCAGTAGCTGCTACAGCCTGGTTATAACTGGTGTGCACACGACCAGTTTTGGGGTTAACCAATAATGGAAGGGCATCTACGTAGGTAGATTTCAGCTTTTGCAGCTGGCGGAAATCCAGAATATCCTTTACGATATCACTTTTATGCGCCAGGGCAGACAATACGTCTTCACCGGTCTGGTACTGGCCTGTTTTTGTTTTCTTCGCCTTTGGATCAAGTTGTAACTTATCAAATAATACCTCTCCCAGTTGTTTGGGTGAGGCCAGGTTGAAAACTACGCCTGCCTTATCATAAACGTTTTGTTCGAAGCGGCGGATATCAACCTCAAGTTCAGCAGAATAACTGATCAGGGTAGGCATATCGATTCTTACACCTTCTTTCTCCATATCTGCCAGTACATAAACCAGCGGATTTTCGATGTTGATGAGGAGTTCTTCGGCGTTGAGTTCTTTTAGGATGGGTTTAAATACATTGGCCAGCTGCAGGGTTACGTCGGCATCCTCTGCTGCGTAATCTACCACAGTTTCAACGGGAACATCTCTCATTGTACCCTGGTTTTTGCCTTTGGGGCCGATCAGGGAAGTGATAGATATTGGCGTATAACCCAGGTAATTTTCTGAAAGCACGTCCATATTGTGACGGGTATCAGGATCAATCAGGTAATGTGCAAGCATGGTATCAAACAACCTGCCTTTGATATCTATATTATACCATTTGAGCACCAGGATATCATATTTGATATTCTGGCCTGTTTTGGCGATATTTTCATTTTCGAGTACCGGCCTGAATTCGTCTACTATAGCCTGGGCCCCCTGCTGATCTGCAGGAACCGGGATATACCAGCCTTTTCCGGCTTCTATACAAAAAGATAAACCCACAAGTTCTGCTGTATTGGCATCTGTACCTGTGGTTTCTGTATCAAATGATATGTCTTCCTGCTGCAACAGCAGGCTGATCAGTTCCTTTCGTTTTTCGGGGGTGTCGATCAACTGGTAATCAGGATTGGTATCTGCTATAGTACGGCCTACAGGTGGTTGTTCAAATAAATTGGGCAGCTGTTCGAAGGTTTTGGTTTTGGCCTGCGGCTCATTTGCCGGATTACCGAAGAGATCGGTCTGCTGTGAACCCGCAGCTTTGGCATCGCCAATATTAAATCCGTCGCCAAATACCCTGCGGCCCAGGGTCCTGAATTCAAGTTCTGCAAATAACGGCTCCAGCAGTTCTCTGCTGGGTTCATCAAGCACTAAGGAAGCCTCATCGAAGTCGACCGGCACATCCAGTATGATAGTAGCCAGTTTCTTTGAGATCAGCCCCTGCTCAGCAAACGCTTCAACATTCTCGCGCTGCTTGCCTTTAAGCTCATGGGAATTCGCAATGATATTCTCCATAGAACCGTATTGTTTGATCAGCAGCTTTGCCGTTTTCTCTCCAATACCAGGGATGCCGGGTATATTATCCACTGCATCCCCCCAAAGGCCCAGAATATCGATTACCTGAAGTACGTTTTCTATCTCCCATTTGGCCAGTACTTCTGGTACGCCAATGATTTCCATATCATTCCCCATACGGGCAGGCTTATAAATGAAGATATTATCTGAGACCAGCTGCGCAAAATCTTTGTCGGGCGTCATGCAGAAAACGGTAAAACCTTCTCTTTCAGCTTCTTTAGCCAGTGTACCTATAATATCATCGGCTTCAAAACCATCCTTGGTGA
This sequence comes from Pedobacter sp., assembly GCF_040513095.1. GTDB lineage: Bacteria > Bacteroidota > Bacteroidia > Sphingobacteriales > Sphingobacteriaceae > Pedobacter. The sequence goes on along the minus strand of NZ_JBEVDX010000121.1, from coordinate 69,160 downwards.
TCACAGGAATATTAAATCCCTCTATCAGTTTAAATATGTAGGGAAGTGCCGAAGCCAGATCTTCGGGCATGGCCTGGCGATGCGCTTTATAGGCCACAAAATCGGTATGCCTCTCTGTAGGGGCATCTGTATCAAAAACTACAGCGATATGACTCGGTTTTTCCTTTCTCAGGACTTCCATTAAGGTATTCGCAAAACCCATTACTGCCGAGGTATTGATACCGGTAGAAGTAAATCTGGGGGTTTTACTTAATGCAAAATGCGCCCTGTAGATCAACGCCATACCATCAAGCAGGAAAAGTTTTTTCATTTGATTATATATTGAATTTATACTTCAGACTGCCATGGCAGTTCTGTCAAAGTTAACACCTGCAATTTATGAAACCTAATCAGGAAGCACGTTTACTGCTGGAGGAAAAGTACAATAACGAAGAATAGATTGTAAAGTGAATGCAGGATGATCGAATATTTTAAACCGTAAATCATCCTTGTAAAACCCAGCATCAGCCCGATTGACAGTTGTGGCAAAGTATAAAGCAAGCCAAGAGGCAGCAGGGCTATGCCCTTTTCAAAGTTCGCCAAATGCAGCAGCGCGAAACAGACGGCAGTCAGGTGAAAATGCCAGGGGAATACACGTTTCCAGAATCTGAACTTCCTGGTGACGCTGCCCGCAAGGGTAAAGCGGTAAGTGATGAACAGGATCCCGAATATGAGTGGACTGATCAGTAATGCCCAGTAAGTTTTTACAATGGCACTGAGCAGTGCACCAAAAATCAGTGATACAAACAGCAGCATCCCTGAAAAGCGTTTCAGCTGCGCCCTGAAGATCAACTCTTCGAGGATTGGTGCCAGCAGTACTGCTCCCATAAAAAAATGGAACCATGAAACATCATTGTAGTCCAGAATGGTTGGCCCGGGATCAGGGATCAGCTTCTGGTGGATCAGCATCTGCGAAAAAGACCCTGCCAGATAACCCACCAACAGGCAGACGATCGTGAGCTTCGCCATGGTGAGAAGAGGTTCTTTCTGCTTGCCCGGGTCCGAATTTATCCAGGGCCATTTGGTGTACCAAAGAAACATGACGAATGTTTTGATCATCGCTACTTTGCTATACAACCCTCAATATGATCATTTACCATGCCGGTTGCCTGCATATAGGCGTAACAGATGGTTGTTCCGAAAAACTTAAACCCTCTTTTCTTCATATCCTTACTGATCGCATCAGATATTTCAGTTCTTGCCGGCAGATCTGCCATAGTCCTAACCTTGTTGCCAAGTGGCTCTTTGCCTGGCATAAATCCCCAGATATAATCGGCAAAGGAGCCGAATTCTTTCTGGATCCCGATAAAGAGCTTAGCATTGCTGATAGCAGAATTGATCTTCAGCCTGTTTCTGATGATCTTCTGATCGTTCATAAGCCGCCCCACATCATCCGCATTAAATGCAGCTACCTTCTTTACATCAAAACCGGCAAAAGCCTGTCTGTATCCCTCACGCCTGCGGAGAATGGTAATCCAGCTTAATCCCGCCTGGGCACCTTCAAGAATCAGAAATTCAAATAAAATATGGTCATCCCGAACGGGTTTGCCCCATTCTTCGTCATGATACTTTATATACAGCGGATCGTTTCCGCACCAGCTGCATCTCCTGATCTCAGTTCCCATAATGATTAAAGATTAATCCTGATTTTCTCACTTTACTGATGGTTACAGTTCCTCTGCAGGATCCCAGAAATATGTTTTAAAGTTTTTGACCTGGCCATCCTCCACTTCTACACCTTCATTCTGCAGCAGTTGTTCCATCAGTTCTGGCGGAGAGAAATGGAAACGCCCTGTGAGCAGTCCTTTGGCATTCACTACACGGTGTGCAGGCACCGGAGGATGCATCCCATGTGCGTTGTTCATCGCATATCCCACCATTCTCGAAGATTTCGCTGCGCCAAGGCTCCTGGCAATGGCCACGTATGAAGTTACCCTTCCTTTTGGGATGAGTTTAACGATTTCATAAACCTGGTCATAAAACGACTGCTCCATTATTCAAAAGAGAATTGTATATAATTGATATTCTTGTCCTGCTTTAAATAGATACGTTCATAGTGTGTCTTGATCTTCAGCACATCATCATAAAATTCCGACTGGTACAACTCGCCGGTGCTTTTATGACAAATCAGTTTTTCCTGTTCCACCACCTCAGCCGTATAGGCGTACAGTCCGTCGTTATCTGTTTTGAGATTAATTTTCCCTCCGGGCTTTAAGAAGTTTTTGTATTTATTCAGGAAAGCGGGAAAGGTAAGGCGTTTCTTTTCCCTGCTGTCCTGCGGCTGGGGATCAGGAAAGGTGATCCATATTTCATCCACCTCATCTTTTCCAAAATACTCCACAATATCTTCGATCTGGATCCTGAGGAAAGCGAGGTTACTGATGTTCTCATCAACGCCGGTTCTGGCACCTCTCCAGATCCGGTTACCTTTTAAATCTATGCCTATAAAGTTTTTTTCAGGAAAAAACTTAGCCATATTCACTGCGTATTCTCCTTTACCACAAGCCAGCTCGAGTACGACCGGATTGTTATTTTTAAAATGGGCTGACGCCCATCTGCCCTTCAAATCTTTTCCTTCTTCCATCTGATAAACATTATGAAAGGTATCTATTTCGGCAAATTTCCTTAACTTATCTTTACCCACTGTTGTTTTTTATGCAAAACTACGATTAAATCTTCTCTTACTTATACAGGTTTCTAACTCAAAAACGTTGAAGGCTGTATAATGTAACAGATAAAAATAATTATATTTACGACATAATCTGTAGACACCTTTAAAAAAAAACACCTTGGAAAAAAGCGCAAAAATTTACATCGCAGGACACCGCGGTATGGTAGGATCAGCCATATACCGCAAATTAGTTAAAGAAGGGTATTCAAACATCATCACCAGAACTTCCGCTGAACTGGATTTGCGGGACCAGCAGGCTGTAACGGCCTTTTTTGAGCTCGAAAAACCTGACTATGTTTTCTTAGCCGCAGCAAAAGTAGGAGGTATCGTTGCCAACAATACTTACAGGGCAGATTTTCTTTATGAAAACCTGGCTATTCAGAACAACGTAATTCATCAGGCCTACAAAAACGACGTTAAAAAGTTAATGTTCCTGGGTTCCAGCTGTATCTATCCTAAATTAGCACCACAGCCTTTAAAAGAGGATTATCTTTTAACCGGCCTGCTTGAAGAAACCAATGAGCCTTATGCAATCGCTAAAATCGCTGGAATTAAAATGTGCGATGCTTACCGTGCCCAGTACGGTTCTAATTATATTTCCGTAATGCCTACCAACCTTTACGGGTACAATGACAATTACCATCCTCAGAACTCACACGTTCTTCCGGCACTGATCCGCAAGTTCCATGAGGCAAAAGTAAATTCATCACCTGAAGTAGTTGTATGGGGATCGGGATCGCCAATGCGGGAGTTCCTGTTTGCAGACGATCTTGCAGATGCCTGTTACTTCCTCATGGAAAGCTATAATGAGCCTAACCTGATCAATATTGGTACCGGTGTAGATCTGACCATTAAAGATCTTGCCCTGCTGATTAAAAAGGTAGTAGGTTATGAAGGCGAACTTAATTTTGACAGCACTAAACCGGACGGTACTCCACGCAAACTGATGGATGTATCAAAACTGCACGGACTGGGATGGAAACACCAGATCGATCTGGAAGAAGGTATCCAGCTGGCATACGATGATTTCCTGGCCAAATACGTTTAAATAACACATAAGTCAATAGCTAAAGTTTATATCTTTGCAAAAGAGAATAAATTTTAGCTATATGACTTTAGTTCAACTGGAATATATCGTAGCTGTAGACACCTACAGAAGCTTTGTCGGCGCCGCTGATAAATGTTTTGTGACACAGCCTACCTTAAGCATGCAGATCCAAAAGCTTGAAGAGATGTTGAATGTGAAAATATTTGACAGAAGCAAGCAGCCCGTAATCCCCACCGAAATTGGTTCTCAAATCATTGAGCAGGCCCGGCGGGTCCTTCAGGAGAGCCAGAAGATCAAAGAGATCATCAGCAGCCAGCAGCAGGATATCGTTGGCGAACTCAAAGTTGGGATTATCCCCACCGTTGCCCCCTACCTTTTACCACAAGTGATTGCTTGTATGATGGAGAAGTACCCCGATCTCAAACTGCTGATCTGGGAGTATACCACCGAAGATATCATCCACCACCTCAAAACCGGTGTGCTGGACTGCGGTATTCTGGCTACGCCCCTGGCAGACAACTCGATCACTGAAATCCCGCTGTACTATGAAACCTTCGTTACCTATATCAGCAAAAACAGTAAACTTTTCAGGAAAAAGAACATTGATGCCAACGATCTCGAAGATGAAAATATCTGGCTTTTAAATGAAGGGCACTGCATGCGCTCACAGGTACTGAACATCTGCAGAAGCACAAAAGACAACCGCCTTCAGGGTTTAACGTATAATACAGGGAGTGTAGAAACACTGATCCGCATGGTAGATATGAATAATGGTGCTACTTTATTGCCTGAACTGGCTCTGGTAGACCTCACGCCAAAACAATTGAGCAAGGTACGTAATTTCAAGTCTCCCGAACCGGTACGTGAGATTAGCCTGGCAACACATAAAAACTATATCAAGAAAAGGATGCTGACGGCATTTAAGGAAGAGATCCTGGCAGTAATACCGAAGGCCATGAAGCAGAAGAAAAAGAAAGATGTGGTAGGAATATAGAAAAGAAAAAAGGTGATACTGTGTATCACCTTTTTTTAAAATTACCCTTGTGCTTTTTTGAAGCGCTCAGCAACTGCATCCCAGTTTACAACATTCCAGAATGCTGCAATATAATCAGGACGTTTATTTTGATATTTTAAATAGTAAGCATGTTCCCAAACATCCATACCCAAAATTGGCGTGCCTTTAACTTCAGCAACATCCATTAATGGATTATCCTGGTTAGGCGTAGAAGAAACTACTAATTTATGGTCAGCACCAACGCTTAACCAAGCCCAACCCGAACCGAAACGTGTAGTACCTGCTTCAGCAAATTTAGTTTTGAAATCAGCAAAAGAACCAAAAGCAGCTTTGATCGCTTCAGCCAGTTCACCTGTTGGCTCACCACCTTTACCGTGACCTAAAACTTCCCAGAACAATGAGTGATTGTAGTGACCGCCGCCATTATTTCTTACTGCTGCCGGGAATTTTGAGATGTTTTTAACGATATCCTCTATACTGTGAGTAGCTTCAGGTTTACCTTCTAAAGCTTTGTTCAGGTTGGTAACGTAAGCCTGGTGATGTTTGTCATGGTGAATTTCCATGGTTGTTTTATCGATATGCGGTTCTAGTGCATCTGTTGCGTAAGGTAACGCAGGTAATTCAAAAGCCATATTATTATATTTTTAAGTTTAAAATTTATTCTTCAACAAAGATAACACTCGGGGGATAGTTTTGTTCAATAGTTTGTCAAATTAACCCCTTTTGGTTTCAAAAAACCGTGTCATCAGCTGCCCGCACTCTGCGGCCATTACCCCGCCCTTCAATAAAGTTTTGGGATGGAGTAAGTTATTCCCTTTACTCGTAAAGCCCCGTTTTGGTTCGGTTGCACCATATACCACCCGGCCGATCTGCGTCCAGTAGGCGGCACCTGCACACATCACACATGGTTCTACAGTAACGTACAGTGTACATTCTTTCAGGTATTTTCCCCCGAGTGTCTGACTCGCGGCGGTAAAGGCCTGCATTTCTGCATGGGCTGTTACATCGTTCAGCTGCTCTGTAAGGTTATGCCCGCGCCCAACGATCCTGTTTTTGCAGACGATCACAGCACCGATCGGAATTTCTTCACTTTCAAAAGCCTTCTGTGCTTCCTGCAATGCCAGAAGCATATAGTGCTCATCTTCTTGCACCTGATCCTTTACGTCCGAAAAATTATAGTAAGTCATTTACATCATTTTACTGCCGTTTGGTACTTTGCCATTCAGCGTGGTCAGTATAATATCTCCGTTTTCATCCGCGAAGCCGGTTACCAGGAACTCAGACATAAATTTGCCGATCTGCTTTTTCGGAAAATTGGTTACCCCAACAATTTGCTGCCCGACAAGCTCCTCTTTCGTATACAGGGCAGTAATCTGCGCACTGCTCATTCTTACACCGTATTCGCCAAAATCCACTTTTACTTTATAGGCAGGCTTTCTTGCTTCAGGAAAATCCAGTACTTCAAGTATGGTGCCTGCGCGTAACTCTACTTTTTCAAAATCGCCCCAGCTGATTGTTTCCATATTTTGACATTCTCAATTTTGATAAAATTACAAATCTTAGTCATATAAAATGCGTTTTCCAGCCTATTGCTTTTTACTACCTTTGCAGAATGATTGATGTAATACTAAAAAAGGGCAAGGAAAAAGCCGCTATACAAAGACACCCATGGATATTTTCGGGAGCAATAGATAAAGTTAAAGGGGCTCCCCTGAATGGCGAAGTTGTAAAAGTTTTTGCGGCTGACAAATCTTTCCTGGCCTATGGGTATTATAACAATGAATCCAGGGTTGCTGTGAGGATGATGGAATGGGATGAAGAGAAGGTTATCGACAAAAATTGGTACCAGAGTAAACTTGTACAGTCTATCGCTGCCAGGGCGCATGTGCTGCAAAATGAAGACACCAATACCTGCCGGCTGGTCTTCAGCGAATCTGATTATCTTCCAGGGCTGATTGTGGACAAATACGCCGATTTTCTTTCCTTACAGATCCTTAGTGCAGGTATAGAAAATGTCAAAGCAGATATCATTGATATCCTGAGAACGGAACTGAACCCCGCAGGGATATTTGATAAAAGTGATGCTACAGCACGTACCCATGAAAACCTGGAGCTTTCACAGGGACTGCTTTGGGGAGAAACACCTCCGGAATTTATCGAGGTGAAAGAGAATGGCGTAAGGTACCATATCAATATTGCAGATGGACAAAAATCGGGCTTCTACTGCGATCAGCGTGATAACAGGGAAATCCTTGCTGCCTATACCAGGGACAGGAAGGTGCTCGACTGCTTTTGCTACAGCGGAGGATTTACATTAAACAGTTTGAAGAACGGTGCAACACATGTAACCAGTGTGGACAGCTCAGCCCTGGCAATAGAAACCCTCAAACACAACCTGGAACTGAACGGCTTCACAGAAGAGCAGCAAATCAGCATACAATCGGATGTGAACAAGCAGTTGCGCGCATTCAAGGAAGAAGACAAGAAGTTCGATGTGATCATCCTTGACCCGCCAAAATATGCACCTTCGAGATCTGCGTTGGACAGGGCTGCCCGGGCATACAAGGATCTGAACCGCTTAGGGATGCTCCTGCTTAACCCTGGTGGAATTATGGCAACTTACTCCTGCTCCGGAGCTGTAGACATGGAAACATTCAAACAGATCATTGCCTGGGCTGCACTTGATGCAGGTAAGGAAGTACAGATAATCAAACAGTTCCATCAGCCGGAAGATCATCCTGTAAGGATTTCATTTCCCGAAGGTGAATATCTGAAGGGACTGCTGATCAGGGTACTGTAGCGCGCTAAAACGTTCGGGAATACGCAAAAACAAACAATTCAGGTATTTATTTGTAGGATATATTGTAAATTACGTCACCGAAATACTAATAGATGCTCATTGTTCAAAACATAAGACTTAGCCGTATCCTCAGAAATACATGGCAGATTGATATCATTATGATCATTTCCTGCACAGGAGCTTTCCTGGCAAGAGAGTTTTTAATCAAACATCATTTTGAGCTGCCTACCATTATCCCTACTGTTTTAGGTACTGCTATCGCCTTCTTTATTGGTTTTAACAATAACCAGTCGTACGACAGATGGTGGGAAGCCCGGAAAATCTGGGGTGCGCTGGTCAATGACTCCCGTTCATGGGCAAGATGTGTGGTTTCCTACATTCCTTCATCCGGTATGGATGAACAGCATTACAAAGTGTTAAAGGATAGCCTGGTACGCCGCCAGATTGCTTTCTTGTATGCTTTAAAGGCAAACCTCAGGAGCGCAGTGGATGAAAACTATCACAAATACCTGAGTGAAAAAGATTTGCAGGAGATCAGCTCCCATACCAATATTCCCAATGCGATCCTTACGCTTCAGTCGAATGACCTGCAGGTGCTGAGCGAAAAAGGCTCCATAGATGGTTTTCGTTTCATGGAGATGAACCAGCTGCTGGTAAAATTCACGGATGAAATGGGCATGTCTGAACGTATCAAAAATACCATATTCCCAACCACCTATAACTATTTCACAAAGGTGTTCATCTGGTTATTTGTGGTTTCACTGACTTTAGTAATCAGCCAGTATGCAGGCCTCTGGTCCATTTTCCTGGGCTGGCTGGTAGGATTTGTATATGTATCCACCCAAATCAACGGAATGAGCCTTGTAGACCCCTTTGAGAACAACTCATCGGCAATACCGCTGAACCAGATTACCCGGACCATAGAGATCAACCTGCTGCAGATGATCGGTGAGGTGGATATTCCGAAACCGGTGAAGCCGATCCACAAAGAATATATCCTTTAGCTTATTCTTCTTCTTTAAAATATACCTTATAGTAGTTCATCGATTTATCATCATCAAAACCTTTTTCGATCAGTTCCTTATTGCCGTGAATGTAGATATGGAAGTTTTTATCCAGCTTTAGCACGCTTTTAAACACCCTGGCCTGCTTTTTAACCGCAGCTCCGGAGATATCAAAAGTATCGGCAATCTCGGTATCAAACTCCTCCTCGTAGGATTTTTTGAAGTTCCTGAATGACTCAATACCTTCTTTATTACCAATTACCTCATTGGAAAATTCATCCAGGTCAAAGCTTTCCTTCTCTTTGAAATACTTCATGGATTTATTCAGCAGGTCAATTTTATCAGCTTTGCTGATATCATATTCCTGGTCCAGTTTTTCTGTCACAAAATTCTTGTATACCCCCATTACATTGCTGGTCTGGTTGTAATTATCGTTTCTCACTTTTAATTTAAGAAACTCATCTTTCCAGTATACGGCCTCCGCACTGCGGTTGGTCTGATCGATTACGGCCACCTTATACCCTTCTTCATTTTCTGTATTGAAAATCAGGCAGCCCTTATCCAGTTTATTGATATTGATGGCTTCTTCTTCATAGCTCAGTGTAAAACCTGCCTGTTCCGGATAAACCTTCAGATAGGTTTCTTTGGTTTCGGATTTAAAGATGCCAATTGCATCATGCAGTTCGCCTTCGATCTGTACATTTTCAAAATATGCCACATATAATTCTCCGGCCTTTATTTTGGGATGAGTAGAGATATCGTAGAGGTATTTGGCCAGCTGGATACTGTTTTCGTGAAACTTGCCCCCGTCTTCAAACACCTGTTTGATGAAATGATAAACCTCATTTAGTTTCAGGTTGTCATTGGGATGCGTAAAACGGAAAATCTCATTTACTCTTTCATAAGGGCTGAGGAAATACTGGATCAGCAGGTTTTTCAGCAGCTCGTCCTGGATATGCATGGAAGCTTCAGATAAAACATAGAATTCATCCTGTGCTTTATTGCCTATTCTATGGATAGAAAGCTCTGCCAGGGAGGCTTCAAAAAAAGTGATCATATTCGCTGTGCTTTTAAGATTTGTAAAGGGCTCAAAAATACTTTTAGTAATTGACTCCCTCAAACAAATCGCGAATTTAAAACCTTAAGCCTTTTTGTCTCCTGCCTTGTTCCTTAAGGCTAAAGGTTTTCCGGTTTTCTTTTTCATCCTGAGGTTGAGCACCTCAACCAGCACTGAGAATGCCATTGCAAAATAGATATATCCCTTGGGAATATGTTGGTCGAGCCCCTCCGCAAAAAGTGAAACACCAATCAGTAACAGAAAGGAAAGGGCAAGCATTTTCACCGTAGGGTGATTGTTCACAAATCCACTGATGGTGTCAGCAGAGACCATCATGATGAGCACAGCAATAATTACCGCAGCGATCATCACCTCCACATGTTCTGCCATACCGATTGCCGTGATGACAGAATCCAGTGAGAAAACAATATCCAGCACAAGAATCTGCACGATTACCCCTACAAAGGAATGCACTTTCACATTGCCTTCTTCATCTTCTTCCCCTTCGAGCTTTAAGTGGATCTCATGTGTACTTTTGTAGATCAGGAACATTCCACCTGAAAGCAGGATCAGATCACGACCCGAGATGGCCAGCTTTTCCAGCCATTCCTTATTGTCGAGGCTTACCCATTCACCTAAATTAAACAGAGGTGAGGTGAGGCTCATTACCCAGCTTAGAGATAGCAGCAATAAGACTCTGGTAATCATTGCCAGGCCCAGGCCAAGCTTTCTTGCCTTCTTCTGCTGATCTGCTGGAAGCTTGCCCGAGAGTATGGAAATAAAGACGATGTTATCAATACCCAGGACAATCTCTAAAAGGGTAAGTGTCAGCAGTGATATCCACGCTTCTGGAGTTGTAAAGAATTCCATAGGTTAAATTTGTGTACTTACTAATATAAAAAAAGCCTGCTGAAATTCAGCAGGCTTTCCTCTATATAGTTTAAATGCATTTATTTAAATGTCACAGAGCCATAGGCTGTTTCGATCTGTACCGTAGAACCGCCGCCATTTCCTATTTTACCGGTGTAACGTTTGGTAGTAGAATTTCTGTCCTCATTTTCGTTTGAATTGCTTACCCTCACATTATTATCGTATTTAAAGCTTCCGTAACTTTTCTGCAGGTTAAAGTCGCCATTAAACGAATCTCCGAAGTTGAGGCTCAGGTCTACATAATCAGCATCAATGACTAAACGCTTACAGCCCGAAGTGATATCTGCAACGGTAAAGTTATTGTAGCTCATTTTAAAATTTGCATCGCCTCTTAATGTACCTATATTGACACCAGTATACTGCGACCTGAGTATAAGCTTACCCACGGAGCCAAGCATTAGTGCGTTATACTGCTGTCTGATAGTCGCGTTACCTTTAACCGTACTGATGTTGACATTGGCATACTGTGCATCCAGATCGAGGTTATTCACCGATCCTACCTTTAATCCTGAACCATATTGCTGTCTGATCGTCGCATCTCCCCTGATAGTAGTAATGTTTACACCTGCATACTGGGCGTTGAGATCAAGTGTCCCCGCGGTTCCGATGGTTAAGCCGGAACCGTATTGCTGTTTGATGCTGGCTTTATTCAGTTCCTGAATGTTGGTTTTGCCATACTGCACAGAAATCATATTATTTTCGTTTGCCAGGTTCCCTGCGATGAAATCTCCATACTGCACCTTTGCGTTAATGGGGCCTGAAAAGTCGGCAATATTCACACTGCCATATTGCTGGGAAAGGCTCAGCGCATTTGCCGCAGGAAGATAAACCACATAATCGACTCTTACTTCTCTTCTTTTGTTGTTCATTTTATACCACCTGGAACCGTTTTCTATGTTCGTTTTACAGGAAATCATATCTCCCGACTTATTAGCGTCGATGCTCACCTCCTCAATCAGGCTTTGTGCTTCTTTCTCGTTATTGCTATAGGCTTTTACAGTTACATCCACTTTCACCTCTCTCCTGTCCCAAACCTTAATCAGCATCGAACCATATTGATTGCTGAGCATTACCTTATCAGATCTGTCTGCAGGAAAGGTTTTGCTGAGGGTTCGTACACGTACTGCATCATCCCTCTCCTGATTGCCATTCGTGCTTTCCGGATGCTGATCAGTTGTTGTAACTGTGTTTACCGCATAATCCGTATGTGCCGGTATTTCCGGTTTCTGAAGTTCCTGTGAGAGTGCGGGAGTAAACGCTGCTGAAAGTAGTAAAGCGCCCCATATCGTTAATTTGTTCATATTCTGTTTTCCTTTTTAAACTCGCTTACTTCTACAATAATTGATAGCTGCTGACTAACCAGCTGCAATTGCGTTTCCAGGTTTTTGACCATGGCCTTTACGATCAGTTTCTGGTTGGGACTTGTTGGTAATTGTCTCCTGAGGCTGTCATAGGCAAGACTCAGTGTTTGAAGATCAGTGCTAAACTTTTTATACAACTCCGGACTTGATTCAGCAAAGATTTGCAGGCTGTCCCTTTTTTCTTCGATCATGCTGGCAAATTTCACCTGCCTGTTGGCATAAGCAGGGCTTACATCAGCAATACTCATTTTATTCTTCTTCAGCGGGGAAACAAAGAAAAACGTAATGGTCAGTAAAACGATTGCCGAAGCGGCAATACTCATCCATAACCGGATATTAGATCTCTTTGTTGGTTTTTTTTCGGCAAGCTCCTTCTCAATCCTGTCCCACAGGTTTACTGAGGGCTGGTCGGTATCAAATTCCTTTTTGTGTTCCTTAATAAAATCTTCAATTTGTGTGTTCATCTCTTTCTCCTGTCTTTTCTAACATATTTTTTAATTTCACTTTTGCACGCATCAGCTGTGAGCGGGAAGTCACTTCAGAGATCTTCAGTATATGCGAAATCTCTTCATGGTCATACCCTTCAAACAGATATAAGGTGAGTACTACCCTGTATCCGTCTGGCAAACGCCTTACTGCGGCCTTCACCTCTTCTACCTTCCATTGCAGTTCTTCATGATCATCTGTTTTCGCTTCCGCGATTTCCATCCCGTCAATACTCACAAATTCTGCCCTTCTCTTTCTCAGGCAGTTGATGGATTTATTGATGATGATCTGCTTTAACCAAAGCCCAAAAGTGGTATCTCCCCTGAAATCACCTATGCGGGTAAAAGCATCCATAAATGCCTCCTGCAGAACATCCTCGGCTTCGGCCTCATGGTTAACAATCCTAAGGGCTGCACTGTACATAGCTTTCTCATACAACTTGTATAATTCAAATTGTGCTTTACGGTTTCCGTTACGGCAACCATTAACCAGATCAATGTTCTTATCTATGTATACTGCTTCCAATGTTTTCGTATTCGGTATAAGTGACGCAGGCTTTTTAGAAACGTTGCATTCATGGCAAAAAACTTTTGAATATAACATGCTAAATCAATAACCTCTGAAATATATGGCTCAAAATGAATATTTTTGCGGCTTAATTCTATTGAATAATGTTAAGAACAACAACTTGCGGAGCGCTGACTTTAGATAATTTAGGCGAAAACGTAATTCTGTGCGGTTGGGTGCAGAAATCCAGAGACTTGGGAGGAATGACTTTTATTGACATCCGTGACCGTTATGGCATCACCCAATTGGTATTTAATATGGATGACAACCGTGAGCTGTGCGAAGCTGCCCGTAGTTTGGGACGCGAATTTGTAATTAAAGCAAGCGGACTGGTTGTTGAACGTTCCAATAAAAACCTGAAAATGCCAACCGGAGAAGTGGAAATCAAAATCACTGCTCTCGAAATATTAAATGCTTCCAAAATCCCTCCGTTCCTGATCGACGACGAAACTGACGGCGGTGATGATTTACGTATGAAATACCGTTACCTGGACCTGAGAAGAAACCCGGTAAGAAACAATATGGTTTTACGCCACAGGATGGCCCAGTCTGTAAGAAGGTATCTTGATGCGCTGGACTTCATTGAAGTGGAAACCCCGGTGCTGATCAAATCAACTCCGGAAGGTGCAAGGGACTTTGTGGTACCAAGCCGTATGAATGCTGGTGAATTTTATGCCCTTCCGCAATCTCCTCAGACCTTTAAACAGCTGCTGATGGTGTCTGGCTTTGACAGGTACTTCCAGATTGTTAAGTGTTTCAGGGATGAAGACCTGCGTGCAGACAGACAGCCTGAATTTACGCAGATTGACTGCGAAATGTCGTTCATTGAACAGGAAGATATCCTGAATACTTTCGAAGGCCTGATCAGGACACTTTTTAAAGAGGTTAAAAACTTTGATTTGCCGGAAGTTCCAAGAATGCAGTATGCTGATGCAATGCGCTGGTATGGTTCTGATAAACCGGATACCCGTTTCGAAATGCGCTTTGTAGAGTTAAATGAGCAGACCAAGGGAAATAACTTCCCGGTATTTGACAATGCAGAACTTGTAATTGGCATCAATGCAAAGGGCTGTGCGCATTATACGCGTAAGCAGATGGATGAACTGACCGACTTTATTAAACGTCCTCAGATCGGCGCTACAGGCCTGATTTACGCAAGACATAATGAAGATGGAACAATTAAATCTTCGGTAGACAAATTCTATAGCGAAGCTGATCTAAAGAAATGGTCTGAGGCAATGGAAACACAGCCCGGCGATTTAATGCTGATCATGGCAGGTGTGAAAGATAAAGTACGCAAGCAGTTAAGCGAGCTCCGTTTAGAAATGGGAAGCAGACTTGGCCTTCGTGATAAAAACGTTTTCAGTGCCCTCTGGGTGCTTGATTTCCCACTGCTGGAATGGGATGAGGAATCTGAACGTTACCATGCTATGCACCACCCATTTACTTCTCCTAAACCAGAAGATATCGCTTTACTGGATACCGATCCGGGAGAAGTTAGGGCGAACGCGTACGATATGGTTGTTAACGGAACTGAAATTGGTGGCGGATCTATCCGTATCCATGACAGGACGCTGCAGGCGCTGATGTTTAAACACCTTGGTTTTTCTGCAGAAGAAGCACAGAAACAATTTGGCTTCCTGATGGATGCTTTTGAATTTGGTGCCCCACCGCATGGCGGGATCGCCTTTGGTTTCGACAGGCTTTGTTCGATCTTCGCTGGTCTGGAAAGTATCCGTGACGTGATCGCTTTCCCTAAGAATAACTCAGGCAGAGATGTCATGATCGACAGCCCTTCTACAATTGATGAAAAACAATTGAAGGAACTTAAGATCAAAAGCAGTTTATAAGACATAAAAAAAGTGCAGTAGTTTATCGCTACTGCACTCTGTTTAAACATAATAAAATGTCTATTGCGTTTTTTTATTAATAAGTTTCGCTGTCTGGCGGAATCCCATAATCCGCAAAAGCGGGAGATTTCAGCTTAGACTTTTTTTTAAAAAGACCTTTAACAGTATTGAACACGCCTGTCAGGTGCTCAGCATCGAGTGTTTTTCCAAATTTACTGGTAGCAAGTCCAACCAGGGTTTTGGTAATAAACCCGGAGCCCCTGAACAATGTACTGTTCATCAATACCGGCAACAGGAAAGACATCAGCTTACTGCTGATGTTCAATTTATCATCAGCCTTTAAAAACGTTGAAGGTGTTGCATACTTTTTGAGCAGATTACCCGGAGTAAACTGGGTAACGTAAACTTTCGCGTCATTCTTCAGCATCGTCTCCTGAATTTTGTAATCAACCTTGAGGCTGGTTAACCTGATATTCAGATCATGCAGGTTATTGATATTATACTTTTTGCTCATCGTCTTCGTCCTCCTCTAATTTTTTAAAATACTTCCTGATGATAAAGTTCACTATCGCCTTTTCAATAAAGTTATCTTTGGTGACGAATACAATAACCGCCAGGATCAGATAAATCAATGCCACACTTCCAAAGCCGGCCGTGTAACTTCCAAAAAGAGTAGAAAGGAACAGTGCAAGCGTTACACTGCCCAAAATAAAGGCCAGCGTAAAACAAATAGCTACGATAGCGGTCGTAATCATGTCAGCAAAGAGCTTTGAGCCCCTTTTAACAAGGAACAGCCTTGTGTATTCTACCCGGGTATCCAGGTAGGTCTTGGCTTCCGCAAGTATATCCTGAAAATCCTTTTCTTTCTTTTCTTCCATTGTCTTTATCTATAGCGTATTTAGTACCTCTTGTTTAACTGGTTGCTGCGCTCTTATGCGTGCTCAACATCGTCAACAAATTCCTCTTCAGAATCCTGCAGTTTATTTTTTACTGAGCTTACTACTTTTTCTTTCAGGCTGGCAAGGTGGTTGATTTCATCAGCAGCCCTGTCTTTGATCGTGTCGCCCAGATCTTTCAGCGACTGGCTCAGCCTGTCACGTGTTTCACTTCCTTTTTCAGGAGCAAACAATAATCCTAATGCCGCACCTGCAGCTAAACCAGTTAAGAGTCCAATTAATACTTTTGAGTTATCGTTCATGACTTTAATTTTTATGTTTAATAATGATTTTTGTAGCGTAAACAGGTATCAATAAGATTATGATCTGATATCCCTGATGATTGTTATAACTCCTCAGCCTCAGAAATTGTTTTGATTCTTTCCAATCTTTCAGAAGCCATGGCGCTGGTTTCATATATTTTGATCAGCAGGATAAAATATGACAGCAGTAATGGCCCAAAAACCAGCCCCAGTATACCGAACAGTGGGATTCCGATCACCACGCCAATCACCGTGATAATGGGGTGTATATTCCCTACCCTCTTCGCAATCATAAACCTGATGACGTTATCAATGTTGATGATCACGACAAAGCCGAAGATAAGCATTCCCCAACCTGCGGCATTATGCCCGTCAGCAATCTGAAGCAGTGCCGCCGGAACAAAAATGACTGGCGGCCCCAAAATAGGCACAAAGGATATAAATGTTGTGATTACCCCCCAGAAGACCGGATCAGAATAACCCAGCACATAAAAAGAAATGCTCACCAGGGAGCCCTGTACCAATGCTATAAATCCCTGCCCCAGTACATTGGCATAGGTAGTATTCCGCATCTCGAGGGCAAAGCGCTGCGCATTCTGCGCCCTGAAAGGTGCATATTTAACTAGTGCGGCTTCAAACTGCTCATGCTGAACAAGCATAAAATACAGCAAAAAGTACATCAGCAGTAATCCCAAAATAATATTGAATGCGCCTGATATGAGCGACGGAAACAATTCCGTTGCCCAGGTTCCGCTTTTTTTTAAGCCTTCCTGCAGCAGGTTCTGGGCATCCGTACCTAATGGAACAAGCCGCTTTAACTTGATCAGGATATGCTGGAAGTACAGATGATCATTTTGCAGTTCATTGATCTTTTGGATCACCATGCTGCTCAGTGCGTAAAAAGGCAGGATGATCACTACGATAGAAATAAGTATCAACAAAATGGCTGTAAAGCTCTTATTGAGCTTTTTTTGCTCCACCAGATAGATATATCCGGGCCGCATGATGGTGAACATCACGAGCGTACTTAAGATTGACCCAAATATCCCTTGCAGCGAATACGCAATCAAACATCCCAGGGCAATGATAATGACCAGGTTGATCGTGTTTCGCTGTTTATAAGTAAAAAGAGACATCCGGAAAGGCGATTAGGTATCCAGGTTAATGGCCTTCATTTTATTGTAAAGTGTTTTTCTGTCAATATTCAGAATTTTAGCGGCTTTGGTTTTATTAAAGTTTACTTCCCTTAAAACTTTCAGGATAGCTTCGTATTCTGCTTCGGAGGCAGCATTCTTCAGATCCCTTGATTTTTCGTGGTTTTTATGGATCGTATTTTCAATGGCTGTGACCTTGGCATCTGTAGAGATTTCCAGCGGCAGTGCTTTCAGCTGAATTTCGTCAGTCTCAGTAAGTAAGGTTGCCCTGCGCACTACGTTTTTTAATTCTCTGACATTTCCGGGCCAGTTGTAGGTCAGAAAGCATTCTTCCACATCCTTTGAAAATCCCTGTACATTTCTGCCCAGTTCTTCATTTGCAAAGTCAAGGAAGGTTTTTGCAAACACCATAATATCCTTGCCACGCTGGCTCAGTGGCGGCAGGTTGATTGAAAATTCATTGAAACGATGGTACAAATCTTCCCTGAACCTTCCTTTTTGTATAGCACTGGAAAGGTTTTCGTTGGTTGCTACAATAATCCTCACATCCAGATCTATCTCTTTTGTACTTCCTATGCGTTTGATCTTTCTTTCCTGCACAGTCCTTAACAAGGCAGCCTGAATTTCGTAGGACAGGTTTCCCACCTCATCCAGGAACAGTGTACCACCGTTGGCCATTTCAAAGTGACCAATTTTGGTATTCAGCGCGCCTGTAAATGAGCCTTTTTCATGTCCGAAGAATTCACTTCCGGCCAGTTCTTTGGTTAAAGACCCGCAATCCATTGCCACAAAAGGATTATCCCTTCTAGGGCTGTTCAAATGGATAGCCTTTGCCACTGATTCTTTTCCGGTACCACTTTCACCTGTAAGGATAACGCTGTACGAAGTTGGTGCAACAAGCTGAATCTGTTTTAACAGTTCTTTTGAGGCAATACTCTGCCCGGCAACGAAGTTCTCCACCTGGTTATAAACAGGCTTTACTGGCTTTATCTTTTGTATTTCCCTTGCGGTTTCTGTAACAGAATCATTTAAGGCAACCTGGGTATCAATAGCTTTATTTATGGTATTGAGAATCTCATCAGGATACAAGGGTTTTGTGATATAATCGTATGCCCCTAATTTGATCAGCTCTACAGCAAGTTTGATATCTGAATAGCCTGTAATGATAATTACACCCGTTTGAGGATAACTTTCCTTGATCTTGATCAGCATTTCCTTACCATCAGTATCTTCCAGCCTGTAATCACACAATACAAGATCGTAATGCTCCTTGCCCAGGTATTCATGGGCAGAAACACCACTGGTTGCAGTATCTACACTAAATCCGTTTCTGGTTAAGAATTTCGACAATAGTAAGCCTATATTAACTTCATCATCTATTATTAGTATTCTTTTCATATATAGCACCAATTCTAAACTAATTCGATGATAAATATAAAGAATTATTTTTTATGGGAAATATTTTCTACAGTTTTAAATTGCTATTCCCCTGTAATTGATGTAAATAATTTGTTAACAGCCTGTTAAACAGCCCTGCTAAAATTAATCCATTAATAACAAGTTAGTTACATTCCTTTGAACAGTGCTGATCTCTTCTCCAAAAACGCTGAAACGCCCTCTTTAAAATCCTGGTTACCAAATCGCCTGCCAAACTCCTGGATCTCTGTTTCAAAGCCATTTACTCCTTCAGTATAAACTGCATTTACAGCTGTGATTGCTGCGGCTACTGCCAATGGTGCCCTTAGCATAATCTTATTGAGGATCTCTTCCGAGCGGCCGGTGAGGTCTGGCAAAGGCACAACATAATTAACCAGGCCAATTTTTTCTGCTTTTTCTGCTGTAATCATATCTGCAGTCAGGATCATCTCCGCTGCTCTTCCCTTACCGATCAGCTGGGTTAAACGCTGCGTCCCGCCATATCCTGGGATAAGTCCCAGCGTAACTTCAGGCAGTCCCATCCTTGCTGTATCAGCCGCAACCCGGATATGGCATGCCATCGCCAGTTCCAATCCGCCCCCTAGGGCAAAGCCATTGATCGCTGCCAGAAAAGGTTTAGAAGAATTTTCTATCGCATCAAACACTGTAAACTGGCCATTTCTTGCCAGATTCTCTCCCTCTTCAGCAGTATAAGATGAAAATTCTGATATATCAGCCCCTGCTACAAATGCTTTCTCTCCGGCCCCTGTCAGAAGTACACATTTTACTTCCTTGCTGTTCTGCACAAAGGCAATCACATCCGCCAGTTCAGTGAGCGTCTCTTTATTCAGGGCATTCAATTTCTTTTCACGGTTGATCGTCAGGTACAGTATCCCGTTTTTGATCTCTGTCAATATATTCTGGTAAGTCATAGTTAGAAGTTTCTGTTTTCAATCGTCCAGTTACGGATATAGTTAACTATAGTAAGCATCGTAGTGCCGGGAGCGAACAGTTCACCCACCCCAATTTCTTTGAGTTTTGCAATATCACTTTCGGGGATGATGCCTCCACCGGTCAATAGAACATCGGTAAGCTGCTTTTGCTTCATCAGTGCAATAATCTTAGGGAAAACGGTCATGTGGGCGCCGGATAAGATAGAGATACCGATGGCGTCTACATCTTCCTGCAAAGCAGTGTTAACGACCATCTCCGGTGTTTGACGTAATCCGGTATAGATCACTTCCATACCGGCATCCCGCAACGACGTAGCAACTACCTTAGCGCCCCTATCGTGCCCATCGAGACCAACTTTAGCTACCAAAACACGTATAGGCCTGTTTAATGTATTGCTCATAAATTATACCGATAGTCCTTCGTAAAAGTAAGTAAATTAGCGCTTTTATATTAACTTTGGGCACAAAATTACAGTTTTTATGAGTGAGGAAAGATCATTGAACTTTATTGAAGAGATCATTGAAAACGATTTAAACAGCGGAAAATATACGGAGTTAGTTACCCGTTTTCCACCTGAACCAAATGGGTATTTACACATTGGTCATGCTAAAGCGATTTGCTTAAATTTTGGGCTGACCAAAAAATATGGCGGATATACCAACCTGAGATTTGATGATACAAATCCTGTAACCGAAAAAACTGAATATGTAGACAGCCAGCAGGAGGATATCAGATGGCTGGGCTTTGAATGGAAAAACGAATTATATACGTCAGACTATTTTGATACACTGTATGATTTTGCCGTTAAGCTGATTGAAAAAGGTGCAGCTTATGTTGACAATGGCACCGCCGATGAAATTGCCGCTCTAAAAGGTACGCCTACAGAAGCCGGTAAAGACAGCCCTTACAGAAACCGCAGCATTGAAGAGAACCTGGACCTGTTCAGCAGGATGAAAGCCGGCGAATTTGAAGACGGTACCTGTATCCTGCGTGCGAAGATCGACATGGCCAGCCCTAACATGCTGATGCGTGATCCGATCATCTACAGGATTAAACATGCAGAACACCACCGTACCGGAAATAAATGGTGCATCTACCCGATGTATGATTTTGCACACGGACAAAGTGATAGTATTGAAGCAATCACCCATTCGATCTGTACGCTGGAATATGTTTCTCACCGCGAATTATATGACTGGTTTATTGCTGAGCTGGGGATTTTCCCTTCTCATCAGTATGAGTTTGCCCGCCTGAACCTTACCTATACCGTGATGAGCAAGCGCAAGCTGCTGCAACTGGTAAACGAAGGACTGGTTGATGGATGGAATGACCCGCGGATGCCTACCATCAGCGGACTGCGCAGAAGAGGTTATACGCCTGAAAGTATCCGTGAATTCTGTGAGCGCATCGGGATAGCCAAGAGAGAAAACCTGATTGAACTGAGCTTGCTGGAGTTTTGCGTGCGTGAGCACCTGAACAAAACAGCAAACAGGGTAATGGCTGTGCTTGATCCTATTAAACTGATCATCACCAACTATCCTGAAGGCCAGTCAGAAATTCTGATCGGAGAGAATAATCCTGAAGCAGAAGACAGAGGTGGAACAAGGGAAATTCCTTTCAGCAATGAACTGTGGATCGAACGCGAAGACTTTATGGAAGAACCCGCAAAAAAATGGTTCAGACTTGCGCCGGGCGCACTGGTACGTCTTAAAAACGCCTATATCGTTAAGTGTGAGGATTTCAAAAAGGATGCTGAAGGAAATGTAACTGAGATTCACTGTACTTATATCCCTGAATCCAAGAGTGGCGAAGATACCAGCGAAATCCATGTAAAAGGGACTATCCACTGGGTAAGTACTGCTCACGCAAAAACTGCTGAGATCAGAATTTATGACCGTTTATTTTCTGTAGAATCTCCTGATAGCGAGGAAGGTGATTTCAAGGATTACCTGAATCCGGAAAGCATGAAGGTAATTAAGGAGGCTTATATTGAACCTTACCTGGCGGACGCAGATTTAAATTCACGTTACCAGTTTATTCGTAAGGGTTATTACTGCCTGGACAAGAATTCTACCGCTGACCACCTGGTGTTTAACCAGACCGTAGGTTTGAAAGACGCCTGGGCGAAAGCGAAGAAATAAGGGCTTGATCTGCGTCCTTAGATCCTGTATGTGCCCTGCGTGGACGCTAGGTTTGCGCCCTGCCTGGACAACCCCCTGGATCTGTTTTATAAAAAAGGGTATCGTGTATCCCGGCCTTACATTGTTTTGCTTCAGCAAAATCATGCAGCCGGGATACACGATACCCTTTTTTATACATAGATTACTTTACCCCTAATACATCAGCCCCCTGTTCGAAAACGATATCTACAGGGATTCTTTTTCTGCTCAGTCTGTCTAAATCAGCCTGTAATTCGGTGCTGATCACTGCGTTTTCTTTCTGTACTTTCTCTACAGCAGCTTTATCCCCATTGCCCTGCAGTGTTAAAATCAGGTTACTCAGCCCGTTCATCGCAGCTGCAAATTTTATGTAGTCAGTTTGATAAGTACCGTTTGCCGTTCTTACAAAAGCACCTTTGTCTTTAAAGTAATTGAAGCACTGCATGTTTGCCTGTCCGTGTGCCTCTGAGGCGCCAAATCTTACAGAACGCAGCAAGCCTGCCATAAATGTGGTGTAGTACGTTTTGATATCTCCTGAAAGCGCTCCTTTTTTCAGAAGGCCGGTTACCATGTAAAGCCCAAGTACATCGGCTTTGCCTTCTTCAAGCCAGCTGTACTGCTCTTTGAGCGCTGCGCTTACAAAACCTTTTCCAGTTATAGTTTTTTTAATTCCCAGTCCGTGTGCTACTTCATGGAACATTGTATTTGTAAAGAAAGCATCAAAAACCACGTATTGCTGCTGATCTTTGTCGATCAGTTCATTGGCAATCGGCGAAAGGATTTTATCGAACTTTGCCTTCATGGTATTTTTTAACTGCGATCTTCGCGTCCCCTTTTTTTGCTGGATCAGCTCATCATTCGGCAGGTTTACTGCGATTGTTTTTGAGCCGGCATTACAGTCTCCTGCATAGTAGACTACATCGTATGCGTTTAATTCTGAATCTGTACCGGGTTTCTCCTGCTTGTATTTCTGTGCTACAGGCAATCCTTTCTGTAATTCAGGAAGCAGTTTCACATATTTCTCCAGGCGTTTGCTCCAGACCTTGTCCTTTACCAGTACATAAGCCTCAAAAGAGGTTCTTGCGTTAAATAATTTGTCGTTATAATTCTCAATCGGCCCGATAATCATATCGAGCGTATTGGTTTTCATATCCAGCCAGGCGTAATCACTTGGGGTATAGTTGTCGGTCACCAATGCATCTGCCCGTAGGTTCAGGTATTTTTTGAAACCTGCGTCTTCCGTCAGCAAAGCGGCTTGTTTCAGCAATGCTGAAGCCTGTTGTAACTCTGATGCAAATAAAACATGGTAAGGAACCAGGGATAGTTTACCTGTGGTATCACGTTCAATGATGGAGTACTGGTTAAATTTGTCTTTCAGAGTTGAATTTTCCAGATCGGCTTTGGTCATTCCCGCAGGATAAAATGCGGCTCCTTCTGGTTTTGGCCCGATGCCGGCTATAAATGGCTTGTCATTATTGAGCCTGTCCCATGGTCCGTAATTTATTTTTATAAAGTTCCTTATATCTTCATCCTTAACCACCGCCAGCAGACTGTCCCGCTGAGGATAAGCTTGTCTCCAGAACAATTCGTCCATAATTTGTGCTGCCTGAATGAGCAGGGGAAGGACTTTCCTATCATTAGCACTGAGAGCGTTAAGGTTTGTTGTAAGTTTAACAGGTTCATAAATGCCCAGCCTGCTATGGACATATCCCGGCAGGCTGTCTCTTACTGCTGCAGGTTTTGCTGTTTTAGTATTGTTGGTTTCTGAATTGTTGTTGCAGGATATCATACCTGCGATAATGGAGCATCCCGTAAAAAACAGGGCTGCTTTAGTCGATTTGTTCATGTTAGCTTTTTATAACGCAACTAAATTAGGAAAAATTACAGGGCATGCATAAAGTTTAGCTATTTGATTGCATTTATGTAAATATTAGTAATTTCACCGCTACAATTATCTGCTCTCCACCCTGCATCAGGGCTTCGATGTAAACAATGAAAAACACATCATATTAAACAAATGAAACAACTCCACAACTGGAAAAACGGCTTACTCCTGAGCATTCCCCTGTTTGCCCTTGCTGCCTGCAGTACCAATAAATATGCTGCAACAAATAAGGTCTACAAGGAACAAGCCAAAGTGTTTGGAAACACGCTGAAAGAAATGCCGCCTTTAACCCAGAATGCGGAGATGGTTGCCCCGGACCAGCAGTTCTTTATCGGATCGGTAAACTTTGGTATCCGTAAGCCTAACTTTGTGATCATTCATCATACAGCACAGACCTCCACGGACCAGACCATCAGAACGTTTACACTTAAATCCACAGGCACCAGTGCACATTATGTCATTGGCAGAGACGGAAAGGTAGTTCATATGGTAAACGATTACCTCCGGGCAAATCATGCGGGTGTAGCCAAATGGGGCAATGAGACAGATCTTAACTCCTGCTCACTGGGTATTGAATTGGATAACAATGGGAACGAGCCTTACAGCGATGAACAGATCAACAGTCTGATCGCTGTTTTAACTACGTTGAAGAAGAAATACAATATTCCGGTACAGGGTTTTATCGGGCATTCTGATATTGCACCAAAACGGAAAATAGATCCAAATAAATTTCCATGGAAAAAACTTGCGGAACAGGGCTTTGGATTATGGTATGATGATGTTTTGCAGATTCCGCCGCCAGAGTTTGATGTAGCTATTGCCTTGCGGATCATCGGATATGATATCAGTAACCTGCCCGCAGCGATTATCGCTTTTAAACGTCACTTTGTACAAACCGATATTACACCTGTGCTGACGCAGACTGATACTATGATTTTGTTTAATCTGTACAGGAAATATATTTAGCAGCTTTTTTGTCCTTAGCCTCCTGAATTTGTTCTGACTTGGGTAAAAAATTATTATGTTTTCTCTGTAACCTGTTTAAAAGTGAAGTAGTCATAGTACCAGAACTGCAGTTTAAACAACAGAATAAGTAACGGTAAAATATAATAAAAATGGAATATTTAGTCCCAATTACCCTTTTCGTAACCGGATTCGCTATGATCTTCGGCATCCGGTATCTGGTGAACAGAGAACGTATGGCATTGATTGAACGGGGGATCAATCCAAATGACGGCCAGTCGGCCCCGAAGCCTTTCCTTAGTTTAAAGATAGGATTGTTACTGGTAGGGCTAGGCCTGGGTTTAGTGGTTGCCTTATTCACAGTGATCGCCACAAAACTTGGTGAGGATGAGGCTGCAGCCATATATTTTGGCTGTGTGCTGATCTTTGGCGGGCTGGGTCTGATCGTATCTTATATTATTGAGAAAAAATGGCTAGACCAGCAGCTGGAGAGCAAATTATAAATATCTCTCCTGGATAATATTGATATGGTGGAGCAAGTGACCCGCTATCGTAAGGATAAGCCTGCGCGCACTGATTTCCTTACCTGAAGCAATCCCTGTCCTGTTAAGTTCGTCCTCATTGATAGAGCGGAACAGGTACAGGTTGGACTTCCTCATCAAATTAAACTCTTCAGCAAAACTCAGCAGGCTGCGGTCGGGGAAATGTGCCTGAAGCACATAGTCATCCTCATCAAAACCCGGCAGGGGGCTCTGCTCAGCACGGATGATGGCTGTTAAGCGGTAAATAAGAATTCTTTCAGTATCAATAATATGTCCGGCCATCTCTTTCAATGTCCATTTGCCTTCTGCATAAGAATAATCAGCCTTATGTTCGATAGAGTTCAGATATTCCGGAAATTCAGTTGCCTGTCTTTCCAGCAGTTCAAGTACATCACCTTTAACAAGTGAAGGGTAATCGGCGTATTGCTTAGGTTGAAGTGGGTTCATAAGTAATGCTGCTTTTTAGGATGATCCTGAAGGTTGTACCTTTTCCGAGCTCTGAATCCTTTACAAATATTTGTCCGCTGTGATAGTTCTCTACGATACGTTTGGTAAGTGATAATCCCAGTCCCCAGCCTCTTTTCCTGGTCGTATAACCCGGCTGGAAGACAGCATCGAACTTAGACCTTGGAATCCCTTTTCCGGTATCCGTAATATCGATAAATACTTCCTCTTTTGCAAGGTGTTCTATAATATTTACGGTAATACTGCCTTCGTTTTCAATGGCATTTGCCGCATTCTTCAGCAGGTTTTCAGTTACCCAGTCGAACAATGGTACATTCAGCAAAGCACGTACCTGATCGTCTCCGGTAATAGTAAAGATGACCTTGTCTGATGTACGCAGCTGAAAGTATTGAATGAAGTTACTAATCACCGTATATACAACATGGTCTTCTAGAACAGGTTTAGAGCCGATTTTCGAGAACCTGTCGGTAATCACTTCAAGTCTCTTGATGTCATTTTCCATCTCTGCGATCAGCGGATCATCTTCTGCGTCAAAGCGAGATTTCATCAGTTCTACCCAGGCCATCAATGAGGAAATAGGCGTTCCCAGCTGGTGGGCTGTTTCTTTGGCCATACCTACCCATACCTGATCCTGTTCAGATCTTCTGGCTGAACTGAAGGCTACATAAGCTGTGAGCAGGAACAAGGCGATTACTGCCAGCTGTATGTAGGGGAAATACCGCAGCTGCGTTAAGATAAAGGAATCCTTATGATAGATATGCCAGATTTTCCCGTCCAGACCGATAATAGGCGTACCCGGATGCTGTATTTTCATTTTCCGTAGTTCCCTTTCAAAATACTGGGGATCATAGGTTTTCCTGTTCTGTTTCTCTACATCATAATTCGTCTTGGTAGAATCAAGTCCCTGGTAAGAGTTGATCAGCCCATCGCCGTCGGTCATGATTACCGGGAGTTTGGTGTTTTTAGTGATCGTTTCTATCACGTCGGTAAAACGGTCGTCATCATACATCACGAGCGATTGCTCCGTTACTTTTACATATAGCTGAAACTGTACCTGCTCTTCGCGCTGCATCTTTTTTACAAAAAAATCACTGTAGATGACAGATGCCGTACCAATTATAATTGCAAAAATTAAGAGGAAGAACTTCCAGCGGCGTTTTTTTTCGTAGGGATTCATAGATTATGCTGGGCAAATTACAAAATACCATTCAAAAAGACATCAATAGAACGGTAAGCGCTTAAAAAATATATCTTTGTGGTTCAGAATATGGAAAAGAAAGTTAGAGTAAGATTTGCCCCCAGCCCTACAGGAGGCCTTCATTTAGGCGGTGTACGCACCGCTTTATTTAATTATTTGTTTGCTAAAAAACATAATGGCACGTTCATTTTACGTGTCGAAGATACAGATCAAACCCGTTTTGTTTCCGGAGCCGAGGAATACATCGAATCCTGCCTGGCCTGGTGTGGTATCCATCCGGACGAAAGCCCGGTGGCGGGGGGCGAATTTGGCCCATACCGTCAGAGTGAGCGTAAACCTTCTTACAGAAAATATGCAGAACAGCTGATTGCCAGCGGCAATGCATACTATGCTTTTGATACCTCTGAAGAACTGGATGCCAAACGTAGGGAAGTTCCTAATTTTTTATACGGACAGACTTCGAGGATGCAGATGAGAAACTCACTTACCCTTTCGGAAGATGAGGTGAGCACGCTTTTAGCGCAGAACACCCCCCATGTGATCAGAATAAAAATCCCCGAAGATGAACATGTTTCTTTTATGGACATGATCCGAGGACATGTAAGTTTTGACACCAACCTTATTGATGATAAAGTGCTTTTAAAGGCTGATGGAATGCCAACCTATCATCTTGCCGTAGTGGTGGATGATAAGGCTATGGAGATCAGTCATATTTTCAGGGGCGAGGAATGGCTGCCTTCGGCGCCGATCCACATTCTGTTATGGAGATACCTGGGATGGGACGATGAAATGCCGCACTGGGTACATTTACCGCTGATACTGAAACCTGATGGCAACGGTAAGCTGAGCAAACGTGACGGAGACCGCTTAGGATTTCCTGTATATGCGCAAAACTGGGCGGACCCGAAAACGGGCGACCTGACCAAAGGTTTCAGGGAACTTGGGTTTATGCCCGGAGCCTTCGTTAATCTGCTCGCTATGCTCGGATGGAACGACGGTACTGATCAGGAGATCTTCACTCTGGCTGAGCTGATTGATAAATTTTCTGTAGACAGGATCAGTAAGGCAGGAGCGAAATTTGATTTTGAGAAGGCCAAATGGTATAACCACGAATGGATCAAACGTGCTGATGCACAAGACCTGCTGGTGACGGTGAAAGATGAGTTTGAGGCAAAAGGAATAACATTGAATGACGATGATTACGCGCTGAAGGTGATCGACCTGATCAAGGACAGATGTAATTTGCTGACTGATTTTATCACGCAGAGCGAATACTTTTTTGCACTGCCTGCGAGCTATGATGTTGCTTCGGTAAAAGGGAAATGGACCGAAGAAAAAGCAACGTATTTTAATGCTTTTGCTGCGGTCCTGACTGATGGCATCTCTGCAGCGGCGATGGAAGAAAAGTTTAAGGAGATGGCAGCAGAACATGCTTTAAAACCTGGCGAACTGATGTTGCCTTTCCGTATTATGCTTGTTGGGGGTAAATTTGGTCCGGCTGTTTTTGATATAGCTTCTACACTGGGAACCGAAGAAACCAGGAAAAGAATTTCAGCAGCACTTATTGCTTTCGGATAAGTTTATAAAATTGAGAGAATTTGGTATAACAATTGACGTTAAAAATTGTTATATCAAATTAAGGACATTTTATGAAATTTTTCGGTAAGAGTAGTGACAATATCGAAGATGCGCGAGGCAGCTCTGGTGGTGGAAAAATGGTTGGCGGCGGCATCGGTATTCTTATCGTTATTGTAGGTATGTTTTTTGGAAAAGACCTTACAGGAGTTGTTTCTCAGCTTCCTGCAGGCAATTCTGAACAGACGGCAGTCAAACAGGGCACACCAGAGGATGCAGGCGGGAAATTCGTTGCTGATGTGCTGGGATCGACTGACCGTGTATGGCAGGCACAATTCGAGGAGATGGGCAAACAGTATGAACAACCCGCCCTTGTATTATTTACTGACGGTCAGGAATCAGGCTGTGGCTACGCAAACTCTGCTGTAGGACCATTCTACTGCCCGGCAGATCATAAAGTTTATATCGACTTACAATTCTATAAAGAGCTTAAAGACCGTTTTGGTGCTGGTGGCGATTTTGCCCAGGCTTATGTAATTGCACATGAGGTAGGACACCATGTACAAAATCTGTTGGGTACTTCAGACAAAATGCAGCAGGCCCGCGGATCGCTCAGCGAAACCGAATACAATAAATTATCAGTAAAACTGGAACTGCAGGCAGATTTTTATGCCGGGCTATGGGCAAATAAGGCAAAGGATATCCAGCTTGAAGAGGGAGATCTTGAAGAAGCGCTGAATGCGGCTAATGCCATAGGTGATGACAAGTTACAAAAACAGGCACAGGGAGAAGTTGTTCCCGATGCATTTACACATGGAACTTCTGCCCAGCGGGTGTACTGGTTTAAGAAGGGATTTGATACGGGAGATATCAGTCAGGGTGATACTTTTAATAGTTCTAAACTTTAATGATTTCCTCAGCAACGCATTTGAAAACAGGTTATTCTATAAAGTTGTATAACTTTAGCCCAAATTTATACAGGCTTAACCAGTCGCAGCTAATGTTGACAGCACCTATTTATTCCAAATAATGATCCTAATAGTAGACGATACACCGGAGAATCTGATTTCTCTTAAAAAAGTTCTCGAAAGACATAATTTTGAAGTCGATACCGCTTCCTCAGGTGAAGAAGCGCTAAAAAAAGTGCTTAAAAATGCTTACGTTTTGATTATTCTGGATGTGCAGATGCCCGGTATGGACGGTTTTGAAGTTGCCGAAGCAATTTCAGGGTATAGCAAAGCAAAAGAAACAGCAATTATATTCTTATCTGCCGCCAATACAGGATTAAACTTTATTACTAAAGGTTATTCTTCTGGGGGGCTCGATTATATCACCAAGCCTGTAGATATGAATATCCTGCTGCTGAAAGTGAAAACCTTTTACAGGATTTATGAGCAGAGCAGAAAACTGATCGAAATACAGGAAGCTTTACTGGAAGAAATAGAGTTCAGAAAGAAAGCCGAAAGAAAGAAAGATGAGTTTATCAGTATTGCCAGCCATGAACTGAAGACGCCGCTAACCAGTGTAAAGGGTTATGTGCAATTGCTCGAAAGAAGTGTAGATAAAGGTGATATCCCCACTGTTAAGCGCCATCTACAAAAAGCACAGCTGCAGTTGGATAAGCTGAATGAATTGATTGCCGATCTGCTCGATATCTCTAAGATAGAAAGCGGGAAACTGAAGTTCAACAAGAAAAGTTTCAACCTCAATATTTTACTTGACAGCATTATCGAAATCATCCACCAGTCAAACCCCGAATTCAGGATTACTAAAACCGGCACTGTTCCGCAGGAGGTCTTTGCAGATGAAATGCGGATTGAGCAGGTGATCGTTAATTTTCTGACGAATGCTATTAAATATGCGCCCGGAACAACTGAAGTGCATATCAATGTGGCAGTTGAGGGCGACCGCGTGATCGTTGCCGTGAAGGATTTTGGAATAGGGATCCATCCTGAACAGCAAAAAAATGTTTTTGACAAATTCTATCGTGTTGAGGAAACAGCTATTCATTTCCAGGGACTGGGTATAGGCCTGTATATTTCTGCAGAAATTATCAGAAGACACGGCGGAACAGTGGGCGTAAACAGTACTTTTGGAGAGGGATCGGAATTTTATTTCAATATCCCCCTCGTTTCAATGACTGAATCAGATTAATAATATATAATTTTTCAAATGCAAAAAACTCTAAAAAATAACCTGCGTATAGGGCTTGGGCTATCTTTATTGTTACTTTTTATCAGCTCTCTTGCTTCTTATATCAGTATCACCAACCTTGTTAAAAGTTCCAGGATGGTTTCGCACAGTAACCAGGTGATCACTAATCTGGAAGAAATCATCTCTACGCTGAAAGATGCGGAAACTGGTCAGCGGGGTTACCTGCTGACTGGCGACAAACTCTTCCTGCAACCCTATACGGGTGCCAAAGCAAGGGCCGTGGTACTTCTGGACAATGTAGAAGCACAAACATCAGACAACCCTTTTCAGCAGCAGAGCATCAAAAAGCTTAAGATGATCGTAGAGAGCAGGCTGAACATCATTGAAAAAACCATTATACTGAAAGGCGCCGGCGGAACTGTAAGTGTGGGCGACCTGCTCACAGGCAAGGAATATATGGACGATGCCCGCAAGGTGATCAAAGCCATGGAGAATGAAGAGAAAACATTGCTGGCCACACGCACAGCTGATCAGAACAAGCTGGCTGGATATACGCCTTCACTGATCATCTTCGCTGCGTTTCTTGCCATCCTCATTACCTTCTTTTTCTATAGAAAAGTATCCTCAGATTTTAATACACGTGTGAAACTGCAGCAGGACCTGCAGGATAAAAACGATGAAATAGACCACCGGATTGAAGTGATCCAGGGAATTGCAGGTCAGATTTCAAGCGGCAATTATCAGATCAGGCTGGATGAAGAAACCAAAGACGGCCTTGGAAGCCTTGCAGGGTCATTAAATGCAATGGCGGAATCGCTGCAGTATTCCTTCTCCTTACTTGCAGATAAAGAGTGGCTGCAAACGGGGATAGCAAGCCTGAACGATAAGATGGTAGGGGAAAAAACTATCAGTACATTGGCAAACGACATACTGGAGAACATCATACAGCATACTGAGGCACAGGTTGCAGCTTTCTACCTTCTTGAGGAAGACCGCCTCCTGCACCTTGCAGGAAGTTACGCGCTGCTGGAAGATCAGAGAAAAGAGGTGCTGAAACCAGGAGAGGGATTAGCCGGACAGGCCGTAAAATCCGGAAAACAAATGCTGCTTAATGATATTCCTGATGACGAAATGACCATCAGCTATGCATCCGGAAATACAAAACCTAAAAATATTGTTGCCCTGCCTATTTTGAGGGACCGCGCAGTCGTAGGTGTGATAGAATTAGGCTCACTGAATGTATTCACGCCTTTACAGCTGGATTTTCTGAACGGAATAGCTAATAATATCGGGGTATCTGTTCATGTATCACAAAACCGTAAAAGATTGCAGGACTTCCTCGAAGAAACTCAGGCACAGGCTGAGGAACTGCAGGCGCAGCACAGCGAGCTTGAAGGACTGAACTCAGAACTGGAAGCACAAACACAGAAAATACAGACTTCAGAAGAAGAACTGCGTGTACAGCAGGAAGAATTGCTGCAGAGTAATCAGGAACTGGAGGAAAGAACAACACTGCTTGAAGAAAAAAACCAGCTGATCCAGGAACATAACCTGGAAATCCAGCGGAAGTCGGAACAACTTGAGCAAAGCACAAAATACAAATCGGAATTCCTGGCTAATATGTCGCACGAGCTGCGTACCCCGTTGAACTCCATTTTGCTGCTTTCTAAGCTCATGTCTGACAATAAAGAACTTGACCCGGAGTATATCGAATACGCAGAGGTAATCCAGAGTTCAGGGCAGGGTCTGCTGGGACTGATCGATGAAATCCTTGATCTTTCCAAGATTGAAGCGGGCAAAATGAAGCTTGAACTGGCGGAGGTAGGTTTAAATGAGGTTTCTACAGATATGAGATCTCTTTTCAACCCTATTGCTAAAAACAAGAACCTGGAGCTGATTATTGAGATGGATACAGACATGCCATCTATCCAGACTGATAAAATGCGCCTGGAGCAGATCCTAAAGAACCTGCTTTCCAATGCCATCAAGTTTACTGCTAAAGGTAGTGTCAAATTATATGTAAAGAATGATCAGGAGGCTGGGAACGTCATATTCAGTGTGACTGATACAGGAATTGGTATCGCTGCTAACAAACAGGCACTGGTATTTGAAGCTTTTCAGCAGGCAGACGGATCTACCAGAAGGAGATTTGGCGGTACCGGACTGGGATTGTCGATCAGCAGGGAACTGGCCAAGTTACTTGGTGGAGAAATTGACCTGAAGAGCAAGGAATACGAGGGCAGTACTTTCACCCTTACGCTGCCTGTGCTGCGTAAAGAAGCCGAGAATGAAATCAACTTCCCTGCTAGTCAGGAACAAAATACCGGCACAAACTTACCGGAGAGGCCGATTATACTGCATGAACGCTTTACAGTAGACCATATCCCTCAGGAGGTAGAAGATGACAGAAATAACATTCAGCCGGATGACAAAGTGATCCTGATCATCGAAGATGATACACCTTTTGCAAAAACGCTGCTGAACTTTACCCGTAAAAGGAATTATAAAGGTGTGGTGGCAGTTAGAGGCGATATCGGAATTGAACTGGCCAATTACTATAAGCCGGTGGCTATTCTGCTGGATATACAGCTACCCATAAAAGACGGATGGCAGGTGATGGAAGAATTAAAGGCTAATCCTGCAACACGCCCTATCCCTGTTCATATCATGTCCTCCCTGGAAGTTAAAAAAGAGAGTTTATTAATGGGCGCAGTAGATTTTATCAATAAACCCTTTGCGCTGGAGCATATGCAGCAGATCTTCCAGAAACTGGAAACTGCGCTGAGCCGTCATCCAAAAAAGGTACTTATTGTCGAAGAAAATGAGCAGCATGCAAAGGCGCTCAGTTATTTCCTCAGCAATTACAATATACAGACCCAAGTCGTAAACAATGTTTCTGAAAGTGTGGATGCACTGCACAAGAAGGAAGTAGATTGTGTGATCCTGGATATGGGGGTGCCCGACAAGAACGCCTATCTCACTCTCGAAACTATCAAAAAGAGTGATGGCCTGGAGAATCTTCCGATCATTATTTTTACCGGTAAAAACCTGTCCAAAGGAGAAGAACAGCGCATCAAGCAGTATGCAGACTCTATCGTGGTAAAAACCGCGCACTCTTACCAGCGGATCCTGGATGAGGCCGCACTCTTCCTTCATCTGGTGGAAGAAAAGACGATAGAAACCCAAAACGTTAAAAAAACCGAAGGTTTGAGAGGCCTGTATGAAGTGCTGGCCAATAAAACTGTGCTGATCGCAGATGATGACGTTAGGAATATCTTTTCTCTTACCAAAGCACTGGAGCAGCATAAGATGAAAGTACTGGCTGCCACAGATGGTAAAGAAGCCTTACAGGTACTTAAAGATAACCCGACGGTAGACGTGGTCCTGATGGATATGATGATGCCTGAAATGGACGGATATGAAAGCACGAAAGAGATCAGAAAAATACCTGCGTTCAAACATTTACCTGTGCTGGCTGTTACTGCGAAGGCAATGATGGGAGACCGTGAAAAATGTATCGCCGCGGGAGCATCAGACTATATCTCTAAACCTGTGGATGTAGACCAGCTCATTTCTTTATTACGTGTATGGTTATATGATAAAGTTTAAAAATTTACCATGTTTTAATGTATATGGAGACTAGGAAAAAAGTATTGATTATTGATGATGACAACAGGAATATTTTTGCTTTAACTGCGGTACTGAAATCAAAGGGATACCAGTGCCTCTCTGCTATCGGCGGAGAGGAAGGGCTGCAGTTAATGGAAGAACAAAAAGATATTGCCGTTGTACTGATGGATATGATGATGCCGGGAATGGATGGCTATGAAGCCATTGCGAAAATGAGTCAGGATCCGGAGCTGAAAAGTATTCCTGTAATTGCAGTTACTGCACAGGCAATGCTGGGGGACAGAGAGCGCTGCTTAAATGCGGGTGCTGTAGGGTATGTTTCTAAACCTATTAATGTAGACAGTTTGACGGACTTACTCGTAAAATACATATAAATGAATCTTGAATTACCTTCAATCACCGATGACCAGGTGGAGATCCTGCTTGCAGATCTTCTGGAACATTACGGCTACGATTTTACAGGCTATTCAAAGGCATCTATCAAACGGAGGATCCTGCGTTTATATTCACTGGATAAAGCGCTGAGTTTTGCAGAATTCCGCTACAGAATAAACAATGACACATTTTATTTCAAAAGATTTGTAGAGCAGATTACGGTAAATGTAACAGAGATGTTCAGGGACCCTGTTTTTTTTAAAACGCTGAGGGATGTGGTGCTGCCAAAACTGGGCACGTATCCTTTTATCAGGATCTGGCTGGCAGGCTGTTCAACAGGAGAAGAAGCCTATTCCATCTCTATTATTCTGAAGGAGCTTAACCTGCTGCACAAGTCTTTAATTTATGCAACAGATCTTAATCCTATTGTGCTGGAGAAAGCTTCGCAGGGAATGTTTGCGATGAGCCAAATGAAGCAGTATTCAGAAAACTATATCTTATCAGGAGGTACCCAGGAATTCTCCACTTACTATACCGCAAATTATTCTCTGGCAAAGTTTAACGATGATCTGAAAAGCAAGCTGATTTTTTCTACTCACAATCTTGTTTCTGATCATTCTTTTAACGAATTTCAGCTGATCCTTTGCAGGAATGTATTGATTTATTTTGACAGGGATTTACAGCATAAGGTGCTGAGACTTTTTGACGACAGTCTGGAAGGGCTGGGTTACCTGGCACTGGGCTCAAAAGAAACGCTGGATTTTTCACCTATCTCTCCGAATTATAAACGTATTCCTGCTGAAAAAATCTGGAGAAAAGTAAGCTGATGGGAAAATGTGACGCATTAATTATTGGAGGCTCCGCAGGGAGTTTGGATGTGCTGCTGAAGGTACTGCCCCTGCTTAGCCCTGCCCTGAGCTTTCCCATAGTTATTGTGATCCACCGGAAACATGGCACAGATTCTCTTCTACCGGAGTTGCTGTCAGGCCGAACAAAGCTGATTGTGAAGGAAATTGATGAGAAGGAGCCGATTATTGCAGGAAGAGTTTACATTGCTCCTTCGGATTACCATACGCTGATTGAGCAGGACCATACCTTTTCCCTGGATTATTCCGAAAAAATTAACTACTCCCGGCCTGCCATAGATGCAACTTTCCAGACAGCGGCTGAAGTTTACAGGGAAAAATTAGTATGTTTATTGCTTTCCGGCTCAAATGCGGATGGGGTAAACGGGTTGAAAAGTGTCAATGTCTGGGGCGGCATCGCAATGATTCAGGACCCTGCCACAGCACAGGTCGCTTATATGCCCGAACAAGCTGCCCTAAATGCTAAAATTGATTACACTTTGCGCATTGAAGATATGGCAGAATTCATAAATTTGTTGTCTTAATTTTATATATAAATGGCTGAGCAAAAAAAGGTTTTCATTTTTGATGACAACACAGATATTCTTGAACTCTGTACCTTCATTCTTGAGGATGCTGGTTATGAAATCAAAACCTCCTCTACATCAAATAATATTATCGATCAGGTTTCGGCTTACATACCAGACATTATCTTCATGGATAACTGGTTGCCAGACATCGGTGGTATTGAAGCCACCAGGGAGCTGAAAGGCCATGAAACGCTCAAGAATATCCCTGTAATCTATTTCTCTGCGAATAACGATGTGATGCTGCTTGCGGATCAGGCCGGCGCAGACGGATATTTGTCGAAACCTTTCGATATACAGGAACTGGAGAATATC
Organism: Pedobacter sp.; assembly: GCF_040513095.1. Lineage (GTDB taxonomy): Bacteria > Bacteroidota > Bacteroidia > Sphingobacteriales > Sphingobacteriaceae > Pedobacter. The sequence goes on along the minus strand of NZ_JBEVDX010000121.1, from coordinate 32,917 downwards.
ATTTTAAAACATCTGCCTGCTTAAGGAAGATGTCTTGTCAGTAAAATTAAAATTGCTGTAACCTCTTCGCAATCTGTGGCGTCTCAGTATACAGATGCAGCAGCAAGAAACAGATTTAGCTTTAATTACAAAAGTGCTGAATGGCGATACCGCGGTTTATTCCGATCTGGTGAAACGTCATCAGCGGTTTGTATTTACGCTCGCACTGCGCTTCACCAAAAACAGGGAAGATGCAGAAGAGGTAGCGCAAGACTGTTTCGTTAAGGCCTACCGGGCCCTGGGCACTTTTAAGCAGACGTCTAAATTTTCTACATGGCTGTATTCCATCACCTATACATCTGCAATGACCGCCTTGCGGAAAAAGAAATTGATTACACAATCACTGGATGATGATGAGCAAACTATTCAACTCCCGGATCCGGGCACTGAGGGAAAATCAGACAGCGTAGAAAAGAAATCTGCACACGTTTACCTGAACCGGGCAATCGACAGTTTATCTGCAGATGATGCTGCGATCATTACCCTGTTTTACAAAGGAGAGCAAAGCCTGGAAGAAATCGGGGCTGCGCTCTACATGGAAACCAATACCGTAAAGGTTAAGCTGCACAGGGCAAGGCTCAAACTCAAAGAAAAATTACAATATTTGTTAAAGGATGAAGTTAAAGAATTGATATGAAAACTATAGAAGAACAGATATGGGATTATATTGATGGCAATGGCGGATCCGCCCAGCGATCAGAAACAGCGCGTAAAATCGCTTCTGAAGAAGAATATCAAAGCGTTTATCGGGAATTGCTTAGCCTGCAGCAACAATTTAAGGACATCAGCATTGATGAACCTTCTATGTCTTTCAGCCGCAACGTGATGGAAATTATCAATATGGAACCTGCACCCGTTTCCCTGAAAACGAAAACAGACAAAAGAATTATCCTCGGTCTTGCAGCGTTATTTATCCTGGCAATTGGAACTATACTGGCTTTTGCGATAGCAAACAGTCATATGAGCGCCCCAAAATTCAGCGTTGATATAAATCTGAGCCAATACCTCAGTCCTACGCTGATCAAGACCTTCGTATTTGCCGATATTGTTCTGGCTATGCTTTACGCCGATAGTTTGTTCCGGAGGAAAAAAATGTTTTAAGAATAATCCTGGCTCAGGATTATTCTTAAAACAGATTTAGTGTACTCTGCCTTTTACAATAGAATTAAGGAAAATAGCACCAAATATAAATCCTAAGATTGCACTTAGAATTGTCCATCCGAAACTACCTGAAATTACAGCGCCGGTCAGTCCACCAAAAAACAGGCCTAAAACGTAATAAACCCAATCAAAACTCTTTATATTATCTTGCTTAATCATCTTCAAATACTTTGTTCCAAAGGTATTGAAATATTTTATAATACAAATTATTTCATCCTTTATCCCTATCTGTTACGTATTACCATTGTCAGGTCTTTGTAAATAATAGCTGAAATATAGCAATCCTATTTAATTCAATCAATCGATTGATTAGTTTTGTGCCATCAAATCAGACAATGGAAAAGCCAGACAAAAGAAGCAGCATTTTAGCCGCAGCAGAAGTCCTCTTCTCTGAACTCGGATATGAAGGTACTTCAACCCGTCAGATTGCAAAAGAATCCGGCGCGAACATGTCCATGATCAATTATTACTTCGGCTCTAAAGAAGGGGTATTTCTCGAGATCATGAACAGGAGAATGGAAAATTTCAAGGCAGAACTTACCATCATTGACGAATACAAAATCACTCCGATGGAGAAATTATTTCTGGTAGTTGAAGGATACGCCCAAAGAATCCTTGCAAACTGCTCATTTCACAAGATGATGCACAGGGAACTTTCACTTGCCCAGCGCCCTGAAATGTATAATAAGGTCAAAGCTGCAATGACAGGAAATCTGATGGTGATTGAGAAAATCATTCAGCAGGGAATAACAGAAGGAAGTTTCAGACCGGTAGATATCAGGATGTTAATGGCTTCCCTGATGGGAACTATCACCTATGTGGCCACAATGCCTTCAAAAATTACAGACGGATCTGTATTAGACATCACTATCCCAAAAGACCGTGAAATATTAACTGAACGATTAATTACACATTTAAAAGACCTGGTAATTACGTATTTAACACCCAAACAATGATACACAGAACAATTAAACTGAGTTGCTTCGCTCTCCTGTTGCCAGGCATGCTCTACGCTCAAAACGTAAAAAAACTTACTATACAGGAGGCTATACAGCTTGGGGTAGAAAATAGCAAGAACCTGAAACTGTCTCAAAATAGAATTGAGCAGAACATGGCTCAGCTGGATATTGTTAAAGACAATGCGCTTCCTTCTGCAAGTGCAAGTGCTATTTATAATCACGCAGAAATACCTACAGACAAACTTACAATTGGCGGTGCAGATGCGATCAACCTGCCAAAACGTGCTGATGCCTATATCGGACTTGCTTCAGTTTCACAGCTGGTATATGGTGGTGGTAAGCTGAAATATGCAAGGGAAAGCACCAAATTGCTGGCTGATGTTGCCCGCCTGGATGCCGACAAAGTAAAAGAGGAAGTTACGTTTGCTGCTATAGATACTTATTACGCTCTATATAAGTTATCCCAAAGCCACAAAGTGGTAGACCAGAACCTTGAGTCCATTGCCAGTCAGCTGAAACAGGCTGAACGTTTCTTTGAGCAGGGCATAGTAACAAAAAATGATGTACTGAGATTTCAGCTGCAGCAGTCGAATGTTACCTTAACTAAACTGGAGATCGAAGGGAACCAGAGAATAGTCAATTATAATCTTGATGTTTTACTGGGACTGCCTGAAGATACTCAGATTGAAATCGCAGATCCGGCCGGAGACGCAATGGCTATGGAACCATTGACAAATTATCTGGACCGGGGTATGAATACCCGCCAGGAATTAAAGGAACTTGATCTCCGCAACAAGGCTGCAGATTTTGATGTCAAATCTGTAAAAGCAAATACGCTTCCTACCTTCTCGCTTGGCGCAGATGTATACTACATCAATCCAAGCGGTAACTTTATCCCTTCAAACCATCAGTATATTGTTCCGATGACTGTAGGTGCCACCCTTTCATGGAACATCGGGAATTTGTGGACCAACAAAAATAAGGTTAGCAAAGCCAGGATCCAGCAGGATGAATTTGTGATCCAGAAAACAATCCAGAGCGATAATGTAAGAACAGAAATCAACAAAAACTACCAGAACTATCAGGTTGCCAAGAACAAAATCAACGTTCTGGAAACCTCTATAGCACAGGCAACTGAAAATGACAGGCTTTACGCTTCAAGATATAAAAATAATGTAGCTTCTGTAACGGACAGAATTGACGCCGAAACTTTATTGTTCCAGGCAAGAATCAATCTCGAGATTGCAAAAGCAGATGCCGGTATAGCTTATTATACCTTATTAAAATCAACAGGAAAAATTTCTCAATAATATCAAATCCACGCTAGTAATGACAACAGAATCAACAACAGAAACGACAATCGAACCTCAGAAGAAAAGTAAAATTGTCCCTATAATATTAGCTGTACTAATCATTATAGGAGCCATATTCGGCATCAAGGAATATATGTATTTTAGTAAACACGTTGATACAGATGATGCACAGATCGATGGCGATATCAGCAATGTAGTTGCCCGTGTAGGTGGATATGTAAAGGATATCAGATTTGAAGAAAACACGGCCGTAAAAGAAGGTGATACCCTGGTAACCCTGGATGACCGTGATTATAAAGTGAAACTGGAGCAGGCAATGGCTACCCAGAAAGGTGCAGATGCCGGTGTTGGTGTTTCACAATCGCAGATTATCGCGATCTCTGCAAATACAAGCACGGCTAAATCAAATATTGAATCTGCCAGGGTAAAATTATGGCAGGCACAAAAAGATTTCGACCGTTATGCCAACCTGATCAAGGACGGATCAATCACACAACAGCAGTTTGACCAGGCTAAAGCAACAAGAGATGTTGCACAGGCTACATACGACGCTGCAAAAGATCAGTATACCGCAGCAATCAAACAGGTTGGTACAACAAAATCCCAGCTTGCAGTAAGCAGCAACAGTGTTTCTGAACGGCAGTCTGAGGTAGACTTTGCAAAACTCCAATTGTCATATACCAATATCACTTCACCTGCTACCGGTATTGTTGGTAAAAAAAGCATCCAGAAAGGACAGCTGATCCAGGCGGGACAATCATTGTTTTCTATCGTTAACGATAACAGCTTGTATGTAACTGCAAACTTCAAGGAAACACAACTGGAAGAAATTCGTTCCGGTTTGAAAGTGGATATTGTAGTTGATGCATATCCTGATGACCATATCGCTGGTGAAGTTTATAACTTCTCTCCAGTTACTGGTGCCAAGGGTTCATTGCTGCCTCCTGATAACGCAACAGGTAACTTCGTGAAAGTTGTTCAGCGTGTTCCGGTAAAGATCAAAATTAAAGCTAACAAAGATATACTGAGTAAATTACGTCCGGGCATGAGCGTGAACGTTTCTGTATCAACAAAAGACTAATAAAATGGCCGAACAGGGTTTTACAAAATGGATAATCACGTTTACGGTGATCACAGCCTCCTTACTGGAGCTGATTGATACTACCATCGTAAACGTGGCATTACCACAGATTCAGGGAAACCTGGGTGCAACCTTAGAGGATATTGCCTGGATTTCAACCGGGTACGCAGTTGCAAACGTTATTGTCCTGCCAATGTCGGGCTGGCTTGGAAGTCGTTTCGGAAGAAAGAATTATTTCCTTACTTCAATTATTGTTTTCACAGTAGCCTCTTTCCTCTGTGGTAACGCGACTTCCCTGGAAGAACTGATTGCGTTTCGTATTTTACAGGGCATTGCAGGTGGAGGATTGATTTCTACCGCACAGGCAATCCTCCTTGAGACCTGGCCGCGTGAGGATGTTGGTATTGCAACAGCACTATTTGGATTAGGTGCCGTTGTTGGACCAACTGTAGGGCCAACTATCGGTGGATATATCATTGACATCAGCAGCTGGCCATGGATCTTCTACGTGAATATTCCCGTCGGGATTCTCGCGGCGTACTGTACCTATACTTATATACGAACGACGCCCAGGACAGGGCAAGGCCAGCCGGTTGACTGGTGGGGTATTGGTCTGCTGGCAGTAGCTGTAGGTAGTTTACAAACTGTATTGGAAAAAGGGGAAACAGAGGACTGGTTCGCTACACCTTACATCACGGTGCTTGCAATAACTTCGGTCTTCGGATTATTGCTGTTCATCTGGCGCGAAATGAGTACGGATCACCCTATTGTGAACTTTAAGATTATGCGACACCGGAGTTTTTCGGTGGGGATGGTTACCTCCTTCATCCTGGGTTTCGGATTATATGGGTCAGTATTCGTATTCCCTGTATTCTGTCAGAATCTGCTGGGCTTCTCTGCACTGCAAACGGGAGAGTTACTATTCCCGGGTGGTCTTTGTACCATCATGATGATGCCTTTTATAGGTATGTTCCTTAAAAAGGGTATACCTGCGCAGTTTATGGCGACGATAGGCATGTTCCTGTTCTTTGTTTTCTGTAACATGCTCAGCAAATCAACGCTGGCTTCCGGAACAAATGATTTCTTTCTTCCACTTGTGATCAGGGGCGTTGGTATGGCTTTGCTGTTTGTACCGCTGACTACGCTGGCTATCCAGGACCTGAAAGGTGCAGAAATCGGTCAGGGTTCAGGTTTGAATAACATGATGAGACAGCTGGGTGGATCTTTCGGTATTGCGGCTCTAACTACGCTTATCCATACCCGCCAGGGATTCCACAGAAGCAATTTACTGACAAACCTGAATGAAGGGAACCCTATATTCATACAGCGTTTCAATGCGTTCATTAATAACTTTATGAGCAAGGGCTTCTCTATGTCTGATGCCAGACATATGGCCACACAGGCGATGGAAGGTAATCTGATCAAGCAAAGTTTGCTGTTAACATATAGTGATGCTTACTGGGTGGCAGGAATGGTGATGCTTTGCTCTATTCCACTACTTTATCTGCAGAAATTCAAGAAAAACGTGGAGATTCCTGCAGATGTGCATTAAAATAAAAAATCTTTGCATGAACCCTTCCTGCAAACTTCATAAATATTAAAATAAAAGTATCATCATATGAAAAATGGCTGTCCTTTTGAGACAGCCATTTTTTTTCCAAAAAAATCGCATTTTACTGCGATCGTTGCTACACAACAACTGAATTATACTTTTTAAATGATTGAAAACCTTTCTGAAAGCAATTTATAGTTTATTTGTCAGCAAACCAAAATAAATTTATTAACATTATTCTATAGATCTTACCGTCATTTTTCTTAGCTTCAGCGCGTAAAAATTTACCCTTTTAATCATGCAGAAACCAAGATTTACAGGCCAGCGAGAATCCATATTCAACAACGAAGTTGTCTCCAGATTTGAACTGTACAACAGCCTGTTCCTAACCCTCCCATTTTATAAAATTAAGGATACAGGTACACTCCTGCCTCTTTTTATTAAATATTGCGAAGACGGAGTCAAGAATCACAAGACGCCTGCTGAAATCATTAATGTCTTTTTTGAAAAATATACACAGGCAGCAAATGCCAAAGACGTAATAGACTTATTGTTTAGGTTCATCCAGTACATTGAGCGCCAGGTAGTGCTTTTTGATGCAGTAGAAGATGCTTCTTTTACCAAATTAAATACCGCTGAAGGTCAGAGTTCACTCCGCTCCATGTTAAAAAAGAGCGAATCCAGTGAGGATGTGTACCAGAAAACTGTTCAGCTCATCGATGATCTTTCGCTTCGTCTGGTCCTTACCGCACACCCTACACAATTCTATCCGGGCAGCGTACTCTCTATTATTACTGACCTTACAGCGGCCATTAAGATTAACGACATTGTGAGTATTAATCAGCTCTTACAGCAGCTTGGAAAAACTCCGTTTTTCAATAAAACCTCTCCAACACCCGTTGATGAAGCGCTGAGCCTTTCCTGGTACCTGGAAAATGTATTTTACTTTGCCGCGGCGAATATCCAGTCGGAAATAGACAGCAGCCTTGAAGAATACAATATCCCTACAAAAAAGGCCATTGAACTGGGCTTCTGGCCGGGTGGCGACAGGGACGGAAATCCAAACGTACATGCCGAGGATACCATGCAGGTATCAAAAATGCTGCGCCAGATTCTTTTCCGCTGTTATTACAGGGATTTCAGGAAACTGAAACGCAGGATTACCTTCAGAGGTGTGGAAGAAGTGATTTACAAAGTACAGGATACCCTGTATAAAAATGCCTTTGATACGAATATCGTTCCTGAAAACATCTCTGAGTTCCTTACCGAAAACCTCAACCTGATCAAAACTACCCTCATTGAATCCCATGATGGCCTTTTTGCTGATCTTGTAGATGATCTGTTGCGTAAGGTAGAGCTGTTCGGAAGCCATTTCGCTTCACTGGATATCAGACAGGACAGCAGGGTACTGAGAGATGTACATGCATATTGCCGCCAGAGCAAGCCTATCATTTCCCTTTTCCCGGAAAATTATGATGAGCTGTCTGAAACTGAAAAAATTGAGCAGCTTTCTTTTAAAAGTGCTAGAGTAAATTATACAGGCGAAACTACTCCGCTTATCGAGGATACTCTGCAGACCATCGCTGAGATCAAACAGATCCAGCAGAGCAATGGCGAACTGGCCTGTCACCGCTATATCATCAGTAACTGCCAGCAGGCTTCTGATATCCTTCAGCTTATAGAACTCTTTTTGTGGAACGGCTGGGACGAAGATCAGCTAACGATCGACTTTGTGCCTTTGTTTGAAACAGTAGGTGATCTGCAGGTTGCTGCAGATGTAATGGATATCTTATATTCACATCCATTCTACAGAAAACATCTGGAAAGCAGAGATAACAGGCAAGACATCATGCTGGGCTACTCAGACAGTACAAAAGACGGTGGTTACCTGACTGCAAACTGGTCTATTTTTAACGCCAAAGTAGCGTTAACGGCCATTTCAGAAAAACACAACATTCGCCTGGCGTTCTTTGACGGACGTGGCGGACCTCCATCAAGGGGCGGTGGTAAAACACACCTGTTTTATGCTTCAATGGGCAAAGAGATTGCCAATAAGAACATCCAGTTAACAATACAGGGCCAAACGATCAGTTCTCAGTACGGATCTATTGACAGTGCCGGGTTCAACATTAGTCAGCTGATCAATGCCGGTATATCAGCCGGGATGAAGGAAAAACACAATGTATTGCTCGATCCCCTGCATAAGGATATACTCAATGTAATGTCTAAGGATAGTTTTGAATCCTTCGTGAAATTGAGAGAGCACCCGCTATTTATGGGTTATCTGGAACGCTACTCGCCTTTAAGCCTGTTATCAAAAATTACGATCAGCAGCAGGCCCGTGAAAAGAAGTTCGGGAGAAAAACTGCGCCTCGAAGATTTGCGCGCAATCAGTTTTGTAACCTCTTGGGGACAGCTGAAACAGAACATTCCAGGATTTTATGGTATCGGTACCGCACTGAAAAACCAGGAAGAAGCTGGCAACTGGGAAAATATCCGTAAAACGTATCAGGAATCGGGCTACTTCAAGACGATCATCGACAATTGTATGATGTCCATGAGCAAGGCCGACTTCTCTATTACTGCGCATTTTGCCAATGATCCTGAATACGGGGATTTCTGGAAAATGCTGAACAGTGAGTACGAGCGTTCCAAAGAAATGCTGCTTAAACTAGCCGGCCACGAATCCTTAATGGAAAACTATCCGGTAGAAAAAAGATCTGTTGCAGTTAGGGAAAAGATCGTTCTTCCACTGGTACTGATCCAGCATTTTGCACTGGAAAAACTTCAGGAAGAACTAAATGAAGTGGAGGTACAATCTTACCAGAAACTGGCAATCCGTACGGTGTACGGAATTGTAAATGCAGGCAGGAACTCTGCGTAATTGCATAAAGAAAGGCGCCCCTGAGGCGCCTTTCTTATTTTAATCAATGTCTTTCCCTTATGATGTAACGATCGAAAGGATACATACCGCTTGAAACTAGCCTATTTTAACCGAAGTCATGGTTAAAGATCCTCCAACGGCCTTATCATTAAACAAAGTAATCTCTTCTTTATCATTTTGTAAGCCCAGCGTGTAAAGCAATGGCAGATAATGCTCTGGTGTTGGTACCGCCATCATAGCAGCGCTGCCCAGGCTTTTATAATCCATGAGAGGCCTGTGCTCCCTGTTCATGATCAAACGCTTAAACTGGTCGTTGATCTCCATCGCCCAGTCATACCCGCCCCCATCAATCATTTTCCAGCTCAGCATCCTCAGGTTATGTACCATATTGCCGCTGCCCATAATCAGTACGCCTTTGCGCCTCAACTGGTAAAGTTCCTGTGCAAGCTCGTAATGTGCTTTCGGATCTTTGGTGTAATCCATACTCAATTGCAATACAGGAATATCTGCCTTGGGAAACATGTGCGCCAGGACCGTCCATGCACCATGATCCAGGCCCCAGTCGTGGTCAAGCTCTACATGGGTACCCCTAACCAGTTTCGATGCCTCCATCGCCAGCTCAGGACTTCCCGGTGCAGGATATTCTACATCAAATAATGCCTGGGGAAATCCCCCGAAATCATGGATCGTCTTCGGAAAATTCATCGCTGTTACCGCAGTTCCTCTGGTAAACCAGTGTGCAGAAACCACCAGTACTGCTTTAGGAACAGGCAGCGTACGGCCGATCTCTGCCCATTTGCCGCTGAATTCATTGTCTTCAATGCCATTCATAGGTGAGCCGTGACCGATAAATAAAACAGGCATCAGTTCATCCCCTGTCCGAAGATCAGCTGTTAAGTTTTTGAGTTGCGACAAGTTGGACATAAGCAGATGCAGATAAACAGTTATTTTAAAGCATTAAAAAAATTAAATTCTGCCCGTAGAAGGTACATATTTTTATTGTATCTGCCTTCCATACCACCAGCGGCCTGGAACCTGTATCCCAGATCAACACGCGTCCTGCTGTTCAAGATCATCTGAATTGCCGGGGCGAGATCAAGATAGGACTTTCCATTTGCGGGGTTCGTTTTACCGAGCATTTCAAAATAGACATTGAAATTAGGCTGATTGTAATTTTTATAGTGTACAGGCAAAACCAGGTAGCCTGATGACAAGCTGTACGCGATCAGCTCATCTGGGCGCTTCACTCCTGCCATCACAGGGTCGTCCTGAACAAAAGCCTTAATGTAACTGATATTAGCAGACAGGGCAAGTTTATGCAATAACTGGGTGGCTACCAGGCCACCCTGAGCACCACTGTTATCGCCTTCCAAGTTAATATCCTGTGTATACAAAGGACGTTTGCTGGTACTTAGCCGACCGTAAGCTGCCATGCGGAAATGGCGCTGAGCGTTATCTCTTGAAAGGACCCGGTATTTCGCATAGATGCTCCCTCCTTCCAGCCTGTAGTTTCCATCCATATCGGACAGGAAGCCCTGGGCATGGATCATCAGGTTTTTATTGAAACTCAGCATGAGCTCGGGAATAGTCCTGTTCATCGTTCTGCCACTGAAAATCCCTTCATTTGTTAACCTTAATCCCAAAGATTTCGCCGGCATATTACTCGCGGGCTCTGTAAAAACATATAGTTCCTGCGCATTAACGCGCAGAGCGGTGCCAAGCTGTAAAATGATTACAGCCAAAAATAAATACTTCATTTCCCGCCTTATATACTCAGGTGGACAATACGTGTGTCTTTGCCTTTTACCGTTCCGCGGCCGCTCAGATAAGAGTCAAGCTGCAACTGGGCAGCATTCTTTTTAAATGCCGAAGAACTGATAAAGTCTTTATCCAGCACCTTCGCTGTAACAGGACCATTCAGGGTTTTCCCCTTTGCATTGGTGAATTTGAAAACTGTATTTCCGGCCTGCGCCAAACCAGCATTATCAATTACAGTCTGGTCAAAGTTGATTGTTGCAGACAGTTCACCGATAGAAAATCCTGCATCCTGCACTTTGTCCCTGATCTGGTCTACGTCCACCTGCTGATCTTTTTTGAATGTCAGGATAAAAATGTTCTTGTCGAGGTCGGGCGTAATGGTTTCAATAAAGCCAAGGCTTTTTAAAGAGGTTTCTGTAGCCTTTGAGCACATTGAACAGGTTAATCCGTTTACCTGTAACTCTGCTTTTGAAATTTTTTGTGCAAAAAGCTGTCCAGTGGTCAATAATACTATTAACAGCATCAAATATTTGATCGTTTTCATCGTGATTTTTTTAGAATGGGAAATAAATAAAATTAAGCCCACAGGAATCCCTGCAGGAATTGTTCATTTATTCCTGGTCTAATTTCTGAAAACGCAGTTGTACGCGTATAGGGAGAATCGGGCAGAAAAAGGAGGCGCCTTATTTTCTATTTTGCTGAATAAGTTTGGCAAAATATCCTCCACAACTTCCCAGAGCATAGGAAAGAAAAACAGCTGGATACTAAAGTTTTTTGGAAGGCTGAGCGCCGAACCAGACTCATGGCTGTCTTTGATTTTTGCATCAACGGAAGTGTTTTTACAACAACTGTCGCTTTCTGCTTTTTTTTCTGCGGCCATACAGCCCTTACATTTGGCAGTCTGCGTGAAATGAACAGATGAAAGGTTCCCTCCGCAAAAATGCAGGCTCAAGGCTACCCCTATTACACTAATCAGGTAAAAGGCGCACAATCCAAGGGCTAATTTTTGTTTTAGTTTCATCCGGATATTCAGCATTTTTTTTTCAGCAACAACAGTATCATCTGGCGCTGCTCAAAGCAAAATTAACAATAATTTTATGAGAAATGCAATTTAACGATTTGAAGCAAAAAACTCAGATTGAAATATCAGCATTTTAGAAAAGCAAAATTCTATCTTAACTTAGCGACAAATAGTTTTATGAAGAATCTTTTCACCTTCCTGATGGTACTCTGCTTCAGTACTGTTTTTGCAGCCCGCCCGAAGCACCAGTATGTTAAAATCAAAACTGATCAGGGCGAATGCATAATCCTGTTGTATAACAGCACGCCCCTGCACCGCGATAATTTCATCAGGCTTGTCAAAGGTGATTTTTATAACGGAACCCTATTTCATAGGGTAATTAAACGCTTTATGATCCAGGGTGGTGATCCCGATTCCAGAAATGCAGTGGCGGGTAAAGAACTGGGAAATGGTGATGTGGGATATACTGTCCCGGCAGAATTCAGGGATAGTCTGTTCCACAAAAAAGGGGTACTGGCTGCAGCGAGAGATGACAACCCTGAAAAAGTTTCAAGCGGTTGTCAGTTCTATATTGTTCAGGGCAAGATCTTTACCGACCCTCAGCTCGATAGCATAGAAACTAAACGCCTTCATTTTAAAATCCCCCAATGGCAGCGCGAGGTTTACAAATCACAAGGCGGAAGCCCGCATCTGGACAGAAAATACACGGTTTACGGCGAAGTGGTAAAAGGAGTGGAACTGGTTGACTCCATCGCCCTGAAACCTGTAGACAGTAACGACCGCCCGCTTAATGATGTGAAAATGACTGTTACGCTACTCAAAAAAAGAGAAGCACGCAGATTGGAAAAAGCATTAAAAAAAGATAACATTATTATATCAAATTATTAGGTGAAACCTGCGAAGCCAGCTTCATTACCTAAAAATATTAGAAAAACAATGAAAATCATCTCCTATAACGTCAACGGAATACGCTCCGCAACTACAAAGAACTTCTTTGGCTGGCTGCAGTCAACAGATGCAGACATGATCTGCCTTCAGGAAGTGAAAGCGCTGCCGGTTCAGATCCCCGAGATCATTGAACTGGTTGAACAGCTGGGCTATCACCATTATTGGTTCAGTGCAGAAAAAAAAGGATACAGCGGAGTAGCCATTTTCAGCAAGATCAAACCCAATCACGTGGAATATGGTTGCGGAGAAGAATGGATAGACAAAGAAGGGCGCATTTTAAGGGCTGATTTTGACACTTTCTCGCTGATGAGTGTCTATCTGCCATCCGGATCATCCGGGGACGATAGACAGGCTAAAAAATATGAATTCATGGAATTTTTTGAGAGTTATATCAAAACCCTCAGAATAAACATGCCTAATCTGATTATTTCCGGTGACTACAATATCTGTCATACCGCTATAGACATCCATAACCCAAAATCAAATGCAAACTCTTCTGGTTTTCTTCCGCAGGAAAGAGAATGGATGCAGTTATTCCTGGACGGTGGATTTATAGACACATTCAGGCATTTCAACAAAGACCCTCACCATTATACATGGTGGAGTTTCAGGGCCGGATCAAGGGGAAAGAACTTGGGCTGGCGTATTGATTATCACCTGGCAACTGTACCTATGCTGCACAGGTTGAAAAACGTAACGATCCTGCCGGATGCGATCCATTCAGACCACTGTCCGGTACTGCTCGAGATTGAGGCCTAAAAACAGCTGCAGGCAGTTAAAAAAATAAAAAGGTGTAAGCCCTGGGATAAATTCCAGGCCTGGGTAATCCTTCATTAAGCATTCCTGAAATCATAGATCCTGTCCGGTGTAAGGCAGAGATCCAGTTTCACATCATTACCGTGGATATCAGAAATGGTATCCACGTTTTCAAAAACGGACATCCCTACTTTCAGGGCATCCGATGTTTCCAGAAACCTGTCGTAAAATCCTTTACCATAACCTACACGGTATCCCCGGATGTCAAACGCCAGTAAGGGCACAAGTACCATATCAATTTTTCCGGTATACTGTTCATCCAGTATCGGTTCCAGTATATTAAACAGGCTCTTTTGTAACTCTTCCTCGCCCTGATAGGGATGGTGGGTCATCAACGACGTTGTAAAATCGGCTTTGGGAACAATGATCTTAATGGAGGGATGCTGGGCTTTCAGCCATTTGATCAGCATAAAGGTATCCGGTTCGTTTTTCTCTTCAATGGGCAGAAAAAAATGTATCGTTTGTACCTCCTTAAAATTTAATGTAGTAAACTGAAGGAGTAATTTTTCGCTGAGGGCAGTGAGCTGCTCAAAGCTCAAAGCTTTTCTGCGTGCCGTTTCTTGTTTTCTGATTTCCGCTTTGGTCATTTTGATGGGATTCTGTTCGTGATTAAAGACAGCTAACGCAAGGTAAACAAAAACCCCTGTAAAAAAGTAAGGCTTCGGGAACCACTCCGAAGCCAAAATCAACCTAAACCTAAAACTAAACTATGAAAAACTCTTATTTTACTCTTTCTATGTAATCCCCGGTACGGGTATCAACCTTAACTTTATCGCCCTGATTGATAAACATCGGTACCCTTATCTCCACTCCGGTTTCTACAGTTGCATATTTCTGTGCGCTTGTAGATGTATCCCCTTTAACAGCGGGCTCCGTGTAAGTGATCTCAAGTTCAACACTTTGTGGCATTGATGCCACAATAGGTTCTTCACTTTCGAATGAGATGATTACATTCATTCCTTCTTTCAAGAACTTTACTGATTCCCCAAATAATGTCTTAGGGACGTTATACTGTTCAAAAGAAGTGACATCCATTACTACCAGGAAATCTCCGTCCTCGTATAAATATTGGTAGTCGTTGGTTTCTACACGACAAATCGTTACCTCTTCATCTGTACGGAACCTGTACTCAACCAGTTTCCCGGTTTTAACGTTCCGCATTTTGGCCTGGTAGAAAGCCCTTAAATTACCAGGAGTACGGTGAAGAAACTCTTCTACCTGCGTCAACTCACCGTTGAAACGAAGGATATTACCGCTTTTTACTTCTGATGCTTTTGCCATTTTATTTGAAATTGTTGCTTTTACGATCAGCGCCATTTCGTGCCGCAAAGGTAAAAACAATAGTTGAATCCTGCAATAGTTATTTTAAATTTTATTTACAAATTGATTTCCGGACGAATTGATGACACTTTTCTGGCAATAACGGACAATATTAATCCTTATAATCCGTTATACTTACTAAATTTTCGCAAAACGAGTACTCAGTTTCCTGGTTGGAGCCCACTAAAACCAGTTTATCAGCCGTAAAATCCCTGATTAAATCGTGATACCAGCTTATTCCCTGTACGTCCAGGTTGGAAGTTGGTTCATCCAGCAGTAGTAAGGGAGTGTCTGTACAGCAGGCCAGCGCAAGTTTTGTGCGCTGTTTCATGCCCGAAGAAAAGTACTTCAGGGCCTTATCCTGTGATTTAGCAAGCCCAAGGATGTCAAGCACCCCCCCAGCTGTTAAGCCTGGGTAGAATCTTTTGAATTTAAAATGGAATTCGATGGTTTCCTGCAGCGTGAATTCTTCTACAAGATCAAGATAGGGAGCCGCAAAGCTCAGTTGTGTATAGATTTTCTCTACAGGTATAACATCGGCATCAGCATAGGTAATCGTGCCTTCTGAAGGGGCGAGACTGCCCAGAATAACACTTAGGAGGGTTGATTTCCCAGAGCCGTTAGGCCCCAGGATGGCATATTTGCCGGCAGCGCTGAACTGGTAGCTGAAATTCCTGAAAATCCACTCCTGGTTAAACCTTCTGCCGGCATCCTTTAAATCGATTGTCATCAATGATGATTAGCTTACTGTACCGAAACCTTTCATTACACCGCGGTTAGAGTTACGGATGAAATCAACAATCTCATCACGAATCTCCGTAGGCGCAAATTCTGCCTCTATTTTGTCAAGGGCCTTCGTTACGTTATTGTGTTTTACAAAAAGCACCCTGTATATTTCCTGGATCTCATTGATCTTTTCAGAAGAAAAACCACGGCGTCTGAGGCCTACAGAATTAATACCTGCGTAAGATAATGGCTCTCTCGCTGCTTTTACATAAGGAGGTACATCTTTACGTACCAGTGAACCGCCGGTAATAAAAGCATGTGACCCTACTTTAACAAACTGATGGATAGCCACCAGACCTGCCAGCACTACATAACTGCCAATTGTGATATGCCCCGCCAGCGTAGTGCTGTTGGAAAAAATACAGTGGTCGCCCACTTCACAATCGTGAGCAATATGTGAATAAGCCTGGATCAGGCAGTTGCTGCCTATTACTGTTTTCCACTTATCCTTTGTACCTCTGTTGATGGTTACACACTCCCTGATGGTCGTATTGTCACCAATTTCAGCAGTAGTTACTTCTCCTGCAAATTTCAGGTCCTGAGGGACGCCGGAAATTACTGAGCCAGGGAAGATCTTACAGTTCTTTCCTATTCTGGCGCCGTCCATGATTACAACATTGGACGCTATCCATGTGCCTTCACCAATGACTACGTCTTTGTGAATGACCGAAAAAGGCTCGATAACTACATTATCGCCAATTTTCGCGTCCGGATGTATATATGCTAAAGGTTGTATCATGATACGCGTTCGCTGTCTTTTACTTTTGAAATTTGTGCCATCATTTCTGCTTCCACAACAATTTTATCTCCTACCATGCCTACACCTTTCATCTGTGCGATGCCTCTGCGGATCGGTTCCATCAGATCGCATCTGAAAACAATCGTATCGCCCGGTAAAACCTGGGCCCTGAACCTCACTTTATCAATTTTCAGGAAATATGTCAGATAATTCCTTGGGTCCGGAACAGTACTGAGTACCAGTATTCCGCCGGTCTGTGCCATAGCTTCGATCTGGATCACGCCCGGAAGTACAGGTGCGCCAGGGAAGTGGCCTTTAAAGAACTCCTCATTCATGGTTACATTCTTCACGCCCACAACGTGTGTTTTCGAAAGTTCCAGTATCTTGTCAATAAACAAAAACGGCTGTCTGTGCGGCAGGATATCCATGATCTGTACCACATCATAAAGTGGCTTTACAGAAGGATCGTATACTTTTTGTACTTTCTTGTTTTTTTCTTTTTTGATCGCTGCCTTGATTTTTTTAGCGAAGGCGATATTTGCCGCATGGCCCGGGCGGGCAGCCATAATATGGCCTTTCAGGTGCATTCCTACCAAAGCAAGGTCACCGATCATATCCAGCAATTTATGTCTTGCAGGCTCATTCTGATAGCGCAGCTCCATATTGTTCAGGATTCCCTGAGGGGCTACATCGATTTTCTCTCTGTTAAATATTTTGGCCAGGTGGTCAAGTTCGTCCCTGGTTACTTCTTTATCTACAATAACAATCGCATTGTTCAGATCACCACCCTTGATCAGGTTGTTCTGCAGCTGGTATTCCAGCTCATGCAAAAAGCAAAAAGTACGGCATGAAGCGATTTCGTCTTTAAATTCAGCTATGCTTGAAATTACTGCATGCTGACTGCCCAGTACAGGAGAGTTATAATCGATCATACAGGTAAACCTGTAATCTTCCAATGGCATAGCCACAATTTCTACTTTGCGGTCCGTCTCTGTATAGATGATATTATGGGGGATCTGGAAATATTCACGGTCGATCTCCTGCTGAAGCACACCCACACTTTCAAGCGCCTCTACAAATAAAATTGCGCTGCCGTCCATAATCGGCGTTTCCGGGCCATCCAGTTTCATCAGGATGTTATCCAGGTCCATACCAACAAGGGAAGCCATTACATGTTCTACAGTACTGACACTTGCACCGTTCTGTGTAATCGTTGTACCTCTGGCAGTATCCGTAACATTATCGCAGTCAGCATCCACAACCGGCTGCCCCGGTAAATCAATCCGCTGGAATTTGAAACCATGGTTTTCTGGTGCCGGACAAAAAGTTAAGGTAACATTGGCTCCTGTATGCAGGCCTACCCCCTGTACAGAAACTTCGCTTTTTATAGTTTTTTGTTTAACGTTCATTATTGTTGTGTGTGGTACTAACTATGCCGTGATCGGAATCGCTCTTTAATTCGGCCTCTATTTGACTAATACGTTTTTCTATGTTGGGAAGTTGCTTAAAAAGTACAGAAGCGCGCATCCAGTTTCTTAGGGGCTGGGCAGGAGAACCATGCCATTGTTTATTTTCTTCAGCTATGCTGAAATTAATTCCTGCCTGTGCACCTATCTGTGTTCCGTTGGCAAGTGATAAATGGCCGGCTATGCCCACCTGTCCGCCAACAACGGATTGTTTACCTACTTTACTGCTGCCTGATATACCTGCCTGGGCAGCAACCACAGTGTTCTCACCCACCTCAACATTATGAGCAATCTGGATAAGGTTATCCAGCTTTACCCCTTTTCTGATGAAAGTAGATCCCATGGTAGCCCTGTCGATAGCCGTGTTGGCACCAATTTCAACATCGTCTTCAATGACAACATTTCCAATCTGGGCAATTTTCGAATAGGTGCCGTCAGGCTGGGGTGCAAAACCAAAGCCATCACTGCCGATCACCGTATTGGAATGGATCACCACGCGGTCGCCAATAACGCACCTGTTGTAAATTTTAACTCCGGGATGAATAGTATTTGCTGAACCGATTTTGGAATCTGTGCCAACAAAAACCTGCTGGGAAATCTTGGTATTATCACCAATCTCCACATTTTCAGAGATATAGGAAAATGCCCCTATAAATACATTTTTACCAATCTTTGCAGAAGGGTGCACAAAACAGGGCTGTTCTATGCCCGATTTGTCCAGCGAGGCATTATAGGCTTCGTTGTATTTTTCGAGCAGTACAGAAAAGGCACTATACGGATCTTTAACTTTTACCAGGGTACAGCTGACAGGCTGGGCAGGTGAAAAATCCTGACCAACAATAACAACAGAGGCATTAGTTGAATATATATAATGTTCGTACTTACGGTTCGATAGAAAACATAAGGCACCTTTTTTTCCATCCTCTATTTTTGAAAGCTCTGAAACAGTAATGTTTTCATCCCCTTCAACCGTCCCACTTAAAAAGTCGCTTATCTGCTTGGCAGTAAATTGCATTCTACAAAGTTAAATGTTAAATTGATATGAACAAATAATCCCCACTCCCTAATTTTTTTAGACAGCTTGTAATCGGAAACTAAAAACGGGATAATAATCGAATTATTTTGTTAAAAAATGCTAAATTATTCGTGGATAGCACAATATGTGCTTTGTAACGGTCTTATCCAGCGATTCCAGATTTGACAAATCAGAGGCTTTGGCAATATCTATGGTCTCATTATTTTTCATTAAAATGTTAATTGTGCTGTTTCCCTCGCCTGTATTGTAGGCACGATTGCTGATCACATCAGTAAAAACGAAATAAGAAACTTCGTTTTGGTTAATTTCGAGACTGATTTCTGTGTTGTCCCTTATGATCTGCAGGCGGCTTTCTTCAGGCGGACTGTTGCTGATTTCTGTCTTCAGCAAATGGCGGTCTACCAGCATATTGCATAGCAATGACAGCGCCCTGTCGGGATGCCCGCGCCAAACTTTTACAGAAGCAAATATATCCTGATCATCCAGCCCAGCAAATTGCAAAAGGTGGATATCTTCTGCCAGGAACTCACTTTTTTTAACATCGTTCTTTAGAAAATGCTGCAAAGCCGGGGTCGCAAATAATTCTTCGCCCCGCTCGGCCAGTTCTTTAGCACGTTTCAGGATTTTTACCAGCAGCTGCTCTCCGGCGATTACCGTTTTGTGCAGATAAACCTGCCAGTACATCAGCCTGCGGGCAACCAGAAACTTTTCTATAGAATAAATACCCTTTTCTTCAATCACCAGATGATCATCGGCCACATTGAACATCTTGATGATCCTGTCAAAACTGATCACACCTTCGCTTACGCCGGTGAAAAAGCTGTCCCTGTTCAGGTAGTCCATCCTGTCCAGGTCAAGCTGACTGGAAATAAGCTGCTGAAGGAACTTTTTATGGTATTTGCCTGTGAATATTTCAATGGCAGTACTGAGCCTTCCCTTAAATTCATGGTTGAGTTTCTCCATCATCAGCATAGAGATATCTTCATGGCTTATGCCTTTCACAAGTGAATGTTCCAGTGCATGGGAAAATGGCCCGTGCCCAATATCATGAAGCAAAATCGCTATCGTTGCGGCTTCCTCCTCGGTTTTTGTAATTTCCTGACCTTTGCTCCGCAGCACTTCAATCGCCAGGCTCATCAGGTGCATTGCTCCCAGTGCGTGATGAAAACGGGTATGCAGGGCGCCGGGATAAACCAGATGGGTCATCCCCAGTTGCTTAATATAACGCAGGCGCTGAAAAAAGGGATGTGAGATCAGGTCAAAGACCAGTTCAGAGGGTATATTGATGAATCCGTAAACCGGGTCATTTATGATTTTCTTTTTGTTCAATCTTTACAAAATAAATTATACGGTACAAAAATTGCTATTTTTATCCGTACTTAAGAAAGAGATCTCTCTTTTTAAAGAATTTTTTACACCTTATACATACAATAATGCAGGAAACCAAGATTCTATGGGCCGATGATGAGATTAACCTATTAAAACCACATATATTACTGTTAAACGAAAAAGGATATCACGTAACAACATTCACCAATGGTAATGATGCCCTGGAAGCCTTTGGAAAAGAGCACTTCGACCTTGTATTCCTCGATGAAAACATGCCGGGCATGAGCGGACTGGAAACCCTTTCGGCCATCAAAAATATCAAAAGTGACATTCCCGTTGTACTGATTACCAAAAGTGAAGAGGAAAACCTGATGGAAGATGCCATCGGTTCAAAAATTGACGATTACCTGATAAAGCCGGTAAACCCTAAGCAAGTATTGCTGACAATTAAGAAAATTATCGATAACAAAAGGCTTATCAGCGCTAAAACATCCATGGCCTATCAGCAGGATTTCAGACGGCTGGGAATGACGCTGAATGACAAGCTGAGCTATGAAGAATGGGTTGATGTTTACAAAAAATTAGTCTTCTGGGAGCTGGAACTTGAGAAACTGGATGATCCGCAGATGCATGAAATTCTGACCATGCAAAAATCGGAAGCCAACACGCAGTTCTCCCGTTTTATCGAAGACAACTACCTTGGATGGGTAAATGGTAAGGAAAAAGCCCCTTTATTATCGAATGAGCTGTTAAAGAAAAAAGCTTTCCCACTGATCAATTCCACTACACCGGTATTCTTTATTCTCATTGATAACTTACGATACGACCAGTGGAAGATCATCAATCCGCTCATCACCGAACATTTCAGGCTGGATGATGAAGATATTTATTCAAGTATCCTGCCTACAGCTACACAGTATGCCAGGAACTCGATCTTTTCAGGCCTAATGCCGCTTGAAATGGAAAAACGTTTCCCTTCGCTGTGGCAGAACGATGATGATGAAGGTGGAAAGAACATGCACGAAGAAGCTTTTCTGGCCGACCAGATCAAACGCAGCGTGCGCAAGGACTGTAAGTTCAGCTACCATAAAATCCTTACTTATGATGATGGAAAAGCGCTTACAGAGCAGGTAAACAACCTTATGCAGAATGAATTCAATGCGATCGTTTACAACTTTGTTGACATGCTTTCCCATGCCCGTACCGATATGGCCATGATCAGGGAGCTGGCTAACGATGATGCAGCTTACCGTTCACTGACCTTATCCTGGTTTGAGCACTCTCCGTTGCTGGAACTGCTGAAAAAGCTGGCACAGAAACAGGTAAAAGTAGTGATCACTACAGACCATGGAACAATCCGCGTAAAACACCCAAGCAAGGTGATTGGCGACAGGAATACAAATACCAACCTGCGCTATAAACAAGGCAGAAACCTGAACTACAATGCAAAAGAGGTGTTTCTAATTAAAAATCCGCATGAAGCGCAGCTACCCAAGATCAATATCAGCTCCAACTATATCTTTGCCAAGGAAGACCGCTATTTTGTTTACCAGAACAACTACAACCAGTTCGTAAACTACTACAATGAAACCTTCCAGCATGGCGGTATTTCACTTGAAGAGATGATCATTCCTGTAGCTACCTATAGTTCACGTTAGTCAGAGCAACAATGAATCTTGAAGTTAATAGTCTTACTGAGTTAAACAGCCTGGCTAAAGCGCTGTTTAACTTTGCCGGAGAAGATAAGGTATTCATTTTTGAAGGAGAAATGGGTGCTGGTAAAACTACGTTTATCAAAGTCCTGTGCGAAGAACTTGGCGTAAAAGATGTAGTAAGCAGTCCTACCTTCTCCATTGTGAACGAATATGCCGCGGGCAATTCTATAATATATCATTTTGATTTTTACAGGATCCGGGATATCCGCGAAGCCTACGACATTGGCTATGAGGAGTATTTTTATTCCGGCCATATCTGCCTGATAGAATGGCCCGAACGCGTAGAGGAAATCCTGCCGGAACACTACGTTAGAGTGGAGATCAAAGTCTTATCTCCCGATAAAAGAGCATTTACCTTTAGTAAAAATTACCTTTAGATGCTTGATTTTCATCTTATTTTTATTAATTTCATTCAAATAAACGCTACATAATGGCTACAGGATTACGGGAAGAAATGGCCTCAATTGCTCAGAAAGGTTTGTTACAGCCAAAAGAAACACTGTCAGAACTCAAACAGAAAAGCAACAGTCTTTATATTGGTATCCCCAAAGAAATTTCATTCCAGGAGAACAGGATAGCCCTTACCCCCCTGTCTGTTGCACTGCTGGTCAACAACGGTCATAAGGTATTACTGGAGAGCGGTGCAGGAACAGGCGCCAACTTCTCTGATAATGACTACAGCGAGCAGGGTGCCATTATCACCTTTAATAAAAAGGACGTTTTTGATGCCGATATAATCGTAAAAATAGCTCCTCCAACCTGTGAGGAGATTGAAATGATGCACAAGGGACAGACGCTGATCTCTGCCCTGCAAATGGGAGCTCTTAAAGAGAGTTACCTGAAAGCACTGATGGATAAAAAGATCAATGCCATTTGCTTTGAGCACCTGCGCGATGAAGGAAATATCCTGAGCGTGGTCCGTGCCATGAGCGAAATCGTAGGTGCCACTTCAATCTTTATTGCCGCAGAATATTTGAGCAGTGTCACCGGTGGTAAAGGTTTAATGCTGGGCGGTTTTACCGGCGTTCCGCCAACAGAAATTGTGATTCTTGGCGCAGGAACGGTTGGTGAATATGCTGCCAGAACAGCTTTATCCCTCGGTGCCGAAGTAAAAGTATTTGACAGCTCCATCTATCGCCTACGCCGTTTACAGAACAACCTCGGCAGCCGGGTTTTTACCTCAGTGATGCAGCCAATAGTTTTAGGGAAAGCCGTTACCACATGCGATGTTGTTATAGGAGCTATCAGGGCAACACATGGCCGAAGTCCCTGTATTATCATGGAAGAAACGGTAGCAAGGATGAAACCTGATTCTGTTGTGATTGATGTGAGTATTGATCAGGGTGGTTGTTTTGAAACCTCTGAAGTGACGAATCATAAAGATCCTGTTTTCAGGAAACATGATGTAATCCATTACTGCGTGCCTAATATAGCCTCCAGGGTACCAAGAACAGCTTCTTATGCTTTAACAAACATTTTTACGCCTATTCTGGTGGATATAGGAGATATGGGCGGGCTGATGAACGTGGTATGGAACAGGCCGGGTATCAGGGAAGCGCTCTATATATATCAGGGGCACCTGACCAGTAAAACTCTTGCAAATATGTTTAATCTGCCTTTTAAGGATATTGAACTGCTGGTTGTTGCCAATCAGTAACCCAACTTATTTTCTGGTTTTTCTACCTTCGGTTTCCAGAAGAACTGCAGGTATACAAGTGCTATAAGCGTTATGCCTGTACAAAGGTAAAATGTTGTTGGAATGGTTGATATATCATCAACAAACATCCATCCAGCGAGTAATGCGCCCATTCCTATACCGGCTTCAAGCGCGATGTACATGGTTGCCACAGCTTTCCCCCGGTGTGCAGGATCACTCAAATCGATTGTCCACGCGCTTACTGCAGGAGAAAGCATGCCTGTCGCCACACCATATAAGGCGGAAGCACACATCAGAGATAAAGATGAAGCAGCCAGCCCAATCCACACCAGTGATACGGCAAGCATACCAAGCGAAACTTTGAGGATAAGAACCCTGCCATACTGATCTGATGCTTTCCCGGCTACAAAGCGGATCAACAGGGATGTCAGCGTGAATACTACAAAGAACAATCCTTTATTATTTGTCCCAAGGTATTTGCTCCAGTCG
Organism: Pedobacter sp.; assembly: GCF_040513095.1. Taxonomy (GTDB): domain Bacteria; phylum Bacteroidota; class Bacteroidia; order Sphingobacteriales; family Sphingobacteriaceae; genus Pedobacter. The sequence continues at coordinate 8,848 of NZ_JBEVDX010000121.1, read as the reverse complement.
CCAATAACCGTTAAAATCGCACCGTAACTTACATAACTCAATAGCGTAATGAGCGATGCCGGGATTACGCGCCATTCTATAATATCTTTCCTTTTGATTTTCAGCAATGGCAGGCTGAAACGCTGCTTATCCATCAGGGACTCCTTCATATTTGCCAGGATCAAAATTGACAAAAGTGCAAATGCAGACGAACAGTAAAATAATACATTAATAGAAAAGTGATCAGTAATCATACTTCCGATAGCAGGGCCGATAGCTAAACCTGTACTAAAACAGATGCCATGTACACCCATTGCTTCGCCCCATTTGTTTTCAGGAACCAGATCTGCTACATAAGCGGCTGTTGCCGTAGGTTTAAACCCCGTAGAGAATCCATGGATGAGCCTGAGGAAGAGAAAACCGGCAACAGTTGTAAGTACCGGATACAGCAATCCGCAAACAAAACATACGACAGATCCTACTGCCATTACAGGTACACGCCCGATCGTATCAGTCAGTTTGCCACTAAATGGCCTGGAGAAGCCCGCAGTAAGGGTAAACAGCGCAATGATTAATCCCTTGTATGAAGCCCCGCCCATTGCACTAAGATAAGCCGGCAATTCCGGGATCAGCATGTTAAAGCTGGATGAAAAAAGAAAGGAACTTAAACAGACAAGACCAAATTGTAAAGTATAAATCGATTGAGCTTCATTCTTCATATCCGGGCAAAAGTAAAAATAAAATGATCAGAACGTGTCATGAATATACGTAATCACTTTTGCCATTTCTTTCTTTAGCTCTGCAACGGGGGTTACAAAATTATTATTCATAAAGGAGAAGCTCAGCGTTCTCCCTTTTTTCGTGAGCAGGTAGCCGCTCTGGTTATATATATTTGAAAGAGAGCCAGTCTTGCCATAAACAAAAGGATGATCTGTTGTCGGATAAGCCGTCTTCAATGTACCGGTTTTACCGCCTGCCGGCAGCATACTGAACAGTTTTTCGCGGTTATGGAGTTGCTGATCGATCATTTTAAGCAATGCAACGATGTCCCTGGGGGTAAATAAGTCCATCCTGGAAAGTCCGGATCCATCTACCCAGCGGGGCTTATCCGGAAGGCTGGTGAGGAATTTCTCCTGGATATACCGAATGGCATCTGTGCCGTTTAAGCGCGACTGAATCTGGTTCGCATAAACCAGCAGCAGCTGTTCTGCAATAAAATTATCACTGGGCAGCATCATTTCCCTAAGCACCTGCTCTGAGGTCACGTTGTAGATTGTTTTCGCTGTTTGGGGCATTTCAATATGAACCAGGCCCACCTGACGGTGCAAAGTATCAGCAAGCAGGTTTACTGTAAGAGCCGTGCTGGTTTTATAAGGTATCTGCTGCTCAAAGTTTGCCGGTAAGTCCATCCTGCCCGGGTAATGCAGGATATTTTCATTGAAATTTCTGACTATGGTAAATGCTCCGGGAGTGCCCGCAGAATCTTTTACAAAACAATCGTTAAACTGCACAGGACTGATAGTCATCTTTCCTTGTGCAGCACTTACAGTAATCATATTATCCATCAAAGGTAATTCTGTAATTTCAGCCTGATAGTAGTCATTGTAATCATCCCATGACCATCCCTGTCCGTAAAAACTGCCTGTATACCTGCCGGGAGAAAAGAACAATTGCTTTTTACTGGCCACCAGAAATTTCAGGGCGTGGTCGCCTCTGATCCTGCTCTGCAAAAAAGAAGGGTCACCCGTCCCCCAGAAAATCAGCGAATCCCCTTTTTCAATATATCTTAAAGAAGGGATTGAATCAGGTAATAACTTCAATCCTCCATAAAATGTAAACAATTTCGTGTTTGAGGCCGGAACAAAGTATTTATCGGCATCTTTTTCAAAGATTATCTCCCCTTTGTCGAGGTCAGACAGGGCAAAACCTACCGGATGGTTGTTTAATAGCGTCGAATTTTTAAATAACTGCCCAACTTTCCTTTCTATTTTACGGTTACTGGCACAGCCTGTAAAAAACAATATAAATAGTAAGGCGATTCCGTTTAAGCCCAGAGGCTTAAATAGTGTAATTATTTTCATGAACAGCTTTATTGTCTTTGATTCACTCTAAAGTATTATTTTTTTAATTAATAATGCTTTAATCTTGCAAAAATCACTGTTAACAAGCCGGTTGTAACTTTATAATTACACATCTTTGTTACTTTTCGCAATGAATATCTTTGAACTTCAATAAACCTAACAACTGTTAAACCCAATGAATAAAAGGTCAAACTTACTGGCAATTGCTGGTATGTGTTTAGTATGTGCATTCAGCAGTGATGCATTATATGCACAAAAGAAATCTAAAAAGAATACCCCGGCAACAGGGGCTGCTGCAACGCCTCCTCCGGCAGCAAAAAAAGAAGGAATAAAACCTTTTGGTGAAATCATCACCGCCAAGGCAAGAAAAAAGGACGGATTATTCAAAACGTATAAAGTTGATGACAGGTGGTTTTTCGACATTCCTGATTCGCTGCTGAACCGCGAGATGTTAATCGTTTCACGCCTAAACAAAGTTCCTTCCGGCGTATCGGTTGGTAACCAGCAATACGGTGGTGAAGAGTTAAACCAGCAGGTTTGGCAGTGGGAACGCCGCGGCAAACAGGTTTTTGTCCGTGTACCAAGCTATTCGGTAAGAGCAGACAGCACATCTGATATGTACCAGTCTGTTAAAAATTCCAACCTGTCTACCATTATCGCAAGCTTTGATATCAAATCTTATAACAGGGACACTAGTGGTGTGGTCATTGATGTAACCGACTTCTACAACGGGGATGTTATGGCTATCGGTGCAACAGATGAGTTAAGAAAGGCTTACAAAACAACTGTACTTGACCCTACCCGGTCTTATATTGATACTGTGAAAACCTTTCCTCTGAACATTGAAGTAGTAACGAGTAAAACGTATAAAACCATGGAGTCTCCCATCGATAACAGTATCGGGGCAGTGACTTATGAATTCAATACATCGATGTTGCTTTTACCAAAAAGACCTGCGAAGCCTCGTTTAAACGATGCCAGAGTTGGTTATTTTGGTCAGACACAAACAGATTATGGCACGAATGCACAAAAAGCTGAAAAAACAGCTTATATCCACCGCTGGGGATTGGTTCCGAAAGATACGGCAGCGTACCTGCGCGGTGAACTGGTAGATCCGGTTAAACCAATTGTGATTTATATCGATCCTGCAACCCCAAAAAAATGGGTACCTTACCTGATAGCCGGTATCAACGACTGGCAGCTAGCTTTCCAGGAAGCCGGATTTAAAAATGCGATTATCGGAAAAGAAGCTCCAACAGCAAAAGAAGATCCTGAATTCAGCGTCGATGATTCACGCTATTCAGTAGTCCGCTATTTTGCTTCCAATATTGCTAATGCTTATGGCCCCCACGTTTCTGATCCGCGCTCAGGACAGATTCTTGAAACGCATATCGGCTGGTACCACAACGTGATGAACCTGCTGAGAAACTGGGTTTTTGTACAAACTGCTGCTGTAGATCCTGCTGCCAGGAAGGCAAAGTTTACCGATGAACAAATGGGCAACCTGATCCGTTTCGTGTCTTCACATGAAATCGGGCATACTTTGGGCCTTCCGCATAACTTTGGTTCCAGCTATGCTTATCCGGTAGACTCCCTGCGTTCAAAAACCTTTACCAATACGCACGGAACTGCTCCTTCAATCATGGATTATGCACGTTTCAATTACATTGCACAACCCGGGGACGGAGTTACACAATTGCATCCAACCATTGGTGAATATGATAAATGGGCAATCAAATGGGGCTATACCTGGTTCCCTGGCAATTTAAATCCTACACAGGAACGCGAAAAATTAGATGTATGGACTACTGCCAAAGCAGGAAACCCGCTCTACTATTACGGAAGACAAGGTACTTCACTGGATCCGCGTTTGCAGAATGAAGACTTGGGCGACAATGCCATGAAAGCAAGTACTTATGGTATTGCCAACCTCAAACGCATCCTGCCAAATGTTGAGAAATGGACTTATGAAAAAGGTAAAGATTACAGCGACCTGAAAGAAATCTATGGCGAGGTAATCACCCAGTATAACCGATACATGGGCCACGTCACCACCAATATTGGCGGAATGAGTGAAAACTTTAAAACATATGATCAGAAAGGTGCAGTTTATACTTACCTGTCTAAAACCAAACAAAGGGAAGCTGTTGCGTTCCTGAATACACAGCTGTTCAACACCCCTCTATGGCTGATCAACAATGCTCAACTGAACAAATTTGACAATGGGGTATTGCTGAACAACATCAAAGCGGTACAATCAGGCACACTGTCAAGCATCTTGTCTCCTTCACGCATTGCGAGGTTATTAGACAATGAGACAAAAAACGGTGCTAACGTTGCATATACGCTCCCTGAGCTCTTCAAAGATCTTCATACAAGCATTATCCCGGCTACACGTCCTGATGCCTTTAAACGCAATCTGCAGCGTGCATTTGTGGACCGTTTGGGCATGCTGATGACTCAGGACATGCAAACGCCTCCGGGAGTTACTCCTGCCCGCATTGCTGATTTTGGTTTGACTCCGATTAATGTATCCCTTTCGGATATCAGGCCATTGGTCAGAGCAGAATTGAAATCATTGTTAACGATTGCAAAGTCGAGAGCTGTTGCTGGTGATGTGATGACGAAAGCACATTATGACGATCTGGCCATCAGGATAAACGATATTCTAAATCCTAAGAAATAATTTCAGTTCCATTATTCCAAAGCCCTTTCCGGCTAAACAAGATTAGCTTCTGTTTAGCCGGAAAGGGCTTTTTCTTTGGCAGGAGCTATACATTGCCCGTGTTCTGGTTGTGCCTTATTCGTAAATACAGGGTGTATACACAGGATTAACATTAGGTCAAAGTTATATTTATAATGGTATTGTAACGTGTTATCTCCGGGTTTGAAACGGCCAAAATCCGTCGTAAACCCTTTGGAAACTCGTCGCAAAGCCGTTTCAAACCCGTTGTAAATACTATGTTGATATACGGTAAATACTTTAAATATACTTCAAAATAAAGAACCAAACACGAGTAGTGTACGTCCGTGGTATGTCCCGTACATTATACTATATTTGGCTTGTAAAGCATTTTGTTCCTATGAAAGTACTCCGATCCCTGTTGACGATAGTAAGTTCCGCTCTGTTATTATTTGCCTGTAACGGTAAACAAGTCAAAGAAAAGCCAAAACCAAAAACAAGGTTAGACCTGGGCCCTATTACCGGAATCCGGTATACTGAAGTGAAACGCCGTTTCAGCAATGGCCTATCCTATGACAGTATGGGCTTTGCCCAGGAACCCAGCTGGATTATTCAGCTCAGGAAACCAGATACAATGGCGGCCTTTGACCCGGTAAAAAAGATCATGCAGGGCTTTTATCTGCAGTATGACCATGCAGATGTATATAATTTTGCCAAAGAGTACTTCAGGTTTAAGCTGATCAGCAAAGACAGCCTGGTCTTTCAGCGCCTGCAGGTCACAAAAAAAGAAATTGCTGACGATATCCGTTCTGATGTAAATATGACGTTTTATGCTGACGGTTACATCAAAAATGTGCTGCATACTACGGCAGAGAAACTACAGCGACCTACCAGGCAGGATACCGCATTTGTCGCAGGCCTGGTAGAGCGATCAAACCGCTACCCTGACCAGACTGACAGCGTTTTTGCAGCAAGACAGATTGCCGTTCTTACTCCGCGGGATGACAGGATTTCTGTAGAATTTCTCAGCGGTGTAGATGTGCTGAACGGCAGAACCCAGGCTTACGATTACCTCTACCCGAGATACCGCCTGGTGATCCCCAATGCCTATAAAGATTTCGCTTATGAGTTCAACATTCTGGTCGCGCCTGATGGAAAACTGCGCCTCGGAAAATTCTGGACCAACCTCCCCGAATTCCGCGAAACCCGCAAAAAAGTTTTAGCCGGCATCACGAGCGTCTATTTACAAAATTTATTAAAAATTAAACCCGGAAGTACTTTGGGCATGCCGCATACGAGCGAAGTTACCGTAACGGTAACCGGCAGAAAAGGAACGAAATAGTCATCAAAAAATTATATTCATCAAAAAATGAAGCATTTGCAAATTATAAAAAAATAATCACTACCTTGCAGACTTAATATTTAATACTTAATACAATGCAAGAAGGAACAGTAAAATTTTTTAATGTAACTAAAGGTTTCGGATTTATCGTACCAGCTAATGGCGATAGCGAGATTTTTGTACATTCAACAGGCCTTATCGATGAAATCCGTGAAAACGACAAAGTAGAATACGATGTTGAAAGCGGTAAAAAAGGTTTGAATGCGATCAATGTTAAAGTAATCTAGATTATTATAACCATATTCGTACAAGCTTCCTGGTGAAAAATCAGGAAGCTTTTTTTATGCCCTTTATTTTGGCTGTTGAATAAAAAGATGCTGTTTCATTCGCTCCGTTAGCCCAGCTTTTTTATCTTTAATCTTATTCTTTTCCAAATGGGCAGCAATTACGAAATCTTGCTTTCAAAGATTAACGAATTCAGAAGAAAGTTTTATCTGAATAAACTGCTGCGTGGTACGATCTATACGCTGACATTATTGCTCAGCCTTTATCTGCTGCTTTTTGTGCTGATCTATTATGTCAGGCCTGCACCATATATCAAAACTATTCTCTTTTACGGCTATCTGCTGCTACTTTCAGTTTCAGCTGGCCTTGGAATTGTTAAACCTGCATTAGCCTATCTCAGCCTGAGTAAAGTCCTCAGCCTCGAAGAATCCGCTACACTCATAGGCAATCATTTTGAGCCTATACGCGATAAATTACTGAATACCCTGCAGCTTAAAGCGCTTGCAGACCTGTCTCCCTCCCAAAACCAGCTTATTCTGGCGGGTATAGACCAGAAAATCAATGAACTAAAGCCCATCCCATTCAGTAAGGCCATCAGCCTGCATGACAATAAAAAATATATCAAATACTTTCTGGCTCCCCTGGCCCTGATCCTGCTGATCGCCATCATTGCACCGGTGGTCTGGAGAGAAGGAACGCGTAGTTTTATTCAATACAATAAGGAAATTTTACCTGCTGCTCCCTTTAATTTTGTTCTTCGCAGCCCCGGGATGATAGTTACGCAGGGAGACGACCTGACCATAGACCTGGAGCTGAGGGGCGATCAGCTCCCGCAGGAAGTCTACCTGGAAGAAGGAGTAAATACTTTTAAACTGGAAAGGAAAGATAACAGCAGGTTCAGTTATATGTTCAAGAATCTTCAGCAGGACCAGACTTTCCGTTTCAGTGCGGGCGGTTTTGAATCCAAAGCATATATCGTAACTGTGAAACCCCGCCCTTCAGTGCTGAATGTACAAGCTACCCTCAGCTATCCTTCTTACCTGGAGAAAAAGAATGAAGTGATTGCGAATGCCGGAGATCTCATCCTCCCGGAAGGCACTACAGTCACCTGGAAGATCTATACAGAAAATGCGGCAACGCTGTTGTTTACCCTTAATGGTCATGTTAAAGAACTGAGTTTTGCCAACAATGAGACCAGTTACCAGGCACAGCTGAGAAAAAGCCAGAATTACCAGATTGTTCCAAAAAACAATTTCTCTGTACATCCTGATTCTGTGAACCATAAAATTGAGGTAATCCCTGACCTCGCCCCATTGATCAGCGCTATTGAAACGGTTGACTCCCTCAGCAGCAAAGCGCGTTATTTCAGCGGGAATATCAGCGACGATCATGGTTTCAGTTCACTCAAGTTTGTATATGTAATCAAAGAAAACACCGCGGAGATAAAAAGAGTTTCTACCTCCCTCCCTATTCATCCCGCACAACTGGAAAATGCATTCCTGTATTTCTGGGATCTTAAAAACCTGAATCTTAAGGCAGGACAAGTGATAGAATATTACCTCGAGGTTGCAGACAATGATGCCGTAAACGGCGCTAAAAAAACACGTTCTGCAATTAAGACCTTCATGCCTCTCTCTGATCAGGCGCTGGCAAAACAACAGAATACATCGAGCAGTAACCTGAAACAGCAAATGAACTCGGCCATAAGACTCGCTGCAGAAGTAGAACGGGACAGTAAGAAATTAGGGGAAAATCTGCTGGATAAAAAAGAGTTGTCTTTTGAGGACAAAAAAGACATCAATCAGCTGCTGGAAAAACAGAAAAAGCTGGAAGAAGCAGTGAAAGATATCCAGCAGGCAAAAAAGAAAAACAGCAACGATCAGGCGGAAAACGAATCTGCCAAAACCGCTATCGCCGATAAACAAAAACAGATTGACGACCTGTTTAACAATGTGCTCGACCCAAAAACTAAAGCCCTGCTTGAAAAGCTGCAAAGTCTGATGGACCAGAACAACAAAGACCAGGTACAGAATGAATTGTCTAAAATGAATATGGACAACAAATCTTTAAAAAATGAACTGGACAGGGTCCTTGAATTGTATAAACAGTTAGAGTTTGAACAAAACCTGCAGAATAAAATAGACCGGCTAAAAAAGCTGTCAGAAACACAGAAGGCACTTGCAGAGCAAACACAGGATAAAAAAGCGGATGCTCCTGAGCTCAAAAAACAACAGGAAAAAACTGTTCAGGAGTTCAGGGAACTGCAAAAGGAACTCCAACAGCTGGATCAGAAAAATCAGGCTTTGGAGCGCCCGAACAATTTTCAGCCGATGGAAAAAGAAAGCCGGACGGTAGAAAAGCAGCAACAGCAAAGCATGGAAAACCTGGACAAAAAACAGCAGCAGAAAGCAGCCGAAAACCAAAAAAAAGCTGCACAGGAAATGCAGAAAATGGCAAAGGAACTGGAAGATTCCAATC
>NZ_JBEVDX010000120.1:0-23474 GCF_040513095.1 Pedobacter sp. | reverse complement strand
AATTTCAGCATTTATTTTGAATATCCTAGGGTTCACCCACCATGCATGGTGCAGAAGCATGGTGCAGAAAGCATGGTGCAGAATGCAAAGTGCAGAAAGTATGGTGCAGGAAGCATGGTACAGAATGCATGGTGCAGAATGCAGAGTGCAGAAAGTATGGTGCAGAATGCATGGTGCAGAAGCATGGTGCAGAATGCAAAGTGCAGAAAGTATGGTGCAGAAAGCATGCTGCAGGAAGCATGGTGCAGAAAGCAAGGTGCACAAAAAGCAAGGTGCAGAAGCAAGGTACAGCAATGCAAGGTGCAGAAAGCATGGTGCAAAGAGCAGAATTGTTATTCCATTAAACGTTTTTCAAGGATAATGGCACTTTGGACCTTTCTCTTTTTTGAGTTATTAAGAATCACGTTATAGTTACCCAGGAAGCCAGTACCGATGATATTGTGCGGTACGGCGGAGCTGATCACTACTTTTTGGTTCTTGAGTGTCATTCCGTTGAAGGTCATGCTCGGGATTACGGCTTCGTAAATGGTATCCACCAGTTTGTTGGAATGGATGTTGGATGTTACTGTTCTGGAAGGGCTGAGCCGGTAGTCATCAATAATTGCTCTTCCTATGGCAGTGGTGCTGCTCACCAGGAAGCCGGCTCCTGATCCGAGGTCGAGGATAAATTCAGAATTTACTTTACTTATGTTGACGACGGCAGTTGGCAGGGTGTTTTTCTTGTAGCTGATGGTTGTGTAAGCCTGTTCGGGACTGAATGGAGTTTTGGAGACCAGCATCTCGTTCCTGTCATTGTTGATTTTCCAGTTGTACTGGTAAACCATGAGTGTTCCGGTAGAGCCGGTAGCGATAGAATCCGGAAAGGCCTGATTGATGACAGTTTCTTCATTGCGGAATTTGAGGGGCCCAATCTCGATTTTAGGGAGGTAGAATACGGATTTACTGTGGGGGCCTCCGTTTTTATCGGTAGACATCAGCCGGTCCCAGCTAGGCCATAGTTGTCTGGTTTCGTAGAAGTAAGGGGTTAGTCTTAAAGTTTTGGAATAGGTTCCGAACAGTAGGGCTATGGTGTCCTTATCAACCTTTGCCGGAAGATAGATACGGTTGAATTTGTCTTTTTTAAAGGCAATCTTCGTCACTTCTTTTTTTGATTGCGCCTGTGCGGCAGGTGTGGATATTAAACAAACAAGTTGAATGCAGCTTACTGCAAAAAGGAACGTTAAAGTTCTTCCGGGTAACAGATTTCGTGTGTTCATATGTGTGTGAATTGGTACTACTAAAATAATCAATTTATGGGAACAAATCCAGTCCTAAACAAATAGCGTATTTAAATGTTTATGATAGTAAATACTATTCTATGCCTCTCTGGTTAAAACGCGCTATCCAAGTCTTTGCTGCCCTTATTATACTGATCATCATTATTTTTATCGGACTGGCTATTTATGTAAATGTCAATAAGAAATCACTTCTGGTTTCTATCAATAAGGAACTGAACAGGAATATCAACGGCAGTGTAACTGTAGGAGCAATGGAACCTACTTTCCTGAAGGGTTTCCCCGGTGTTTCTGTATCACTGAAAAATGTTGAGATCAGGGATAGTTTATGGAAAATACACCACCATTCATTGCTTACGGCCAAGGACTTTGATATCTCAGTGAATGCAATGGCATTGCTCAGAGGCACGATTGAAATCAGAAAGATAGCCATCAATGACGCTGAAGCCTATTTGTATACGGATAGTACAGGTTATAGCAATACATCGGTCTTTAAGAAAAAAACACCTTCCACACCGGCTTCAAAGGAAGAAAATACTTCTCCGGCCGAGATCAGAAGGTTTGACCTGAATGATGTGCGCTTTATCCTGGATAACAGAAAAGGCAATAAACTTTTCCTTTTTGCAGTACAGGATTTCAGTGGGAAAGTGGATTATCCCTCCTCGGGCTGGAAGGCGGACGTAAACCTGAAAACGCTGGTGCGAAGCCTGGCCTTCAATACGAAGAGAGGCAGTTTTGTAAAGGATAAAGTATTGCAGGGCAAAATGGATATATCTTACGACAATGACCTTGGCATAATAGAAGTGAAACCCAATATATTGAACATCGGCAATGACCCTTTTATTATAGGAGCTAAATTTAAAATCGCTAAAGATCCTACTGCATTTACCATCACTGTCGAAGCCCGGAGTATTCTCTGGAAAAACGCATCAGCATTGCTTGCCCCTAATATTGCTTCGCGTTTGAATATGTTTAACCTTGATAAGCCAATTGCAGTAAAATGTATCATAGATGGTGATATGGGGGGCGGGGGCGATCCGTCAATACTAGTCAATGCCTCGGTAAAAGCAAACAAACTGACCAGCCCTGGTGCCGTTATAGAGCATGTGAATTTCTCAGGTGTTTATACCAACAATTTTATCAATGGCAATGGCTTTACTGATGCCAATTCAGCTGTCAAACTCTACCGCTTCTCGGGCACTTACTCTGAAATTCCATTCACGATTGATACTGCATTTTTGCATAATTTTGAAAAGCCGGTCGCCACTGGTACGTTCAGGTCCAGGTTTGATGTGTCAAAGCTTAACAACGTCATTGGTGATGATATGCTTAAGTTCACCAAAGGAACAGCCGATCTTAAAATGCATTATTCCGCAGATCTGGTCAATTATAAATTAAATAAACCTGTGCTGAATGGGGTGTTGAGCGTCAAGAATGCTGACGTAAGTTATGTGCCCCGTAATGTAAACTTTAAAAATACTTCTATTACACTCGACTTCAGAAAGGAAGATCTTCTGATTAAGGATATCCGGCTGCAGAGCGGTAAAAGCATTGTATTTATGGACGGGAGCATCAAGAACTTTCTCAATCTGTATTACAATGCACCGGAGAAAATTATGTTTAACTGGAATATGCGCAGCCCGGAAATTTATCTTGGCGAGTTCCTGGGTTTCCTGAGTTCCAGAAAAGGACGTGCAGCCGTCAAATCAAAGGGGAAAAGCAATGTTTCTGCCAGTCAGCTGAATCAGATGCTGGAAAAGGGCAAGGCACAGATCAATCTGAAGGTGGCCAAAGTGCACTACAATAAGTTCCTGGGCACCGATGCCACAGCCACATTCTTATTGTCGGATGCGGGACTGTATCTGAATGATGCAAGCCTGAAACATGCCGGGGGCTCTGTCAAACTGAACGGAAGCGTAACTCAGATCGGTAAGTTAAATCGTTTTGCAGTAAATACAGTCGTTTCCAATGTAAGTATCCGGGACTTCTTTTATTCATTTGATAACTTCGGACTGAAGTCGCCAACCTACAAAAACCTCAGGGGCAATTTCTTCACCAGAACCAACGTATCCGGAAATATTACCTCTGCAGGAAAGGTCATTCCGGGTTCTATGAACGGCACTGTGATATTTGATCTGAAGAATGGTGCACTGGTTAATTACGAAGCTTTACAGAGCGTTGGCAAGTTTGCATTTCCCTTTAGGGATTTGAATAATATCGTCATTAATAACCTGAACGGGAAATTTGATATCAGGGGAGAGAAAGTCACCATCAATCCGATGAAAATCAGTTCCAGTGTACTGAATATGGATATTGCGGGTATCTACTCTATGGGTGCCGGTACAGATATCTTACTGGATATACCGCTGCGAAACCCAAAGAAGGATGAGGAAATCACTGACAAGAAGGAGATCAGGGAAAGAAGGATGAAGGGTATAGTCGTACATATCCAGGCCGCAGATGGTGAGGATGGCAAAATCAAGTTTAAGCTGGTACGTAAGCGGGATAAGAATAAAACAGAATAAAAGGTGCTGCAGGTTAATCCTGCAGACCTTCAAATGTATCTCCGATAAGGAATATCAGGTCTTCGTCAATTGATACTTCGTCGTTCGTTACCCACATGTCATCATCCGACAGGAAGATTTCAAAGCGGTCATGACCAGGTATTTCTGCGAAGAACAAGGTGTCCTCAGCTTTCTCAGTTTCAGTGATCACCACCGGGATAGTTTCGCCTTCAAATTGTATTGTAAATTCTGTTTTCAAATCAGCCATGCGGTAAAGATACCTTTTTTGTGAAATCTATAACGAATCCCTGTTAAAGTACGATCAGGAAAAGATCTGCGTTTTACATTTGTTAACTTTGCGGGATGAAGTATGTATTAACCCTTTTTTGCGGCCTGTGGTTATTTGAAGGCAAGGCTCAGAACCTTGAATTGAGTCAGTTAAAAACATTTATTACCCAGCCGGCAGTGAAGGTCACTGACAGTATGAAAAAGGCAGGCTGGATAGTACATCCGGAGTTATCAGGCATAAAGGATGAGCAGATGTACAAAACATTATCATTCGGTAAACATAAAGCTGAAAAGGAGAAGGCTCTGGCCTGGTTCAGGATCCATGCTGACCACGGGATAATCAACCAGCTTTATTATCAATCGCCCGGTATCAATCAATATAACGTATTGCTGAAGGAAATTATGGCTGCCGGAACAGAAAAAAAAGAGGAGCAGGCTATTGAGGATAAAAAACTCAGCACCTACTACGTGTCCCCGGATTTTATCTTTCAGACAGTAGTAGGTGAAAACAGCTATACCGTGATGGTAATGGCTAACAAAGTGCCTTAAAAATTAAATGGTTAAAATGCTTCACCAAGATTGATAGTAAATCCTTTATAGCCTTTACTTACACCATAATCAACACCGATATTGGTGTTGGATGCTTTGTTGAACTTTACGCGAAGACCAGTTCCGACCGCAGGATGTATCTTCTTGAATTTATTATCCTGCTCTGTAACAGAGGTAGCATTTGCGAATACCACGAAGCCGAAAAGTCCATCGTTAGTGATATCCCTTCTGTATTCAGTTTCAAAATAAAACAAGCCTTTACCTCTGTAGCGGTTCTGATCAATACCACGGCCTGATTTATTATTTGGATCCCATCCGATACTTGGCAGGTTCAGGTAGGGGATGTCATTATTTAATCCAGTCCATAAATAAGTCCAGAAGGCAAGTGTATTTTGCTGATGGGGTTTTGTATTTAAAGAAACATACTTCCTTGCATCTACATAGACAGACTGCCAGCTGGTTTTGCTACCCAGGAAGCTTGGATTATTTCTGATGCTCACATTCAGGTAAGAACCTGGCAATGGGTTAATCGCATTATTTCTTGTGTCGTAAATAAGGTTTGCAGAGAAACCCGATGAAAATGAGTTTTCGCCATCTCCCGTACCAGTCTTGTATCCACTAAAAGCGGCAAGGCCCGGTGCATCTGTTCTCACATTGATAAAGTAATCAAGATTATATCCGATACCTGCATACAGATAGGGTTTGATACGTTTCAGCGCACTTTGATAAAATCTGATATATTTATAATTTACCAGCATACTTTCTGATTCCACACCGCTTCCGATACCCCAGGTGGCCTGCGGATAAAACAGAAAACGGGTATCGCCCTGGATCACCCACTCATTGTTCTTCAACCAAAGGTTAGACCTCAAGGGTAAACCAAAACGGCTCTGCAGGTTCCAGTAGGGAGTAAAAGTAACATTGGAAATATAAGTCGTTTTCCTGTCAGCAAGATAAAACCCGGCACTTGTGGAGGTAATCAGGGCACGGCCACCTCCAGGAACGTTACCTCCAATGGGTAACAAAGAAAAGAACACCTTTTTTTCTCCTGGTTTTGTACGTGGTCTGGCTTTAATATTAAACAGACTTTTTGCAATATCTATCAAATCTGTTTTGACCGCAGTATCTCCAACAATATTGTTAGTAGATATCGCATTGTTTGCATTTTGAGCGTTGGCACCTAAAGACAGGACGATCAGGAAGAAAAAGAGCGCGTTTTTAATCATATTTTGATCATAGACAAAACTCGAGCCACTATTTTGTAAGTTTGCATAATGTCCGCTACCAAAGTCCTCTTCGATTTTTCCCAGAAAGTAAACTACAAGACTGAAATACTGGCCGGTCTCACAGTCGCCATGACTATGATGCCGGAGTCGCTCTCTTTCGCAATTCTCGCCGGGTTCCCGCCCCTGGTAGGTTTGTATGCAGCCTTTATTATGGGGCTGGTTACTTCCATCTTTGGCGGCCGCCCGGGATTAATCTCAGGAGGTGCAGGCGCTGTAGTCGTTGTCCTGATTGCCCTGATGAAAACTCATGGTTTAGAGTATGTTTTTGCAGCAGTAGCTCTTGGCGGGCTCATTCAGATTGCAATCGGCTTGTTTAAACTTGGTAAATTTATCCGGCTGGTACCGCAACCCGTAATGTACGGCTTCGTAAACGGACTGGCAGTGATCATTTTTATGGCGCAGCTGGAACAGTTTAAAACAGTAGTGAATGGGCAGCCGGTCTGGTTATCGGGCAATCCTTTATACATCATGGCTGGACTGGTCGCTCTAACGGTAGCAATTGTACTTGTGTTTCCGCGGATCACTAGAGCTGTACCACCTTCGCTGGTAGCTATAATCGTGGTTTTCCTTATTGTTCTTGGCTTTAACATTGATACTAAAACTGTTAGGGACATTGCTGCTGTCAGTGGGGGTTTCCCGCCATTTCACATACCTCAGATCCCGCTGAAATTTGCTACATTTCAGATTATCTTTCCTTACGCCCTGATTATGGCAGGAGTAGGACTTACTGAAGGACTACTGACGCTGAACCTGGTTGATGAGATGACCGCAACGCGAGGGGATGGCAACAGGGAATGTATAGCGCAGGGAACGGCTAATATTCTGAATGGTTTCTTTTTTGGAATGGGCGGATGCCCAATGATTGCACAGACGCTGGTCAACCTCAGCGCTGGGGCACGGGCAAGGTTATCAGGGATCATTGCTTCACTTACTATTCTTCTGATTATACTTTTCGGCGCACCTGTGATAGAACGTGTACCCATGGCAGCATTAACCGGTGTGATGATCATGGTGGCCATTGGCACTTTTGAATGGGCGAGTTTCAGGATCATCAACAAAATGCCAAAGCAGGATATTTTTGTAGGTATAGCTGTAGCCTTAATTACGGTTTGGCTGCATAACCTTGCCCTTGCGGTTTTGATTGGAGTGATCATATCTGCATTGGTGTTTGCCTGGGAAAGTGCCAAACGGATCAGGGCAAAAACTTATATAGACGCTGAGGGAGTTAAACATTATGAAATCTACGGACCGCTTTTTTTTGGTTCTGTAACCACATTCAATGAAAATTTTGATTTGGCAAATGATCCGGAGCAGGTAGTGATTGATTTTAAGGACAGCAGGATCGCAGATATGTCCGCGATTGATGCTTTGAACAAACTAACTGAACGCTATAACAAGATTGGTAAAGTACTGCAGCTGCAAAATCTGAACGAAGACAGTTATTTGCTACTGAAAAACGCAGAGTCTGTTATTGAGGTGAATATAAAATAACCACCCGCTTATTGATTGAACTGCATCCTGCTATCGGAAAGGTAGGTATTGAAGCGGTTTCCTATTACCTTACGGGCCAGTTTCACTCTTAATTTTACAGTCGCTACAGGCAGCTCGAGGATATGAGCAATTTCATTGTAATTGAATCCCTCAAAATATTTGATGAAAGGAGTATAAAATTCTGTTTCCAGAATAGTCAAATTATGAAGTCCGTGCTGATCCTGAAGAGTAGAATTTTCCATGTTTAACGAATGCTGAGCTAATAAATTGAAGTACGCAACTAAGTGATACCCTTCAAACTCAATTCTTATACCAATCGTTCACGTACATACGTATAAAGCAGATAAAACGATTTGCTGTCATTTATTCTGTTGCAGTTCGAAGAATAAAGCTTAAACAGTACCTGTCAGGCCTCTTATATCCTGATCTGCAGATTAATCATAAGCTTCATTTTTTAATCAGAAATGTATCACAGGGATTATTCTGTTACAGGAATTGACCATTGGTGAAATACAAAATATTTACAAATCCTCCCTCGCAGGGCAAAAATAAACACTCCAATAAGTTGTTGAGCATCAATTGGCTACGATTTGACGATTTAGTACAGCTGTTGATACAGTTTTTGCTACAGTAGAATAAACAGTAAAGACTACCGTGCCTGGTTAATGCAATAAGCTTTAAATATTATTTAAATTCGATATTAATTTTGCCGCACTGATATTTTGAGTGTATATTCGGAAATAATCTATTAATCAGATTGACTATGAAACGCCTCCTCAGTATATTCATCATGGCTCTTTGCCTGAGCCAGGTAAAAGCCCAGCCACTAAAGTATTTTCAAGGAAGCCTGGAAGATGCGAAACTTGCAGCAAAGAAGCAGCATAAGTTGATTTACCTGATGGTTGGGATGGGTACTATTGATCCTCGCTTTTCTTTGGTGCCGACCGATAAGGATCTGCTAAAGAGATATGAGTCGGATTTTATTTGTATTTATAACAATGTATCCCCCGGAGCCGGAGTTGACGCTATCTATCAACAGTACAATGTCACGACCTATCCGACCCATTTATTTCTTGATGAGCAAGGCGGCCTGATCTTAAAAACAGTTGGTTACAGGAGTAATGCAGAACCGTACCTGAACGATATCAATCAGGCCATCCAGCTATCAAAAGGCAATACACTGACCCATTACCATGCGGAGTACGCAAAAGGGAACAGGAAGACAGATTTTCTAAAAAGTTACCTTTTAAAATATGATGAACTGGACATCCCGGTCAATCAGGAAGTGCTGGAAACATATGCTAATCTCCTGCCGGTAAGTAAACTTGATGATTTTGAGACGGTTTCCTTCCTGATTCAGCGCGGTCCGGTTTTATCCGGTACTGCCTATAAAATCACAAGGGTATATCCCAAACTGACAGACAGTATTTACAAGACATTGCCCTATGAAAAAAGAGTGAGGATCAACAACAGGATCATCAATGCCTCCATGACTGCTGCAAAAGCAAAAAAGGATGAGAGCCTGGCTATGCAGACAGCGTCCTTCACTCAGGCTACCTGGACAAATAACTGGCAAAAGGGAATGGTTGCCCAGTTATCCAAAATGATGGAGTATTACAGGGCAGTGAATGATACGGTTAAGTATCTTAGAAATGCGTCAAGCTATTATCAACAGTATTATCTGCTCCAGC
The DNA here is from genome assembly GCF_040513095.1 of Pedobacter sp. GTDB lineage: Bacteria > Bacteroidota > Bacteroidia > Sphingobacteriales > Sphingobacteriaceae > Pedobacter. Next base: position 14,391 of record NZ_JBEVDX010000120.1, on the reverse strand, counting down.
GGGATTCTATTCACAAACCGGATCCTCTGGAGACGACAGTTACGGTCATGCCGCCACGGCCCGTACACAGTACTGTTCAGAAGAGCCCTGCTCTGGTACCAGGCCGGCCTGATACAAAAAACGATTCTGCCAGAATTGTGAATAAGACCATAACGAAAAGAATTACAATATCTTCCTTAACCGGCAGCAGCACTTTAACACCCGGTCCATACGCTAATGCTTTGGAATATGCTGCTACATTAAATAATGGCGCATGGAGTTTCTATACCATGAAGACCACTAATGCAGATTATCTTTCAAAAGCTGTAATCTGGGTGTGGCGATCTATAGAATTATTTCCCGCAAATACTGCATTCTATGATACCCTTGCGCACCTGTATTATCTGCAGAAAAAATATGATGAAGCCATCACTACTGAGCAGAAGGCAATCGATATCAGTCAGGCAGCTGCCAAATCACGTGAAGAAATAATGGCTAAAATGAAAACTGCGCCGCTAAGCGCTTTCCCTGATCCTTCTGTAAAGGCAATTGAAATGTACACAGCGGAGCTTGAAAAAATGAAGCAGAAAACATTATAAATAGAGTCAGTGTTAAATAACTGCATCACAAAAGATGCAGTTATTTAACACCGGCATACAATAGCAATGTGCCCGTTTAATTCTGTTTCCTTACATATTTTGTGAGGATCACAATCACCTGTCCTTCAATTCTTCCTTCAATCTGATCAGTGTTGTCTTCCACTAAACGGATATTCTTTACAACGGTGCCGAGTTTTGCATTTAAGCTTGAACCTTTTACATCCAGTGTTTTTGTTAGCACAACAGAGTCGCCAGCCAGCAGGGGACTGCCAAGGGCATCTTTATGGACCTCTGCTACTTCAGCAGCCTGATCATCTTTCCCCGCTTTTGCCCAGGCAAGCATATCATCATCCAGGTACATCGTATCCAGGTTGTCTGCTGCCCATCCTTCAGCACTAAGCCTGTTTAGCATCCGCCAGGTTACAACCTGAACAGCGGGAACTTCACTCCACATACTTGCCGTTAGACAACGCCAGTGATTTTTGTCCATCTCCTCAGCTTTTTCTATCTGAGACTTACATGTGCCACAGATCATGATGCAGTTATCTTCGGTCTTTGCCGTTTGAGGGGGCACTGCATAGAGTTCAAGTGCATCGCCGGATTTACAGATTTCGCATTCGCTTTGGCTTCTTTGTGACAGTTGTTGTTCCAGAATCATATATTTTTGTTAATAAAGAGCGCGAAGATAATTAATTTAAAACGTTAGTATCTATATTGTGACAGCTTAGCCGCAAACTCGATCTTTCCTGCTAGCTTAATTTTCTTTATTTTTAGCTACTCACACACCATACGCCCCGCATATCAACTTATGAAACGAATTTTTTCAGCTCTCCTCATCTCCGGTACACTGCTATCTGCATCGGCTCAGCAAACCCAGAAACCTGTTTTACATGGCCGTAACTGGATGGCCATCACAGGTAAACCACTGGCCGCTACAGCAGGAGCTATGACCTTCCAAAAAGGAGGAAATGCAGTTGATGCTGCCTGTGCTATGCTTGCATCAACCTGTACCATGTGGGATACCCTCAGCTGGGGAGGGGAAACACAACTGCTGATCTATAACCCGAAAACCAAAGAGGTGATTGCGATCAATGCGATGGGAGTAGCCCCAACCGGTGCTACAGCTGATTTTTTCAAGAGTAAAGGATATAACTTCCCGCCTGAATATGGTCCGCTGGCTGCAACAACGCCGGGGACAGTTGGAGGACTGATTTATATCCTGAGTAATTATGGTACTTTAAGCCTGGAGCAGGTGCTTGCGCCAGCAATGGAACTGGCAGCAGGATATCCGATCGAAGCGCAGGCAGCCAACGCTATGGAGCGCGGTAAAACCCTGATCAAACAATGGCCATACAGTTCAAAGGTATTTTTTACCCATCCGGGAGAAAAACGGGAAGCACCTGAAGCAGGGGAGATCTTCGTGCAAAAAGACTTGCTTGCTACATTGACCAAACTGGTAGAAGCAGAAAAGAAGGCTTTGAAACAAGGCAAAAACCGTAAGCAGGCCCTGATGGCCGCATATGACCGATTTTACAAAGGGGATATCGCAGAAGAATTTGTACGCGGTTCAAAAGAACAGGGCGGACTGATCACAATGCAGGACCTTGCGAACTGGAAACCTCTTGAGGAAAAACCATTGATGGTCAATTATAAAGGTATTGATGTTTACAAAATGCAGCAATGGACACAGGGTCCGGTAATGCTGCAGGCACTTAATATCCTGGAGAATTTCGATTTGAAAAGCATGGGTTATAACAGTACCAGATATATCCATACTTTATACCAGGCGATGAACCTGGCTTTTGCCGACCGGGACTTTTATTATGGAGATCCGTATCAGAAACCTACGGAGCCCATGAAAGGATTACTCAGCAAAGGATACGCAAAAGAACGTGCGCAACTGATCAGGTATGATAAGAACGACGCAGGCATCGGTCCGGGAAATCCATATCCCTTTGAAGGCAAAACTAATCCCTACATCAAACTGCTGAAAAGCAGGGGCTTTGAAATGGACACCAGCAAACGTAATTTTGCGCCTAAACATGACATGACCAATAATTCGCCCAAAGCAGATTACCAGGACAGATTATGGCGTGGTACCACTTCCGTAGAAGCCGCAGATAAAGAAGGATGGGTGGTATCAATCACACCAAGCGGTGGCTGGCTGCCAGCATGTATTGCGGGCAACACGGGTATTGGGATGAGTCAGCGTATGCAAAGCTTCGTACTGGATTCAGCTATTAACCCCTTTAATGTGGTTGCGCCGGGAAAAAGGCCCAGGGTTACCTTATCGCCGGCACTGGCTTTAAAAGATGGTAAACCTTATTTATCTTCTGCCGTACAGGGTGGGGATACGCAGGACCAGAACCTTTTGCAGTTCTTTTTAAATGTCTCTGAATTTGGCATGAATGTACAGCAGGCCTCCGAGGCGGCAAATATTAATACCAATCAGCTCTGGCTTTCACTGGGTGGTACTAAGACCTCCGACCGTGAGCCGAAAGCCGGACAATTATTATTGAACAGCAATACACCAGAGGCTACACGTGCGGAACTGAAAAAACTGGGTTACATTCTGAGTTACAGCGAACGTACAAGCGGGCCAATCAATGCGATATTTTTTGACTGGAAACACAATAGCCTCTGGGGCGGATCAAGCAATCATGGCGAAGATTACGGCATAGGATGGTAATATTTTCTTCAGGATACATCAATCTATCATTACTTTGATTACTTTTAGCGCTAAATGAGAGGATTTGTGTTTTATGTCTATCTGTTCCTGCTGCTGTTATGCGGCGGACGTTCGGTGTATGCAAACACGCATCATCCTCTCAATCAACATGCTGCTGGTCGCGATCTTGCGAAGAAACCACATACAAAACTCACAAACAACGATCAGAGCAATACTTTCTTTGAGGATGCAGAGATCGATGTAGAGGAAGAATACCTGGGCGGACATGATGATGCTGATACCGGTGCAGGTAAATTTTTAGCAGGTAAATACAGTCTGCCTGCCTGGCTGTATATGACATCGTCACGTCTGTTCATTTCTAACTTCTACAACAACCGCTTTAAAACCATCCCGCAGATTTGCTGCGATTCATCACCTCTTTATATTACCCAAAGGGTATTAAGAATCTGAGAGTAATTATCCCGGTTTAACCACGAAAGTATCAATGTACTTTCAATACTGGTTACTGAAGAATTTTTACGTCCAGGGGAATCTGTATGTTCCCGCACTCAAACGCTTAATTACCAATTTTATACTATGAAGAGACTAGTTGTGTCCAAAGGGTTAATCGCCCTGTTATGCCTTGCAAGCTGTACATCTAAAAAAGAAGAAAAAAAAGAAGAAAACAAGTTTACTGTTACCACTGCCATCAGAATTGATACCTCCTTTAACAAACAATATGTAGCACAGATTAAGTCTGTAAGGAATATAGAGATCCGTTCACAGGAAAAAGGCTTCCTTCAAAATATTTATGTTGATGAAGGTCAGTCTGTTAAATCAGGTCAGCTGTTATTCAGAATTATGCCTAAGGTTTATGAGGCAGAGTTATTGAAAGCCCAGGCCGAATACAAATCTGCAGAAATAGAACTGCAAAATGCCAAAACACTTGCCGATAAAAATATAGTTTCAAAAAATGAACAGTCGGTAGCCCAGGCCAAACTGGAACAGGCAAAAGCAGAAGTTTCACTTGCAAAATTGCATTTGTCCTTTACTGAAATCAGGGCGCCTTTCGATGGAACGATCGACCGTATTCCTTTGAAACTGGGAAGTTTAATTGATGAAGGAGAACTGATGACCAACCTTTCTGACAATACGCAGATGTTTGCCTATTTCAATGTCTCAGAACCAGAATATCTGGAATATCAGACCAATATAAAAGGACGGGCTGACAATAAGGTAAGCCTCCTCCTGGCTAATAACCAACCGCTTCCCTACAAGGGAAATGTAGAGGTAATCGAAAGTGAATTTAACAATGAAACCGGTAATATCGCCTTCAGGGCAAAATTTCCAAATCCTGATAAACTGTTAAAAAATGGTGAGACAGGTGAAGTACAGATGCTTGTTCCATTACACCAGGCACAGGTAATACCACAAAAAGCAACTTACGAGATCCAGGATAAAATCTATGTATTCGTTGTGGATGCCAAAGGTGTGGTACACTCCAAAAACATTACTATCGCTGGCGAAATGCCAGATCTTTATGTGCTGAGTACTGGTATTGGCGATAATGAGAAAATCCTGCTGGAAGGTGTTCAGAAAGTAAGGGATGGTGATAAAATCAAATTCGAGTACCAGGCACCTAAGGAGTGGATCTCTTCACTGAGATTAAAGGCAGAATAGGTTCAGCAAAGCTGAAGCGCTACACACATCCATTTGGTTTAATCATTAAAAAAGCAATCCATGTTTAGTAAATTTATACAGAGGCCAGTACTCTCTATAGTGATCTCCCTGATCATCGTATTTTTGGGGTTTTTAGCTATGAAGGGTTTACCGGTCACGCAATTTCCCTCCATTTCACCACCAAAGGTGAACATTACAGCAGAATATCCCGGTGCCAACGGTGAGCTGATGATCAAGTCGGTTATCATTCCCCTGGAAAGGGCAATCAATGGTGTACCGGGAATGAAATATATGGCTTCGGATGCAGGTAATGACGGTGAGGCCACCATTCAGGTGATCTTTAACCTCGGTACCGATCCCAACCAGGCATCCGTTAATATACAGAACCGCGTGGCTTCGGTAGTGAACAAGCTGCCGCCGCTGGTAGTACGTGAAGGTGTTAAGATTACCCGCGAGGAATCCAACATGTTAATGTACATCAACTTGTTCAGTAAAGACCCTAAAACCGATCAGAAATTCCTTTACAATTTCGCGGATATCAATATCCTTTCGGAGTTAAGAAGGGTAGACGGTGTAGGGGTTGCAGATATTTTGGGTACCCGTGAATATGCCATGAGGATCTGGCTGAAACCAGACCGCATGCTGGCCTACAAGATCTCAGCAGATGAAGTTCTTGAAGCTTTAAATCAGCAGAGTCTGGAAGCCTCGCCGGGTAAAACGGGTGAAAGCTCGGGTAAAAGATCACAATCCTTTGAATATGTATTGAAATACGGTGGAAGATATACCACCAAGGAGCAATACGCAAATATCATTCTCCGGTCCACCAAAGACGGAGAAATCCTGCGACTTAAAGATGTGGCTTCAATTGAATTTGGCAGTGCGATGTACGATATCTATTCCAACCTGAATGGTCATCCTTCGGCAGCGATTACGATCAAACAATCTTACGGAAGTAATGCAAGTCAGGTAATCAAGGACATCAAGGCTAAAATGGAAGAGATCAAGAAAAGCTCTTTCCCTCAGGGACTGGATTACGAAATCAGTTATGACGTATCAAAATTTCTGGATGCTTCTATTGAAAAAGTAATCCATACGCTTGTAGAGGCATTTATTTTGGTTGGTTTAGTGGTATTTCTGTTTTTGGGCGACTGGCGTTCTACGCTGATCCCGGCCATTGCTGTACCCGTATCACTGATAGGAACCTTCGTTTTCATGCAGTTTTTTGGGATTACGCTCAACCTGATCACTCTATTTGCACTCGTGCTGGCCATTGGGGTCGTTGTCGATGATGCGATCGTGGTAATTGAGGCCGTCCATGCCAAGATGGAAGAAAAACATCTTTCGCCACTGAAAGCCACACAGGAAGCTATGCATGAAATCGGGGGAGCAATTATAGCGATTACCTTCCTGATGGCAGCAGTATTTGTACCTGTGGCATTTATGTCGGGCCCGGTGGGTATATTCTACCGGCAGTTCTCCATTACCATGGCAACAGCGATTATCCTGTCAGGGGTTGTGGCATTAACGCTTACACCCGCGCTCTGCGCGATGTTGTTAAAAAACAACCATGGTAAAGCCAAAAAGAAAACAGGACTGGATAAATTCCTGGATGGCTTTAATAATGGTTTCAACAGACTGACCGGCAGATATCAGAAAGTACTTGGTTTGATCGTGAATCGCAGAATGCTGACTTTCGGTGTACTGATTGCCTTCTGTGTGGGTATATTCTTCCTGAACAACAGTCTTCCTTCCGGATTTATACCGAATGAGGATCAGGGGATGTTTTACGCGATTATCCAGACTCCTCCGGGATCATCTCTGGAAAGAACCAATCAGGTTGCCGAGAAAATCCAGAAGATTGCCGAGACAGTTGAAGGTGTACAATCTGTATCAGCACTTGCAGGATATGAAATCCTTACTGAAGGTACAGGTTCAAACTCCGGTACCTGTCTGATCAACCTGAAGAGCTGGGAAGACCGTACGCACTCTGTACAGGAAATTATCAGCGAACTTGAAGAAAAAACAGAAGCTATTAATGGGGCTACAATCGAATTCTTCCAGCCACCAGCGGTACCGGGCTACGGAGCTGCCGGAGGTTTTGAGTTGCGTTTACTTGATAAAGCAGGCTCCGGCGACTTCCACAAGATGGAAACTGTGAGTAAGGATTTTGTGAGAGATCTCAGTAAACGCCCGGAGCTGGCCTCCGTGTTTACCTTTTACAGTGCCAGTTTCCCGCAGTATCTGCTCAAGGTTGACAATGATATCGCCAAACAAAAAGGCGTAACCATTGAGAATGCCATGAATACTTTGTCAACTCTGGTAGGTAGTAACTACGAAACCAACTTTATCAAGTTTGACCACCAGTATAAAGTAATGGTGCAGGCTTCGCCGGAATACCGTGCATTACCTGAAGACATCTTAAAATTATACGTGAAAAACGACCGTGACGAAATGGTACCCTTTTCAGCTTTTATGCGCATGGAGAAGGTTTACGGCCTGTCTGAGATCACCCGCCACAATATGTACAATGCTTCTGAGATCAGTGGTGCATCTGCTCCGGGATACAGTAGTGGTGCAGCGATCAAGGCAATTCAGGAAGTTGCTGAAAAAACGCTGCCAAGGGGATTTGGTATTGACTGGGCTGGTATTTCCAAGGATGAGGTAGGACGCGGAAACGAAGCCCTTTACATCTTTATGATCTGTCTGGGATTCGTATACCTGGTTCTTGCTGCACAGTATGAAAGTTTCATCCTGCCCTTTGCGGTACTGCTTTCCCTACCATGTGGAATTTTCGGGGCCTTTATGCTCCTGGAGATCTGTGGACTGGAAAACAACATTTATGCCCAGGTGGCACTGGTAATGCTCATCGGTTTACTTGGTAAGAATGCCGTACTGATTGTAGAGTTTGCTGTGCAGAAACACGCACAGGGAGCTACAGTCCTGGAAGCTGCCATGGAAGGTGCTGCCGTGAGGTTCCGTCCGATCCTGATGACTTCCTTTGCGTTTATCGCTGGTTTGATCCCGCTGGTCTTTGCTTCGGGGCCTGGTAAAATTGGTAACAGGACTATCGGTTCTGCCGCTGCCGGAGGTATGCTTTTAGGAACACTTTGCGGTGTGTTGGTGATTCCCGGACTGTACTATATTTTCGGGAAAATCGAAGAGAAAAACCGAATGGCCAAACATGAAGATGAAAATCCCTTAACAGAAGAAATCGATCACAATGTATAAATTTAAGCTCAACCGATATACAATAGCGCTGGGCATTTGCCTTGCTGCAGCAGGGTGTAAAGTACCCGAAGCTGCAGCGCCAGCAGCAAATAAACCGTTGCCGGAATCTTTCGGGGACAGCCGCGATACAACAAACACCACAGCTGTACCATGGAACAGCTTTTTTAAAGACAAATACCTGGCAGACCTGATTGATACCGCACTGAAGAACAATCAGGAACTGATGGTAACTTTACAGGATATCGAAATCGCTAAGAACGATGTCCGCATGCGCAAAGCTGCACTGTTGCCAACAGTTGGTTTAAGGGCTGGTGCCGATCTTGAAAAAGTTGGGGAATATACCAGTCAGGGTGCAGGTGATGCCTCAACGGATATATTGCCTGGCAGGGAGGTTCCTAATCCGCTGGCCAATTTTACGCTGGCAGCAACCGCCAACTGGGAGATCGATATCTGGAAGAAACTGCGCAATTCCAAAAAAGCAGCTATCAGCAGGTATTTATCTACTATAGAGGGTAAAAACTTTGTGCTGACCAACCTTATCGCCGAAGTGGCCAATTCGTATTACGAACTGCAGTCGCTGGATACCCAGATGGAGATCCTGCAGCAGAATATCAAACTTCAGAAGAATGCGCTGGAGATCGTGAAAGTACAGAAGCAGGCTATGCGGGCCACAGAACTGGCTGTGCAGAAGTTTCGCGCAGAAGTATTGTCTTCACAAAGCAGGGAATTTGATATCCTGCAACAAATCAAAGAAGAAGAAAATAACCTGAACCTTCTGCTGGGCCGTTATCCCCAGGAGATCAAAAGGGAAAAGGGTGATTTTTTAAGTTTGGTACCGATGGCTGTAAATTCAGGGATCCCTGCGCAACTACTGGAGAACAGGCCTGATATCAAACAGGCGGAACTCGAAATGGCTGCTGCAAAACTGGATGTAAAAGTTGCACGTGCCGAATTTTATCCATCGCTTGATATATCTGCTGCTATAGGCTTCGAAGCCTTCAAACCGTCTTATTTGTTTAAGTTACCAAAGTCCCTGCTATATTCACTGGCAGGTGATTTAGCGGGACCATTGGTAAACAGGAATGCAATTAAGGCTGAGTTTGCGAGCGCTAACGCCCGTCAGTTGCAGTCGATGTTTAATTATCAGCGGATTGTCCTCAATGCCTACATGGAAGTTTCAAGTCAGCTTTCAAAGATCAGCAACCTGGAAAAAAGCTATAACCTGAAGGCACAGCAGGTTGACGCCCTGAACACTTCGATCAGTGTTTCCAACGACCTGTTTAAGTCGGCCCGGGCAGATTACTTTGAAGTATTGATGACTCAGCGCGATGCACTGGAAACTAAACTGGAACTGGTTGAAACCAAAAAAGCACAGCTGAATGCCGTTGTTAATGTTTACAAACAACTTGGCGGAGGCTGGAGGTAAAATCAATCTTTTCCTGAATTATCAAAAGCGCCTGTCGGTTTATACCGGCAGGCGCTTTTGATTTTAATAAATTATGATTTGATAAGGCAGCATACTAAAATAATTATGGATATTTTTGCGGGGAAATACAATTCAATTTTGAAAACAGATCTTTTCCTTGTTACCCCTCCCTTTACCCAACTGAATACTCCGTATCCGGCTACTGCCTATATCAAAGGTTTTTTGAATACTAAAAATATTTCATCAACCCAGGCTGATTTAGGGATTGAAGTGATACTGGCCCTATTTTCAAGAAAAGGGTTGGAAGATCTTTTTCTGCATGCAGAAGGTCTGCCTGATCAGCCCAGAAGTCTGAATGCAAAGCGTATTGCTGCTTTGAAAGAGGAGTATATCAAAACTATTGATGCTGTTATTGCTTTTCTGCAAGGTAAGAACCCAACGCTTGCCCTCCAGATCTGCCAGGAAGACTACTTGCCTGAAGCATCCAGGTTTGCTGAACTGGATGAACTGGACTGGGCATTTGGATCAATGGGAACACAGGACAAGGCCAAACACCTGGCAACACTGTATCTCGAAGATATCTCAGATTTTATCATTGAATGTGTAGACCAGAATTTTGGTTTTAGCCGCTATGCCGAAAGATTGGGCAGAAGTGCAAATTCATTCGATGAGCTTTATGGCGCTTTGAATCAGGAATATACCTACATGGACAAAATCCTGATTGGGATTCTGGAGAATAAGATTAAAGTTATCCAGCCTAAGCTATTCCTGATTTCTGTTCCTTTTCCGGGAAATTTGTATGCCGCTTTTCGCTGTGCCCAATATGTAAAACGGGTATATCCGGAGATAAAAATTTCCATGGGCGGCGGTTTTGCCAATACTGAACTGCGTTCTGTCTCTGACAAGCGGGTATTTGAATTTTTTGATTATATCTCACTCGATGACGGTGAACTGCCCATTGAACTGATCTGTAATTCGATACTGAATGGAAGAGAGTTTAACTTGTATAAAAGAACATTTTTACTTGAGGACGGCGAAGTTGTTTACAAAAACGATGCGCTAAGAAGTGATTATAAACAAGCTGATGTGGGAACGCCCGATTACAGTGACCTGCAACTGGATCAGTACATCTCAGTTATAGAAATTGTCAACCCTATGCACCGCATGTGGAGTGACGGCCGCTGGAATAAACTGACCATGGCGCATGGCTGTTACTGGGGTAAATGTACCTTTTGCGATATTTCCCTGGATTACATTAAGGTTTACGAGCCTGTTGCTGCTAAACTGATTGTAGACAGGATAGAAGAACTGATTGCCAATACCGGCCAGAATGGCTTTCACTTTGTAGATGAGGCTGCGCCGCCGGCCTTGATGCGTGAAGTAGCGCTGGAGATTCTAAGAAGAAAGATCTCCGTTAGCTGGTGGACAAACATCCGCTTTGAAAAAAGCTTTAGCGGTGATTTATGCCTGTTACTGAAAGCATCAGGCTGTATTGCTGTTTCCGGTGGTTTGGAAGTGGCTTCAGACAGGTTACTGAAACTTATTGATAAGGGCGTATCTGTAGAACAGGTAGCTCAGGTTACCCGGAATTTTACACAGGCAGGAGTGATGGTCCATGCTTATCTGATGTACGGGTATCCAACACAAACCATTCAGGAGACAGTTGACAGTCTTGAAATGGTAAGGCAGCTGTTCAAGGCAGGGGTGCTGCAATCAGGCTTCTGGCACCAGTTTGCGATGACTGCTCACAGTCCGGTAGGCTTGTATCCCGAGAAGTTTGGTGTAGTCAAAGAAACGGAAGTTATCGGAACTTTCGCCAATAATGATATCAACTATAGGGATAAGACAGGCATTAACCATGATCAATTTAGTTTTGGCTTAAAGAAGTCGCTCTTCAATTTTATGCACGGCATTTGCTTCGATTACAAATTGCAGGACTGGTTTGATTTTAAAATCCCGAAAGTGACAATCGCTCCGGATTTTATTGAACGCGCACTAAAAGAAAAAAGCAAGCTTGATACCAAACCTACAGCCCGGATAGTCTGGCTGGGAGGGAAACCTGATCAGGAAAGCTTTGTAAAATATAAAAAAGGTAAACCTGTAGAAATGCAGATTTTAACCTTCCATGATAAAAAAGAAAGCTTCAGCATTCAAACTACTACCAGAGAGGGAAACTGGTTGTTATCCATTCTGCAAAAAATAACAGTTTCCAATGCAAAGGTTTATACCTTCCAGGAAATTAAAGCTGATTTTGAAACGACAATGGAACACTTTGAGTTGTTCTGGTATTCAGAGCCCATTCATACACTAAGAGATTTTGGTATACTAGTCCTATAGTACTCACCTGCCTTCCCGGCTGCATTTGATGCAACACCTATAAGTTTAGCTCAGGGAAATATCCGCTAAAATATCACAAACATTAGAAAAGATATTATAATACATAATCTTTTCTGAGCCTATTTTTGTGTAACCAGATATATTAATTCCCTCAATAGACCTGTATGCTTAACATAACTCCCCGGGTATGAAAAAATTTTATTTTCTCAGTTTTCTGATATTTTCTGTCGTTTTTGTGCAGGCACAAACGCGTGTTTTAAATGGCAGGGTGCTTGATGCGGGTAACAGTGACCCGCTCATCGGTGCAACCGTTTCTGTGCAGGGCTCTACAGCAAGGCAGGTGACGGATGTAAACGGTAAATTCAGTTTGACTATCGCCAGCGGCCAAACAGCCACACTGGTAATTAAATACATAGGTTATGCTGATCAGACAGTTAGTTTCAGTGCAAACGATCAGGATGTCACCGTTAAACTTGCCGGGCAGTCCAACTCACTGGACGACGTAGTTGTGGTAGGTTATGGAACTATTAAACGGCGTGACCTCACCGGTTCTGTGGCAACAGTAAAAGCCTCGGACATTGTCAAAGCTCCTACACATAATGCACTTGAAGCTATACAGGGCAGGGCTCCCGGTGTAGATATTACCCGAAGTTCCGGCAATGCCGGTGCCGGAGTGAACATCCAGATACGCGGTACACGGTCTATTCCCAACGCACTGAATACAGCTGGGGGTATCAATCCCAACGCGCCATTGCTTGTGGTTGATGGAGTGCAGAATGGAGGCAGCATCAATAACATCAATCCAAATGATATTGAAAGTATCGAGGTCCTGCAGGACGCAGCATCAACTGCCATATATGGATCGCAGGGTGCCAATGGCGTCATTATAGTGAATACAAAAAAAGGCATAGCGGGGAAAGCGAAGATATCTTATAATGCATACTACGGGATAAATGGCTGGACGAAATTTCCGTCACCGCGGCTGGGCGAAGACTATCTGACCCTTCGCCGTGAATCTTTCAGGGATGCAGCGACAGGACTGATACCGGCAGATAATGTGGTGTTTCCAAATGCCGGCGAGCTTGCAGCTGTACAGGCCGGGCAGTTTGTAAACTGGTTAGATCTGGCTACAAGAAATGGAAAACAGCAAAGCCACACAGTTAGTGTGCGCGGCGGAAGTGAAAACACCAAAGCGTTTTTCTCATTTGGTTACTTCAATGAAGAAGGTCAGCTGATCAATAATGACTATAACCGTTATAATTTCCGCTATAATATAGACCATAAACTCAATAACTGGTTCAAAACAGGTATCGTCGGGCAACTGGCATTCAGCAAAACCAATACGCGCCGCGATCCGCTCTCTACGGCACTGACGGCTATCCCTCTGGGTACACCTTTCAATCCGGATGGTTCAATTAATCCTTTTCCCATTGCTGGTAATACCAGTACTATCAGTCCCATCACCGACCAGCGTCCGGGTGCTGCAGTAGACCAGACAACGGGAAGTGAAATCAATGCTACGGCCTATGCAGAGCTGTCACCGCTCAAAGGCTTAACTTTCCGAAGTAATCTGGGGACGGTGCTGGGCAGCAACAGGCGCGGCCAGTTTAATGACCCGCTTTCTCTCACACAAAACAACCAGCGTTATTCTGCGGCCTCCATTACAAACGCAAATTCCAGGTACTATAACTGGGACAATATCCTGACCTATAACCGTGAAATACAAAAACATAGTTTCACCGCTACTGCGATTTCAAGTTATATCCACAGTGAAGTGGAGGAGGCATACGCCGGAGGAATCAGGCAGGTACTGTCATCCCAGTTGTGGCATAACCTTGCAGGCACAGAATCCACAAGCCGGACTACCACATCCAGTTTTGTACGTTATGACTTACTGGCTTACGCAGGTCGCATCAATTACAGTTACGATGGCAAATATCTCTTCCAGGGAAGTATACGCTGGGATGGTGCATCAAGGTTGGCTCCTGGCCATAAGTGGGATTCCTTCCCCTCAGTATCCGCCGGCTGGGTGATCAGCCGTGAGCCCTTTATGAAGGATGCGAAGCAGATCGACAACCTGAAACTGCGTGCAAGTTACGGGGTAACAGGAAATTCTACTATTAAACCTTACGATACACAAAGTTTACTGACATCCATCCCTATGGGCTTCGGGGATGTACCTGCGCCAGGATACGTCTTTAACGGAAATATCGTTTCGCCGGACCTGGGCTGGGAGAAATCACGTACCCTGGACATAGGTACTGATGTTACAGCATTCAAAAACAGGCTGACTTTAGCATTTGACTGGTACCTGACTAAAACCTCAGATCTGCTGTACCCAAGGTCTCTGCCTCAATCCACCGGACAAACAACGGTTTATCATAATATAGCAGCTACGCAAAATAAAGGTTTAAATATTTTCCTAACGACTGTAAACATACAAAGCAAGGACTTTAAATGGTCTACCACTGCAA
>NZ_JBEVDX010000119.1:0-15324 GCF_040513095.1 Pedobacter sp. | reverse complement strand
GGAAAGAAGATCAAAAGAAATAGCAATAAGAAAAGTGCTGGGCTGTAACAGGTCAGGAATGTTCTATTTGTTATCAGCTTATTTTATTGAAGAGATCTTTACAGCAATTGGGATTGCCTTTCCAGTTGCCTTTCTTATTACTAAAAACTGATTGAACAGCTTCTCCTATAGAATATCACTAGAGTGGTGGCATGTCGCCGCTGCAGGCACGATGGCAATATTGATCGCTTTTCTCTCCGTAGGAGCCCAGATAATCAAGGTAGCGGGCAGTAATCCCGCTGTCTTTTTAAAAGAATAAATTCCCTTCGGCTTCCTAAAGCTGAGGGGAATTTATTTGATAGTTTTATGCAATATCTTGAGCTAAGAGGTTATTATTTTGCTGACCAGTAAGGAGATTCTGTCCTTGCTGTCAAAAGATATTCCTCAATTTTTTTTACAATATCCGGATGGGCGGCTGCGATATCATTATTTTCTGCGATATCCTCGTCAAGATTGTATAGCTCCAGCCTATTTTTATGTTTTACCGCTTTCCATTTACCGTAGCGCACAGCCTGTTCAAAACCATTTTCAAAGAATTCCCAGTAGAGAAAACGCTCGCGATCAGATTTTCCACCTTTCATATCAGGATACACGCTGATGCCATCTGTTCTGTATCCCCCTTTTTTTCCTGAGATATCCGCAAACGTAGGCATGATATCAGCGAAGTAGGCTGGTACATTGCTGTATTTAGGTGCATTTTTGAGCAAAGGAGACCATACGATAAAGGGTACCCTTATTCCTCCTTCGTACATATCACGTTTAAACCCTTTTAAAGGGCCGCGGGAATCAAAATAATCTGCAACAGCAGATAGCTGTGGTGTAGGCTCAGACCTGGGCCCATTGTCAGAAGTGAAGATAACAATTGTGTTTTTCGACAACCCGCTTTTCAGCAGGTAATCCCTGATCTTGCCCACCGATTGATCCATGAAGTAAACCATGGCAGCATAAGTCTTCATATCTTCCGGCCATGCTTTATCTTTAAAGACAGCCTGATTGGGCACATCAAGAGGAGAATGCGGATTATTAAAATTCAGCATCAGGAAAAATGGCTTCGTATTTTTTTTCTGTTCCGCCAGGTATTGCAGCGCCTCATCCGTACAGATGTTGGTTTCATAGTATCCTTTCTTGCCATTGGTATTTTCTTCAATGGTGACTATTTTGCCATTTCGGTAGCGTTTCTCCGGCCAGTAGGTACTGGCATAAGTTTCGGGTTTGTTAATCAGCCAACCTGTAAATTTGTCAAAACCATGCTGCAAAGGCGTTGCCAAAGAATCGTAACCATCAATATGCCATTTCCCAACAAGGGAGGTAGTATATCCGGCATCCTGAAGCACGTTGCCAATTGTATAATCATCTTTACTTATATTTGCGCGGTAAACTACTGATTTACCTTTCTTTCCGCCAATTCCGCCATGATCGGTGGCATTGCCTCTAATCGTAGCGTGCCCGGAATTCAATCCGGTAATTAGTGAACAACGTGATGGAGAACATACAGGTGCACCTGCATGAAAGTCCGTAAACTGGGTTCCTTCTTTAGCGAGCTGGTCTATATTAGGGGTAAGAATCTGCTTCTGCCCATATACGCCAACATCACCATAACCGAGGTCATCGGCCAGTATAAATATAATATTTGGCTGCGGTTGTGTCTTTTGGGCAAGCGCAGTTGAGCAGGTAATGAGCGTAATCCATGCAAACAATAGCCTTCTTTTCATCATTCTTTAGGTTTTCTAATTTTATTGTAACCGTTAACAATCCAGTAAGTGTCTTAAAACGGCCTTAGCCCCTAAATGTATAAAAAGATATTTATCATCAGCTGTAACGTTCCGGTGATATGCCCTTAGCCCCTATCCTTCACAAACAGGATAAATTCCATCACTGGTTTGCTGAGCAGCGGTGTTATCGCATCAATCATTTCAGCTGTTGTTGCCAGTTGGTTATGCGCATCGAGGTCAGACTGGTTTTCCCAGCGTTCATAAAGCACAAAGGTGGTTTCGCTGCCGTTTACCCGATGAAAATGAAAATCTACATTTCCGGGTTCATTTCTTACAGCGGGTACAAATTGCTGCCAAAGACTGATAAAAGCATCTGCACTACCGGGCTTTATTTCAAAAGGAACAATCAACGTTGTAAGTGGCCTGTGAGTTTCCTTTTGCAGGTTTTGCGCAGTGGGCCAGAGATCTGTAAGATAATTCATTTGAATAGGCTCATTGAGATCGTTCTTTTGCAGGGCAAAAGCTCGCGCCGTATAAGGCTGCGAAAAATGGTATTCAAGCTGAGCCTGGTTCTGCCAGCGCTCAATCAGGTAAAAGTTATCCGTATCGCCCTCAACCTGATAAAGTTCCATTTTATAGTTGCCGCTTTCAGTTCTTGCGCCATTTACATCAGCATTGAGCGCCTCCCGGGCAGTATCTGCACTGCCCGGTTTGGCAGCTACTTTTACAAATAATGTGACTATTTCCTCCTGTGCGGCAATTGTTTGATCTTTTGTTTTCATGACCGTGATTTTTTATGAAATGATCTCCCAAATGTCGTCACAAGGAAAGTTGCTGGCCTTAGAAATACCAAAGCATATCTTATGAATCTCAAAGATTCAATAAAATGCTCCTAGTTTTTTACATCTTTTTCCACCTCTTCTTTTGCGTTTTTGGCTTTCTTTTCCTGCGCTCTCTTCTCTTTACGCTGCTCTCTTCCTGATTTCTTTTGGGCGCGTTTCTCTTCGCGGATCACGTTATTGGTTTTTCTGTTGTACAGAGCATCTACAATTCCCTGACCTGTTCTGCTGAAAACCTTGATCTGAGGCTTTTCCTGGGTTCCTGTCACTACAACAGGCACGCCTATCCAGCCAGCAGGAGGTAATCCCACCTTCACCAGCACATCCAGCAAGCCGTTAAGGCTGACAGTCCCGCTGATAGCAGGTCTGAGTACAGAAACCTTAAAGCCGAATTCTTTGATATGAATCAGGTTATCCTTGATATTTGTTTCAATATTGACACCTTTCATATCAGGATTGTTAAATGCATCAGCCCCAACCTTATCGCCGATAACAGATAACATTTTATAGTTTTTCACGGCCACATCCCTGAGGTTCACTACTCCCCCACCTTCCAGTGATGGATAAATAGGATTCATATTGGCATCAAAATCTCCCTTCAACTTATAATCCACTGAAACGATCCCGCTAACATCTTTCGCAGAGGTTGCGAGCTGGCGCATCATATCGATTTCTTTGTATGCCCTTTGTACATTAAAATCCTGCACTTTAAATGCCACATCAAAATTGGCTGTAAGAGGGGATTCATCCTTGTAACGTGCATCCATTGTCATCCTGCTACCTGCAATATCAAATGAAGTATTCTTCAGGAAGATCTGACCGCTTTTCAGAGAAGCTGTACCCTTTAGCTGGTTAATGGGCAATCCCTTAAATTCAACCTTCTTCGCATCAGCTTCCAGGGATACGTCCAGGTTTTTCGGAACGATCACTACACCACTGCTCTTTGGGTTTTCAGCTTTCGCATACTCCAGCTCTATGGATTTATCATCATTGTCACCATTCTTCAGTGCCATAAATTCATCCACCAGGATATAATTGGAATGCAGGGCAAAGTTTCCGTGGAGAGTTCCCTTACGCTCGATAAAATAATTAATCGTATTGAGCAGGTAACCATTCAGTGAAAAATCAGATTTACCATAGGTAGCATAAAACTTCCTGAACCACATTTTTTCATTCTCAAACTGAAAGTTACCTTCCTTCAGATAAAACGGCTTCGGCAGATATGCAGTATTTGCTTTTATGTTTTTCAGGATCAGGGTACCCTTGTTATCAAGTTTACTGTACTGACCAGTGGTGGCATAACTCTGACGGCCATTAAGAGAAAGATCCGCGGTTATCAATCCACTGACATCAATTCCTTTTCTTTTAAAGACCTGATAAATCTTTCCAATGTTCAATACCCCTTTTGCGCGGACTTTGTAAAGCAAATCTTCAAAGTTCTTTAAATCTGCGTTAACAAATACCGGGTTTCCTTCAAAATCAAATTTAAAAGGATCCAGCTGTACACCCAGACTGCTGAAAGTACCATCTGTATTTTTGATGTTGGCCGTCAGGTTGATATTCGTTATCGGGTTTGGGTAAGAAGTAGTTTTTAGCCAGCCGTTTTTCAGATCAATAAATCCATTGGTTTTCGGAAACAGCTTTTTGTCCATATTAAAAATACCGTTTGCTTTTACATCAGCATTCATTAAACCCCTGATTTCAAGATCTTTTAACCCCAACGCCTCATCCAGTGTCTGCAGGTTGACAGCACCTTTGATATCCGCATTTACCGTCATTTCGTTTAATCCTTTGGTTTTTACAACCGCACGGAAACTGTTTTTAGGACCAAGGTCAAAGCTTAATCTTTTAAGATCCAGCCCTAGTTGTTCGGTATCCAGTGAGGGGAAATCTATGTTTAGGTCGACATTAAGATTTTTCATCGGTACCGGAGCCTTTGTACTTGAAATCAGACCGTCATTCACCAGCAGACGTGCTGTAAATCTTGGCTTTACATTTCTCGGTTCACTAAACTGTCCTTTCAGACTGAAGAACAGATCACTTTTGCCTTCAAGTTTGGTATCCTTTGCCCAATCAAGATATTGTGGCGGCAGTACAGAGATCATATCACGAATGGTTGTTTTTTCTGAGGCAGCTTTTATGTCGAGGTTGTACCCGTCTTTTAAAATACTTACGAAACCCGTGAATTTCAGGGGCAGATCGTTGATCTTCAATTCATTTTTCCTTAGCACGAAGGTTAATGCATCGGTATTGATTCTTGTAATCAGGTCGGCATGCAGGTATTTCTGCTGTGCATACCAAATCCGGTCCAGGCTAAAATTCAGCTGGTCGATCTCAAGATCGGTTTTGAGGTCGAAGATGTCTTCGCTCAGTCCACCCTCCCCTGTATAGTTCAATCCTATAGCATCTACTAATATTTTAGCCGGGTGGTCATTGTATTTGATATGCCAGTTTCTGAATTTGATCAGGTCAAGCTTGATGGACGTGCCCTTTTCAGTGGTATCCTTAGGACTTTTAGAGGGCGTGGAAACATATACGTTATAATTGGCCTGCCCTTTACTGTTGATATAAACATTTGCATAAGCATCTGTCACGTAGATTTCATCAATCTTCACTTCAGCATCAAAAATCAGGTTTTTCAGGTTGATACCCACTGCAACTTCCTTTGCTGAAAGCAATGTATCCTGCTGGAAGGGCTTTGAACCCAGCAACAACAGTTCATCCACAGATACTGTAAGAGAGGGGAAATGCCTGAAAAAGGTGAGATGTGTGCTTTTGTAATCAAGTTTTCCTGCCAGGCGTTTATTCGCAAATATTTTTACCTGCTCGGAAATAGTTCCGGGGAACAGAAGTGGAATGATAAACATCAGGAAAAGTATTGATGCTATAAAAATCCCAACCCATTTCAGGGTTTTCAAACCTATATTTTTAATGTTTTCCATATGTTGCGCTCATGATTTAGAAGGATGTGACCTGAAACTAAATACATACAACGCAAAAAAGCACATTTGGTTTAGCTAAACACCTGCTAAAGGAGATTTTGCCTCAGCAAAAACTGAAGCTGCTTGTTAACGATCAGTAAAGACTCTATCAGTTCCTTGTTCTCTTTTCTCAGGGAATATATCTCAAAGGCCTTCTCAATATTGATACGCAGGTCATCATCATTCCAGGGTTTCTGAATGTATTTATAAACCTCCCCTTTATTGATTGCATCTATAACCGCAGTTATATCTTCATAACCTGTCAGCAGAATGCGGATTGGATCGGGATATTCGGGAATAACAGACTCTAAAAACTCTATGCCCGTCATGCCTGGCATACGCTGGTCGCACAGGATCACATGGATGGGCTCCTTCTCTAAAATCTTTTTGCCTTCCATTGCAGACTCAGCAGTAAAGACACTGAACGTCCTTCTGAAGCTTGCTTTAAATGCGTTAAGATTATGCACCTCATCATCTATATAAAGAACATTAACTGGATTATCGGTGCTCATTGGATTTTGGGCTAGATTTTCTTTAAATATATTGCTTTTATAGGTTTCAAAGAATTTATTTGAGATAAAACATCTGGTGGCAGCTCTTAAATGTAAATTATACCTTACGATGCATCATATCTGCAATTAAAGCATTAATTTGAACATTAATTTATCAAAATATAATATCAAACTTAACTTGGCAGTATATTTTATAGTATATTTAGAATTTAGGAGCCTCATGAAGAGGCAACTTATAATCAGCTGATAATCACAGCAAAAAATTTGCTTATAACCTGGTAATACCACTAACTTTATTCATACATCATTCAATGAGCGCGATTAAACAAAGCAAGAAAGCCCAATTATTCATAATGTCATTTATTCAAAGCCTGTAAAATGGAGGATGGTTTAAATAAAGAAAATCCAGAGGTTAGGCTTAGAGCTTTCAGAGCAATTGATGACCCCGAAACCTGCGCTCTGTTTGTTGAAGGCCACACACATGTTTTAACGAGTATAGGTGTTACGAAAGTGACTTCTTCAAAAAACGGATGGACAACCAATCCAGCAGCTTTTGTCATTGTTGTTGAATCCCTTGACGGGAAAAAGGTTTATGGAGGTGCACGTGTACATGTTGCAGGGGGATCGGAACCTTTGCCGATTGAATCTGCCACCGGTGCCATGGATACCGGGATATACGACCTGGTCTGGAAACATGCACAATTTGGCACAGGCGAACTCTGCGGTTTGTGGAACTCCCGCGAAATTGCAGGTTACGGAATCGGTTCTATCTTTCTGATCCGTGCTGCAGCTGCTATATCTTTCCAGATAGGTATCCAGTCGCTGTTTGCCTTATGCGCACCCTATACCATCCCTCCGGGTGTGGCAGTAGGTATGGAGATTGAAAAAAGTATCGGGAATGAAGGTACATTCTATTATCCAAAACTCGATCTGGTAGCTACCACGATGATTTTGAAAGACGTACCGGTTTTGAGCAAGGCCTATGAAGAAGATAAAACCGCAATCCTGAAAATCCGCGAAAACTTAAATATCACACGCCTCGAAATCCTGCGAAGGAAAGAAATCACCATCCACTATGAGATCCAGATACCGAACCTCGATCAGTGGGACCTTGAACAGGTGATCTCCCAAGCCCATAAAACCTTCCTAAAGACTAAAATCAACGAAAATGAAATAGATATACTTTAAAGCCGCTGCCCAGTTCTTCACTATACTTATTCCCTAACAACAATATCATATTTGGCACTCATGTTAAACGAAACTCTTCTTTCCTCCAGTTCAGAAAACAAGCTCAGTTATACCCCATCTTTTTTCAGAACCTATATCGATGCAGATCAGCAGGCTCTTGAACATTTAATAGCAGAAGGCAAGGTATCCTTTGCGCATAATGAAATTTACAGTCAGCTGCAGGAACTCATCAAATGTATGAATCCATCTGTGAGGATAAAAAGCGATGAATATGAGGCTTTAATCTCCAAACACTTAAACGGACGGTCTTTAGACGAATATGGGGTTTGGGTATATTACCCATGGAGCCGGAGGCTGGTGCATTTACTGGACGAAGAAGAATTTATTAAGGTACGTACCAACCGTAACCAGTTTAAGATTACTAAAGAAGAACAGGATCTGTTAAAAGGAAAAAAAATAGGTATAGTTGGCCTGTCTGTAGGCCAGTCTATTGCCCTTACCATGGCCATGGAACGCACATGCGGCGAACTGAGACTTGCAGATTTCGATGTGGCAGAGCTGAGTAACCTGAACCGCCTGCGCACAGGGCTGCATAACATGGGCACCAACAAAACGATCATTGCTGCCAGGGAAATCCTGGAAATTGATCCATTCATCCGTATTAAATTATTCCATGACGGCCTCCACAAAGGGAACATGGACCAGTTCTTTACCGGGGATGGCAAACTGGACCTGTTTATTGAAGTTTGTGATGGTATTGATATCAAAATAGAAAGCCGTTATAAAGCGCGTGAATTGAATATCCCGGTAGTTATGGATACAAATGACCGCGGCATGCTGGATGTGGAAAGATTTGACCTTGAGCCTGAACGTCCGATACTGCATGGACTGGCCGACGGACTGGATCCAAGCAATATCAAAGATCTGTCAAATGAAGAAAAGATTCCCTACATCCTGAAAATGGTAGGTGCCGAAACCATCTCCACCAGGCTCAAAGCCTCTATGATGGAAGTAGAACAATCTATTAATACCTGGCCGCAGCTGGCCTCCTCAGTAGTATTGGGCGGAGCATTAACCACGGATGTATGCCGGCGTATCCTGCTGGATCATTTCCACGAATCAGGAAGATACTATGTAGATATGGATGAGCTGGTAAAGGATAAAGAAACCGATACAGCCGGGCAGTTTCCGGATTCATACTTCGGCCCTCCGGAATTGACCAGCGCAGAAATGCTGCAGGTTTTACAGGATTTTGATGGAGCAGCAGAAGCGCATGTTTTAGCTGATGAGGTAGTCTCTGAAATTGTCAAAGCAGGTATGAATGCCCCCTCCGGCGGAAATGCCCAGCCCTGGAAATTCATGTATACGGCTAAAGGATTATTTATCTTCCATGATGCCCACTTCTCGCATTCACTGCTCGATTTCAATCACCTTGGCTCTTATATAGCTATTGGTGCCGCTGTAGAAAATATTACGATCAAAGCTGCAGCTATGGGCTTACAGGTTTCGAATACTTTTTTCCCAATAAAAAACAATACCAGTCTGATTGCCCATATCCGGCTTTCCCCAACTGAAAACCCTGATCTTAAAAAACATCTTGAGGCGGGACTGAGCATCCGGGTAACAAACAGGGAACTCACGGTAAAGGAAACCTTGCCAAAAGATTTTTATGACAAAATAAAATCATCGATTGCCAGTTACAATGGCGCAGAGCTGCTGATTATTGAAGACGACGCATTGATGAAAAAACTTGGCCAGTTGCTGGCAAAAGCGGAAATGCTGAGGATTATCCATCCAAGGGGACACTATGATACTTTTACCAATGAGTTGCGCTGGACTGCCGAGGAAACCAATGAAAAAAGGGATGGGCTGGACGTTTACACATTAGGGGCATCCAATTCTGAACTGGCTGCTTTACGGATTGCCAGCGACACCAGTGCGATCACGTTTTTAAGACAACTCAAAGGAGGCAATGCCTTTACGAGATCAGTCAACAAATCCGTTTCCTTTTCTTCAGCACTGGGAATTGTCACCATGCCAGCATATTCAGAAATCGATTTTTTACAGGGAGGAACTGCAGTAGAACGGATATGGATAGAAGCAAACCTCGCTGGTGTGTCTTTCCAGCCGATTTCTCAGCTGGTGTTTATGCTTGCCAGATTGGCACATAGTGAAGCCCTGGCCGGTGATGAATTTTATAACGAACAGGTGAAGGAACTTGCTGAAGAATTAGATCTGCTGTTACCCGAACTGAGTAACAAACAGCCTGTTTTCATCTTCAGATTAGCCAAAGCAGGAGAACCCCGTTTGAGGTCGCTGAGAAGATCTCTCGAATCTTGTTTTACCTATAATGTTTAATCCATTTTATTTTCAGAAAAGCTACATGAACATACACACCGCTTGTAAGACATTTCTTCTGTCGTTCTTCCTGCTGCTTACAGCAGGCGTACAGGCACAGGTTACATACAATGGCAGCAAAGGTATCCAAACCATAGGCAACAAGATTGAATACTATATTGATTCCTCAGGGACCAAAACCTTAAAAAGCATACAGGAGCAGGATCAGTTTCTGAGATCCTCATCAAATGTGCCCGACTTCGGAATGATCAAAACACCTGTCTGGTTAAAGATATCCATCTATAATGTGAGCCCTAAAGAAGACCTTATGCTGGAGTTCGATCAGTCGCTCATACAGGATATACAGTTCTATTATAAGAAAAACGGAGAGTGGCAGCTCAATCAAAGCGGCGAGCTTTATCCCTTCCACGCCAGGGCAAACAACTATCATAAATTCATCTATAACCTGCCAATCAAAACTGATTCTACAGCTACCTATTACGCCAGGATAAAATCCACACACGAGATGCAGATGCCTATATTTCTGGGCGACAGGGCGCATATGGATGACAGCAACCTCACCAAGAACATTTTCTTCGGGATTTTCTTCGGGATTATTCTGGTGATGTTTTTCTATAACCTTTTTATCTATTTCTCGGTAAAGGATCCTATCTATTTATACTACGTCATCTATATTTTCATTGTTGGTCTGGCGCAGGCAACCATCGAAGGTTATTCCTTTCATTATCTATGGCCAAATAACAGCTTTCTGGCAACCCGGTCATTTTTCCTGCTGACGGCTTTTGTAAATATCAGCGGGGTAGAATTCACCCGTAAATTCCTGCAGACCTCTAAATTTATTCCGAAACTGGATAAAATAGCCTATTTACTTTATGCAGTATATGCGGTGGTAATCGGGCTCACCATCAAAGGACATCTTTTTGTATCCTATCAGATCCTGCAGCTATTTGCCGGTATTGTATCGCTGTATATGTTAATCATTGCAGTTACTATCGCCAGAACAGGATACAGACCTGCAAAGTTCTTTCTGATTGCCTGGATGCCCCTGATTCTTGGTATCATTATATGGATCCTGAAGGATTACAATGTATTCTCTTATAACGTATTTACCAACTACAGTATCACAATCGGATCTGCGCTTGAAGTTATCCTCCTCTCTTTTGCGCTGGCCGACAAGATCAACATCTTTAAAGCTGACAAAGAAAGATCCCAGGAAGAGACACTGAGGGCATTACAGGAAAACGAGAGGATCATCCGCGAACAAAATGTGGTGCTCGAATTGAAGGTAAACGAACGTACGCTTGAACTGAGGGAGTCAAATCTGGAACTGGGCAGAACGCTCGAAGACCTCAAACAGGCACAGTCACAATTGGTGGAATCAGAAAAAATGGCATCTCTTGGTCAGCTGACTGCCGGAATTGCCCATGAGATCAACAATCCGATCAACTTTGTGACAGCAAATATCAAACCACTGAAAAGGGATGTTGACATGATGTTTGAAGCCTTCGCATTTATCGAAAATATAAGCTTATCGGAGTCGCCGCTGGAGGAAAAGCAAAGCCAGATTGCCGAGTATAAGCAAGACCTGGATTTTGACTATCTAATCGTGGAAATCAATGACTTGCTGAAAGGCATAAAAGAAGGGGCCAGCAGAACGGCAGAAATCGTTAAAGGACTGAAAATCTTCTCCAGACTGGATGAAGATGATCTGAAAGTTGCAGATATCAATGAAGGTCTCGATTCTACGCTGGTAATCGCGAACAACCTGCTCAACAACAATATCAAAGTAGTTAAAGCTTATGGTGAAATTCCGCCTATTGAGTGTTATGCCGGAAAGCTAAACCAGGTCTTCCTTAATATCATTTCAAATGGTGCTTACGCCGTACAAAAACAATTTGGTGATCATTCCGGTGGCGAAATTATCATTACTACGACAAACGATGAGGAATATATCTACATCAGCATCAAAGACAATGGAACGGGGATGGATGAGAAGACTCAGAAAAAGATTTTTGAACCTTTCTTTACGACAAAAGATGTTGGAGAAGGTACGGGTCTGGGAATGTCTATCGCTTACAATACGATCAAAAAACACAATGGGCAAATACAGTTAAACAGTGCGGAAGGAGAGGGAACAGAGTTTGTTCTGCAACTGCCTATCATTCACAAGGTGATTGCCATTTAATCAGAAAATCAACGTAGAGACCGGGAGAAATCCCGTTCCTACGAAAGTAGTCTTTGTCTTAGCATAAATTCCAGCTGGTCATTGGAACCTACCAGTTTTTCATTCATATCAGTTAACTCGGCCTTTTCAAGGTATTTCTCGTAAGCCCTGTTAATTGTCATGTCCAGTTCTTCCTCATTCCATGGTTTGGCCAGGTAATGGAAGATCTTTCCTTTGTTTACTGCATCTACCACAGCATTCATATCGGCATAGCCGGTAAGCAGTATCCGCATCGGGTCAGGAAATTTTTCAAGTACCTTTTCCAGGAAGTCTACACCTGTCATTTCGGGCATGCGCTGATCGGTAATAATTACATGGACTTTTTTTGCCGCTAAAATTTTCAATGCCTCTTCGCCACTGATAGCCACCAGTACCTGGTACTTGATACGGAAAGTAGCTTTGAATGAAAATAAGTTATTCTCTTCATCGTCTACATAAAGAATTGTTATTTTATCTGCTGACATATATGTGTAATTTACAATAAATCATTTTATAGAAATAAATTCCATCCAATTTATTATTGGCCATTCAGATCTTACGCCCTGCCGGAAGTAAATACAATTGACCATAACAGCTGCTAAATTAAAAAGCAGTTCGCCTAAACCAGCTCATATTAATTTAAAAATAATAGTAAAATTAATCAATTTTGAAGTTTAATCACATTATGGCTGTGTATTTATTTTAATACCTCTGTCATAT
Organism: Pedobacter sp.; assembly: GCF_040513095.1. Lineage (GTDB taxonomy): Bacteria > Bacteroidota > Bacteroidia > Sphingobacteriales > Sphingobacteriaceae > Pedobacter. The sequence goes on along the minus strand of NZ_JBEVDX010000119.1, from coordinate 2,772 downwards.
TTTTCTGAAGCACAACTTTAACGTTAAATAATAAACTAATGACACAAATACTATCATACAAAGAAACTTCAAAAGTATGCTTTGCGTTTATAATAAATAATCTGCTTAAATTTTGCAGTCAAAACATAAAAGCCATTATTATGTTGTTACAAAGTAAATAACGTTCAGATTTTATTATTACCTTGCCTGTAAACACACTGATAATATGACTCGCTCACCTGTTAAAGTTTTATATATTGATGATGAAGAAAATAATCTTCTCGCATTTAAAGCAAGTTTTAGGAGACAATATGAAATTTACACAGCAAATTCTGCGGCGGAAGGTTTAAAAGTGTTGGAAAACTTACCGGTTGAAGTGATTATTGCTGACCAAAAAATGCCGCAAACTACAGGTGTGGAATTTTTTAAAAGCATAACTGATACCTATCCTGATCCTGTCAGGATTCTTTTAACAGGCTACACTGATATCTCTGCCCTTGCTGACGCGATCAACCACGGTGATATATACAGGTATATCACAAAGCCCTGGAACGATCTTGAGTTGCACAATTCGATCAAAAATGCACATGATGCCTACCGTTCAAAAATAGATCTCAGAAATAAAGTCAAAGAACTTGAAAAAACCAATGATGAACTGAACAGGTTTATTTACAGCATCTCACACGAACTGCGTGCCCCATTGGTTTCGGTAATCGGCATCGTTAATCTGGTAAAAATGGAAGGCTTGTATAATTCCAGCGGGGAATACTGGGAACTGATCGAATCCTGTTCTAATAAGCTCGACTATTACATTCAGAAAACACTGCAGTATTACAAAAACAACAAAAATTTATCAGACAAATCGGAAATTAATTTCAAAAAACTGGTAGATGATATCATTGATCTGTATTCCTATACAGACAGGGATACACAGTTTAAACTCAATATTAACCAGCCCCATCCATTTATAGGGGATGCGTTCAGACTGGAAGTCATTCTTGGTAACCTCATCTCTAATGCCATCAAATACCAGAAAGATACCGAAGACCATAAAATTGTAGATATTGCGATAGATGTGAACCCATTTTCTGCCGAAATCTCCATTACAGATAATGGCCTCGGTATACTTAATGAACATCTGGAAAAAATATTCACCCAGTTTTTTAAAACTAAGAACAACAAAGGAAGCGGTATGGGGTTATTTATCGTAAAAGAAGCTTTAAATAAGATGAACGGGAAAATCTCAGTGAAGTCTTCCCTGAATCAGGGTACGACGTTTAAAATTACTATTCCGAATGCTAATTAACATACAAAGACCGGTCAGGATAATGCTGATTGATGATAACATAATTGACTTGAAGATCAATTCCAAGATCATTCAGATTTCCAAACTATTCGATGAAATCATCCAGTGCCAGTCTGGTGAAGAAGCGCTAAACTACTTTACCATGCATGCCGGAGAATTGGATAAATTGCCAAACCTGATTTTACTGGATATCCAGATGCCCGAAATGGATGGCTTTGAGTTTTTGGATAATTATAAGCTTCTGCCCGAAGAATGGAAGGCCAGCTGTCAGGTGGCGATGCTTTCATCAACACTGGACTTTGGCGATATCCGCAAGGCAGAAGCGAATTCATATGTGCTTAAATTATTGAAAAAACCGCTCATCCCAGGAGAGGTGGCTACGATCTTCAATGCCAATTTCAATGTTACAGACTAATACCTGTTTGGATTAACTCTCCCCTTCTGGCCAGTTGATTTGCTTTCCCCAGTTCCAGGAATGAAGCCTGGGCATCCTTTACATTCTCATCCTTTCCTGCCCATATCTCCAGTGCTGGCTGATGCAGGGCTCTCGAAAACGAATAGGTAACCGGCCACGGTAACTTCGACTTATAATTGTAGTTCATGGCGTTTAGGTTTGCAGAGGCAGTTTCCGGATCTTGTCCGCCTGAAAGGAAAGCTATACCAGCAACTGTGGCAGGCACAGCATTCAATAGTGTTGCAATTGTCAGGTCAGCCACTTTATCCGCATTTGCTTTTTCAGTCGCATCATTGCCGGGCAATACCATATTAGGTTTTAAAATCAAGCCCCGTAATTCTACTTTTAACAGGTTCAGCTGATTGAATAATTCCCGCAATGCTTTTTCTGTAACCTCTGCACAGCGTTCTATTGTATGGTCGCCATCCATGATAACTTCAGGTTCAACAATAGGCACAATACCGGCTTGCTGACAGGCAGCAGCATAACGAGCCAGGGCATGCGCATTACTTACTATACAGCCTTCTGAGGGCAATGCTCCGTCAATAAGTATGACAGCTCTCCATTTTGCAAATTTAAGGCCCAGTTTCTGGTAATTAACCAGACGTTCAGCAAGGTCATCCAGGCCTTTTGTTACTTTCTCCCGGGGGAAACCAGGAAGATCTTCTGTTCCTTCATCGAGCTTAATTCCGGGAATCACACCTGCTTGCTCCAGTGCTTTAAGAAAAGGAACACCTGCCAGTGTTTGCTGGTGTACAGTTTCGTCAAATAAGATCGCTCCATTGATATATTCACCTATTCCCGGTGTGCTGATCAGCACCTCGCGGTATGCTCTTCTATAAGCTTCTGTCTGGGGTATACCGGCAGCTTCGAAACGTTTATTCAACGTTGCTACGCTTTCATCTATTGCGACTAAACCTTTGTAGTCTGCAACCATGGCTTGTGCAGTCATGATCAGTTGATCTTTGTTTTCCATGTCTATTGATAATATAAACCAATAACATACCGGCAAAAAGATTTGTTCAGCAGGATA
>NZ_JBEVDX010000118.1:0-3385 GCF_040513095.1 Pedobacter sp. | reverse complement strand
GACTTGGTATCGGAAAGACTATCTGCAAAAATATTAACACAAAAAAAAACGGCTCGAAAAAATTCGAGCCGTTTTCTTTAAAATCAAGAAAGCTTGATTATTTTTTACCTTTAGCAGCTTCAGTTTCTGCTTGTTTTAATGCTCTAGACATTGCAACAGAAACGATCGTATCTTCAGGAGTGTTAGTGATTACGTATTTATCACCTTTAAGGTCACGAACACGAGATAAACTACCTACTTCTAATTTCTCTAAGCTTACTTCTACGTTTTGTGGCATGTTAGCTGGTAATGCCTTAACGCGCAGTTTACGTAATTTCTGGATTAATTTACCCCCCATTTTAACACCTGGAGAAGTTCCTGTTAATTTAACCGGGATCTCCATAACGATTTCTTTCTCGTCGAATAACTGAAGGAAATCGATGTGCATCAATACATCGGTAAGTGGGTGAAACTGAGTGTCTTTTACGATAGCTTTAGTTTTAGTACCGTTAAGATCAATCTCCACAAAGTTTACATCCGGGGTATAAATAACATCTCTTAAGTCAGCAATAACTACTGCGAAGTGTTGTTGCTCTTTTCCACCATACAATACCGCCGGAACCTTACCTTCGTAACGAAGTTCCTTGGCATCGCGTTTCCCTACGTTCTCTCTTGGAGAACCGCTAATTGCGATTGTTTTCATTTTTATTTTATATTAATTGTTATTTATTCTTTTTGTCACCGCTGGCCTTCGCCGGCTGTTTTAATCTATTTTAAACAGATCACTGATTGACCCATGCTCATTTACATTGGCAATGGCCTTTGCAAAAAGCTCAGCTGTACTTAGTACCCTGATTTTTGAACTTTCCTGTTTCAGTGGAATTGAATCTGTTACGATCAGTTCCGTCAGTACAGAATTTTCAACCGTTTCGTAAGCTTTACCTGATAATACAGGGTGCGTACAAACTGCTCTTACACTCTTCGCTCCCTTTTCCATGATCAGTGCAGCAGCTTTAGCCAAAGTACCTGCAGTATCACAAATATCATCGATTAGTACGATATCCATATCTGTTACATCTCCAATGATCGACATTGATTCGATCTCATTTGCACGTTTACGACGTTTATCACAAATCACAACCTCTGCATTAAAGAACTTTGCAAAAGTACGTGCCCTGTAAGAACCGCCCATATCTGGCGAGGCTATAGTCAGGTTATCCAGTTTCAGGCTCTTGATATAAGGCACAAAAATGATTGAGCCATCAAGGTGATCTACCGGGATATCAAAAAATCCCTGTATCTGGGCTGCATGCAAATCCATAGTCATGATCCTGTGGATCCCGGCAGATTTCAGCAGGTTAGCTACCAGTTTTGCACCAATTGCCTGACGCGGCCTGTCTTTCCTGTCTTGTCTTGCCAGACCGTAATAAGGAACAATAGCAGTAATGTAATGCGCTGAAGCTCTTTTTGCGGCATCAACCATCAGGAGCAATTCCATTAGATTGTCAGAAGGCTGGTAAGTAGACTGGATAAGGAAAACGTCACATCCTCTTACTGATTCATCATATGCGGGCTGAAATTCACCATCGCTAAACCTGTTAATAGAAACACTACCAAGTGGTCTGCCGTAACTTTCGGCGATCTTGAGGGCTAAAGCTTTTGTACCTGTACCGGCAAAAAGTTTAACGGGATTGAATTGCAGTGGCATGATTAGACGGGTATCAACACTGGGTTAAAAAAAATCGGATTGCGTATTTTACCTCACAATCCGAATATGTTTAGTTGCCCGACCAGGATTCGAACCTAGACAAACGGTACCAAAAACCGTTGTACTACCTTTATACTATCGGGCAATCTTCCTTCAAATCAACAAAGGGTTGCTTTGAAATGGAATGCAAATCTACGCAGATTTTTGATAATTGCAAATCCTCGTGCAAAAAAATTGAAAATAATTCTAAAAACCTCTTCCAGGGGTATTTGAGGCGTTATTTTTTGTTAAACTAAAATAATGTATGTATTTATGTCAATCTTATTGATTATTTTCGGCTGCATTTTTATAGCCCATATCAGATAACAAATACAAAATGAACTACTCAAAAATTAATAACATTACGGGATGGCTCTGTTTTATCATTGCCAGCTTTACCTATATACTCACTTTAGAGCCCTCGGTTAGTTTCTGGGATTGTGGAGAGTTTATAGCCTCTGCCTTTAAAATGCAGGTAGTGCATCAGCCTGGTGCTCCATTGTTCTTAATGATACAACGTTTCTTCTCCATATTTGCCTTTGGTGATATCCACAAGATCGCCTACTTTATGAACGTAGGTTCTGCCCTGGCAAGTGCGGCTACTATATTATTCCTGTTCTGGACCATCACGGCGCTTGCCAAAAAGATGATCCCGAAACGCAACGAAGACCTTACAACGGGCGACCTGATCACGATTATGGGCGCAGGTGTAGTTGGTGCACTGGCCTATACTTACTCGGACAGTTTCTGGTTCTCAGCAGTAGAATCTGAGGTATATGCACTTTCCTCACTGTTTACAGCTATAGTATTCTGGGGTATCCTTAAATGGGAAGCAGTTGCCGATGAGCCGCGTGCTGACAGGTGGTTGCTGTTTATTGCCTACATCATGGGATTATCCATCGGTATCCACTTACTGAACTTACTGACCATTCCGGCAATTGCCTTTGTTTATTATTTCAAGAAAACTAAAAACCCTACAAACGTTGGCATTATCAAAACCTTCGCGGTTGGTATCCTGATCCTTGCCTTTGTACAATATGGTATTATCCAGTATGTAGTATCCTTCGGTGCTTACTTCGACTTGTTCTTTGTAAATACTCTGGGCATGGGCTTCGGAACAGGAGTAGTCTTTTTCGCTATCCTGCTGATCGCCGGTTTTACCTGGGGTATCCGTTATTCCATCAAAACACAGAAAAAGATTTTGAACCTGGCTTTGCTGTCTACAGTACTGATCGTTTTTGGCTATTGCTCCTTTGCAATGATCATCATCAGGGCTAAGGCCAATCCAAACCTGAACAACAGTAATCCAGACAATGCATTCTCTTTCCTGAGTTACCTGAACAGGGAACAGTACGGAGACAGGCCATTATTGTTCGGCCCTAACTACAATTCTGAAAAAGTAAGCCTTACTGAAGGCAAAAACGTCTATAGAAAAGGCGATACCAAATATGAAGTAGCCGGTAAGAAAACCGATTATGAATATGACAGGACTACTCCTTTCCCAAGGATGTACAGTGATGAGCCAAGACACGTAGAGGAATATAAAACCCTGATGGGCTTCGACGACAGTCATTTCCCGGGCTTGTTTGACAATATCAATTACCTTTTCAAATACCAGATCGGCAATATGTACATGCGTTATTTCATGTGGAATTTCGT
>NZ_JBEVDX010000117.1:0-7637 GCF_040513095.1 Pedobacter sp. | reverse complement strand
AGATCACTTTCTGTAGCTGTTTCCTTTACTTCGTAACAAGCCTCTTTGTTAAGGATAAAATCAATCTCTTTACCAGATTTGAGTTGATAATAAGCTATAGATCCCTTGACTTGTAATTGGTTGAAAACTGCATTCTCAAACAGCGCTCCGCTTCCTGCCTCAGCTGATATTGATGCAATGCCATTATCCAGAAAGTATATTTTTCGTGCTTTGGTAATCTCTCTGTCGGGGCTGTTTGATAACACTGGGATCATGCGGATAAGGTAGCTCTGTTCCAATAAACCCAGGTAGTTTTCAACTGTTCCCCTCGATATGCCTGTCATGCTGGTAAGTTTTGAAATATCCAGCTTTGTGCCGATCCTTACAGATAGTAATTTTATCAATTTATAAAGATTGGAGGGATCTTTAATATCTGATAACAGCGCTATATCAAAATTGATATAAGAACTGATAATATCCTGGATCATATCTTTTTTATCCTCTATTGCCGGAGATAACACGACTTCAGGAAAACCTCCGTAGTTGATATATGTTTCATAATGTCCTTTGAGCCGTTCATATTCAGCTTTCACAAACCTGCCTGCATTGGATAACGGGATTTCCGGGACTGTTATTCCATTGAAAGACAACAATTCTGAAAAACTAAGCGGATAAATTTCGAAAAGTTTTTTGCGTCCTGCCAAAGATTCCGAAAACATATTTTTCATGTAATAGGCACTGGAACCGGTAATTATAAATTTGATATCATATGAATCATATAAGTATTTAAGGACACTTGGGAGATTAGGTACCAATTGGATTTCATCTATTCCTATCAATACTTTCTCCCGAAAATCCGCTCCGCGTTGCGTTAATGCGTAAATGATAGCATCATAATTGTCTTCAGAAAATAAAGAACGGTTATCCATACGCTCTAAATCAAAGTAATATTGCTGTCTGATCTTAGAATCGTTCATGAGTTGCTTTACCAGGGTGGTTTTTCCGGTTCGCCTCATTCCTGTCAATACTGTAATTTGCTTCTTTTCAAGATGCTTAAGCAGCGTGTTATAGATGGCGCGATTATAAAAATTCATAACGATTTTAGTAGTCCGTATCAAAAATAGTAAAACTATTTTAAAGGTCTATACTAAAAATAGTTTTACTATTTTAGTGGTGCACCTTGCAAATAGTAAAATTTTGATTTATTCAGATTAACTTTCAGGCGTTAATAATCCCGGTAAACCATTTGGAACTTGATGTAAGGATATCTAATCGACTACACGTCTTAGTTATTAACAATTTTAGTCACAGTGTTGACAAGTCAAATCGAGTTGTTAACACTTGTTTTTGTTGGATTCTGGTTTTCATTATCTTACAGTGTGAATAAAGCTGTTGGTAAGATGTTAATTGTTGAAAAAGCTAAAAGAGCAAGATCAAAAAGATCAGTCGGGAGAGATATTTTGTAACGCATTTGTAACAGCTTATTAGGTCGCTTTTGCTTCTTAACCGAGTAAATCTAAAATACAATTTGAATATTACTCGGTTGGTTGTTATATTTATTAATGATCAAACGTAAAATTCAGGATGAATTAGCAGTACTTCTCGGTACGTTTCCGGCGGTTGCTTTATTAGGTCCCAGGCAAGTTGGTAAAACAACACTTACACGTGAACTTTTAGCTGGTAAGATTGGAGAGTTTGTTCATTTTGATCTTGAGAATGACGATGATATTTCGCGCATGCAAAATCCTGCGTTTTTATTTGAACAATACAAAAATGCCTGTATAGTATTAGACGAAGTTCAGCGCGTACCAGATCTGTTCCGTCAGTTACGTCCTGTTATAGATCAGCAAAGAACAGCAGGCAGGTTTATTCTTACCGGGTCCGCATCACCAGCGCTGGTCAAAGGTGTTTCTGAATCTCTGGCAGGTCGTATTGCATTTGTAGAGATGTCCCCAGTGAATTTATTGGAAGCAGTCGAAAGTGAAATATCTCAGGAGCAGCATTGGTTTAGGGGCGGCTTTCCAACTGCGCTGACAAGTGCTACTGATCAGCAGTTTTCACTGTGGGCGGAAAACTTTATCAGGGCATATATCGAACGTGATCTCAGTCTGCTTTTTGGAGTTAATCTTTCGGAAGTTCTAATTCGTAACTTTTGGTATATGCTGGCTGCAAACACCGGAAGTATATGGACTGCGGAGAATTATGCGAGAGCATTGGGAGTGAGTAGCACTACTATAAAAAGGTACCTGGATTTTATGGAAGGGGCTTTCATGATCCGGCAGCTACCAGCATGGTATGTTAATGTGAATAAGCGTGTGGTAAAGGCGCCTAAGTTTATATCAGGGACAGTGGGTTACTACATCAGTTGAACCGGATTAAAAGTAGCGCTGAGCTGCCATTAAACCTGATTGTCGGTGCATCCTGGGAGGGTTATGTTATTGAACAGATCTATCAGTTGAAGCCCCGTCATCTGGAAATGTATTATTACCGCACGCAGCACGGTGCCGAATGTGATCTCATATTAGTGGATGGACTGAAGCCGGTAGCCGCGGTTGAAATTAAGTACGCAACGGCTCCTTCTCTTTCTAAAGGATTTTACAATGTGTTAGATGATCTCAAGATCAATAAAGCATTTGTGATCACACCGGGCGATAAGCAATATACATTGGATGAAAAGACTACGGTTTGTGGCTTGCAGATTTTTTTGGCAAAAGTATTAAATGCCTTGTAATTCTTGTATTTATAATTAGTTTGTGAGGTAAATAATAATAGAATAAGAGTGGGGGCATAGCATAGCTATTTAACAGCGCCGCTCAGCAGCTCAGTGTAAACCGCAATTCTGTGTGTCCTTAACTTGTAAGGAATCTTCTGCTGACTTCCGCTCATTTGAAAACCTATAGCATGTGATTCTTTCAGTGGCATATGGCAATCGATGCAGTTCTTTGCCAGTACTGCAAAGTTTTTCTCCGGCAGGGTTTTGTGCACAACATCTTTGTGGCAGCTCATGCATTTATTGGAATAGATCTGTACGCTTACTTTAGTATTATCATGAACATCATGGCAGGTGATACATTCAGCCTTGCCCACTTTATAACAAAGGCTTGCTTCGAGTAACTGTTTCTGTTTCCCATGTACATCCGGATCCTCGCCCCTGTAAACGTTGTATTGAGGCAGCGTTTTCAGCGTGTCACCGGGCTTAAAAGCAAATGTCGAACTCAGAGTTTTTATTCCTGTTCCGGAATGGCAAACGCCGCACATATCTATCCTTCTCGTAAGGGCAAGCGCTTTGTAACTTACCATGTAATTCGCTTTTTTTACTGTCGGGTTGGCTTCATGAAATTCTACATGCTGTGCCGCCGGACCGTGACAGCGTTCACAGTCGATACCCGCGATGATGGAACCTTTAACAAATTCTTCTTCCACCCCAAAATCACCGGCTTTAACCAGTTTGTGATCTGCAAATGAACTGTGGCACTCCAGGCACCGCGCAATGATCGGCCGGCCAAAATAAATCTGATCAGTTGGAAAACCGGGGCTGTTTACCCACTGATGTTCTTTCGTCAGATAGTTCAGCGGCATTTGCATAAGCTTATTACCAAACCAGAAAGCAAAGGTATAAGCACTGATCCCTGCACCAAAAACCATATCTGTGTGTTCCTTCTTCAGCTCCTGGCCATTCACCAATGCCGACTGGTAAAGGCCATCATTAAGATTTTTAACACCAACTTTTGTTTGCTGGTTAAAAACGAACTCCCCATCCGGCAGTTTAAGGCTGTCTGCAGAATTGGGCTTCGTCAGCATTCTGGACGTGTTGAAATGTGCGTTATGGGTGTATGACTCGGATAAATCTTTGTGACAATTTTTACAGGCGGCACTGCCTGCATATGCCGGTCCGCGACTGTCGTTACGATCGGGCTGCTGCGTACACTGCACAATAGCAAATACGAAAACACCCAGAATCAGGAATATGAAAAGTAAGCGTCTCTGGCCCATAAAATATTTGGTTGCTGGCATCGGCAATTCAAACCTAAAGTAAATAAAATTTTCCTGCCTGCAACTGAAAATCGGTCTGAGAAGCAAATAATAAAGACAGGAGTAATCCTGTAATAAAACAACCCTCAGAAGCATCATTAACACCGGCAGACAGTATCATTACCTGAGGACTGATCCTTGAATTAAAAAAGCCCTCAGACAGTTGAATCAACTGGCCGAGGGCATATATAGAGAGGTATTCAAGAAATTCTAGTAACCGGGACTTTGTTTAAGCACACCTTTACTTCTGTCAATCTGATCCTGAGGGAGAGGGAAATAATCGTCCCTGGCTTCAATTGAGATTCCTTTCAGGTAGCTGAAATATCCACCTTCAAAGTTGAAATAGCTTTCCAGAGTTTGTTTGGCAATCCCCCAGCGCACCAGGTCAAAGAAACGGTGGCCTTCCATTGCCAGCTCAAGCCTGCGCTCCATCCTCACAGCGTTTCTTGCATAATCCGGACTTGGAAAAGCTGGATAAGGACTCACCTTATAAGCTGCAGCAACTCCACCGCCCGCAACAGTTTTAGGCGGCAGCAATGCTGCACGTGCCCTCACCTTGTTTACCAGTTCCAAAGCCCTCGGTAAATTGCCGGTCTCAACTGCACATTCTGCAGCCATCAGGTAAATATCACTCAAGCGTATCAGGTTCACGTTTAATCCCGTTACATTCGTTAATCCAGGCGCTGTACCAGCAGTGATTTGTGTTTGGTCCAGTACATTTTTAACTACCACAAACGGACCAGCATTACCCACGTCACGGATCCATGCATCTCCTGGCATCGGACCATAACCTTTACGGTAATCCACACCTCTTCTGCCCATCGTATAATCTATACGCGGATCAAGTGCCAGTGTAGTTGGTACAGTATAATTGGTTTTAGCAGCTCCGGATAAGCCTAAATCAACTACATAAGGGTTAGTACGGTAAGAGCCGTCCAGGTATGGTAAACCTGCGGCATCAACTTTAAAAGCATTTGCCAGATCAATTGTAGGCTGGTAAAATCCGCAGCATGCCACCGCATAAGGGAAGTTCAGCATATCACCTACGTTTCCGTTGTCACCACCGGTACCATCAGCACCTACTGCATGTTGTACTGCAAAAATCGACTCAGGTCCATTTTCCTTTTCAATATCAAAGTTGTCTGCAAATGGCATAGTAACCAGATCTGCTTTAGCACCTATCACAGCATTCAGCTGGGTATAGGCTTCGGCATATTTTTTCTGGTATAGCAATACTTTACCCAGGTAAGCCTGTGCAATATATTTATCCACGCGGCCTACCTGTCCTTTAGGTTTTGCTGTAGGCAGGTTAGCCAGCGAATAAGTCAGGTCTGCTACAATCGTAGGATAAATATCAGGAGTATTGTCTACTGCAGCATCCGTAGTTGTTTCTGTGATTAGGGGAACAGATTTAAATACCCTTACCAGGAAGAAATAGTAGTGGGCACGCAGCAGTCTTGCTTCGGCCTGGATCTGTGTTGCACGGGTATCGTCAAATTTCACGCTTCCCTGTCCTGCCTGTAAAGAGCTAAGTACCCTGATTGTATTGTTACAGCGCTGGATACCTTCAAAACATCTGTCCCAAAGGTTGGCTAAGTTATCATTTGTACTGGTTGGCGAGTGCTGCTCAATCAGGTTCATGTTTGGCTGGTCACCATTACTACTTCCTTTGTGGGCATTATCAGATGCCACTTCACCAAATAACCACTGGCTTGGTGCTGCACCATAATTACCCCATGTTCCGTTTACGTTACCATTCAGCAAACCGTATGCGCCGGTCAGCAATGCTTCCACACCATCCTGTGAAACCAGGTTCTCTGTGATCAGCTCACCCTGCGGGTTTCTCTGAATAAAATCCTTTTTGCACGACAATACAGTGCAAAGGACAGCTATGAGCGAGATATATATATACTTTTTCATGTTCAATATATTTGTTTTTTAAGGCTATGAAGCTATCATCAGCATATGATGCAATTTGTAAGCGGTATGCTGGTGATGGTTCCCATCTTTCTTATCATTTAAAATTAAAAACCAACACTAAGACCTAACAGGTACTGACGCGGAGAAGGGTAGATACCCCTGTCTAATCCCGGTACCGAGAATGTATCAGACTCCTGGCTGATCTCAGGATCCAGGCCAGTGTACTTAGTTACTGTAAAGATGTTGGTCGCGCTTGCATAAATTCTCACTTTGCTGATGCCCAGTTTCGTGCCTAAAGCTTTTACTGGTATAGTATAACCGATCTGCAGGTTTTTCATTCTGAAGAAACTTCCGTTTTGAACATAATAGCTCGAAGACGCGTATTCAAGGTCAGACACCCCTACATAAGGAGAAGGAATCATGCTGCCTGTATTTGTAGGGCTCCATGCATCCAGCAGCCTTGTACTTCTTGCACCGTCAAATGTTGGGAAGTCTGTAAAATAACGTGTAGCTTCATAGATATCGTTACCCTGCACACCGTTAAAGAACATCGCTACATCCCAGTTTTTATAGGCAAGGTTTACGCTCAGTGAGTACAGGAAGTCCGGATTAGGGTTACCTATAATTGTTCTGTCATTAGGAGTGATTGCGCCATCGCCGTCAACATCCTGATATCTGAAACCGCCTACCCTTGCACCAGTGTACGATGGGTTGCCTGTAATATCGCCAGCATTTTGATAGATGCCGGCAACTTTATAACCGTAGAAAGCTCCGAATGGCTGTCCGGCCTGTAAGATCGAAGTAGTTAAACTTCTGAAGTTACCATAAGGCTGTTTCGTGATTCCGTCAGCCAGTTTCACTACTTTATTCACATTTCTGGAGAAATTTACGCCCAGGTCAAGTTTGAAAGGGTTGTCATTGTTGCGGTTCACATGGTAGCCTAAATTCACCTCTACCCCTTTGTTGCTCATATCACCGGCATTCACAAAAGGAGAAGTACCCATACCTACAGCTGTTGAAGGCAGTGGTACCGGATAAAGCATATCAGATGTTTTCTTGTTGTACCAGTCTACCGATCCGTCAAAGACCCCACCTTTAACAGTGAAATCCAAACCAATGTTCACCGAGCTCAGCGATTCCCATTTTACTGCCGGGTTGCTGTATGCATTCTGATAAACTCCGGAGATCACACTGTTACCGCCACCTAAAGGATAACCGGCACTGTTGATGGCGCTCTGGAACCTGTTTACATATTGGAAAGAAGGGATTCTCTGGTTACCGGTTTGACCGTAACCTACGCGGAATTTCAAGTCACTGAAAATCTTGTTGTCTTTCATGAAATCTTCTTCCGAGATCCTCCATGCACCACTTACTGCAGGGAAATAACCGTATTTGTTGTCTTCACCAAAGTTTGATGAACCGTCACGGCGGATAGTTGCACTTAAGAGGTAGCGGTCGTTAAATGAGTAGTCGGCTTTCGCAAACAGCGAGAATAACGAACCCACAGTTCCGGTACTGCTGTTGCTGATGTTTGACGCACCTGCATTCAGGTAGTAATAATCCAGGTTGCCCAGCAGGAAGAAGTCGTTCCTTCCGGCATTCAGCTGTCTGTTACGGTTGCGGATAGCTTCTGTACCAGCCAGAACGCTGAATATATGTTTACCCAGAGTCTTTTTATAGTTCAAAGTATTTGTCCATGTCCACTC
>NZ_JBEVDX010000116.1:0-9871 GCF_040513095.1 Pedobacter sp. | reverse complement strand
AGGGCAATTATATCACCGACGAATTCATCCGGGAAAGAGAACTTTCAGCAATGATAGACAGAGAAATTGAAGCATTACCAGAAAAAATGCGCAGGATATTCGAATTCAGCAGAAAACATACTTATTCGCACCGCGAAATTTCAGGAATACTCAATATTTCTGAAGAAACTGTAAAAAAGCAGGTTTATAACGCACTAAAAATTCTAAAAATCCGGCTCGCTTCCCGATTCATATTTATTTTTATATTTTTTTCTTCTTTTATCTACCACAAATAAGCTGTTGAACCGTCTTATCATTAAAGACGGACACCTATTTCAACATGCAAAAGAAAAATGCCAGCGAACTTCTGGAAAAAATAAGAAATGGCAGCTGCACAGCAGAAGAAAAAGCTATCGTGCAGAGCTGGTATCTCCAATGGAAACAGACGGCTCCAGCTGAACTGCCGGAAGAAGAATTCCTGGCCTCCCTGGAGAATATAAGGGCAGCACTGCCAAAACCTGAACCTGACATCAGGAAGATCAGATTTTACCGGATAGCGGCAGCGGCAACTACCACAATCATATTTGCCTTATCTTTAATTTTTGTAAAGTATCAGCGAAAACCACGCCCTGCGGCACAACAGGAGCTTGTAAACGACATTAAGGGAGGAGGAAACAGGGCGGTCCTCACTTTATCAAATGGCCAAAAGGTAATACTTGATGATCAGGTAAATCAGCAGCAGATCAGCGGAACCGAAAAAAACATCATCAGAAGTGGACGGTTGAAAGGCGAACTGGTTTATGATGCCACAGCTAAAACAGCTTCATCCCGGGATGCGGCACTGATAAACACCATCGTTACGCCACGCGCGGGTCAGTATAAAGTGCTTTTATCAGACGGCACACAGGTTTGGTTAAATGCCGAATCATCGGTACGTTTCCCCGTCGTATTTAATGGGAACAGCCGAGAAGTGGAGATAACCGGAGAAGCCTATTTTGAAGTAGCTAAAAAAACAAAAAAACACTCCGGTCAGCGTATCCCTTTTATTGTAAAAACACCAAAACAGCAGGTTGAAGTGCTGGGTACCCATTTCAATATCAATTGTTACGAAAATGAAGCCAGCACCAATACAACCCTGCTCGAAGGAGCCGTTCGTGTATCTCTCCTTCCTACAGCGAAAAATTCAAAACCAGAGATTTGGCCGCTGCGGCCGGGACAGCAATCCAGGCTGACAGGACAGACATTCCGCATAACAGCTGTTGACACAGAAGAAGAAACCGCCTGGAAAAACGGCACCATCGCCTTCGCCAATGCGGATATAAAAAGCATAATGAGACAAGTATCAAGGTGGTATAATGTAGATGTAAAATATAAGGGAACAATCCCCGGGCGCACATTTACCGGCAGTATTTCAAGAAGTGCAAAACTTTCAGAACTACTTAAAATACTGCAGTTCAGCAAAATTAATTTCAGCCTCAGCGGATCAGAACTTACGGTACTGCCCTGATCATAAAAAGCAAATCAACCGAACCCTAATTTCACCCTAAAACGATGAAGTATGACTCTTTTTACTTTCCACAGCTCCAAAGCCCGCAACAACCGCCGGCTTTACCTCAGCCTTCTGCTGTTAGTCTTTTCCAGTCTGCAGGTCTCGGCCGGCGGCTCCGCAACAGGTATAACCCTTTCAGAAAAGAATGCCCCGCTCGAAAAGGTGTTCAAAGAGATAAAAAAACAAAGCGGCTATTCCTTCTGGTACGAAAACAGTGTGCTCAGGAATGCCAGAAACGTTGACATCTCCCTGCGTCAGGCATCGCTCGACCAAACCCTTGCAGTTTGTTTCAGCAATCAGCCACTTTCTTACCATATCGTAGGCAACGTGATAGTCGTGGAGCAAAAAACACCAGAGCAGAACCCTGCGGGGAAGAACAAAGCCGATATTATTATCAAAGGCAGGGTCACGGATGAAACCGGGGCGCCTCTCCCAAGTGTAAGCGTAATGGTAAAGGGAACCACTAATGGCGTGAGTACCAATGCCGAGGGTATGTACTCAATTGCAGTACCGGACAATCAGACTATACTGGTATTCCGCTCTGTAGGTTACCTCACAAAGGAAGTTGCCGCAGGATCAGCCATACTCAATATTTCCTTATCAGCGGATACACAAAACCTGAATGAGGTAGCCGTTACCGCCCTTGGTATCAAAAGAGACCGGAGATCGCTGGGTTATTCGGCACAGGAGATCAAAGGTGATGCAATTACAGGAAGCCATCAGCCAAATATAGTAAATGCCCTGCAGGGACAGGCAGCAGGACTTCAAATCAACTCAGGTGGAGGAGCGCCAGGATCAGGAGCAAAGATTATCCTCCGCGGCCTTAACTCTATGGACCCCAACAGGGATTTCCAGCCGCTGTTCGTTATCGACGGAATTCCAATTGACAACTCTACAGATGTTTCTGACAACAGTGAACTGATGGGTATCAGCAACCGCGCAGCGGATATCAATCCGGATGACATCGAAACAATTAACGTGTTAAAAGGGGGTGCAGCAACAGCATTATATGGCCTGCGTGCAGCAACCGGCGCAATAATTATTACCACAAAATCCGGCAAGGCAGGGAAAATGCGCGTCAATTATACCAGTACTTTCAGTTCAGATGTTATCGATAAATATCCTGAAACACAGGATAAATACACCCAGGGATTTCTGGGCGTGTATGACCCTACGAGTTTCTGGCCATCCCTGGGCCCAAAGATTACTGAGGCACAGAAGACTGACCCAACAGTGCCGGACCATATGTTCAACAATTACAAACATGGGTATGAAACTGGTCATTCTTACCGCAACAGCTTAAACCTTTCAGGGGGAACAGACAAAGCCATTTTTACCGCAGCATTTTCCCAGTTTAACCAGACAGGAATCATGCCTTTCACGGATTACAAAAATTACTCCGCAAAACTGGGAGCGGAATTTAAGATCTCCGACAAGGTATCTTTCGGCAGCTCGCTAAATTATATCAAATCAGGCGGGCGCAGGGCCAACTCAGACCGCTACAACGAAACCCTCACCTATTTCTCGGGCCGCTGGGATATCTGGGACTACCTCAATCCGAACGGTACGCAAAAAACAATCATCGGTTCTACAAATGATAACCCGATCTACCTGCTGGCCAACAAAGTGTATAAAGATGATGTGGACCGCGTGATTTCCAACTCCCATTTTACCTATACACCGGTAAAATGGCTGGATATCAGTTACCGCTTTGGTGTAGATACATACAACGATTCCCGCACAAGTACCACTCCCGGCCCTATAGGCCTGGCCGGCGAAATCTACCCGAATGATTTCGGCTTCGGAACAGTAAACGAATACCGCGCAAAAAATACCGTGCTCAATTCTACGCTGATGCTCAACTTTAAGAATGATATCGGCCGGCACATCAAATCCTCATTCAAAGTAGGCCATGATATCTATTCGACAACCCGGAAATCGGTAAATACAAGTGGGGATACACTTGTTGTATCCAACTTTTACAACTTAAGCAACGCAAAAAGAGTTGTTGCCACTAACAACACCAGCGAGTACAGGATTATGGGGCTGTTTGGCGACTGGTCTCTGAGCTACGACAGCTTCCTTTATCTGGATATTACAGGAAGGAACGACTGGACATCTACCCTGCCCAAGGACAACCGCTCGTTCTTCTATCCGTCGGTAAGCGCAAGCTGGGTATTCTCAGAGAATTTCAAACTGCCCGACTGGATCAGCAGCGGCCGAATAAGGTTATCCCTGGCGCAGATTGGTAAAGATGCCTACCGTTACGCCACCTCCTCCGGCTATACAATTGGTACCCCGCTCAGCAACGGCGTACTCCCTTTTACGCAAAATCCCCAGACGGGCGATGCCAATCTCCGGCCGGAAAAAACCAAATCTTACGAAGCAGGTACAGAACTGCGCTTCTTTAAAAACAGGCTGGGCCTCGATTTAACCTATTACAACAATAAAAGTACAGACCTGATTATCCCGGTAAATGTACCCGTGGCCACAGGATACGACAAGATTTACCTGAATTCAGGAAGCATCCGCAACCGGGGCCTGGAAATCAGCTTATCCGGCACACCATTGCAAAGCCGCGATTTCAGCTGGACGGTAAACGCCAATTATACCCACAACAAAAACACGGTACTGTCCATCTATCCGGGTCTAACGGAAATTGTAATGGCAACCCAGTTTGGTTACCTGAGCTCAACCGTTACCCAGAAATATATTCCAGGAATGCCGGTTGGCGCCCTGTACGGAAGAACCTATAAACGCTATGGAGACACAGGGACTACGCTCAACACAGATTTACCCATGGTGATCGGTGCTGACGGTTTCCCCGTCCTGAATTCAGCCACCACACAGCAGTACATTGCAAACTCACAGCCGAAATGGATCGGAAGCATAGGCAACACATTCAAATACAAAAACTGGAGCCTGTACGCCTTATTTGACACACAGCAGGGCGTCTACAGGTACAACCAGCTGGCCAACTTCATGGCTGCCTTTGCCCTGCAGAAAAGCTCAGAAAACCGGGAGGATTTTGTGGTTTTCCCCGGGGTACTGGCGGATGGAACACCAAATACAAAATCCGTATGGCTCGGACAGGGCCTTGGGCCCGACGGCGTAAATTACGGTAACGGATATTACAGGAATGTATACCGGGGTGCTTCAGAAACCTTTATCGAAGATGCTTCATGGGTAAGGTTGCGCACAGCAACCCTGTCCTATAACCTGCCGGCAAAATTTGTTCAGCGCAGCGGTTTCCTCAACGGGGCTACACTTTCTTTCACCGGCAACAACCTCTGGATCAGCACCAAGTTTACAGGCTTTGATCCGGAATCAAGTTCTACCAATTCTGGCAGTGTAACCGATGGATTCGCAGGCTTTACCTACCCTGCTATCCGCAGCTATATTGTTTCATTAAATGTTAATTTCTAAGCCTAAGCATATGAAAACCAAACTCATTATAATTGCAATCGGAATCTTGGCATTCAGCTTTTCAGGATGTGAAAAATTCCTGGACAAACTGGAAAACCCAAACCTGGTAAACAATCCCCCAATCAATGGTTTGCTGGCTACGGCTACATTTCAAACTGGTACCGATGTATTCCGTATCGGAAATGCCGTATCCTATTTTAATCAGTACCTGGCTGGAAATACAAAGGGCAGCGATGCAGATGTTTACAATCCGGTTGATTATACCACAACCTGGACAAATTTCTACCTCACCACAATGGTAAATATTTATCAGATGAACAAACTTGCTGCAGAACAGGGCGCATCTTATCACCTGGGCATTGGAAAGATTCTTATGGCCTACAACCTGAATATGCTGATCACAACTTTTGGTGATGTACCCTACACTGAAGCCTTCGCAGGACAGCAAACCCTGACACCAAAATATGATAACCAGCAGGCATTGCACACTACCTGTCTGACGCTGCTGGATGAAGGAATAGCCGAATTAAAAAAGACCGGCGTGACAATAACGCTCGATCCCGCCAGTGATGTCATCCACGGGGGCAGCACAGCAGCCTGGATAAGGACAGGCTACGCACTGAAAGCCAGATTCCTGAACCAGTTGTCTAAAACAAGCGCTTACAGCGCAGCAAATATACTGGCAGCTACCGCACAGTCATATACCGAGAACTCACAGAGCGCTACACTGACTGCTTTCAGCGGTTTAAGTCCCTGGAACAACGTAGCGGTTCAGAATACACTGCTAAATCTTGACGGATGGCTGAGCACACAGTTTGTGGATGCGCTCAATGGCAACACCTATGGGGTAGCTGACCCGCGACTGCCGCTCATAGCCACAATTACCAAATTTGGAGATTACCGCGGGACACCGAATGGTGCCGGCCGCATCGGTACAGGTACCACCAAAGAGGAATCCTATTTATCAGTTGATGGTTTTTATTCAAAGAAAAGCGCGCCTCTGCTGATGGTTACCAATGCGGAAGTCAGGTTTATTGAATCGGAAGCTGCATTCAGATCAAACAACAGGGCCCTGGCCTACACAGCTTATCTGGCTGGGATCAAAGCACATATGGACCAGCTTGGGGTAAGCGCTGCCAATGAGGCTGCTTATCTCAGCAATCCCATAGTAGCAGTTGGTCAGGGAGCACTTACGCTGGATCTCATTTTTAAGGAAAAGTATGTGGTGATGTTCCTGAATCCCGAAGCCTGGGTAGATGCCCGCCGCTACGACTACCAGTACAAGGACTTTACTTTACCTGCAGGCGCAGTGCTCAATACTTTTATCAGACGCGCAGCATATCCAACAGTGGAAACCAGCAGGAACGGCGCCAATGTACCTGTAACTGCAGGACTCACGGAAAGATTGTTCTGGGATAAATAATGTTTCTTTAAAACGCCCTGTTAAAATGATTAAAAACTTTGTACTTGTTGCATGCTGCTGTGTGTTGTTTAAGCCCATACTGTTCAATACCGCCAATGCCCAGACGGTGTCAATGGAAGCTGTAACCAGTTTCCCCTTTGTCTCCGGAATTACCGCCGCTGCAACAGGTGCAAAGATTGCATTTACCGTAAATGAAAAAGGCAAACGAAATATATACACAGCTACAGGACCGGATTTTACGCTGAGAAAGCTGACCGCTTATACTGCTGACGACGGACAGGAAATAACAAGCGTCACTATTTCTCCTGACGGGAACTGGATCGCATTTGTAAGGGGCGGCGATCATGGTGCCTTTGATGAAAGTATCCCCAGAAACGCTTCATCAGCTCCTGATGCACCTAAAATTCAGGTTTACTGCATTCCTTTTGAGGGCGGAACCCCAACGCTCATCAGTGAAGGAGATCATCCGGTGATTTCGCCGCAAAGCGATCAGCTGGCCTTCATCAAAGACGGACAGGTCTGGCGGGCAACATATGGCAGGCGGCCCGCTGCAAAAAAGATGTTCCATGTACGCGGATCTGCTGAAGGAATTAAATGGTCTCCGGACGGCCGGCAAATGCTGTTTACTGTTTCCCGTGCCGACCATTCACTGATTGGAATTTACCGGGACAGCCTCACATCCATTCAATGGATGGCACCTGCTTTCTCCAGGGACCAGTCGCCACAATGGAGTCCGGATGGCAAACAGGTTGCCTTTATCCGACGCCCCGCACGTGGTGGTGCACCGGACTCACTCACTGTTGATATCCTGCAGCCATGGTCGATATGGACGGCAGAAGCAGCCTCCGGCAAAGGCAAAGAAATCTGGAAAGCTGCTGAAAGCCTCCGCGCATCTCTGCCCGCAACCAATGGCGGCACAAATCTGCATTGGGCAGCCAGGGACCGGATTACTTTTGTATCCTGCCAGGATGGATGGCCGCATCTGTACAGCGTCCCCCCAACGGGAGGAACCGCCTTGCTGCTTACACCTGGAAATTTCATAGCAGAGCATATTCAACTCAGTGCCGACAGCACATCACTGCTGTTCAGCACAAATCTTCAGGATCCTGACAGGCGCCATCTGGCAAGAGTACCAGTAGACAAAGCAGCAATGGAGCTGCTCACATCCGGAACGGGACTGGAAAGTAATCCGGTTATGCTGGGGAACGGGGAAGCTGTTGCTGCACTTTTTGCAACTGCACAACAACCTAACCTACCAGGGATTGTGACTTTGCGCGCGAAAAAACAAATCAAACTGATAGGGAAAGAACTGATCCCGGCAGATTTTCCCCTGGGAAGACTGGTAAGCCCCAGATCGGTTAGCTTTAAAGCTGCGGATGGCAACACAGTCTACGGGCAAATTTTTGAGCCAAGAGGCGGTCCATCACAGAAACCCGCAATCCTCTTTGTGCATGGCGGGCCCCAGCGCCAGATGCTGCTGGGCTGGCATTATGGAGATTATTATTCAAATACCTATGCGCTCAACCAATACCTCGCCGGCAGGGGTTTTATCGTACTTGCCGTTAATTACAGGCTGGGTATTGGTTACGGATTCGACTTCCAGAACCCCAGACACTCATGGACGGCAGGTGCCTCCGAATACCAGGACATCCGCGCTGCAGGTCATTATCTGGCCGGTCTGAAACAGGTAGATTCAGCAAGGATCGGCATTTATGGTGGTTCTTACGGGGGCTATCTTACTGCCATGGCACTCGCGCAGGACTCAAAACTGTTCGCCGCCGGTGTAGATATTCACGGTGAACACAACCTGATGGTCTTTGCACCCGGGGAACAGGCAGAACCTGCACCTGATCTGGCCCTGGCAAAAGAGCTGATGTGGAAATCATCACCTGTCGCCTGGCTCAGTAAATGGACCTCACCCGTGCTGATTGTTCATGGCGATGACGACGGAAATGTTAAATTTCATCAAAGTGTGGATTTGATCAATCGCCTCGCCAAAAAGAATGTATCTTTTGAAACGCTGATGGTTCCTGATGAAACACACCACTGGATGAAGTACGAACACATGTTGCAGGTAGACCAGGCTACAGCCGAATTTTTAACCAGAAAACTACTACTTAAATGACCAAAACCTTTGTACTGTTACTTTTATCATTTACTGCCCTGCATGTGTCAGCACAGCAATCCGCAGAGGATGCCTTACTGAATAAGACCATCTGCGTTGATCCGGGACATGGCGGTACCGCTGCAACAGACCATTACCGTCAGGGCATAAACGGGGAAAGAGAAGAATGGGTAAACCTCCGCGTAGCACTATTGCTGAAAAAGAAACTGGAAGCTAAAGGCGCAAAAGTGATCCTAACCCGCGATACTGATGTGTTCGTCAAACTGGAAGACCGCGCGGCAATGGCCATTTCACAAAAAGCAGACCTGCTGATTTCCATTCATCATAACGCTACCGCAGATACAGCCGTCAATTTCCCGATAATCTATTTCCATGGGGCAAGCTCAGAAAACCTCGCGGGCGTAGCCTTCGGGAAGTCGCTCGCTGCAGCTTTCGAAAGGTATTTTTACCGCCGGCCGGTCCCAAAGAGCCTGCTCTCGGATTACGTAATTTTTCCCTCCAAAGGCTCATCTGTACTACGAAACAGTTATGGCATTCCAGGAGTACTGGCAGAGGCATCGTTCTTCACCAATCCCTCCGAAGAACAGCGCCTGAAACAACCCTCATATAATGAAGCTGAAGCACAAACTTATCTGCTGGGAATACAAGCCTACTTCATGCAGAAAACAACTGAGATCAAACCCGAGAAAGTCCCGCAGAGCATCCCTCCTTTCCCGGTACTGGAAGAAGCCCAGCGCACAAACAGCATCGCCCGGAACTGGCTCAATGATTATCAGGAAGGCAGAAAGTTAAGTTTAAAAAATGACACAGCCTCCCTGAAAGCCGCATTTGAATTATTTAAACGCTCTGCAACCTCATTTCCTGATTCTTACGTATCGGCACAATGCCATGAACAAATGGCCGTACTGCTTAGAAAAATGAAACAGGACGATGAAGCCAGGATTGAAGAACGGCGCACAGAAGAATTTTTCATACCAACAACAAATAAAAGGTATTACTAAACCCCCTAAAGATGCGAATTTCAGCCTTTATTGCCTTGCTGCTGCCCCTCCTGACCCATGCGCAAAAACCCGCTGCCCTGCCCCCGGGAGTGGATAAATATGTTGAACAGGTGCTTACCACTTTTGATGTGCCCGGGATGAGTATTTCTATTGTTAAAGATGGAAAGGTACTGCTGGCAAAAGGTTATGGCGTTAAAAAGGTAAATGAGAAAGCACCCGTTGATGGCAATACGCTTTTCTCCATAGCCTCAAATTCCAAAGCATTTACCACGACTGCGCTCGCGATGCTGGTGGAAGAAGGTAAACTCAAATGGGATGACAGGGTGATCCAGTATCTTCCCTGGTTTGCCATGTCAGATTCGTATGTG